>NZ_JAJEJP010000001.1:0-620310 GCF_021390495.1 Paraburkholderia sp. ZP32-5 | reverse complement strand
CGCGCCGTTCTTGCGCAGCATCTTCCACAACGCGCCGAGCACGACCGGCACGACTGCCGCGCCGATACCGACGAGCACGATCACGTTCAGGTACTGGCGGATGAACGGGATATTGCCGAAGAAGTAGCCGAGCAAGGTGAGCAGCAGCACCCACAGCAACGCGCCGACCACGTTGAACAACTGGAAGCGGCTCCACGTCATCGACGATGCGCCCGCGACGAACGGCGCGAAAGTACGCACGACCGGAATGAAGCGCGCGAGCACGATGGTCTTGCCGCCGTGCTTCTCGTAGAAGTTGTGCGTCTTCTGCAGCGCGGCGCGATCGAGAAAACGTTCGAGCACCGGAATGTGCGAATTGAACACGCGTGGTCCTATTGCGCGTCCGATCAGGTAGTTGGTGGTATTGCCGGCGACCGCCGCGATCAGCAGCAGCAGGATCAGCAGGCCCAGGTGCATCTGCCCGGTCGCGCAGAACGCGCCGCCGATGAACAGCAGCGAATCGCCCGGCAGAAACGGCAGCACGACGAGCCCGGTTTCACAAAACACGATCAGAAACAGCACCGCATACACCCAGGCGCCGTAGACCTGAATGAAGTCCCCGAGGAACTTGTCGATGTGCAGGACGAGGTTGACGAAATGTAGCAACGTATCCAAGGAACGTCCTTTTAAACCAATGTGAGCGGGAAGAAACGGCCGTCGCGCGGCCCGCGGAAGAGGCCAGCAAAACAGCAGCCAGGCCGCTGCGAATTGACCGCGACATGATACAGAAAGTGCCTTGCCGCGCTTAAAAATCTGCCGCGTTGCGAGCGCCTGCGAACCCATCAGACGAGTCGCTATAATTTCGCCATGTCCGAATTCTCCGAAACGCCCGCCGGCTCCGCCGCCGAGCCCGCGCCGTCCGGCGTGGCGCCCGCGCCGCGTCCGTTGCGCGCGATCCAGCCGCTTCCCGACCAGTTGATCAGCCAGATCGCCGCCGGCGAAGTGGTCGAGCGGCCGGCCTCGGTCGTCAAGGAACTGCTCGAAAACGCGCTCGACGCGGGCGCGCAAACGCTGCGCATCCTGCTCGACGAAGGCGGCGTCAAACGCATCTCGATCACCGACGACGGCTGCGGCATCCCCGAAAACGAACTCGTGCTCGCGCTCACGCGCCATGCGACCAGCAAGATCCGCTCGCTGGCCGAACTCGAAGCGGTCGCTACGCTCGGGTTCCGCGGCGAGGCGTTGGCATCGATTGCGTCGGTCGCGCAGATGAGCATCACGAGCCGCACCGCCGACGCGCCGCACGCGGTGCGTATCGACGCCGAGACCGGCGTGCTGAGCCCGGCGGCCGGCACGCAGGGCACGACGATGGAAGTGCGCGAGCTGTATTTCAATACGCCCGCGCGGCGCAAATTCCTGAAAAGCGAACAGACCGAACTCGGCCACTGTCTCGAACAGATTCGCCGCGTCGCGCTCGCGCGGCCGGACGTCGCGATTTCGGTGCTGCACAACGGCAAGGCCGTCGAGCACTGGAACGCGAGCGAGCCGCCCGCGCGCGTCGCGAAGATTCTCGGCGATACGTTTGCAACCGCTCATCTGCCGCTCGACGAAGCGGCCGGTCCGCTCGCGATCTACGGTTGCGCCGGTCTGCCGACCGCGAGCCGTGGACGCGCGGATCAGCAGTACTTCTTCGTCAACGGCCGCTTCGTGCGCGACAAGCTGCTCACGCACGCGGTGCGCGCCGCGTATGAAGACGTGCTGCATGGCGAGCGTTTTCCGTCCTATGTGCTGTTCCTCGATCTGCCGCCCGAAGGGGTCGACGTGAACGTGCATCCGTCGAAGATCGAAGTGCGTTTCCGCGATTCGCGCTCGATCCACCAGTTCGTCTTTCATGCGGTGCAGCGCGCGCTCGCGCGGCACGCGGGCGCGTCGCCGGAAACCACCGCCGGCGGGCATGCGGCGCATCTGGAGCCGTCGGCAGGTGGGCCGGCTTCGTTTGGTTCGACGCCATTGGGCGGCGCGGACGGCACGAGTAATACCGGCAATGGCTTCGGGCCGGCCGCCGGCATTACGAGCGGCTCCGGTGGCTCCACGGGTGCGGGCTTCGGCGCGAGCGCACGCGGTGGCTTCGGCGGATCAAGTGGCTTCGGCGGACTCAGCGGCGCGCAGGCGGGCAACACCTGGATGCGCCAGTCGCGCATGACGCAAGGCACGCTGCCGGTCGCGCAACCGCTCGCCGGCTACGACGCGCTGTTCGGCCGCAAGGACCCGCTCGCCGGTCAGCGCGGAGGCGCATCGCTGTTCGAAGCGCGCGACCCGGCCTCCGAAATGGCGTCACCGTATGACACGTCATGGCCCGCTTCCGCGCCTACCTCGCCATTCGCCGCACGCGCCGCCTCCCCCGCATTCGACGCCACCGACGACCAGCCGCTCGGCTTCGCGCTCGGCCAGGTCCACGGCATCTACGTGCTTGCGCAGAACCGGCAAGGGCTCGTGATCGTCGACATGCACGCGGCGCACGAGCGCATCCTGTACGAGCAGTTCAAGAACGCGCTCGCCGATCGCGCGATCGCCGTGCAGCCGTTGCTGATCCCACAGACGATGCAGGCCGATCCGGTCGAAATCGGCACGGTCGAGGAAGAGCGCGACACGCTCGACGCGCTCGGCTTCGACCTCGCGGTGCTGTCGCCGACCACGCTCGCGATCCGCGCGGTCCCGGCACTGCTGAAGGATGCCGATCTGCAGGCGCTGGCGCGCGCGGTACTGTCCGATCTGCACTCGTTCGGCGGCTCGCGCGTGCTGACCGAACGCCAGCACGAACTGCTCGGCACGCTCGCCTGCCATCACGCGGTGCGCGCGAACCGGCGCCTGACGCTCGACGAGATGAACGCGCTGCTGCGCCAGATGGAAGCGACCGAGCGCGCCGATCAGTGCAACCATGGGCGCCCCACCTGGTATCAGCTGACGCTCGGCGATCTCGACCGGCTGTTCATGCGTGGGCAATGACATTGCCGCGTTCGATGAAACCGTCTCGACGCGCACCGGTTCGCTCATGACGTCACGCCCTATTCCGATCCCCTGTCTGCTTGGCCCGACCGCTTCCGGCAAAACCGCGGCCGCGCTCGCGCTCGCCGCGCGCCGGCCGGTCGAGATCATCAGCGTGGATTCGGCGCTCGTCTATCGCGAGATGGATATCGGCACCGCGAAGCCGAGTGCCGACGAGCGCGCGGTCGCGCCACATCATCTGATCGATATCGTCGATCCGGCCGATTCGTATTCGGCCGCGCAGTTTCGCGAGGACACGCTGCGGCTCACCGGCGAGATCGTCGCGCGCGGCCGGTTGCCGCTGCTGGTCGGCGGCACGATGCTGTACTACAAGGCGCTGACGCAAGGGCTCAACGATCTACCGACCGCCAATCCCGAGGTGCGCGCGGCACTCGACGCCGATGCGGCCCGCGACGGCTGGCCGGCGCTGCACGCGCGGCTCGCCGCCGTCGATCCGCTGACGGCCGCGCGGCTCGCGCCGAACGACTCGCAACGCATCCAGCGGGCGCTCGAGGTGTTCATGCTGAGCGGCCAGCCGATGTCGACGCTGCTCGCCGTGCCCGCGCCCATCGACGATGCCGCGTCGGCGTGGCGCTTCGTGCCGGTCGCGCTCGAACCGTCCGAGCGCGGCGTGCTGCATGCGCGCATCGAGCAGCGCTTCGATGCGATGCTCGCGCATGGTTTCGTCGATGAAGTGGTGAAGCTGCGCGCGCGCGGCGATCTGCTGCCCGACATGCCGTCGATGCGCTGCGTCGGTTATCGGCAGGTATGGGAATACCTCGACGGCGCGGTCGATTACCGGACCATGCGCGACAAAGGGGTGTTTGCGACGCGGCAGTTGTGCAAGCGGCAGCTCACGTGGCTGCGCAGCATGCCGGAGCGGTTGGTGGTGGATTGCTGCGATCCGCACGCGACGGCGCGGGTGGTGGAGCTGATCGAGACACTGGTGTGACGCGCTGAGCGGGAGTCAGGCGAACGGCGGGGAGTGAAGCGAAGGGCTTTATCAGAACCCGAACAACCCGGTTCGCGTGGCACCCTTGCGCATGCCACGCGAACCGTCAAACTTTAGACCACGACCGTCTGTGCTTCGCCGGCCGCGCTTTCGCGCACCACGCCGATCTTCCAGACCTGCTCGCCCGCTGCGGACAGCTGACCGATCGCCGACTCGGCGTCAGCCGCCGACACGATCACCGCCATGCCGATGCCGCAGTTGAACACGCGATGCATTTCCGCATCCGCGACGCCGCCGTGCTGTTGCAGCCACGAGAACAGCGGCGGCAGCGGCCACGCGCGATGATCGAGCTCGGCGGTCAGGCCTTCGCGCAGCACGCGCGGAATGTTTTCGACGAGGCCGCCGCCGGTGATGTGCGCCATGCCCTTGACTTCGATCTGCTGCATCAGCGCGAGCAACGGCTTCACGTAGATGCGCGTCGGCGCCATCAGTGCGTCGGCGAGCGAGCGGCCGTCGAAGTCCGCGTTCAGATCCGGCTGCGCGCGCTCGATGATCTTGCGCACCAGCGAAAAACCGTTCGAATGGATGCCGCTCGACGCGAGCCCCAGCACCACGTCGCCCGGTGCGATCTTGCTGCCGTCGATGATCTTGCTCTTTTCCACCGCGCCGACCGCAAAGCCCGCCAGGTCGTATTCGCCGTCGGGGTACATGCCCGGCATTTCCGCGGTTTCGCCGCCGATCAATGCGCAGCCCGACAGTTCGCAGCCCTCGGCGATGCCCTTCACGACGGTCGCCGCCGTGCCGACGTCGAGCTTGCCGCAGGCGAAGTAATCGAGGAAGAACAGCGGCTCGGCGCCTTGCACGAGGATGTCGTTGACGCTCATCGCGACCAGATCCTGGCCGACGGTGTCGTGCTTGTTCAGATGGAAGGCGAGACGCAGCTTGGTGCCGACGCCGTCGGTGCCGGACACGAGCACCGGCTCCTTGTATTTTTTCGGCACTTCGAACAGCGCGCCGAATCCGCCGATGCCGCCCAGCACGCCGTCGCGCAGGGTCTTCTTGGCAAAGGGCTTGATCGCGTCGACGAGGGCGTCGCCTGCATCGATGTCCACGCCGGCGTCGCGATACGACAAACCTTGAGCATCAGGGGCGGATTTCGGTTGATTCATGGGGAAGAGCGAGAAGGTCGGTAAAATGCGATTTTACCCGATGCCGGCCCCCTGGCTGGAATTCGCGCGTTCGACGACATCCGAGAAACGACTTTGCAACACGACACCCCGATTCCGGCTCTGCCGACCCGCGCGTCCGCCACCAACGCATCGACACGCAGGTGGCCCGGCGACGCGGCGAACACACCGCACCACTGATTGCCTAACGACGTTTCAGGCCCCGGGGTCCGGCCGCTTTCGTCCTTTTTTCGTTTGGGCGCCGGCCCCATTTTCGGCATTAACCTACTGTGCTTCGTCAACTGACGCTCGATCTCGGCACCCCGCCGCCATCGACATTCGACAATTTCTTCGCCGGCGCGAACGCCGAGCTGGTCACGCGCCTGCGTGAGCTCGACAACGCGCTGGCCGCCGGGCCGCTCGCCGATCGCACCTTCTATATCTGGGGCGAAGCCGGCAGCGGCCGTACCCATCTGCTGCAGGCACTCGTGCACGAAGCGCCGCCGGGCCATGCGCGCTTCGCCAGCCCGCAGAGCAGCCTCGCCGCGTTCAGCTTCGATCCGCGCGTCGCGCTGTACGCGATCGACGATTGCGACGGCCTGTCGGCCGCGCAACAGATCGCCGTGTTCAACCTGTTCAACGAAGTGCGCGCGCACCCCACGAGTGCGCTGGTCGCGGCGGGCAACGCCGCGCCGATCGGCATGACCGTGCGCGAGGATCTGCGCACGCGCCTCGGCTGGGGTCTGGTGTTCCATCTCGCGCCGCTACCCGACGATGCCAAGGCTGCGGTGCTCAAACGCGCCGCGCGCGAACGCGGCATCATGCTCGCCGACGACGTGCCGGCCTATCTGCTCACCCATTTTCGCCGCGACATGCCGAGCCTGATGGCGCTGCTCGACGCGCTCGACCGCTTCTCGCTCGAACAGAAGCGCGCGGTCACGCTGCCGCTATTGCGCACGATGCTCGCGTCGCCTGGCGTCGACGAGCGGCGCGGTTCCGCGGGCACGGCGACAGGATCGAACCCCGCCGCCACGAACTCCGACGCTGCCCCGCCGGGTTCATACGCCGCCCTTCCCGCTTCAAGTAAAATAGGCCCCCATGGCTAACCTCGCACTCTTCGATCTCGACCACACGCTCATTCCCACCGACAGCGACCACGAATGGGGCCGCTTCATGGTGAAAAAAGGCATGGTCGACGCCGAAAATTTCGCCCGTGAAAACGACCGCTTTTTCGCTGACTACAAAGCCGGCAAGCTCGACATTCACGCCTACCTGGTCGCCATGCTCACGCCGCTCGCGAAGTACACGCGCGGGCAACTCGCCGATCTGCACGCCGAGTACATGCACGAAGTGATCACGCCGGCCATCCTGCCGGCCGCGCTCGAACTCGTGAAGCAGCACCGCGAAGCGGGCGATCTGTGCTGTGTCGTCACCGCGACCAACGAATTCATCACGCGGCCGATCGCCGAAGCCTTCGGCGTCGATACGCTGATCGCGTGCGAGGCGGAAACCGTCGGCGGCGATCCGCACGGCGCCTACACCGGCCGCCCCACCGGCACGCCGAGCTACAAGGAAGGCAAGATCGTGCGCACCGAAATGTGGCTTGCTTCGCTCGGCAAGAGCTGGAGCGACTTCGAGCACAGCTATTTCTATAGCGATTCGCACAACGACATCCCGCTGCTCGAAAAAGTCACCGATCCCATCGCGACCAATCCGGACGACACGTTGCGTGCCCATGCGCAGAACAAGGGCTGGCGCATCCTCGAACTCTTTCAACCCTCGTGATCAAGAAACTCATCCGCAAGCTATTCGGCCAGGACACGGCAAGCGCTGACGACGCGCTCGCCGCCGAAACCCACGCCGAGGCCAAGGCCGAAGCCCGCGCCGACGCCGCCGGCAACGCTCCCACGCGCGCCAGGTCCGCCACCGCCGGCACCGCGCGGCCGCGCCGCAAATCCGCTGGAGCCGCCGCCGCGAAAACCCCGCGCGAGCCGGATGCGCCCGTCATCATCCCGCACGACGTACACGGCATCGATCCCACGCTGATCTCACGCAATGCGATCCGCGTGACCGAAGGCCTGCAGCAAGGTGGCTACCGCGCGTTCATCGTCGGCGGCGCGGTGCGCGACCTGCTGCTCGGCGTGAAACCGAAAGACTTCGACGTCGCGACCGACGCGACGCCCGAGCAGGTGCAGAAGCTGTTCCGCCGAGCGCGCATCATCGGCCGACGCTTCCAGATCGTGCACGTGCAGTTCGGTCAGGAAATCATCGAAACCTCGACGTTCCGCGCGCTGGTCGATGCGCCGGCCGCGGACGCGCCGCCGCCGAAGCGTCTGAAGCGCGACGAGCTCGACCGCCGCACCCACGCGGTCGACGCGAGCGGCCGCGTGCTGCGCGACAACGTGTGGGGCGAGCAGCACGAAGACGCCACGCGCCGCGACTTCACGATCAACGCGATGTACTACGATCCGGCCACGCAAACCGTGCTGGATTACCACAACGGCATGGCAGACATGCGCGCGCGCCTGTTGCGCATGATCGGCGACCCGGCCACGCGCTATCGCGAGGATCCGGTGCGGATGCTACGCGTGGTGCGTTTCGCCGCGAAGCTCGGCTTCGACATCGACGAAGCCACCCGCGCGCCGATCGACACGATGGCCGATCTGATCAACAACGTGCCCGCCGCGCGTCTGTTCGACGAGATGCTGAAGTTGATGCTGTCGGGCCACGCACTCGCGTGCCTGAAGCGGCTGCGTCAGGAAGGTCTGCATCACGGCCTGCTGCCGCTACTCGACGTCGTGCTGGAGCAGCCGATCGGCGAGCGCTTCATCTCGCTCGCGCTGTCCAACACCGACGCGCGCGTGCTGGCCGGCAAGCCGGTGTCGCCGGGCTTCCTGTTCGCGACGCTGATGTGGCACGACGTGCAGCAGCGTTGGCAGAAATTCGAAGCGGACGGCGAGTATCCGGTACCCGCTCTGCATCGCGCGATGGACGAAGTGCTCGACACGCAGACCGAGAAACTCGCGATCCACAAGCGCTTCTCGGCCGATATGCGCGAAATCTGGGGCCTGCAGCTGCGCCTCGAAAAACGCTCGGGCCGCAGCGCGTTGAAGCTGCTGGAACACCAAAGATTTAGAGCGGGGTATGATTTCCTCCTGTTGCGCTGCGCCGCGGGCGAACTCGATGAGTCGGTCGGAGCGTGGTGGACGGAGTTCATCGAAGGAGACGCCGCCGCGCGCGAGACATTGCTCACGCAAGGCGGGAAGGACCGGAGCCCCAGAAAACGACGGCGGCGCGGTGGCGCCAGAAACCGCAAATCAGGCGAAGGAGTGGAGGGCGGCTCGCCCGCCGAACGCACGGACAACGACGTGAGCCATGAAGGCTCACACGAAGACTGACGCGGCGTTCGCGGAAGCCGTCGAACGATAGTTGCAGGAAGTTATGCCATGACGGTTGCTTATCTTGGCCTCGGCGCGAATCTCGGGGACGCGCGCCAGACCCTGAAAGACGCGGTGGTGTGCCTGGCCCAACAGCACACCATCACCGTGCTCGCCAAATCGAGCCTGTATCGCACCGCCCCGATCGATGCGGGCGGCGATGACTATTTCAACTGCGTCGTGAAGCTCGAAACGACGCTCCCCGTGCGGCATCTGCTCGCGCTGTGTCACAAGATCGAGCATCACTTCGGCCGTGAACGGCCGTTTCGCAACGCCCCACGCACGCTGGATCTCGACATCCTGCTCTACGGCGATCAATCGATCGACGAAGCCGATCTGATCGTGCCGCATCCGCGTCTCGTCGAACGTGCGTTCGCGCTGGTGCCGCTCGTCGAGATCGACGCGGAACTGGTGATTCCGTTGCATGGCCGCGCCGCCGCGCTGATCGAGCGCGTCAGCGAGCAGCGCATCGAAAAGGTGAAGTCGCCCTGTCAGTGTCCGGTGCTCAATGCGCTGACCGGCGGTTCGGCCGACAAGGGCCGCTGCGAATGAATTCGCCGCCGCTCACGGTCACCGCGCCGCAACTGCGCCCGCCATTCGGCTATATCGCGATCGAAGGGCCGATCGGTGTCGGCAAGACCTCGCTCGCGCGGCGCCTCGCGCAACGCTGGTCGATGCAGGAGCTGTTCGAACGCCCGCAGGACAACCCGTTTCTCGAACGCTTCTATCGCGACACCGCGCGCTATGCGCTGCCGGTGCAGTTGCATTTCGCGCTGCAACGCGCGCAGCAGGCGCAGGAAGTCGTCGCCGCGCAGGCAAGCGGCACACCGCTGATCGCCGATTTCATGACGCAGCGAAACGACATCTTCGCGCGTCTGACCTTGCAGGAAGACGAGTGGCAGCTGTATCGCGCGCTCGCCGCGGGTCTTACGGTGAGCGCGCCGGCGCCCGATTTCGTCGTCTATCTGCAGGCCAGCCCCGAGGTGCTGTTCGCGCGCATCCAGAAACGCGCGGTGCCGATGGAGCTGCAGATTTCCGATGCGTATCTGCGCGCGCTCAGCGACGCCTACAACGAATTCTTCTACCACTACGATCGCGCGCCCGTGCTGACGGTCAACGCCGAACATCTGAATCCGCTCGACTCCGACGCGGACCTTGCGCTGCTCGCCGAACGCATCGAAACGATGCGTGGACGCAAGGAATTCTTTGTTAAAGGCACGTCGCTGTAAGCGGCGTCGCCGTTATTTTTCCCACTGGATTAACCATGACCTATTTGCAGGAAGCGAGCCGGAGCGCGATCACCGTGCCGAAACTGCAGGCAATGCGCGATGCCGGCGAAAAGATCGCGATGCTGACCTGCTACGACGCGAGCTTCGCGGCACTGCTCGATCGCGCCGGTGTCGACGCGCTGCTGATCGGCGACTCGCTCGGCAACGTGCTGCAAGGCCAGGCGACCACGCTGCCGGTGTCGCTCACCGACATCGCGTATCACACGGCGAGCGTCGCGCGGGCGCGGCCATCGGCGCTGATTCTCGCGGATCTGCCGTTCGGCACTTACGGCACGCCGGAAGACGCGTTTCGCAGCTCGGTCGAACTGATGCGCGCGGGCGCGCAGATGGTGAAGCTCGAAGGCGGCGAATGGCTCGCGGATACGGTGCGCTTTCTGGTCGAGCGCTCGATCCCGGTGTGCGCGCACGTCGGGCTGACGCCGCAATCGGTGCATGCCTTCGGTGGCTTCAAGGTACAGGGCAAGACCGAAGCCGGCGCGAGTCAGCTGCTGCGCGATTCGCTCGCGATGCAGGCGGCCGGCGCGCAACTGATCGTGATGGAAGCGATTCCGACGCGGCTTGCAGGCGAAGTCACGAGACAGTTGCGCATTCCGACGATCGGGATCGGCGCGGGGCTCGACTGCTCGGGTCAGGTGCTCGTGCTGCACGATATGCTCGGGATTTTCCCCGGCAAGCGGCCGCGTTTCGTGAAGGATTTCATGCAGGGACAGCCGAACATTCAGGCGGCTGTCGAGGCTTATGTGCGGGCGGTGAAAGAAGCGACGTTTCCGGGCGCTGAGCACACGTTCTGAGCCTGGAGGAATCGCGGCGCCCCGATGCCTGATTTGCGGCTCGTGGCGCTTTTTTATGGAGCGTGCGCGTTTGGTGTTTCGGAACCTGGCACGCTAGATGCGCTAGCGAAGAATTCGCGCCGGCAACGCGCCACGCAACGCGTTGCAGATCAGCAGCGCTTCGGCATTCAGCACGTTGGCCTGCGTCAAGATTTTTTCAGCCGCTTTCAGGCCCATCGGGTCTTCTTCCAGCAGCACGCCGCGCATCACGCCCGGCAGCACGCCGGACGCAAGTGGCGGCGTCCACCACTGCCCCGCCAGCTTCACGAACACATTCGACCGGCCGCCTTCGGTCAGCTCACCCCGTTCGTTGAAGAACAGCGTATCGAAGGCACCCTTCGCTTCGGCTTCGCGCCAGCCACGGTCGTAGTCGGCGCGGCGTGTGGTCTTGTGGTGCAGCAGCGGATCGGCTGCCTGCGTGGACGCGAAGCCCTGCTCGGACCCCAGCAGCACGCCGACAGATGCTTCCGGTAACGGCGTCAGCACCGCCGCGGTGATTTGCGCATTGCCGCTCTTACCGAGCGCGAGCCGCATCCGATGCGGCGTTTGCGCCGGCAGCGACGCGCACTGCGCGGCGATCTGCTCGCGGATGCGCGATTCGTCGAATTCGAAGCCGAACGTCGCGGCACTCGACGACAAACGCCGCAGATGACGCGCCAGATGCCGCACGCCGTCTTCCCGCGTCGCGTACATCGTTTCAAAGAGATCGAAGCCCGGCTCGGCGCCGGTCAGGAAACTGGCTTTCAATTGGCACTCCGCGTATTCATCGGCGGCCACGCTATCGAGCACGATGCCCGCGCCGACGCCCATGCTGCCGCGCAGAGGGGTTGCACTGCCTGATCGAGCGGATAGCGTCAGCGTGCGGATCGCGACAGACAGACAGAAGTCGCCACATGGGGAAACGTTCGCGCTCTGATCCTCACCCGCATCGAGCCACCCGATCGCGCCGGTATAAAGCCCGCGCGGCGTACTTTCGAGTTCGTCGATCAGTTGCATCGTGCGATGCTTCGGCGCGCCGGTAATCGAGCCGCATGGGAACAACGCACGCAAAATCCCGGCGAATGACGTGCCGCCAAGCAAGCTCGCCTCCACCGTCGACGTCATCTGCCAGACCGACCTATACGGCTCGACCGAAAACAGCGCTGGCACTTTCACCGAGCCGATCTGCGCGACGCGCGACAGATCGTTGCGCAACAGATCGACGATCATCACGTTCTCGGCGCGATTCTTCGGATCGTTGGCGAGGAATTCCGCCGTCCGCTGATCCGTGACGGGATCGCTCGAGCGCGGGGCCGTGCCTTTCATCGGCCGTGCGCGCAATGTCGCGCCCTGCTTTTCGATGAACAGCTCCGGCGAGCACGACAGCACCCAGTCGTCGTCCGGCAACGCGATGAGCGCGCCGAACCTCACCGGCTGGCGCGCACGCAGCCGCCGGTAGAACGCAACCGGCGAGCCAAACACATCGAAGCCGAGCCGGTACGTGTAGTTGACCTGGTAGGAATCGCCCGCGCACAGCGCCGCGTGGACTCCATCGATTGCCGCATCGAACTGCTTGCGATCGACGCTCGCGCGCACGTTGGCCGTACCCGCAACCGAAGGCTCGGCCGCGCCGTTATCGCGCGCCATCAGCCATGCGTCGACTTCATCGCGCGAGAGCTTCACGCAGCGTTCGAACAATAAAAAACGCAGCGTGGCATGACCACGCTGCGTTTCAAAAGACCGGCGCGCGTCGAGACCCACCAGCGCGCGGCCAAATTCATAGTCGGCGAGCACAACGGCGTGCAGACCGTTACGGGTATCCGCCGCAACGCTTTCGCAGACGGCTTCGAGCTGCGCCGCATCCGTACAGACCCGCTCGTGCACGAACTCCGTGTACAAGCGGCTCGAACGGCGCACTGCCGTCGCACCGCAATCGTCGAGCAGCGCGAACACCGCGCCGCGCCTGTCCACCGTCATGCTGACCGCCAAATCAGATCAGTCGAAGAAGCTCTTCACACGATCGAACCAGCTCTTGCTTTGCGGGCTATGCCGCGCACCGCCTTCCACCAGCGCCTTTTCGAACTGCTTGAGCAGATCGCGCTGCGTGTCGGTGAGCTTGACCGGCGTCTCCACCTGCACATGCACGTACAGATCGCCGGCGATGCTCGAACGCAGCCCCTTGATCCCCTTGCCGCGCAGACGGAACGTCTTGCCCGACTGCGTGCCCTCGGGCACCGTGAAACTCGCGCGGCCGGCGAGCGTCGGCACTTCGATTTCGCCGCCGAGCGCCGCGGTGGTGAACGGAATCGGCATCTGGCAATGCAGATCATCGCCGTCGCGCTCGAATACCGAGTGCTGCTTGATATGAATCTCGACGTACAGATCGCCCGACGGACCGCCGTTGATGCCCGGCTCGCCGTTGCCGGCCGAGCGGATACGCATGCCGTCGTCGATACCGGCTGGGATCTTCACTTCGAGCGTCTTGGTTTCCTTCACCTTGCCCGCGCCATGGCAGTGGGCGCACGGATCGGGAATATAGGTGCCGGTGCCGTGGCACTTCGGGCAGGTCTGCTGGATGCTGAAAAAACCCTGCGACATGCGCACCGAACCCGAACCGCTACAGGTCGGGCAGGTTTCCGGCTTGGTACCGGGCTTCGCGCCCGAGCCATGACAGACTTCGCACGAAACCCAGCTCGGCACGCGAATCTGCGTGTCGTAGCCATGCGCGGCCTGCTCGAGCGTGATTTCCATGCTGTAGCGCAGATCGGCGCCACGATAAACCTGCGGGCCCGCGCGGCCACCGCCGCGTGCAGCGCCGCCGGCCGCCTGGCCAAAGATGTCGCCGAAGATGTCGCCGAATGCATCGGCGAAACCGCCGAAGCCCTGCGCACCGGCTCCGCCCATGTTCGGATCGACGCCCGCGTGACCGTACTGATCGTACGCGGCACGCTTTTGCGCGTCCGACAGCATTTCATAGGCTTCCTTCACCTCCTTGAAATGCTCTTCCGCATCCTTGTTGCCCGGATTGCGGTCAGGATGGTGCTTCATCGCGAGCTTGCGATAAGCCTTCTTGATTTCGTCGTCGCTCGCGTTCTTCGCGACGCCCAGAACCTCGTAGTAATCCCGTTTCGCCATATCGGTTCAACGCCCCCGCGCACTGCAACGCGGCAGCTCCTTGTGAATGCTGTGGAGTCTTGCGACTCGTCCGGCCGCCGTTTGCGCCGCGCTTATCCACGGTTCCAAACAACGCCCTCCATAAAACAAATGTGCCCGGAGAGCCCAAAAGGCTCGCCAGGCGCGATAACCGCTGTTGCACGCAGGCGCCCACGAGGGGCGCCGTTGTTGCCGCCGGGCCGCGCACATCTCTGTGTGCGGCTTTACGGTCGGATGACGACCTGGCTTTAGTCTTTCTTCACTTCCTTGAAGTCAGCGTCGACCACGTCGTCGGCCTGCTGGCTCGCGCCCGCCGATGCACCAGCAGCACCTGCCGCGCCCGCCGCCGCTGCTTCGGCACCTTGCGCAGCCTGCATGTCGGCGTACATCTTCTCGCCCATCTTCTGCGAGGCCGTGGCCACCGCTTCGATCTTCGCTTCGATCGCGGCCTTGTCGCTCGAGCTGCTCTTCAGCGTGTCTTCGAGGTCCTTCAACGCGGCTTCGATCTTTTCCTTCTCGTCGGCTTCGAGCTTGTCGCCGTACTCGGTCAGTGCCTTCTTCGTGCTGTGGACGAGCGCGTCACCCTGGTTGCGGGCATCGGCCAGCTCACGCAGCTTGTGATCTTCTTCCGCGTTCGCTTCGGCGTCCTTCACCATCTTCTCGATTTCGGCTTCCGACAGACCCGAGTTCGCCTTGATCGTGATGCGGTTTTCCTTGCCGGTGGCTTTGTCCTTCGCGCCGACGTGCAGAATGCCGTTCGCGTCGATGTCGAAGCTCACTTCGATCTGTGGCACGCCGCGCGGTGCCGGCGGAATGCCTTCCAGGTTGAACTCACCGAGCAGCTTGTTGCCCGCCGCCATTTCGCGCTCGCCCTGGAACACCTTGATCGTCACGGCGTTCTGGTTATCGTCAGCCGTCGAGTAGACCTGTGCGTGCTTGGTCGGGATCGTGGTGTTCTTGTTGATCATCTTCGTCATCACGCCGCCGAGCGTTTCGATGCCGAGCGACAGCGGAGTCACGTCGAGCAGCAGCACGTCCTTGCGGTCACCAGACAACACCTGGCCCTGGATCGCGGCACCGACGGCCACGGCTTCGTCCGGGTTCACGTCACGGCGCGGATCCTTGCCGAAGAACTCCTTGACCTTCTCCTGCACCTTCGGCATACGCGTCATGCCGCCGACCAGGATCACGTCGTCGATTTCGCCGACCTTCACGCCCGCGTCCTTGATCGCGACACGGCACGGCTCGATCGTGCGTTCGATCAGCTCTTCGACCAGCGCTTCCAGCTTGGCGCGCGTGATCTTCAGGTTCAAGTGCTTCGGACCCGACGCGTCGGCCGTGATGTACGGCAGGTTGATTTCGGTCTGCTGGCTCGACGACAGCTCGATCTTGGCCTTTTCAGCCGATTCCTTCAGGCGCTGCAGCGCGAGCACGTCTTTCGACAGATCGACGCCCTGCTCCTTCTTGAACTCGCCGATGATGTAATCGATGATGCGCTGGTCGAAGTCTTCACCGCCGAGGAACGTGTCGCCGTTCGTGGACAGCACTTCGAATTGCATTTCACCGTCGACATCCGCGATTTCGATGATCGACACGTCGAACGTACCGCCGCCAAGGTCGTACACCGCGATCTTGCGGTCGCCCTTTTCAGCCTTGTCCAGACCGAACGCGAGAGCTGCGGCAGTCGGTTCGTTGATGATGCGCTTGACTTCCAGACCGGCGATGCGGCCTGCGTCCTTGGTAGCTTGACGCTGGCTGTCGTTGAAGTACGCCGGCACCGTGATCACGGCTTCCGTGACCGGCTCGCCGAGGTAGTCTTCAGCGGTCTTCTTCATCTTGCGCAGCACTTCCGCCGAAATTTGCGGCGGAGCCAGCTTCTGGTCGCGCACGTCGACCCATGCATCACCGTTGTCGGCCTTGATGATCTTGTAGGGCATCAGGCCGATGTCCTTCTGCACTTCCTTTTCTTCAAAGCGGCGGCCGATCAGGCGCTTGACCGCGTACAGCGTGTTCTTCGGGTTCGTGACCGACTGACGCTTGGCCGGCGCGCCAACGAGAATCTCGCTGTCTTCCATGTAAGCGATGATCGACGGCGTGGTGCGCGCGCCTTCCGAGTTCTCGATCACCTTGACCGAGTTGCCTTCCATGATCGCCACGCACGAGTTGGTCGTGCCGAGGTCGATGCCGATGATTTTGCCCATTTTTACTAATCTCCTGACTTTGATCGCTGCGGAAAACGCCCGGTTGGCCCTGCTGGCGGCGGGACGATCCGCTCTCAATTCATACCTGCACTCAAAATAAGTGCGGCCACATCGTTTTCAAGACCTTTTTTGCGATGCGGTCTTTAAATTTTTTCAATCGGGGACGGGTAATCCCGGTGCGCTCCGTCAGCTTGTGCGAAATCCGCCGCCTGATGCGCGGCAAGTGCCTGAATCGACGGGATCTCTACTGCGGCGGCAGCCGGCGCACCCAATTGCGCCGAGGCCGCGCGAGACGGACGAAGCGCCTCGCGCACGCCTCGTGACGCTTACTTCGGCGCGGCGACGGTCACGAGCGCGGGACGCAGCACACGATCCGCGATCACGAAACCCTTTTGCAGCACCGCGACGACGGTGTTCGGCTCCTGCTCGGCCGGCACCATCGAGATGGCCTGGTGGCGATGCGGATCGAACTTTTCGCCGACCGGGTTCAGCGCGACCACTCGGCCCTTTTCGAGCGCGCCGTTCAGCTGACGCAGCGTGAGCTCGACGCCCTCGCGGACCTTCTGCAGGTCGTCGGACGAATGGGCCACGGCTGCCTCGAGGCTATCGATCACCGGCAGCAGATGCTCGGCAAAATTCTCGATTGCAAACTTGTGCGCCTTGGCGACGTCTTCCTGAGCGCGACGGCGCACGTTTTCGGTCTCGGCCTTCGCGCGCAGGAAGCTTTCCTGCAGCTCGGCGATCTTTACCTGAGCGTCAGCGAGCGCCTGCTCGCCGGCTGCCTGCGTCGGTTCGGCGGCGCCTGCTGCCGGATCCTGCTGGGCGGTTGCGGCCTCTGCGGCCTGGCGCGCGGTTTCGTCGGCGGGCGTGGGGTTCTGGCTCGTCGGGTTCTCTTGCGTGTTTTCCATGTCGCTGAAAGTCGTTAAAAAGTAAAAGCCAACGGTAGCGCAGTCACATGACGCGCAGCGCGATTCGTGCGTTGCCGGATCGCGACACGCGCCGTTGCGCGCAACCGCATATCAAAGCCGCAGATGGGGCCGGAAAGAACCGTTTCAAGCGGCTTTCCGAGTTCTTTTGCACCAACCGCGTGCAGGCGAAATGCGCCGTAACAACCATCCGCGTGGCGCAATCAGATAGAGATTGAGTGCGACCAGCAAGTGGCCTATTCTCCATTCATACATCGGAAAAGCCACGTTAACCCTAATCTGACGTAAGCCTTACGACGCCTGACAGTTGTACCGATTCAGCCCGTTTCAATCCATCTTCCGAAGGGGAGAACCGTGAAACTGACCATTGCAATCGGGGTGCTCGCATTGGTACTGATCGCGGGCACCACGACCATCTGCATGTCCGGGGCGGTGAACGACCGCACCACCGAATATGGCGGCGCGCGCGCCACCATGGAACAGTTTTTCAATCCCCACCTGAAAATCTGTCGATAGTGCGCCGGTCCCGTTTGGTCGGCCGCCCATGCAGCGCGGCAGCCGGCTCGCGATACACGCGGCGCCGCTCCTGCTCGGCCTGCCGTTTCGACCTGCTCTCGCCGGTTTCCGCGTAAAGCGTCTGCGCAACGCTCGCCGGGCCGCGCACGTCGCACACCCCCAGCACTTCCACCTGCCACGCAACGCTGTCGATCTCGATGTCGACGAGGTCGCCGACGCGCACGTCCTTGGCCGGCTTGACGGCCGCGCCGCCGATGCGCACGCGCCCCTTGTCGACCGCATCCGCGGCGAGCGAACGTGTCTTGAAAAAACGCGCGGCCCACAGCCATTTGTCGATGCGCAGCTTCGCGCCCGGTTCGGTTGAGATGTGGTAGTTCATCGGTGTTTCAAGCTCCCGCCGTGTGCGGCATCGGCACAGCCTGCACCGGCCAGCCCTGCAGATGCTGCGCGACGATTTCACCCAGCGCGGCAATCCATGCGTGCGACGCGTTCAGGCAAGGGATGCGGTGAAACTCCTTGCCGCCCGCGTGCACGAACTCGTCGCGCACTTCCATGCCGATTTCCTCGATCGTCTCGAGGCAATCGGCGATAAAGCCCGGACAGAACACGTCGGCGCGCCGCACTCCGGCCGCGCCGAGTTCCTTCAGCGTCGGCGCGGTATACGGCTGCAGCCATTCGGCCTTGCCGAAGCGCGACTGGAACGTGATGCGGCATTCCACGGGCGTCAGTTCGAGCGCCTGCATCAGCAGCGCGCCGGTCTGCTGGCATTGCTCGTGGTATGGGTCGCCGAGGTCGAGCGTGCGCTTGGGCACGCCGTGAAAACTAAGCACCAGTTTGTCGCCCGCCGCGAAGTCGGGCCGGCCATGCTGATGCCAATATTGATGAACCTGCGCGGCGAGCGCCGCGATATACGCGGGGTGATCCGGGTACTGGCGCACCGTGCGGATTTCCGGCTGGTTGCGCATGCGCTTGAGCGCGGAGAAGGCATCGTCGAAAGCGGTGGCGGTGGTCGACGCGGAGTACTGCGGGTACATCGGCATCAGCAGCACGCGCTCGGCACCCGCGAGTTTCAACTGATTCAGCATGGCCGGAATACCGGGCGTGCCGTAACGCATCGCGTAATCGACGAGCACCGTGTAGTCGTTCAACTGCAACAGATGGCGCAAGCCCTCGACCTGCTTTTCCGTATGCACGCGCAACGGCGAACCCTCGGGCATCCAGACCGCCGCATATTTCTTCGCGGAACTACGGCCGCGAAACGGCAAAATCAGCACACGCAGAATGATCTGCCAAAGCAGCGCCGGAATTTCGACCACCCGCGGGTCGGACAGAAACTGCGCGAGATAACGGCGCACCGCGCGCGGCGTCGGCGCGTCGGGCGTGCCGAGATTGATCAGCAACACGGCGACGCGATGCGATGTAGCGTTCTGTGAGGGCCGCTCGAGATCGAAACGCATAGGCAGCAGAGATAACCGCTTCAAGCGGCAAGTCGGTTCAATGGAGATTCATTATAGCGGCGCGAATTGCGCGCGGCCCCGCGCACATCCCTGGCCATTCGGACGATTGGCAGACCACGTGGGTTCGCGCATCATTGCCGCACGGCCTGTCGTTACGGCAACGTGGAGTGAAGTCGCTGCTGATTTGCCGTTGACTGCTTGCTATTGCTGATTGTTATTGCTGACTGAGCGTCATCGAAAGCAGCCGCGCGGTGATATCGACGATCGGAATCACGCGGTTGTAGGCCATCCGGGTCGGCCCGATCACGCCGAGCGTGCCGACGATCTTGCCGTTCACCTCGTATGGCGCGGTGACGACGCTCATTTCCTCGATCGGCACGAGATTCGATTCGCCGCCAATGAAGATCTGCACGCCTGCGGCGTGACTCGACACGTCGAGCAACTGAAGCAGGCTGGTTTTCTGGTCGAATACATCGAACAGCTTGCGCAGGCGTGCCATGTCCGACGAAAGGTCCGCGACTTCGAGCAGATTGCGTTCGCCGGAAATCAGCACGGTCTCGCCGGTGTCGGATTCGTCGGTGCTCGCGGTGACGGCCGCGTGCATCAGCGAGGTCATGTCGCCGCGCAACTCGTCGATTTCCTCGCGCAGGCGGCGGCGCACTTCGTCGAACGAAAGACCGGCGAAGTGAGCATTGATGTAATTGGAGGCCTCGACCAGTTGCGACGGCGAGAAATCGCGTTGCGTGGCGAGGATGCGGTTCTGCACGTCGCCTTCGGGCGTCACGATGATCAGCAGGATGCGCTTATCGGACAGGCGCATGAATTCGATCTGCTTGAACACGTGGCTGCGGCGCGGCGTAAGCACCACGCCGGCGAACTGCGACAGGTTGGATAGCACGCTTGCCGCGGCGGCGACGATTTTCTGCGGCTCGCCCGCCTGCAGCGTGGTCTTGACGGCGCGCATCACCGCTTCCTCGTCCGCGGCGGATTCGACCGTCAGCATCGTGTCGACGAAGAGCCGGTAGCCGCGCGGTGTCGGGATACGCCCCGCCGACGTATGCGGACTGATCACGAGCCCCAGATCCTCGAGGTCGGACATCACGTTGCGAATCGTCGCCGGGCTCAGTTCGAGGCCTGAATAACGTGACAGCGTGCGCGAGCCGACCGGCTGACCTTCGGCGATGTAGCGCTCGATCAGCGTTTTGAGGAGGGTTTGTGCGCGAGGATCTAGCATGGCGAAAAATTTTAGCTCAATGGCATGGCTACCGCGAGCGCCCGCTGCGCTCGCCCCGAACGCATGCGCCGCGACCTTGCCGCCGCGCCGCGCGGGTTCGCTCCGGCGCGGCATCGAGCTCGCGGTCCGGTGCAACCTCGCACTCTAACCCGTACATATGTCATCAGGTGTTCACCATTCTAACGATAATCGCGACATGCGCCGACGGCCCGCGCGCACCGGCCCGCTACAGGGTTGGTCGGCGGTTCTTTTCAGGCCCTACCTATGGTGTAATGCCGGCATGCAAGTGACCAGCCAGTTCAAGACCGTCGCGCTCGTCGGGCGCAACAACACGCCAGGCATCGGCGAGCCGCTGACCGCGCTCGCCGCGTGCATCGCGAAGCTCGGGCTCGAAGTCGTGTTCGAGGCCGACACCGCCGCCGAAATCGGCGTCACTAACTACCCGGCGCTACGGCCCGCCGAGATCGGCGCGCGCGCCGACGTCGCCGTGGTGCTCGGCGGCGACGGCACGATGCTAGGCATCGGCCGCCAGCTCGCGCCGTACCGCACGCCGTTGATCGGCATCAACCACGGCCGGCTCGGCTTCATCACCGATATTCCGATCTCCGACATGCGCGAGATCGTGCCGCAAATGCTGTCCGGCAAATTCGAGCGCGAGGAACGCGCGCTGCTCGAAGCGCGCATCGTGCGCGACGGCACGCCGATCTACCATGCGCTCGCCTTCAACGACGTGGTGGTCAACCGCAGCGGCTTCTCGGGCATGGCGGAGCTGCGCGTGTCGGTGGATGGCCGCTTCATGTACAACCAGCGCTCGGATGGCCTGATCGTCGCGACGCCGACCGGCTCGACTGCCTACGCACTGTCGACGCAAGGGCCGATCCTGCATCCGCAGCTGCAGGGCTTCGTGCTGGTGCCGATCGCGCCGCATGCGCTGTCGAACCGGCCGATCGTGCTGCCGGACGACTCCAAAGTCAGCATCCAGATCGTCTCCGGGCGCGAAGTCAACGTTAATTTCGACATGCAGTCGTTCACGTCGCTGGAGCTGGGCGACACGATCGAGGTGCGCCGCTCGCGCCATACGGTGCCGATGTTGCATCCGGTCGGCTACAGCCATTACGCGACGCTGCGCAAGAAGCTGCACTGGAACGAGTACCCGTCGCACGAAGAAGACACGAGGCCAGACCCACGGCCATGAGGCCATAAGCGGCGCAGTCCGCTGGAACGTACGCGCCGCCGCCACCCGACTCTCACGCTCACCCGACGACTTCCATGCTTCGCCACCTCTCGATACGCGACTTCGTCATCGTCGCCGCGCTCGATCTCGAATTCGACAGCGGCTTCACTGTTTTCTCGGGCGAAACCGGCGCCGGCAAGTCGATCCTGATCGACGCGCTCGCGCTGGCGCTCGGCTCACGTGCCGATGCGAGCGTCGTGCGCACCGGCGAGAGCCGCGCCGACATCACCGCGGAATTCGAAACGCATGCGCAGGTCGACGCATGGCTCGACGCGCAAGCGCTCGGCGCGGCCGACGACGGCCAGCCCGGCGGCACCGTGATGCTGCGGCGGGTGGTCGACGCGAACGGCCGCTCGCGCGCGTTCATCAACGGTACCGCCGCGACGCTCGCGCAGTTGCGCGAGGTCGGCGAAATGCTGGTCGATATTCACGGCCAGCATGCGCACCAGTTGCTGATGCGCCCGGACGCGCAGCGCGAACTGTTCGACACGCACGCGGGCCTGTCGAATACTGCGGCGTCCGTCAGCCGCGCGTGGCGTGCGTGGCGCGACAAGGCCCAGGCCATCGAGCTTGCGCAAACGCGCGATCGCGAACTGCAGCTCGAACGGGAACGGCTCGCGTGGCAGCTCACCGAACTCGACAAGCTCGCGCCGCAGCCGGGCGAATGGGAAGAGATCAACGCGGAGCATAAGCGGCTGTCGCATTCCGCCAATCTGATCGACGGCGTACAAGGCGCGCTCGGCGCGCTGTCCGAATCGGACGAGGCGATGATCGCGCACCTCGCCTCGATCGTCTCGAAGATGCGTGACCTGGCTGAGATCGACCCGGCGCTGAACGACGTGCTGGCCGCGCTCGAACCGGCCGAGATCCAGTTGCAGGAAGCCGCGTATTCGCTCAGCCACTACGCGCAGAGGCTCGAACTCGACCCGGACCGGCTCGCGCAAGTCGAAAAGCGTCTCGATGCGCTGCACTCGGCCGCGCGCAAATTCCGTCTGCAGCCCGAGACATTGTCGGAAGAACACGAAGCGCGGCGCGCGCAACTGGCCGCGCTCGATGCCGCCGCCGACCTCGACAGCCTGCGCGCCGCCGAGGCAAAAGCGAAAGAAGCTTTCGTCGCCGAAGCGAAAAAACTGTCGAAGGCGCGCGCCAAAGCGGGCAAGGCGCTCGGCCAGGCGGTCACGACCGGCATGCAGGAACTGTCGATGAAAGGCGGCAGCTTCGAAGTCGCGCTGGTGCCGCTGCCCGAAGGCGGCGCGCACGGGCTCGAGCAGATCGAATTTCGCGTAGCGGGGCACGCCGGCGTGCCGTTGCGGCCGCTCGCGAAAGTCGCGTCGGGCGGCGAACTCGCGCGTATCAGTCTCGCGCTGGCGGTAATCGCGAGCGCGGCCAGCCCGACGCCGACACTGATTTTCGACGAAGTGGATACCGGCATCGGCGGCGGTGTCGCCGAAGTGGTCGGGCGGCTGCTGCATCAGCTGGGCGAGGCGCGTCAGGTGCTGTGCGTGACCCACTTGCCGCAGGTTGCCGCGCGCGGCGATCAACACTTCCAGGTCGCGAAGACCACCAACGGCAAAGGCGGCACGGTGAGCAGCGTGACGTCGCTCGACAAGGCGAGCCGCATCGAGGAAGTCGCGCGGATGCTCGGCGGTCTCGAAATCACGGCAACCACGCGCAAGCACGCGAAGGAAATGCTGGCCGCTTAGGTCCGTGCTTACGTTCACGCTGCGGTTCGCGCCGCGCGTAGCCATTCGCGCAGCTTGAAAAAAATGGCCGGGATGCCATCGCGATCCCGGCCACGTTTCCGCACTACGCGCAGTACTTCCACGCGTTAGCCAAACACCCTCTTCCACAACGCCAACACCGCGTCGCGCTCGGCACTCACCAGCGACGGATCGACCCGCGCCTTCTCCATCCCGTCGAGCCGCAGCGTGTGCTGCAACTTGCGATACCGCCGATACGCGGCGCCGACGGTCTCCGCTTCCGCCTCGCTCATCAAACCGAAACGCGACACCTCGCGCAGCAACGCGATATTGCCGGTGTTGCGGATCAGTTCGGGATCGCTTGCCGCGTGCAGCAGCACCCAGTACTGCACCGTGAATTCGATATCGACCATGCCGCCGCGATCGTGCTTCAGATCGAACAGCTCCGGCGTATGGTTCGGGTGCCCCGCCTCGACGCGCGTGCGCATCTCGACGATCTCCTTGGCGAGCGGCGCCGCTTCGCGCGGCGTCGTCAGCACCTGTTCGCGGATCGCCTCGAACTTCGCGCCGATCTCGGCATCGCCCGCGCAGTAACGCGCGCGCGTCAGCGCCTGGTGCTCCCAGACCCACGCGGTATTCGCCGCGTCGCCCTCGCGCAGCTGATAGCGGCGGAAGGCGTCGAGATCGGTGACGAGCAGGCCCGATTCGCCGTTCGGCCGCAGCCGCAAGTCGATATCGAACAGCGTGCCGGCGCCGGTCGCGGTAGTGAGCCACGTGATCAGACGCCGCGTGTAGGTCGCGTAGACATCGGCGGCGGCATCGTCGGGATCGTCGTACAAAAAGATCAGATCGAGGTCCGACGCGTAGCCGAGTTCCTTGCCGCCGAGCTTGCCGTATGCGATCACCGCGAAGCGCGGCGCGTCGCGATGACGTTTCGCCAACTGGTTCCACACGGCTTCGAGCGCGACGTCGAGCACCGCGTCGGCAAGTTCGGACAGCCGGTCGCTCACATGTTCGACGCTCAGCTTGCCGGCCAGGTCGATCAGCAGAATGCGAAACACCTCGGCCTGGTGCGCATGACGCAACAGGTCCATCTGCTGCTCGACGCCGTCTGCGGCAGCGAGCCGCAGACGCAGCGTGCGTTTGAATTCCGGCCAGTCGAACGGACTGTTGATCGCCTCGCCGTCGAGCAATTCGTCGAGCAGTTGAGGATGGCGAATCAGATAGCCGGCCGCCCAACGCGAGCCGCCCAGCACCGCCAGCACCTGATGCAGCGCCTGCGGATATTCGGTCAGCAGCGCGAGGTACGCGCCGCGCCGGCTCACTGCTTCGAGCAGGTCGAAAAAACGCGCGATCGTATTGCCGCGCCGTGCAGCCGGCTCCAGCGTGCGCGCGGCTTCGAGCGCGCGCTGCGCGACGATGTCGAAACGCTGCCGGCTGCGCTCGGCGAGGCCCATGTAGCGCGCCGAGCGCCACACCGCCTGCAGCCGCGCGAGCAGATCGCCGGGTTCGGCCACGCCGAGTTCGATCAGACGCGCGCGCAACGCATCGTCCGCGCTGTCGTCGGCAAGCGCGCTGCTCCACACCCAAGCGGCCGCGCCGTCCTCGGGCACCGCGCAGCCATCGCGGCCGCCCACCTTGTCGGCGAAAATCTGATCGAACTGCTGCTCGACGAATTCGCGATGCGCGTCGAGCTTCGTCATCAGCGCCGCGTAGTCGTCGCAGCCCATTGCGCGCGCGAGCGCCACGCGGTCCTCGGCGTCGACCGGCATCGCGTGAGTCTGCGCATCGTTGCGGTACTGCAGACGGTGTTCGAGTTCGCGCAGGAACCGGTAGGCCTGCGACAGCTTCACGCAAACCGACGGATCCATCAGCCCGTGCGTCGCCGCGTGACGCAGCACCGCGAGCGTCGGCCGTACACGAAAGCCCGCGTCCTGGCCGCCGCGAATCAGTTGGAACACCTGCGCGCTGAATTCGATTTCGCGGATACCGCCGCGCCCGAGCTTGATGTCGTCGGCCTTGTCGGGCCGCATCGACGCACGGCGCTGCGCCTCCTGGCGAATCTGCAGATGCAGCGCGCGAATCGCGCTGATCACGCCGAAGTCAAGATAGCGGCGATAGACGAACGGCGTGACGATCGCATCGAGCTGCTTCGACAGCCGCTGCGCCGCCGCGCTTTCGCCTTCCGACACGAGCCGCCCCTTGATCCACGCATAGCGCTCCCACTCGCGGCCCTGCACGTAGAAATATTCTTCGAGCATGCCGAGACTGCACACGAGCGGTCCCGAATCGCCGTTCGGCCGCAGCCGCATGTCGACGCGGAACACGTAGCCGTCGGCGGTCACTTCGGCGAGCGCGCCGATCAGCCGCTTGCCGAGGCGCGTGAAGAACTCTTGAGTCGCGAGCGGCGAACGCTGGCCGCCGGCGGTTTCGCCATCGTCTTCATAAATGAAGATCAGGTCGATATCCGACGATACGTTCAGCTCACGGCCGCCGAGCTTGCCCATGCCGACCACGCCGAGCGTCAACCGTTCGCCCTGCGGGCCGCGCGGCTCGCCGTACAGCGCTTCGAGATCGGCGGTGAGCACCGCGAGCGCGCGCTGGATCGTCGCTTCCGCGAGATCGGTCATCGCGCCGGTCACCTCGGCGATATCGGCAACACCTGCCAGGTCGCGCTCCATCACCGCGCAGAACACCTCGGTGCGCAACTGGCGCAGCGCGCGCTTGAGCGCCTCTTCGTTCAACGTCGCGCCGAAGTTACCGGCGGCCTCGGCGCATAACGCATCGAGACGCGCGTCGATACGCTCGCGCGTGAGCGGTGCCGCGGCAAGCGCGCTGACCTGCGCGACGAGCGATGGGCGGGCCGCGGCGGCGCGCGCGGCGTAGTGGGAATAGCTGGAATTCAGGAGGGTGGCGTCAGTCATCAAAAATCGGGCTCGCTCGTTGCTTGATTGGCGTCGTCTGGTGTTGTTCTGATGTTGTTTCGTTGCACGTCGGTGGATCGTAACCGATGCGCGAAGCAGCGCGCCGAGTGCCTTGCCGGATGGCCCTGACAGGCCGCGAGGCGGCGTGCGGACAGGGTTTGCAGGAGGTCCGCCGAGGCATTTCCGTGTGTTACATTTCGTCGTTAATTCGCAAAACTACCATACGCCCAGCCGCCGCAGCATGTCCGAGCGAAACGATCCCGCCGACCCGCACGAACAAGAGCTGGCCCGGCATGTGAGCGCAAGCGACCACATCGTGCTGCGCCGGACCTTGCGCGTGCTCGTCACGCTCGCGCTGATTCTGTACTTCATCGCCACGGCACTGTTCCTCGGCTTGCGCTACATGGTGCTGCCGCGTATCGACGCGTTCCGGCCGCGCATCGAAGCCGCGGTCTCCGAGAAACTTCACACCCAGTTCACGATCGGCCGGCTGGCGCCGCACTGGAGCGGCTTCCAGCCCGGTCTCGACGTCACCAACCTGGTCATCCGCGATCACGACGGACACCCCGCACTGACGATTCCGCACGCGACCGCGACGGTGTCGTGGCACTCGCTGTGGGAGTTTCGACCGGCGCTGTCGAGCCTGATCGTCGATCAGCCGGACGTGCTGGTCTCGCGCAGCGAAGACGGCGTGCTGTCGGTGGCGGGGGTGCCGGTGCCGACCCGCCATAGCGGCAACGACACGCTGTCCACCTGGCTGCTGCGCCAGCAGGCGATCGTCGTGCGCGGCGGCGTACTGCGCTGGCACGACGCGACGCGCGACGCGCCGGAGCTCGCCTTGCGCGACATCCGCATCGCGATCCTCAACGACGGTTACGACCACCGCATGGCCTTGCAGGCGCCGCCCGAAGGCAAGTTGCTGCAAGGCCCGCTCGATTTCCGCACGCACTTCCGGCACGCGCCGCTGTCCGCGATCGGCAAGCCGATCAACTGGACCGGCCAGGCATACATCTCGACCGGTCCGGTCGATCTGCCGACGCTCGCGCGCTACGTCAAATTCCCGATCGAGACGTTCGCCGGCCGCATCGACAATGCGATCTGGATAGACTTCAGCGAAGGCCGCATGACCAACGCGGGCGGCCAGTTGAACGGCACCGACGTCGCGCTGCGTGTACGCCCGACGCAGCCGAAGTTGCTGATGCCGATGTCGCATTTTCTGTGGCGCGTCGAAGCGGGCGAAGGCGATTACAAGCTGCAACTCGCCGATCTGCGCGCTGAACTCGGCGTACCGCCGCTCGAAGACGGCACGCCGCTCACCCGTACCCTGAGCCTCCAGACGCTGAACGGGCGTTACCGGACCGCGTCGCAGCAGCATGGGCAATTGCTGAGCGTCAGCGGCGATCGCGTCGACCTCGGCATCCTCGCCGAATTCAGCCGGGCGCTGCCGCTGCCGCGGCGCTTCCTGAACGAACTCGTACGGATCAACCCGCGCGGGATGGTGTCGGACTATGTGATCGAGGTGGAGCGCGGCAAGCCGGAATCGGGCGAGGTCGGCAGCGACCATCGGCCGACGGGCTCGGAGCCGATCGAGCGTTATCGCTTCAAGGGCGATCTGCAGGGCATCAGCTTCGCCGCCCAGGAGCCGGGGCCGGGGCTCACGCCGCGCGGCCATCCGCGCGCCGGCATACCCGGCATCGAAAATCTGTGGGGCAGTGTCGATGCCGACGAAAAAGGCGGCAAGGCGGTGCTCGACACGTCGAACGTCGCGATCACGCTGCCGGGCGTATTCGACGATCCGCGCCTGAAGCTCGACCGTCTGCACGCCCGCGCGGACTGGACGATGCTGCCGAGAGACGCCGACAGCACGCGCCCGGCGTTCGCGCTGAAGCTAGCCGATGTCAGCGTGTCGAACGCCGACGTTTCCGCCACCGCGACCGCGGACTACAGCAACCCGGGCCACGGCCGCGGCTCGCTCGATCTGAAGGCCGACTTCCAGCGCGCGCAGGTGGCGCACATCGCCCGTTATCTACCGACCGCGGTCCCCGAAAAAACCCGCATCTACCTCGGCCACGGCTTGCAGGCGGGCATTTCGCGCGGCGCCACGATCGAGATACATGGCGATCTGACCAAGTTCCCGTATGCGCGCGACCCCGACGCCGGCCTGTTCCATATCGTCGCGCCGTTCACCGGCGGCAGATTCGACCCGACGCCGTTTCCGCCGCGCAAGATGCGCAACGGCACACCGAACGTATGGCCGGCGTTCGACGGCATCGACGGCGTATTCGAACTGAAGCAGAACGTGCTGCGCTTCGACATCGAGCGCGGGCGATACGAGCGCGTCGCGCTCACCGGCGTGCGCGGCAGGATCGACGACCTCGGCACGAAAGGCTCGAACCTGACGATCCAGGGCAACGCGCGCGGGCCGCTCGGCGACATGCTCGACTATGTGAACGACAGCTCGCTCGGCATCATGGCGCGGCACCAGACCGAGCGGATCCGCGCCGAAGGGCCCGCGTCGCTCGCGCTCAAGCTGACGATTCCGCGCATACCGAAGCCGCATGTCAGCGTGGAAGGCACGGTCGGCTTCGAGAACAACCGGCTCAGTGCGAACAACGTGCCGCCGCTGTCGCAGCTGAACGGCCGCGTGCGTTTCACCGAACACACGGCTCAGCTCGACCGACTCTCCGGGCAGTTCCTCGGCGGCGACGTGCACGCGAACGGCGGCCTGCGCCAGGACGGCAGGTACGCGCTCGCGCTCGGCGGCCATATCGCCGTGGATGCGGCGCGCGGCCTCAATCTGCATGGCCCGGCCGAGCAGGTGCTCACGCATATGAGCGGCAGCGCGCCGTACGCGCTGAACGTCAGCGGCGCGCGCGGCAGCTTGCCGGAAGTCAGCGCGGACTCCGATCTGACAGGGCTCGCGCTCGACTTCCCGGCGCCGTTCAACAAACCGGTCGGCACGCCAATGCCGCTGCACTTCGCGGTCAATCCGGCGACGGCGCCCGGCGATGCCGGACTGGAGCGGCTCGACCTCACGTTCGGGCCGGCCACCGCCGCTTACGTGCTGCGCTATCAGCCGAAGCTGCAGCCCAATACGCCGCCGCAGGTGGTGCGCGGCGCGATCGGCGTGAACCGGCCGGCGGATCTGCCGTCCGAGGGTGTGGTCGCCGCGGTCGACGTGAAGGCGTTCGACGCCGATGCATGGCGCGCGCTCGCCGCGCAGTTGCGCGCCGGGGCCGCGGCGAACGGTGCCAGCGGCACGACCGGCGCCAACGCCGCCGGCTCGCGGACGGCCACGCCCGCGCCCACGCCTAATCCGACCGTCACGCAATTCCTGCCGAGCCGCTTCGCGCTGCACATCGACACGCTGACGCTCTTCAAGCGTCACTGGGACAACGTGATCGTCGGCGCATCGCACATGGATCGCACCTGGCAGGCGAACATCGCGTCGAATCAGGTATCGGGCCACGTGTCGTGGCTGCCGGGCGTCACGCGCGATTCGCCCGGCAAGCTGGAGGCACGGTTCGCGCGCGTGGTGATTCCGTCGGTCGCGGACAAGGACATGCTCGGTCCGGTGATGTCGGCGCCGGCGCTCAACATGCCGTCGATCGATCTGGTCGTCGACGAGCTGATCCTGCGCGAGCGCAACATCGGCAAGCTGGAAGTCAATGCACACAACTTCGAGGAAAACGGCGTGCCGGTCTGGCAGCTCGATAAGCTCGACGTGACGAATCCGGCGGCGACGCTCACCGCCACCGCGAACTGGCGCACCTCCACCGACCTCGACAGCGCGCCGGACGAAACCACGCCGCGGCGCACCGTGTTCGATTTCAAGCTCGACATCAAGGACGCCGGCGCGCTACTCGAACGCTTCGGCCTCGCGAGGACGCTGAAAAACGGCAGCGGCTCGCTGGCGGGCAAGGTAGCGTGGCAAGGCGGCCCGACCACGATCGACTACACGACGCTCAACGGCAACCTCGCGCTCGATCTGCGTCACGGCCAGATCCTGAAGGTCGATCCAGGCGTCGCGACGCTGCTTGGCGTGCTCAGCCTGCAAAGCCTCGCACGCATCGCGACGCTCGATTTCCGCGACGTGATCGGCGAGGGGCTGCCGTTCTCCAGCGTGACCGGCACCGCGCAGATTCATGACGGCATCGCCCGCACCGATAACTTCAGGATGGTGACCGCGCCGGCGCGCGCCGAGATGACCGGCTCGGTCGATATCGCGCAGAAGACTCAGGACATGCACCTGCATGTCGTGCCGACCGTCAGCGCGGGTGCGGCGGTGGTCGCCGCGACGGTCGTCAATCCGCTGTTTGGTCTCGGCGCGCTGGTCGCCGACCTCGCGTTCTCGCACTCGGTGTCGCATGTGTTCGCGCGCGAGTACTGGATTACCGGCTCGTGGACGAAGCCGCGCGTCGAGCGGGTCACGACCGAACGGGGTAAGATGGACGCTCCCGCTTCGACCGTGGAAGCGCACTGAGTTTCGCTGGCCGCGTGGGCTGGTTCCGGCCACGCCGGTTTTTTCCGGTCCGCCGCTCCGGCCTGCCTGAACCCGCTTCGGCGCCGATCCAGCCGGCCAGACACGGCCGGTCCTCCAGCCCCAACCCAATGCGCGTCGACGGCCGCCAAGCCAGCCCTGAACGATGCAAGCAGCGTGCGCCTCGCCACGCCGCCCTGCCGGGAGTCTTTCGATACGCTCATGAGCGACACACAGATATCTTCTTCCTCTTCGGCCGCGGCAGCGAGCGGCCCCGCCGGCAGCCCGTTCCGGGTCGCCGCGCTGCAGATGGTGAGCACGCCCGATCGCGAGCGCAATCTGGCCGAGGCCGGGCGCCTGATCGATGAAGCCGCGGCCGATGGCGCGCAGCTCGTGCTGCTGCCCGAATATTTCTGCTTCATGGGCTTCAAGGACACGGACAAGCTCGCCGTGCGCGAGTCTTATCAGGACGGCCCGATCCAGCGCTTTCTCGCCGATGCCGCGCGGCGCCACCGCATCTGGATCATCGGCGGCACGCTACCGCTGACCGCGCCGGAAGCCTCGCGCGTGCTAAACACGACGCTGGTGTTCGACCCGGACGGCAACGAAGCCGCGCGCTACGACAAGATCCATCTGTTCAATTTCGAGAAAGGCGAAGAATCGTTCGACGAAGCGCGCACGATCCGTCCCGGCACCGAGGTGCGCGGCTTCGAGGCCCCGTTCGGCCGGGTCGGCCTGTCGGTCTGCTACGATCTGCGCTTCCCGGAGCTATATCGGCGCATGGGCGACTGCGCGCTGATCGTGGTGCCGTCGGCGTTCACCTACACGACCGGTCGCGCGCACTGGGAGCTGCTGCTGCGCACCCGCGCGATCGAAAACCAGTGCTACGTGCTCGCCGCGGCGCAAGGCGGCAAACATGAAAATGGCCGCCGCACGTGGGGCCACAGCATGCTGATCGACCCGTGGGGCGAAATCGTCGCGGTGCGCGACGAGGGCGCCGGCGTGGTCGCCGGCAACCTCGAACGCGCGCGCATCGACGAAGTGCGGCAGAGCCTGCCCGCCTGGCGTCATCGCGTGCTCGACTGAAGCCCGCATCGACATTGAAACTGCGGCGCCCGTCACGCATATAGCGGGGCAGGCGCCACCCGAACCCTTCGTATCGAGCAGAACATACTTCGCATGAACATCATCGAACCCGGTATCCGTAATCTCGCCGCCGCCAAGGACATCCTCCTCACGCCCTACGGTCTGGACGAGTCGCTGCTCACGCGCACGCTCGCCGAAATCTTCACGCACCGCATCGATTACGCGGATCTGTACTTCCAGTACACGCGCAGCGAAGCGTGGAGTCTCGAAGAAGGTATCGTGAAATCGGGCAGCTTCAGTATCGACCAGGGCGTCGGCGTGCGCGCCGTGTCGGGCGACCGCACGGCTTTCGCGTACTCGGACGATCTGTCGCCAGAAGCAATTCGTCAGGCGGCGCTCGCCACCCGTTCGATTGCCAAGGCAGGCGGCGGCAAGCAGAAGATCAAGGCGGCCTCGTCGCTGACCGGTATCGCCGGGCGCGATCTGTACCTGCCGTCCGATCCGCTGCATTCGCTGGACGCGACCGCCAAGGTCAAGCTGCTCGAACGCATCGAGAAGATGGCGCGCGGCCGCGACCCGCGCATCCAGCAGGTGATGGCGGGCCTCGCCGGCGAATACGACGTGGTGCTGGTCGCGCGCAGCGACGGCGGCTTCGCGGCCGACATCCGGCCGCTCGTGCGCGTGTCGGTCACGGTGATCGCCGAGCAGAACGGCCGTCGCGAGATCGGCAGCGGCGGTGGCGGCGGCCGCTTCGACTACGGCTATTTCACCGACGAAGTGCTGTCGCGCTACGTCGACGACGCGGTACACGCGGCGCTCGTCAATCTCGACGCGCGTCCGGCGCCGGCCGGCGCGATGACTGTCGTGCTCGGCCCGGGCTGGCCCGGCGTGCTGCTGCACGAAGCGATCGGTCACGGCCTCGAAGGCGACTTCAACCGCAAGGGTTCGTCGGCGTTCGCGGGACGCATCGGCGAGCAGGTCGCCGCGAAGGGCGTCACCGTGGTCGACGACGGCACGCTGCCGAACCGCCGCGGCTCGTTGAACATCGACGACGAAGGCAATCCGACGCAGTGCACGACGCTGATCGAGGACGGCATCCTGAAGGGCTATATCCAGGACACGCTGAACGCGCGTCTGATGAAGATGCCGGTCACCGGCAACGCGCGGCGCGAATCGTACGCGGCGCTGCCGATGCCGCGCATGACCAATACGTACATGCTCAACGGCGACAAGGATCCGCAGGAAATTCTCGCGTCCGTAAAGAACGGCCTGTATGCGGTGAATTTCGGCGGCGGCCAGGTCGACATCACGAACGGCAAGTTCGTGTTCTCGGCGTCCGAGGCATACATGATCGAGAACGGCAAGATCACGTATCCGGTCAAGGGTGCAACGCTGATCGGCAGCGGCCCGGAATCGCTGAAGTACATCACGATGATCGGCAACGACATGAAGCTCGATTCGGGCGTCGGCGTGTGCGGCAAGGAAGGTCAGAGCGTGCCGGTGGGCGTCGGTCAGCCGACGCTGCGCATCGAGCGCATGACCGTGGGCGGTACGGCCTGACTGCGCAACAAATGCACGCCTCATGCACGAAACGCGTGAAGCGTGCGGAATTTCCGCATTTTTACGGCCTCCAGCTTGTCAGCCGAGCCCGTACCGGGTTATAAAGTCAACCACCCTTTTTGACCAGCGACACATTTCATTTCGCCATGTCCGCCAAGTTTTACTTTTACTTTTTTTGGTATCTCAGACCGCTGGCGGATCGAGAGGGGTGTTAGTGCACGCAGGACACCAAGAATTCCCGAAAAACCGCCAGCTCAGACTGGCGGTTTTTTTTCGCCTCACGCTTTTTGAAACCCGCTTTTTTGAAACCCGTTTTGCAAACGTATCCGAAACTTTGCCGTTGACTATTTTTTGATTGTCGTCCGCCTGGGGCAGCTGTTCGATCGCAACCGCCGCTGCCCGTGCGAACACGCTACGAACCGCTTCAGGAGAACCACATGCCCCTGCACAATACCGACGATGTCCGCATCCGCGAACTGAAAGAACTCACGCCGCCCGCTCACCTGATTCGCGAGTTCGCCTGCGACGAGACCGTATCCAGCCTGATCTACGACGCGCGCAATGCCATGCATCGCATCCTGCACGGTATGGACGACCGGCTGATCGTGATCATCGGACCGTGCTCGATTCACGACACCAAGGCTGCGCTCGAATACGCCGGCCGACTGATCGAGCAACGCAAGCGCTTCGCCGGCGAACTCGAAGTCGTGATGCGCGTGTACTTCGAAAAGCCGCGCACGACGGTGGGCTGGAAAGGCCTGATCAACGACCCGCATCTGGACAATAGCTTCAAGATCAACGACGGCCTGCGCACCGCGCGCGAGTTGCTGTTGCGCATCAACGAACTGGGCCTGCCGGCCGCCACCGAATACCTCGACATGATCAGCCCGCAGTACATCGCGGACCTGATCTCGTGGGGCGCGATCGGCGCGCGCACCACCGAGTCGCAGGTGCACCGTGAACTCGCCTCGGGACTGTCGTGTCCGGTCGGCTTCAAGAACGGCACGGACGGCAATGTCAAGATCGCCGTCGATGCCATCAAGGCCGCCTCGCAACCGCACCATTTCCTGTCGGTCACGAAGGGTGGCCACTCGGCGATCGTGTCGACCGCGGGCAACGAGGATTGCCACATCATCCTGCGCGGCGGCAAGACACCGAACTACGACGCCGATAGCGTCAATGTGGCCTGCAGCGACATCGGCAAGGCAGGTCTCGCCGCGCGCCTGATGATCGACGCGAGCCATGCGAACAGCTCGAAGAAGCACGAGAACCAGATTCCGGTATGCGCGGACATCAGCCGCCAGATCGCTTCGGGCGACGAGCGGATCGTCGGTGTGATGGTCGAATCGCACCTCGTGGCGGGCCGCCAGGATCTGCAGGAAGGTTGCGCGCTGGCCTATGGCCAGAGCATCACCGATGGATGCATCGGCTGGGACGAAAGCATTCCCGTGCTCGAAGGTCTTGCCGAAGCAGTCAAGCAGCGTCGCGTCGCGCGCGGCAGCGGCAATTAACTTCCTGCTTCAGCGCTGACGCGACTGGCTGTCAGCGATGCGTCGAAAACCCGGTTCGATTTCGAACCGGGTTTTTTTATTGGCCATTCGGACGAATGGTGCTCCGCGCCCTGCCTCTGTACCGTAACAGCTCGTTGCCCGGTCGTGGATGACTTGACCGGGATGGGTGAAACGTATAAGATTTTATACATCAAGGCGGCTATGGAGCAGGAAAAAGAAATTCGCTGGCTAGGCTCCAGCTATTGCGATTTGCTCGCCTTTCCCGATGAAGCACGTCGTCTCGCGGGGTTTCAGCTCCACAAGATTCAGGCAGGGCTCGACCCCGACGACTGGAAGCCGTTCGACTCGATCGGCGCGGGAACTCGCGAAATTCGCATCCGGGAAGAAAACGGCATTTTTCGCGTGATGTACGTGACCAAATACGTCGAAGCGCTTTACGTGCTGCATTGTTTTCAGAAGAAAACACAGAAGCTCAGCGTGCAAGACAGAAAGATCGCCGTAACCCGTTACCGCGCAATCATTAACGAGAGGAAAACCTGACATGACGATCGACACCAAAATCCGTCACGTAAGCAAACCCGGCAGCAATCTGTTTCTTGAACTCGGCTTCTCCGCCGAAGAAGCAAAACGCCTGCATGCCGCGTCGCAAAAGCAGATCAACGACACCCGGCTGCTGAAGGAACAACTGATGAGCGAGCTGTCCAGCTGGATCGAACAGCATCATCTGAAGCAGGCCGAAGCCGCGGAAATTCTGATGGTGTCGCGCCCGCGCGTGTCCGACGTCGTCAACAAGAAAACCACCAAGTTCACGATCGACACACTCGTCGAAATGATGAGCCGCATTGGCAAACCGGTGACGCTTGCCATTGGCTAATCACCGGCCAATGCGCGCGCGGCGCACGGTTAAGCACGCGCTCGCGCCAGCCTTCAATGCGTACCGCGATCGTGCTGCCACAACACATCGGTGCCGCCATCCGCGCGATTGAGCACGCGTGCAAGCACGAACAGCAGATCAGAGAGCCGGTTCACATACTGACGCGGCGCCGCGTTGAGTTCCTCGTGCTCGCCGAGCGCGACGATCGCGCGTTCAGCACGACGGCATACCGTCCGGCACACATGCGCAAGCGCGGCCGCGCGCGAGCCGCCAGGCAGAATGAACTCCTTTAGCGGTGGCAACGCTGCGTTGTAATCGGCGAGCCAGCCATCGAGTTGCGCAAGATGCCGATCCGTAATCATCGTGTGACCGGGAATGCACAACTCGCCGCCCAGATCGAACAGGTCATGCTGAATCGCAACCAGAGCGGTGCGCACGTCGTCGGGCAGGTGTTCGCACAACAGCACGCCGAGATTCGAATTGAGTTCGTCGACGTCGCCGATCGCGGCGATGCGCGCGCTGTCCTTGCGCACGCGGCGGCCGTCGCCGAGACCGGTGGTCCCGTCGTCACCGGTGCGAGTGGCGATCTTGCTCAGGCGATTACCCATGATGTCTCCCTGTGTTCAGAAGCGATGCGCACAACCGGGTGCGAGCGCAGCAGAAACGACGCGCGAACCCAACCCGGACCAAAGCCGAATCGAGCACAAATCCAGCGCCATTCACTCGCGTCGATCCGATCGCACACCACGTTTATCCATATTGCACGCATCGCAAAATCGCCGCCATTATATGGGCGCAAGCCAGCCGGCGCCGGCCCACGGGCGAACGGCGTAGAATGAAGCGCATGCTGCAAAAGAAGCCGCGCCCCGGCATATCAGCAACTATTTTCATGGGACCGGAGTAAGAGCTTTGCTCTAACTCCGGTCGACATAGGAGACATGCGTGAACCATCCCGTGCCGCCGGCCCCGCTGCGCCGGCCGTTTCCCGCCGAACTGCTGAATAACCTCAAAGCCGCGTTCGGCGACCGCGTGTCCGTTGCCGAAGCCGTGCGCGCGCACCACGGCCGCGACGAGTCCCCTTTCGATCCGCAACTGCCTGACGCCGTCGTGTTCGCTCGCACCACCGAAGACGTGCAAACCGCCGTCAAACTGTGTGGGCAGTACGACGTGCCGATCATTCCATATGGCAACGGCTCGTCGCTCGAAGGACATCTGCTCGCGGTACAAGGCGGCGTGTCGATCGATCTGTCGGAGATGAACCGGGTGTTGTCGATCAACGCCGAAGACCTCACCGTGACCGTCGAACCCGGCATCTCGCGCAAGCAGTTGAACGAAGCACTGCGCGACACCGGCCTGTTCTTCCCGATCGACCCGGGTGCGGACGCGAGCATCGGCGGCATGTCGGCCACGCGCGCGTCGGGCACCAATGCCGTGCGCTACGGCACGATGCGCGAGAACGTGCTCGGCCTGACGGTCGTGCTCGCCGATGGCCGCGTGATCAAAACCGGCACGCGGGCGCGCAAGTCGTCGGCGGGCTACGACCTCACGCGTCTTTTCGTCGGCTCGGAAGGCACGCTCGGCGTGATTACCGAAATCACCGTGCGCCTTTATCCGCAGCCCGAAGCGGTGTCGGCCGCGGTGTGTGCGTTCCCGTCGATGGGCGACGCGGTACGCGCGGTCATCGAAACGATCCAGATCGGCGTGCCAATCGCGCGTGTCGAGTTCGTCGATTCGCTCGCGATCCGCTCGATCAATCGCCATTCGAATCTGACGCTGCGCGAAGCGCCCACACTGTTCTTCGAATTCCATGGCACCGAAGCCGGCGTGAAAGAACAGGCCGAACTCGTGCAGGACATTGCCGCGCAGAACGCGGGCGAAGGCTTCGAATGGGCGACCCGGCCGGAAGATCGCAGCCGTCTGTGGAATGCGCGTCACAACGCTTATTTCGCAATGCTGCAACTGAAGCCCGGCTGCCGCGCGGTCACGACCGACGTGTGCGTGCCGATCTCGCGCCTCGCCGAATGCGTGGTCGAAACGGAGCAGGATCTGAAGGCATCGCCGCTGCCCTGCCCGATCGTCGGCCATGTCGGCGACGGCAACTTCCACGTCGCGATCCTGATCGACCCGAACAAGCCCGAAGAACTCGAAGAAGCTGAGCGCCTGAACCATCGCATCGTGCAGCGCGCGTTGCGCATGGACGGCACCTGCACCGGCGAGCATGGCGTCGGCCTGCACAAGATGGGCTTCCTGCTGGAAGAACACGGCGACGTCGCGGTGGATACGATGCGCTCGATCAAGCACGCGCTCGATCCCCGCAACCTGATGAACCCGGGCAAGATTTTCGCGTGGGCGGCCTGACGGATCGCAGGCAGGCAGGACGCGACGCCGCTTCCACTGCTGCGTCGCGCCGGCTTCGAAACAGAAACGGTATGAATCAGGTGGTATGAACAACGCGCACGAGGCAAGCGGGATAAACAGGCGCCGTCACTAGCCACCTGAAACAGCCGGCTCAAACCACGAGCCGGAGCGGCGAAAGCCACGAGGGAGACGAATCACATGAACGCACCCGCTGAACTGTCGGCTGAAGTACTCGCCCAGCGCCAGCGCGAAGTCGTGCAGGCGCTGATGGCCGTGTTGCCGAACCACTGTCTGCTACACCGCGAGGAAGACACCGTCGCGTACGAGTGCGACGGCCTCGCGGCCTACCGGCGTCTGCCGCTCGCGGTCGCGTTGCCGGAAACCGAATCGCAGGTGCAGCGCATCGTGCAGATCTGCCACCGCCTCGAAGTGCCGATCGTGCCGCGCGGCGCGGGCACCGGGCTGTCCGGCGGCGCGATGCCGATCCGGCATGGCGTGGTCGTGTCGCTCGCGCGCTTCAGGAAGATCGTCGAAGTCGACTCGTATGCGCGCACCGCGACCGTGCAGCCAGGCGTGCGCAACCTCGCAATCTCCGAAGCCGCCGCGCCGTATGGCCTCTACTACGCGCCGGACCCCTCGTCGCAGATCGCCTGCACGATCGGCGGCAACGTGTCCGAAAACTCCGGTGGCGTGCATTGCCTGAAGTACGGCCTCACCGTGCATAACGTGCTGCGGGTTCGCGCGGTAACGATGGACGGCGAGATCGTCGAATTCGGCTCGCTCGCGCCGGACGCGCCCGGGCTCGATCTGCTCGCGGTGATGATCGGCAGCGAGGGCATGTTCGCGATCGTCACCGAAGTGACCGTCAAGCTGATCCCGAAGCCGCAAACGGCGCAGGTGATCATGGCGAGTTTCGACGACGTCGTAAAAGGTGGCGACGCGGTCGCGGGCATCATCGCGGCGGGCATCATTCCGGCCGGGCTCGAGATGATGGACAAGCCGGCCACGCGCGCGGTCGAGGAATTCGTCAACGCGGGCTACGACCTCGACGCGGCGGCGATCCTGCTGTGCGAATCGGACGGCACGCCTGAAGAAGTCGCCAACGAAGTCGTGCGCATGACCGCGGTGCTGCGCGAGCATGGCGCGACCCGCATCCAGATTTCGCGCTCGGAAGCCGAGCGGCTGCGCTTCTGGTCCGGGCGCAAGAATGCGTTCCCGGCCGCCGGCCGCATTTCGCCGGATTACTACTGCATGGACGGCACCGTGCCGCGCCGCAGTATCGGACCGCTGCTCGCTCGCATCGAGGAAATGGAAAAAAAGTACCGGCTGCGCTGCATCAACGTGTTCCATGCCGGCGACGGCAATATGCATCCGCTGATCCTGTTCAACGGCAACGACAAGGACGAATGGCATCGCGCCGAAGCATTCGGCTCCGACATCCTCGAGGCCTGCGTCGAACTCGGCGGCACGGTGACGGGCGAGCATGGCGTCGGCATCGAAAAGATCAATTCGATGTGCGTGCAGTTCTCGCCGGAAGAGCGCGATGCGTTCCACGCGGTCAAGCGGGCGTTCGACGCGCCTGGTCTGCTGAACCCCGACAAGGGCATTCCGACCCGAGCGCGCTGCGCCGAATACGGCAAGATGCACGTGCGCGGCGGGCTGCTGCCTCATCCCGATCTACCGCGCTTCTAGCGTCTGCTCCGGCATCGCGCATCAGCTGCGCGCCGCCCCGCGCGCTGACCCACGCGTTGCGGCCAGCGCGCGACAACGCGGGGCCCACCGCCCCCTTCAGCGGCTTACGCCGGCCGCCGCTACGGGTGCGCTCCGGGTTGCCAGCGAGCCTCCGCCCGGTACAATCAGTCGAAACACAACGAGCAGGACACCATGGAAGAGGATGACATCGTCGCGGTATGGTCGGAACGCGTGCGTTCGGCCAGTGCCGAAGGGCGCACGTTGCGCATCCGTGGCGGCGGCACCAAGGACTGGTACGGCCAGACGCTGGAAGGTGAAATCCTCGACACGCGCGCTTATCGCGGCATCATCGCGTACGACCCGGCCGAACTCGTGATCACCGCGCGGGCGGGCACGCCGCTGCTGGAAATCGAAGCCGCGCTCGCCGAGCACGACCAGATGCTCGCGTTCGAGCCGCCGCACTTCGGTCCTCAAGCCACCTTCGGCGGCTGCATCGCCGCCGGCATTTCCGGCCCACGCCGGCCGGCCGTCGGCGCGGCACGCGACTTCGTACTCGGCGCCGTCGTGATGAACGGCCAGGGGCAGACGCTGCACTTTGGCGGCCAGGTGGTGAAGAACGTCGCGGGCTACGACGTATCGCGTCTGCTGGCGGGCTCGCTCGGCACGCTCGGCCTGATCCTCGAACTGTCGATCAAGGTGCTGCCGCTGCCGCAGTCCGAAGCCACGCTGAAATTCGACATGAACGGCACGGATGCCGTCCGCAAACTCAACGAATGGGCCGGCCGGCCGCTGCCGATCAACGCCAGCGCATGGCGCAACGGCACGCTCGCGGCGCGGCTCGCGGGCGCCGAGGCCGCGGTCAAGGCGGCGCGCACGGCACTCGGCGGCGAAGTCGTCGATGCGGTGGAGGCCGAGCGTTTCTGGGCCGGCCTGCGCGAACAGACCGATTCGTTTTTTGCGGCGATTCCGCCGAAGGCCGCGCTGTGGCGTCTCGCACTGCCGTCGATCACCGAGCCGCTGCAACTGCCCGGCGCGCAACTGATGGAATGGGGCGGCGGCCAGCGCTGGTGGATCACCGACACCGACGCGCAGACCGTGCGCATCAGCGCGAAGCAGGCCGGCGGCCACGCAACGATTTTCCGCAGCGGTCACGGCTACGACCGCAGCGCCGGTGTCTTCACGCCGCTGCCCGCGCCGCTGATGAAAATCCATCGCGGCCTCAAACACGCTTTCGACCCGGCCCGCATCTTCAATCGCGGCCGTCTCTACTCCGACTTCTGAGCGACGCGATGCAAACCAACCTCGCGGACTTCATTCGCAATACGCCCGATGGCGACGAAGCCGATGCCATCCTGCGCAAATGCGTGCACTGCGGCTTCTGCACGGCGACCTGCCCGACCTATCAACTGCTCGGCGACGAACTCGACGGCCCGCGCGGGCGCATCTATCTGATCAAGCAGATGGTCGAAGGCGCACCGGTCACGCGCAGCACGCAGACTCATCTCGACCGCTGCCTGACCTGCCGCAACTGCGAATCGACGTGCCCGTCCGGCGTGCAGTACGGCAGGCTGGTCGAAATCGGCCGCAAGATCACCGAGGAAAAAGTCCATCGCCCGCTCGGTCAGCGCATGGTGCGCCGCGTGCTCGCGAGCGTCGTGCCGAACAGCGCGATCTTCACGCCGGCGATGCGGCTGGGGCAGCACTTCCGCGGCGTGCTGCCGAAGAAGCTGCGCGACAAGGTGCCTGCGCGGCAACGCCCGCTCGAATGGCCCACCGCGAAACACGAACGCAAGATGCTGATGCTCGCGGGCTGCGTGCAACCGTCGATGATGCCGAACGTCAACATCGCGACCGCACGGGTATTCGACGCGCTCGGCATCGAAACGGTGGTCGCGCCCGAGGCCGGCTGCTGCGGCGCGATCCGCCTGCATCTCGGCTACAACGACGAGGCGCTCGACGATCTGCGCGCCAACATCGATGCATGGTGGCCCTACGTCGAGCAGGGCGTCGAGGCGATCGTAATGAATGCGTCGGGCTGCGGCGCGACCGTGAAGGAATACGCGCATCTGCTGCGCCACGATCCGGCCTATGCGGAGAAGGCACGCCGTATCGTCGAGCTGACGCGCGACATCGCCGAGATCCTGCCCGAGTTCGAAGACCAGCTGGTCGCGACCACGCGGCGCCGCTCGGTGCATACGGTCGCGTTTCATCCGCCGTGCACGCTGCAGCATGGGCAGCAGATTCGCGGCAAGGTCGAACAGTTGCTGACCGCGCTCGGCGTCGAAGTGCGCCTGCCCGCCGACAGTCATCTGTGCTGCGGCTCGGCCGGCACCTATTCGATGACGCAGCCGCGGCTGTCGTACGCATTACGCGATCAGAAGCTCGAGCGCTTGCAGGCACAGGAGCCGCAGGTGATCGTGTCGGCGAACGTCGGCTGCATCGCGCACCTGCAAAGCGGCACGTCGACGCCGGTCGCGCACTGGATCGAATTGGTCGAGCACATGCTGTCCGTATAATCGGGGCATCGTCTTCGCTGAATACCGGTTCTGTTCATGTCCGATCTGGATCACAACTCCGCCAACTGCGCCGCCAACCCCGCCGCCAACCGCGTCGCTCACCACCTCGATGAAGTGCGGCAGCGCATCGCGAAGGCCGCGCAAGCGGCCGGCCGCGACCCGCAGGCGGTGATGCTGCTCGCGGTCTCCAAAACGTTTCCCGCCGATGCCGTGCGCGCCGCCCATGCGGCCGGCCAGCGCGCGTTCGGCGAGAACTACGTGCAGGAATCGCTCGACAAGATTCAGACGCTCGCCGATCTGCGCGCATCGCTCGAATGGCATTTCATCGGCCCGCTGCAATCGAACAAGACGCGCCCGGTCGCCGAGCATTTCGACTGGGTGCATTCGGTCGATCGGCTCAAGATCGCGCAGCGGCTTTCGGAGCAGCGCCCCGACAATCTGCCGCCGCTGAACGTCTGTTTGCAGGTCAATGTCAGCGGCGAGGCGTCGAAAAGCGGTGTCGGCATCGCCGAGGCGGCCGATATCGCACGGCAGATCGCCGTGCTGCCGAAGCTGACATTGCGCGGCCTGATGTCGATTCCCGAACCGGCCGGCGATCTCGACGCGCAGCGCGCGCCGCATCGCGAGTTGCGCGAGCTGTTCGAGCGCTTGCGCGGCGACGGGCTCGCGCTCGATACGCTGTCGATGGGCATGTCGGCGGACCTCGAAGCAGCGGTGCTCGAAGGCGCGACGATCGTGCGCGTCGGCACCGCGATCTTCGGCGCGCGCGACTATTCGCACTGAGTTCGCATTGAGATTTTTCGTGGGCCCGCGCGCGATCAGCCGGGCCCGTCACCGCATCCAGCCTCTCACCTGAACCTCACCGGACCATCATGAAAATTGCGTTTATCGGCGGCGGCAATATGGCCGCGGCGTTGATCGGCGGCCTCATCAAGCGGGGCGTCGCGCCCGCTGACCTGTACGCGATCGATCCGAACGAAGACGCGCGCAAGCGCAACGAGCAGCAATTCGGCATCCGCACCGGCGTCGCCGCGGACGGCGCGCTCGCCGGCTACGACGCGGTCGTGCTCGCGGTCAAGCCGCAGATTCTGAAGGGCGTCGCCGAAACGGTGGCGCCGCATCTGCAGGCGTCACAACTGGCGATCAGCATCGTCGCCGGCATTCGCATCGCCGATATGTCGCGCTGGCTGAACGGCCATAGCCGCATCGTGCGCGTGATGCCGAATACGCCGGCCTTGATCGGCATGGGCGTGACGGGGCTGGTAGCAACGAGCAACGTCGACGAAGCGGGCCGTGCGTTGGCGTCACAGGTGCTCGGCGCGGTCGGCGATACCGTGTGGTTCGACGACGAAGCGAAGATCGACGCGGTCACCGCGATCTCCGGCAGCGGGCCCGCCTACGTGTTCTATTTCATCGAAGCGCTGCAGGAAGCGGCGCGCCAGCTCGGCATGAACGAAGCGCAGGGCCGTGCGCTCGCGGTCGCGACTTTCGCCGGCGCCGCGCAACTCGCGGCCAATTCCGACGAGCCGCTGAGCGTGCTGCGCGAGCGTGTGACATCGAAGGGCGGCACGACCGCGGCGGCGCTGGCGTCGTTCGCCGCGAGCGGTATCGGCGAAGCGATCGTGCGCGGCGCGCTGGCCGCCGATGCGCGTGCGAAAGAGATGGGCGACGAGTTCGGCAAGCAGTAAGCCGCTCGTCCACCAGAAACGGAAGCGGAAACAAATACGCCGTAGCGCGGCTCGCCCGTCGAATCAGGGCAAGCGGCTACGGCGTCTATACATCGCAGCGGTTTTAAAAAGCGCCGGCGAAAATTAAAACGAAGCCACCGCGTAATGCGCGGCAATCCCGACGAACAGCGCGCCGCCGAGCCAGTTGTTATGCCGGAATGCGGCGAAACACGGCATGCGTTCGCGGTTGCGAATCAGCGTGTAGTGATAGATCGCGCAACCAACCGCGGCCGCCCAGCCCAGCCAGTACAGCACGCCGAAACCGAGCATCACGCCGACGCCGACGTAAATCCCGAGCGTCACCGCATAGCACAGCATGATCGCGGCCACGTCGAAACGGCCGAACGTCAGCGCCGACGTGCGGATGCCGATCTTGATGTCGTCATCGCGATCGACCATCGCATATTCGGTGTCGTACGCGACCGACCAGAAGATATTCGCGAGCAGCATCACCCAGCCGAGCAGCGGCACATGGCCCTGCACCGCGGCGAACGCCATCGGAATGCCGAAGCCGAACGCGATGCCGAGATACGCTTGCGGAATTGCGAAGAAACGCTTGGTGAACGGATACGAGCCGGCGACGAACAGCGCGACCACCGACAACTGTTTGGTCAGTGCGTTGAGCGGCAGGATCAGCAGAAACGCGAGCAGCGACAGACCCAAAGCGAGTGCGATCGCTTCCCACGCGTTGATCTTGCCCGACGTGAGCGGGCGACTTTCAGTGCGCTTCACGTGGCGATCGAAATCGCGGTCCGCATAGTCGTTGATCGCGCAGCCAGCCGAGCGCATCAATACGGTGCCAACGATGAAGATCACCAGCAGCTGCCACGACGGATGACCGCCGGACGCAATCCACAGCGCGTTGAGCGTCGGCCATAGCAACAGCAGGCTGCCGATCGGCTTGTCCATCCGCACGAGGCGCCAATACAGGGGAAGTCGGGCAAACATGAGACGAATTCGATGAAGTGCGAACACGGTGCGGCTATTTTACGGGATGCGCGTGGCGGGGCTGGTTGCGCGCGCTGTATGCGTGTGCGACGTGTGTACAGCGCGCGATGACGCGGAAAAAACAAAGCCTCCCGGAAAGGGAGGCTTTGTTCGTTTTCGGCACACTGTGAGCGTCACCGAAACCGTACTTCGGTGCTTCAGCGGCTCAGCGATTCAACCGCAACTTACGCGAGCAGCGAGCGCAGCATCCACGCGGTCTTTTCATGCGTCTGCATGCGCTGCGTCAGCAGGTCGGCGGTCGGTTCGTCGTGGGCGGCTTCCGTCGACGGGAAAATCGCGCGCGCGGTGCGCACCACGGCTTCCTGACCTTCGACGAGCTGGCGGATCATGTCTTCCGCGGCCGGCACGCCATCCGCTTCGGGGATCGACGACAGCTTCGCGAAGTCCTTGTAACTGCCCGGTGCATGCACGCCCAACGCGCGGATACGTTCGGCGATGGCATCGACCGCGAGCGCGAGTTCGTTGTATTGCGTTTCGAACATCAGATGCAGCGTGTTGAACATCGGACCCGTAACGTTCCAGTGGAAGTTGTGGGTCTTCAGGTACAGCGTGTAGGTGTCGGCGAGCAGACGCGACAGCCCTTCCGCGATCTTCTTGCGATCCTTGTCGCTGATCCCGATGTTGACGTGCTGTACGGCTGCGGCTTCTTTCTTGGCCATGATGACTCCTTTGACGAGTGATACGAACCGGTCGGCAAATGACGGCTGCGAACAGACTAAAAACGTTCGACAGTGTAGCGTGAAATTCCGCGAAATCTACGCAACGCGCGGCCGCGCGCCTTGATTTGGCGCCGGTTTGCGACCATCGTGCCATCGTGCCAACATCGCGGCAAACGCAATTCGCCGCTGCCTCGATTGCGTCGCCTGGCTTACATCGATTGCCTCGCGCGAACCCGTCTCGCGCCAATCCGCCGCGCTTCAGGCAGCCAGCGCGTGCTGCAACGCCTGTGCGGCGAGCACCGCGAAGCCGCTCGTGACGATCGCGAACCCCACTGCCTTTTGCAGCATCGCCACGTGCCGCTCCCGCTGCCGTTGCACTCCGCGCGCGGCGGCTGAACCGCCAATCGTTGCCATCATCATCTGGATCATGATCGTACTCCCGGTTCGTCTCGGTACGGGCGCGGCAGGCTTGCCGCCGCGCCCGTCTGTTACTACTGCCCAACTCAGTCATTCGACTACTGCATGGCTAGCAGCCACACACGCAACGCTCAACGACCTTTTTCTTCCTGCAAAGCGGCCAGCGCCGCGATCACACCTTCCGCGTAGGCCGGATCGACGCGGCGGAAATGCTCGATCTGACGCGCGACGATCTCCTGCGGCACCCCATTGATATGCCGCGCGATATTGCCGAACAGACGCGTACGCTGCGCCTCGTCGAACAACTCGAACAGCATGCGCGGCTGCGTGTAGTAGTCGTCATCCTCGCGATGCTCGTAGTGTGCGACCGCACCGGCCGCGAGCGGCGGCTCCACTGCGTTCGCGTCCTGCGCGAAGTCGCCGAAACGGTTCGGCTCGTAATTCACGTTGCCACCGAGATTGCCGTCGGCGCGCAGCGCGCCGTCGCGATGGAACGAATGCGGATTCGGCGTGCGCGGCGCGTTCACCGGAATCTGATGGTGATTCACGCCGAGCCGGTAACGCTGCGTATCGCCGTACGAGAACAGCCGTCCCTGCAACAGACGATCTGGCGAAAAGCCGATACCCGGCACCACGTTAGCCGGCGTGAACGCAGCCTGCTCGACATCAGCGAAATAGTTCGCCGCGTTGCGGTTCAACTCGATCGTGCCGACGTCGATCAACGGATAGTCCTTCTGCGACCACACCTTCGTGATGTCGAACGGATTGAAGCGATAGTTCGCCGCGTCCGCTTCCGGCATCACCTGAATCGCGAAACGCCACTTCGGAAACTTGCCCGCATCGATGCTGTTCACCAGATCGCGCTGCGCGCTTTCGCGGTCCGATGCGACCACCTGAGCGGCTTCGACATCGGTGAAGTTCTCGATGCCCTGCAGCGACTTGAAGTGAAACTTCACCCAGAAGCGCTCGTTGTTCGCGTTGATGAACGAGTACGTGTGCGAACCGAAACCATGCATCTGCCGATAGTTCTTCGGAATGCCGCGATCGCTCATCAGAATCGTCACCTGATGCAGCGACTCCGGATGACGCTCCCAGAAATCCCACGCCGCGACATTGCTGCGCAAGTTCGTGTACGGATCGCGCTTCTGCGTATGGATGAAGTCCGGAAACTTCAGCGGATCGCGGATAAAGAACACCGGCGTGTTGTTGCCGACCACGTCCCAGTTGCCCTCTTCGGTGTAGAACTTGATCGAAAAGCCACGCACGTCGCGCTCGGCGTCGGCCGCGCCACGTTCTCCCGCCACCGTCGAAAAGCGCATGAAAAGCGGCGTTTCCTTGCCGACCTGCGCGAACACCTTCGCCTTCGTATAGCGCGAGATGTCGTGCGTCACTTTCAGCGTACCGAATGCACCGGAGCCCTTCGCGTGAACGCGGCGCTCGGGAATCACCTCACGATCAAAGTGAGCGAGCTTTTCGAGCAGCCAGACGTCCTGCAGCACGACCGGGCCGCGAGCGCCGGCGGTCATCGAATTCTGGTTGTCGGCGACAGGTGCGCCGGCAGCGTTGGTGAGCTTACGTTCGGACATGCGTACTCCTGCGTGGGTTTTTATCGAAATGGAGACAAAGCGGCGGCATCCGCAAACAGGAATGCCGTGAGAGTGACAGCCAGGCTCGTCAGGCGCCCAGCACCCGGTCGACCAGCAGCGATACCGCGACGGTGCGCACGCTCGGGGCCGGGCTCGACGGCGCCGTAGCGGCAGATTGTGCAGTGGGAGCGTGGATCGGCTGTGAATTCGCTTGCATGGTTGTTTTCCTCCGGGTTTGTCTCAGGCGCTGGGCTTTGCAGCCGGGCGCCGAGCCTTATGAGATAAGGGGATCGGGCGATCCTTGGAGGAAACTATAACAATCCTATCGAAAATTCGTGTTTGATTAACTTAATCTATTCGATAGGATTTGCTTGCGCCCTTTTTGAGAAAGGCCCGCACCGGCAGCGCGGTGCGGAATGCCGCGCGTTAATTGACGGCGGCCGGCAGATCGAGCTTCTTGACGCCCGGCAGATCGCAGGCGGCGATCGCATCGCAGATCGCGTCGATCGCAGGCATGCGCGTGAAGCTCTTGCGCCACGCGAGCACGACGCGCCGGTCGGGTACCGGCTCATCGAACGCGACGTAGCTGAGCAGACCCGCGTCGATGCCAGCCGCATGCGGCTTGACCTCGTGCACCGACATGCGCGGCAGCACAGTAATACCGACGCCGCTCGCGACCATATGGCGGATCGTCTCCAGCGACGAGCCCTCGAAGGTCTTCTGGATGCCGTCCGCGTTCTGCGAAAAACGCATCAGTTCGGGGCACACGCCAAGCACGTGATCGCGGAAGCAGTGACCGCTGCCGAGCAGCAGCATGGTTTCCTGCTTCAGATCGTCGGGGTCGATCTTCGGGCGCGTTTCCCATGCATGACCGGACGGCAGCGCGACGACGAACGGTTCGTCGTACAGCGGGCGCAGCATCAGACCCGTTTCGGGAAACGGCAGCGCCATGATCGCGACGTCGATTTCGCCCTGCTTCAGCAGTTCGATCAGCTTCAGCGTGTAGTTTTCCTGCAGCATCAGCGGCATCTGCGGGACCCGCGCGATCATCTGCTTGACGAGCGTGGGCAGCAGGTACGGCCCGATCGTGTAGATCACGCCGAGGCGCAGCGGCCCGACCAGCGGATCCTTGCCCTGCTTGGCGATTTCCTTGATCGCGAGCGTCTGTTCGAGCACGCGCTGCGCTTGCGTGACGATCTGTTCGCCGATCGGCGTGACACTGACTTCGCTGGTGCCGCGCTCGAAAATCTGCACGTTCAGCTCGTCTTCGAGCTTCTTGATGGCGACGGACAGCGTGGGCTGGCTGACGAAACATGCTTCGGCGGCCCGGCCGAAGTGCCGCTCGCGAGCGACCGCCACGATGTATTTCAATTCGGTGAGCGTCATTCGGGGATCAATCAGTACGATGCATTCGATAGGTTCTAGTTATACACCGTATAGGGTCGGTTCGCCAGCCTAGAAAATGCTCGCGACAAAATGACCACTGGACCGTTCGCCGGCAAGGAGGACAGGTCGCCGGACTGAGCGGACAGGATCCGGCTCGTCGGCGCTTGACTTCATTATTTTGACCCCGAACACTTGCCTACCAGTTAATAGGTAGGTACCGAGCCGCCGCGCCGCGTCTTCGCAGTCATCCGCATTCCGCGATTTTTCCAGCTCTCGCCACACCCCGATGAAGCATTTCACTGAACTCACGCCCTCGGCCATGCGCATCGTCGACACCGCCGAGGGTTTGATTCAACGCGTCGGGTACAACGGCTTCTCCTACGAGGACATTGCTGTCCAGATAGGCATTCGCAAACCCAGCGTTCATCACCACTTCGCGACCAAGGCGGAACTCGGCGCCGTCGTCGTGCAGCGCTATACGCATCGCTTTGCCGAGGCGCTGTCGCGCATCGAGACAACGTTCGCTCAAGCTCCCGACCGGCTGAAGGCCTACGCCGGTCTGTTTGCCAGCACCTACGCGCAGGACGGCCAGCTTTGTGTGTGTGGCATGTTGGGTGCTGAAGCGCAATCGCTGCCCGAGGACATCAGAAGCGGAATTCGTGATTTCTTCAGGATCAATCTCGGATGGCTTACTGCGGTCATCGAAAAGGGCCTCGCGCAAGGAAGCCTGCGCTCCAGCCGCAGTCCGTCTGAACTTGCCGGTGCGCTGCTGGCCTTGCTGGAAGGTTCGATGCTGGTGGGCCGAGGGCTCGGCCACGGCTTTGATCCGCAAGCGACGGCGGAGATTCTTTTTGCCTCGATTACCTGAATTTTCGGGGGTTCGTCAGGCGTGCACTGCCTGATCTGCCTTGTTTTTTACTATTACTCGACCGGAGACATTTCATCGTGAAGCGAATCGTTGCCCTTGCTGTTTTCTCAGTCATACACCTCCATGCGATGGCCGCATCGGAGCCGGCCGTCGAGGCGAGGAACGGCATGGTCGTGTCGTCGCAAGACCTTGCCTCCAACATCGGCATCGCGATTCTGAAACAGGGCGGCAATGCGGTCGATGCCGCTGTCGCCGTCGGTTATGCGCAGGCGGTGACCAACCCGTGCTGCGGAAATATCGGCGGCGGCGGCTTCATGACGCTGCATCTCGCGAACGGCGAGGACCACTTCATCAACTTTCGCGAGACCGCGCCGGCTGCGGCCAGCGCGGACATGTATCTGGATGCCGACGGCAAGGTCCGCCCAGGTGAGAGCCTATACGGCTATCGCGCGGTCGGTGTACCGGGAACGGTCGCGGGTCTCGATCTCGCACAACGCAAATACGGCAAGCTGACGCGCCAGCAGGTGATGGCGCCCGCGATCAAGCTTGCGCGTGACGGCTTCATTCTGACGCGCGCGGACACCGACATTCTGGACACGACGGTGCAGCGCTTTCACTCCGATCCGGACGCCGCGCGGATTTTCCTGCGTCGCGACGGCACCCCGCTTCAGCCGGGCGACCGGCTGGTGCAACGCGATCTCGCGAAGACGCTGGAAAGCATCGCTCGCCGCGGACCCGACGCGTTCTATCACGGCCACATTCCGCAGGTCGTCGAAGCCGCATCGAAAAAGAACGGCGGCCTGATCACCGCCGCGGATTTCGCCGCCTATAAGGCCGAAGATACCGCGCCGCTGAAGTGCAGCTACCGCGGCTACGATTTCATTTCCGCGCCGCCGCCGAGCTCGGGCGGCGTCACGCTTTGCGAGACGCTGAATATCCTCGAAGGCTATGACATGCGCGGCCTCGGCTTTCACTCAGCCGCGTCGGTGCACTACATGACCGAAGCGATGCGCCATGCGTACCTCGATCGCAATACGCTGCTCGGCGACCCGGCCTTCATCAACAATCCGGTCGACAAGCTGATGAGCAAGGACTACGCGGCAAGCATCCGCACGCTGATCACCGCCGATACCGCGACGCCGTCGAAAGACGTGCAACCGGGCTACGGCGTGCACGAGAAGCCCGAAACCACGCACTACTCGATCATCGACAAGGCCGGCAACGCGGTGTCGACGACCTATACCGTCAACGGCCGTTTCGGCGCGGTCGTGATCGCGCCGGGCACGGGCTTTTTCCTGAACGACGAGATGGACGATTTCACCGTCAAGGTCGGCGTGCAGAATATGTTCGGGCTGGTGCAAGGCGCGCGCAACTCGATCGCGCCGGGCAAGCGTCCGCTGTCGTCGATGGCGCCGACGGTCGTGTTGAAGGACGGCAAGGTCTTCATGGTGGTGGGCTCGCCGGGCGGCTCGCGGATCATCACGATTACGCTGGAAACCGCGCTGAACGTGATCGACTACGGCATGGCGCCGCAGGATGCGGTCGACGCGCCGCGTATTCATCACCAGTGGCTGCCGGATGAGGTCGACTACGAGACCCAGGGCTTGTCGCCGGATACGCTGAAGATCCTGCAGCAGATGGGCTACAAGATGGTCGAGCAAACGCCGTGGGGCGCCGCCGAGCTGATCATGGTCGGCTTGCCGGGGACCGAAGCGGCAAGCCGTGTGAGTTCAGGCAACGACTCGTCGGTGTCGGGTCAGGTTCGTCAGGGATTTCTGTACGGATCGAACGATCCGCGTCGTCCGGCGGGGTCGGCGGTCGGGTATTGATGCGGGTCCGCGAAATGGCCATGCGATCGGCTGATTGATCGCTGGCTGTTTCCTCCGGACTCCACCGACTCTACGCCTTCAGATACTGCTCCCGCGCGCCGAGCCAGCGCGCCAGATGCTGAAGCACCACCTCGGGATATTTTTCCAGCAGCGTCGCGGCCGCCTCGCGGGCCGGTTCGATCAGCCACTGGTCGTTCTGCAGATCCGCGAAGCGCAGCATCGCCGCGCCCGACTGACGCGCACCGAGAAACTCGCCCGGACCGCGAATCTCGAGATCGCGCCGTGCGATTTCGAAGCCGTCGGTAGTTTCGCGCATCGTCTGCAGACGCTGGCGCGCGGTTATCGACAGCGGCCCGGTGTATAGCAGCACGCACACCGACGCAGCGCTGCCGCGCCCTACCCGCCCGCGCAACTGATGCAGCTGCGCGAGGCCGAAGCGCTCCGCGTGCTCGATCACCATCAGCGACGCATTCGGCACGTCGACGCCGACCTCGATCACCGTCGTCGCGACCAGCAACTGGATCTCGTTGCGCGAGAACGCGTCCATCACCGCGGCCTTCTCGGCGGGCGCGAGACGCCCGTGCACGAGCCCGACCTTCAGTTCGGGCAGCGCGGCCACGAGCGTTTCGTAGGTCTCGACCGCGGTCTGCAACTGCAAGGTCTCGCTTTCCTCGATCAGCGGACACACCCAATACACCTGGCGCCCCGTCAGCGCCGCCTCGCGCACGCGGCCGATCACTTCTTCGCGGCGCGCATCCGACACGAGCTTTGTGAGGATCGGCGTGCGGCCGGGCGGCAGTTCGTCGATCGTCGACACGTCGAGGTCCGCATAGTAGGTCATCGCGAGCGTGCGCGGAATCGGCGTCGCGGACATCATCAGTTGATGCGGCTGGAAGTCGTGCGCGCCATCGGCGGCGTTTTTCGCCTTCGCGCGCAGCGCGAGCCGTTGCGCGACGCCGAAGCGATGCTGTTCGTCGACGATCACGAGACCCAGGCGCGCGAACTCGACCGCGTCCTGGATGATCGCGTGCGTGCCGATCACGAGTTGCGCGGTGCCGAGCGCGGCGGCTTCGATCGCCGCGCGCTTCTCCTTCGTCTTCAGACTGCCCGCGAGCCACGCGACGCTGACGCCAAGCGGCTCCAACCAGCCGCGCAGCTTGCGCGCGTGCTGTTCGGCGAGGATTTCAGTGGGCGCCATCAGCGCGGCCTGGTAGCCGGCGTCGATCGCCTGCGCGGCGGCGAGCGCGGCGACAATCGTCTTGCCGCTGCCGACATCGCCCTGCAAGAGCCGCTGCATCGGATGCGGTTGGGTCAGATCGAGCGCGATCTCGCCGCCGACGCGTTCCTGCGCGCCCGTCAGCGCAAACGGCAGCGCCTTCAGCAAACGCGCGACCAACGCCGATTCGTCGCCGAGCTTGCGGCGCGGCATCGCCGGCGCGGCGCGCGTGCGACGCTCGTCATGCGCGCGCTTCAGCGACATCTGCTGCGCGAGCAGTTCTTCGAACTTGATGCGAATCCACGCCGGATGCGTGCCGTCGATCAGCGCGGTCTCGTCCGACTGCACGCCCGGATGATGCAGCGTGCGCACCGCATCCATCAGCGACGGCACGCCGAGCGGCTCGACGAACGCCTGCGCGACCGGCACAGGCAGCAGTTCCGGCAGCGACGTGCGCGACAGCGCGTTGTCGATCGCCTTGCGCAGATACGCCTGCGTGACGCCCGCGGTGCTCGGATAGACCGGCGTCAGCGCCTGCGGCAGCGGCGTGTCTTCGTCGACGACGCGCACCGCCGGGTGCACCATCTCCATGCCAAAGAAGCCGCCGCGCACATCGCCGCGCACGCGCAGCCGCGCGCCGAGCGCCATCTGCTTGACTTGCGAGCCGTAGAAGTTCAGAAAGCGCAACACCAGTTCGTCGCCATCGGCGTCGCGCAGCTTCACCAGCAGTTGGCGGCGCGGCCGGTAGGCAATCTCGTTGTCGAACACCACACCTTCGGTTTGCGCGATGCCGCCGGGCAACAGCTGGCCGATCGGCGTGAGCGAAGTTTCGTCCTCGTAGCGCATCGGCAGATGCAGCACGAGGTCGATCGAGCGCGTGAGGCCGAGTTTGGCGAGCTTGTCGGCGGTTTTGACTGGGGGTTTGGTAGCGGATTTCGCGGCGGTTTTGCTTGCAGCCGGGGGAGCAGTATCGGGGCTGGCATCAGGGCCGGTATTGGCATCAGCACTGGCGGCAGCTTGCGGATCGGCTTTGACCGTGGCCTTCGGCCTGCCCTTCGCCGTGGTGCTGCGGCCCGTAGCCTTGGCTGCGGATTTGCGGCTCGGGTTGTCGCCCGCCGCGCCTGCTGCAAGCTCCTCCGCCGGATCGGGCGTGGGGTCACCGGCACTATCACCCTGCGCGGAATCGCCGCCGGCCGCCGTCATGCCGCCAACTGCGGCGCTCTCCGCTTCGCCGTCCTCCACCTCCGCTGCCCGCGCGCCACGGCGGCGCGGCGCGGCGCCCGCTTCGAGAGTGGCAACGGACGATCGGCGGTCGGACAAAGGCATGGGCTGCTTCGCAAGTACAATATCGGCTGCTTCGAAAAAAACGTCGTGCCGCCCTTCGCGCTCCAGCGCTTGCAGGAGGCGGCACAGGGCGCGCGGGCCGCTTCGGCGTCCCGTCATCATAGCCGCCCGGCTCCAGCTTCGGCTCAATTCAGTCCCAATTCGCTTCCAGTCGTTCGCATGTTTACGCTTTCCGATTTCGATTTCGATCTGCCGCCCGAGCTGATCGCGCAAGTCGCGCTGCCCGAGCGCAGCGCGAGCCGTCTGCTCGAAGTGGACGGCGCGGGTGCCGCCGATGGCGCCGCGCGTCTGATCGACCGCCGCTTCACCGAACTGCCCGAGTGCATCGCGCCGGGCGATCTTCTGATCTTCAACGACACCAAGGTGCTGAAGGCGCGCTTCTTAGGCCAGAAGGCGAGCGGCGGCCAGATCGAAGTGCTGGTGGAGCGTCTCACCGGTGAGCGCACCGCGCTTGCGCAGATTCGCGCGAGCAAGAGCCCGCAGCCAGGCACCACGATCCGTCTCGCGGATGCGTTCGACGTCACCGTCGGCGAGCGCGTCGAGCCGTTCTACACGCTGCATTTCCCCGCCGATTGCCTGACGCTGATCGAGCAGTACGGCCGGCTGCCGCTGCCGCCGTACATCGAGCACGACGCCGACGCGACCGACGAAACCCGCTACCAGACCGTGTTCGCGCAGAATCCGGGCGCGGTCGCCGCGCCGACCGCGGGTCTGCATTTCGACGACGCGCTGCTCGCGAAGCTCGACGCGCGCGGCGTGGAACGCGCGACGCTGACGCTGCACGTCGGCGCGGGCACGTTCCAGCCGGTGCGGGTCGAGAATATCGCCGAGCACAAGATGCACAGCGAGTGGTATCACCTGCCGCAAGCGCTCGCCGACAAGATCGCCGCGACGAAGGCGCGCGGCAACCGCGTGATCGCGGTCGGCACGACCTCGATGCGCGCGCTCGAAGCCGCCGCGCGCGACGCCGAAACCGCCGGCCGGCCGCTCGCCGCGACGAGCGCGGAAACCGATATCTTCATCACGCCGGGCTACCGGTTCCGGGTGGTCGACCGGCTGGTGACCAATTTCCATTTGCCGAAGTCGACGCTGCTGATGCTGGTGTCGGCGTTCGCAGGCATCGAGACGATTCGCGCCACGTATCGTCACGCGATCGAACAGCGGTACCGGTTTTTCAGCTATGGCGACGCGATGCTGCTGACGCGGCGCGACGTTTGAGCGCGCCGACGCGCCTGATGTAGCGTTTCCCTGTTTTTTTGTTTTCGCAGCTCTCTAGCCGCCGCGAACCTTCGCGACGGCGTTTCATTGTTTGCGCCGGACTGTTTTCCGGTAGCACAGGAGTTATCCCATGACCGTCGGTCATTCCTCGCAACACCCTGCCCACGAGCGCCCCGCCAACGGCCTCAAATTCGAACTGCTCGGCACCGACGGCCTCGCGCGCCGCGGCCGCGTGACGCTGAACCACGGCGTCGTCGAAACGCCGATCTTCATGCCGGTCGGCACCTACGGCACCGTCAAAGCGGTCCAGCCGCGCGAGCTCGACGAGATGCACGCGCAGATCATCCTCGGCAACACCTTTCACCTGTGGCTGCGCCCGGGGCTCGAAACGATCGAGGCGCACGGCGGCCTGCACCGCTTCATGGGCTGGAACAAGCCGATCCTGACCGACTCCGGCGGCTTCCAGGTGTTCTCGCTCGGCGATCTGCGCAAGATCACCGAGGACGGCGTCACGTTCGCGTCGCCGATCAACGGCGACCGGCTGTTCCTGTCGCCGGAAGTGTCGATGCAGATCCAGAAAGTGCTGAACTCGGACATCGTGATGCAGTTCGACGAATGCACGCCGTACGCGACCAACAACATCCCGACCTCGCACCAGGAAGCGGCCGAATCGATGCGTATGTCGATGCGCTGGGCGCAGCGCTCGATCGACGAATTCCAGCGCCTCGGCAATCCGAACGCGCTGTTCGGCATCGTGCAGGGCGGCATGTTCGAGGATCTGCGCGACGAATCGCTCGCCGGCCTAGCGGAGAAGAACTTCCACGGCCTCGCGATCGGCGGTCTGTCGGTCGGCGAGCCGAAGGAAGACATGATGCGCATCCTGAACCACATCGGCCCGAAGCTGCCGGCCGACAAGCCGCACTACCTGATGGGCGTCGGCACGCCGGAAGATCTCGTGGCCGGCGTCGCGGCCGGCGTCGACATGTTCGACTGCGTGATGCCGACCCGCAACGCGCGCAACGGCTGGCTGTTCACGCGTTTCGGCGACATCAAGATCCGCAACGCGACGCACAAGAACTCGCTGCGCCCGCTCGACGAGCAATGCGGCTGCTACACCTGTCGCAATTTCACGCGCGGCTATCTGCATCATCTGCACCGCGTCGGCGAAATCCTCGGCGCGCAGCTGAACACGATCCACAACCTGCACTACTACCTCGAACTGATGCAGGAGATGCGCGACGCGATCGACGCGAAGCTGTTCGACACGTTCCGCAAGCGTTTCCACGAAGATCGCGCGCGCGGCGCGGTGCCCTCGTCCTGACGGGGCGGCACGTGGATTCCGCTGAAGAATCCACGTGCATCGCCATGGATGCACACAGAAAACTTACAATCTACCTTCGCCATGCAGCGAATCGGACTTGACCCGCGACCTCAACGGACCTTTAACCGGTTGATCGCAAAGCCGATTCGCTGCGGCGGCGCGACTTCTGCCGGTGGTAGAATAATCGGCTGATTTTTTTGTGTTTGACTGATAAAACGGAGAGACCAACGTGTCGTTCATTTCCAATGCCTTCGCACAAGGCGCTGCAGCAGGTGGCGTTGAATCGAACCTGATGAGCTTCCTGCCGCTGATCCTGATGTTCGGCGTGCTGTACTTCATCATGATTCGCCCGCAAATGAAGCGTCAGAAGGAACATCGCAATATGCTCGCTGCGATGGCCAAGGGCGATGAAGTCGTGACGAACGGCGGCATCGTCGGCAAGGTGACGAAGGTAGGCGAAGCCTACGTCGGCATCGAAATCTCGGAAGGCACGGAAATCACCGTGCAAAAGGCGTCGGTCACGACGATTCTCCCGAAGGGCACGATCAAGTCGCTTTAAGGCCTGCTCTCCTCGCGTCCGGCGCGGCCTCGCCGGCGATTCACACGGTTTTCCCGCAGTTCGTTCATAGTTCCGTGAATCCGCCCGCGCTCATCGCCGGACGCATCGCATCCAAGCCAACCTTCCCGTTGGACCACTCATGAATCGCTACCCCCTCTGGAAATATGCCGTGATGCTGGTGGCTCTGGTCATCGGCCTCGTGTACACGCTGCCCAATCTGTACGGCGAAGCGCCGGCGGTGCAGGTGTCGAGCGGCAAGGCGACGGTCAGGCTCGACGCCACGACGCTTGCGTCGGTCGAAGCCGCGCTCGCGTCCAATCAGATCAAGCCGACCGCGGTCACGTTCGACAACTCGCAGAACAACGCGAACATCCGCGTGCGCCTGTCGGACACCGATACGCAACTGCGCGTCAAGGACCTGCTGCAGAAGTCGCTGAACAGCGACCCGAACGATCCGCAGTACATCGTCGCGCTGAACCTGCAAAGCGCATCGCCGAACTGGCTGACCGCGCTGCGCGCGCTGCCGATGTACCTCGGTCTCGATCTGCGCGGCGGCGTGCACTTCCTGCTGCAGGTCGACATGGCCGGCGCGCTGAACAAGAAGCTCGATTCGGACGCGTCGGACGTGCGTACGATGCTGCGCGACAACAGGATCCGCGACGGCGGTGTGAATCGCGTCAACCAGTCGGTGGTGGTGAATCTGGCCGATCAGGCTACCGCGGATGCGGCGCTGAAGCTGCTCAAGCGCAGCGTCAGCGAACTCCAGTGGGCTTCGCAGGCCAATACCGGAGCGGACGGCGGCGTGCAGCTGGTCGGCACGTTCACGCCGGACGTGCAGCGCTCGGTGCAGGATGCCGCGCTCAAGCAGAACATCACGACGCTGCATAACCGGGTCAACGAACTCGGCGTGGCCGAGCCGGTGATCCAGCAACAGGGCTCGGACCGCATCGTGGTCGAACTGCCGGGCGTGCAGGACACCGCGAAGGCGAAGGACATCATCGGCCGCACGGCGACGCTCGAAGCGCGCCTCGCCGATCCGGTCAACACCCATCCGAACCCGAACGACCCGGTGCCGCCGGGCGACGAACTGTTCACGCAAGGCAACCAGGTGCCGGTGCTGCTGCGCAAGCAGGTGATTTTCACCGGCGACCGCATCATCGACGCCTCGTCGGGCTTCGACGAGCATCAGCGTCCGTCGGTCAATATCCGTCTCGACTCGGCCGGCGGCCGCGCGATCAGCGCCGTGTCGCGCGACAACATCGGCAAGCCGATGGCGATGGTGCTGTTCGAACGCGGCAAGGGCGAAGTGCTGACGGTCGCAACCATTCAGTCGGAGCTGGGCGACCGCTTCCAGATCACCGGTCAGCCGACCCCGCAAGCCGCCGCCGACCTCGCGCTGCTGTTGCGCGCCGGCTCGCTCGCCGCGCCGATGGACATCATCGAGGAACGCACGATCGGCCCGAGCCTCGGCGCCGACAACATCAGCAAGGGCTTCCATTCGGTGGTGTGGGGCTTCGTCGCGATCGCCGTGTTCATGATCGCGTACTACATGCTGTTCGGCGTGATCTCGGTGATCGGCCTGTCGGTGAACCTGCTGCTGCTGGTCGCGGTGCTGTCGATGCTGCAGGCCACGCTCACACTGCCGGGTATCGCCGCTATCGCGCTTGCGCTCGGTATGGCCATCGACGCGAACGTGCTGATCAACGAGCGCGTGCGTGAAGAACTGCGCAACGGCGCGCCGCCGCAACTGGCGATCCAGAACGGCTACGACCATGCATGGGCGACGATTCTCGACTCGAACGTCACGACACTGATCGCCGGCCTCGCGCTGCTCGCGTTCGGCTCCGGTCCGGTGCGCGGTTTCGCGATGGTCCACTGTATCGGCATCCTGACGTCGATGTTCTCGGCGGTGTTCTTCTCGCGCGGCATCGTCAACTTCTGGTACGGCGGCAAGAAGAAGCTGAAGTCGCTGTCGATCGGCCAGGTGTGGCGTCCGCAAGCGGCAACCGCCGGCGCGGGAGCCTATCTGGGCAACGACGACGCCTCGACCGACACCGCGCAGGCCATCGCCACCGCGAAGGCCAGCTCGAAGGCAAGTTCCAAGGCTGGCGCGAAAGCATCGGCCGCGGCCGGCGCGCAGGGCCGCGCGAAACCGAGCGTGCGCCGCCGCAATGGGCCGGGCACGCCGACGGACGGCTCGTCGTCGAACACGTCCGCGCCGCAGAAACCGGGTTCATCCCGCTGAGTCCCGGAGAACAAGACCATGGAATTTTTCCGTTTCCGTAAAGACATCCCGTTCATGCAGCGCGCGTTGGTCTTCAACGCGATCTCGCTGATCACCTTTCTCGCCGCCGTGTTTTTCCTCGTGCATCGCGGGCTGCATCTGTCGGTGGAATTCACCGGCGGCACCGTGATCGAGGTGCAGTATCCGGGCGCGGTGCCGCTCGACCCGGTGCGCAACACGCTCGGCAAGCTCGGCTATGCGGACGCGCAGGTGCAGAACTTCGGCTCCTCGCGCGACGTGCTGATCCGTCTGCCGTTGAAGACGGGCTATACGTCCGCGCAACAGAGCGATCAGGTGATGGGCGCGCTGAAGGCCGACACGCCGCAGGTGCAGTTGCAGCGCGTCGAGTTCGTCGGCCCGCAGGTCGGCAAAGAACTCGCCACCGACGGTCTGCTGGCACTCGCGTGCGTCGTGGCCGGTATCGTGATCTATCTGTCGTTCCGCTTCGAATGGAAGTACGCAGTCGCCGGCGTGATCGCGAACCTGCACGACGTGGTGATCATTCTCGGCTTCTTCGCGTTCTTTCAGTGGGAGTTCTCGCTGTCGGTGCTGGCCGCGGTGCTCGCGGTGCTCGGCTACTCGGTCAACGAGTCGGTCGTTATCTTCGACCGGATTCGCGAAACCTTCCGCCGCGAACGCAAGATGACGGTGACCGAAGTGATCAACCACGCGATCACCAGCACGATGTCGCGAACCATCATCACGCACGGCAGTACGCAGATGATGGTGCTGTCGATGTTCCTGTTCGGCGGCCCGACGCTGCACTACTTCGCGCTCGCGCTGACCGTCGGTATTCTGTTCGGTATCTACTCGTCGGTGTTCGTCGCCGCCGCGCTCGCGATGTGGTTCGGCATCAAGCGCGAGGATCTGCTGAAGGAAAAGAAGGAACGCACCGATCCGGACGATCCGAACGCGGGCGCGCAGGTTTGATTCGCTTGCCGTAATACGCGGCTCGCGCGAAGAAGAATGCGCGAGCAACGAAAAGGCCGGTTCGAAAGAACCGGCCTTTTGCGTTTACATCCGCGATGCAGAGGCGGCAGTGCGAGGCGGCGCGAGGCTAAACACCCAGCCGCCCCACTACCCGCTCTAGCGGAATCCCAGCTTGCGTCGCGCGCCGATCAGCGCCGCGATGCTCAGCACCGCCGCAAAGATCACGTAGAAGCTCGGCGCGGCCTTCGAACCGGTCGCGCCGATCAGCCACGCGATGATGAACGGTCCGAAGCCGCCGAAAATCGTCACCGCGATGTTATAGGCGAGCGACATGCCGGTCGTGCGCGTCTGTACGGGGAAGATTTCCGACAGCAAGCCCGGCGTCGCGCCGAAGTATCCGCTCACCAGAACGCCGAATATGATCTGCCACGCGATCAACGTGCCGAAGCTCGGATGCGCGATCAGATACACGAACGCCGGATAGATCAGCACGAGCAGTAGCGCAGCGGCGATCAGCATGATGCGCGTGGGGCCGTGCCGGTCGGACAGATGCCCCGCTACCGGCGACAGCACCATCTGGATCAGACCCGTCACCGAAATCGCCGCGAACGCGGCCGACGGCGCCAGTCCCAGTTGCTTGACGCCATAGGTCGGCATGAACAGCATCAGATACGCGGACACGGTGCCGAGAATGACCACGCCCATTGCAATCACGAGCCGCACTTTCTGCGTCGCGAACGTGTCGCGCACCGGCGTCTGGGTGGTTTCGGCCGCGAGGAATTCGGGCGTTTCGTCGAGTTTCGCGCGGATATACAGCGCGACCGGCCCGATCAGCAAACCGAAGATGAACGGCACGCGCCAGCCCCACGATGCCATCTGCTCCGGCGACAGCGTGCCGGTCAGCACGGCGCCGAAGCCGGCGGCGAGCAAGGTGGTGAGCCCCTGGCTCGCCAGTTGCCAGCTCGCGTAGAAGCCGCGCCGCCCCGGCACGTGCTCGGCGAGAAACGCGGTCGCGCTGCCGAACTCGCCGCCGGCCGAAAAGCCCTGCATCAGCCGCGCGAGCACGAGAATCAACGGCGCGGCGACGCCGATGCTCTGATAGGTCGGCAGGATCGCGATGATCAGCGTGCCGCACATCATCAGCCCGATCGACAGCGTGAGTGCCGCCTTGCGCCCGGCACGGTCCGAATACGCGCCGATCACGATCGCGCCGAGCGGGCGCATGAAGAACGACACGCCGAAGGTGCCGAGCGTCAGCAGCAGCGAGACCGTATCGTTGCCGGCCGGGAAAAACAGCCGCGAGATGATTACCGCAAAAAAGCCGTACACCACCAGGTCGAACCATTCCAGCGCGTTGCCGATCGAGGCGGCGGCCACGAGGCGCCAAGAATTCTGCCGGCTTCCCGCGACGCTTGTTGCTGTCGTTGCATTCATTCAGATCTCCCGAGTCCCACGCGAAATATTTATCGACGCGAGCGCGGCGCGCTCGCGTTGGCCATGCCGGCTACGCGCACCACCGGCATGACTCCATGCGCTCTATTTAACTGAAAAAATAAAACGGCGCGAGCACCAAATTAACGGAGGCCCGCCGTGCAACGCCGCGGCGCCGGCGAATGGCAATAAAAAAACCGCTTCGTCGCAAAGAGCGAACGAAGCGGTTTTCTGTGCTGCGGCGCAGCGCGAAAGCTCGGTGCAAGCCGCGAGCCGCCGTGCGCGGCAGCGCGAGCTCGACCTTGATGTGCTTACTGCTGCTTGATGCCTTCGGACTGGATATGCAGGCGCGTTGTCATGTTAAAGCCATATTTCGCGCCGAAGTCCATGCCGAAATCGGAGCGATTGAACTCCGTACTTGCCTCGACGCCGCACACTTCGCGCTTCAGCACCGGATGCTGCATGCACTTGAACGAGTCGATCTTCAGATTCACCGGCTTCGTGATACCGCGAATCGTCAGATTGCCGATCACCTCGACCGGCTTGTCGCCGTCGAACTTGATCTCGGTGCCCTTGTAGGTAACGGTCGGATATTTGGCGACGTCGAAAAATGCGTCGGTCTTCAGGTGCTCGTCGAGCTTTGCGTTGCCGGTCTGTACCGATGCCGGATCGACGGTCACATCCACCGTGCCGGTTTTCGCCGCGCGATCGAGCGTCACCGTGCCGGTGCTTTTCGTGAACTTGCCGCGCCAGGTCGACAGACCGCCGAAGTGATCCGCCTCGAAGCTCGGATACGTGTGGGTCGGATCGAGCATATAGGTGTCGGCGGCAAACGCGCCGAGCGACAGCGACGAAGCCAGCGCGCCAACAACGATCAACATGGATGTTTTCAATTCATGCTCCTGTATTGCGTTGAAAATCGCGGGATAACCTGCGGTGGAAAGACCGCCACGCCAAACGCCACGCGCATTACTTGTGCGCGGCGACGATATGAAACTTGATCACGACTTCGTCGGCGACGACCGAGGTGTCCTTCCACTCGCCGGTGCCGATATCGAATTGCAGGCGTTTGATCGGCAACGCGCCGTCGAAGGTTTGCGTCGCGCCCTGCTGGGTCACCGTGACCGGCACGACGACCGTCTGCGACTTGCCCTTGATCGTCAGCTTGCCGGTCACCTTGAACTGGTTGCCGCCGGCCGGCGCGATTGCGCTAGAGACGAACGTCGCGCTCGGGAAAGTCTTCGCGTCGAACCAGTCCTTGCCGCGCACCTGCTCGTTGTAGCTCTCGTCGCCGAGGTCGTAGCTGCCGACGTCGATGCTCAGTTGCGCGCTGCCTTCGGTCGGCTTGGCCGGATCGAAATTGACCTGCGCGGTGAACTTGCCGAACTTGCCTTCGACCGGCACGTTCATCTGCTTCGACGTGGCCGTCACCGAACTTTTCGCGACGTCGACCTGCGCAAGCGCGCTGCCCGCGACAGTCAACGACGCCGCCGCGAACGCGGCCAGCATGTAGCGATAAAACGAGACCTTCATGTTTGTCCTTATTTGAGGAAAGGAAGCATGCGCGACAACAGACCGTCGCGATCGATCAACTGATGCTTGATCGCGGCCACGACGTGCAGCGCGACCAGCACCAGCAACGTGTAATTCAATGCGATATGCAGATTCTTCAGCACCTCCTTCAGGTGCGGATCGGGCGCGATGATGCGCGGCAACGGAATCAGCCCGAGATAGACGACCGGGATGTTCGCCGCCGAGCTATACAGATAGCCGGTCACCGGAATCACGATCATCAGCACGTACAGCAGCAGATGCACGAGATGCGCGGCGCCGCGCTGCCATAGCGGCATGCGGCGCGGCATCGGCGGCGCGGCGTGAGTCGCGCGCCACAGGATGCGCAGCACCGCGAGCGCAAACACGGTCACGCCGATCCATTTGTGCCAGGAAAAATAGCGCAGCTTGGTGGGCGTAAAGCCGGGGATGTCGGTCATCACCCACCCCAGCGAGAAGCCGCAGACGATCAGGAGCGCGATCAGCCAGTGGAATGCGATCGCGGTCCGCGTGTACGACTCCCGGTTACCGAATGAAGGATTGAGTGTCATCAAGATTCAACGCAGGCTGATTGAAGTTAACGGCGCGGCGGGCCCGGCTATTCCCGGCGGCGTGCCGCCGCCATCGGAGAGCGCGCAACATGTCGAGGAAACTCGCTGAAAACTCGCGGGAAACCCACGGCAAGCCCGCGACACACGCCACGGCCGCCATGCTACCCCAAGCGCTGGAAGCTGGCTGGCGCTCGATCGACCGGACGGGTCCAGTTTTTGCTGAAGTTTGCGCCGCGTCATTCACGCGAGGCGCCAGGCCCGTTTGGTACTATTGCTGCCAATGCCCGCGCGACCTTGCGTCAACAACAGGCCTTGCACGCCGCCACTCACGTCTAGCCCATCTACCGCATGGAACATGACAACCTGATCGCGTGCCATGAATGCGATACGCTGTTCCGCAAGCCACGGCTTGTCGGGCGCACCGCCGCGCGCTGTCCGCGCTGCGGCGCGACGCTCTATCGCGGCGTGTCGCGCAAGCTCGACGCAATCAGCGCGTTGACGCTCGCCGCGCTGATCACGTTTCTGATCGCCCAGGCCTTCCCGATCGTCGAACTCGACGCCAACGGCATCACCTCGCAGACCACGCTGTTCGGCGCGCTCATCGCGCTGTGGGGCGAGGACATGGAAATCGTCGCGGTGATGGTGTTCTGCTCGACGATCCTCTTTCCGCTTACCGAACTCGTCGCGCTGCTCTATGTACTGGTGCCGCTGCGCGCCGGCTTCGTGCCGGCTCACTTCAACTGCGTGCTGCGCGCGATCCAGTTCGTGCGGCCGTGGGGGATGATCGAAGTGTTCATGCTCGGCGTGCTGATCACGATCGTCAAAATGGTCAGCCTCGCGCGCGTGATTCCCGAAGCGGCGCTGTTCGCATTCGGCGCGCTCACGCTGATGTTCGCGGTGGTCGTCACGTTCGATCCGCGCGTGCTGTGGGATCTCGCCGACGAACTCGGCGAGCGCGGCGAGCGGCCGTTGCCGCGCACGTCGGCCGACAGCGCGGCGGCTGCGGTCGGCTCGCTCGCCGGACCGCCGATGCCGCCTGAGCAGCGCACCGCGCAGGCAACCACACCGGCCGCGCCCACGTCATCACCGCCGAGCGCCGCCGACAACCCGAGCGGCACGCCGCCCGGCCTGCCGCCCACGCCGCGCAACGGATGATTCCGCGATGAAATACGTCACCGCGAAACGCGCCGGCCTCGTCTCCTGCCATTCGTGCGGACGCGTCGAAGCGCGCATCCGCTCGATCACGCCGCAGCACTGCGGACGCTGCGGCGCGCATCTGCATTCGCGCCACCCCGACAGCCTGATGCGCACGTGGGCGCTATTGATCGCCGCGGCGCTGCTGTATATTCCGGCCAACCTGCTACCGGTCATGCATACGTCGTCGCTGTTCGGCTCCGAGGACGACACGATCATGAGCGGTGTCGTCTATTTCTGGACCTCGGGCGACTGGCCGCTCGCGGTGATCGTGTTCATCGCGAGCATCATGGTGCCGATGCTGAAGCTGAGCGTGCTCGCGCTGCTCACCATTACCGCGCAACGCCGCTCGCGCTGGCGTCCGCAGCAGCGCACGACGCTCTACCGGATGGTCGAGCGCATCGGCCGCTGGTCGATGCTCGATGTCTTCGTCGTCACGCTGACCGTCGCGCTCGTGCGCTTCAAGTCGCTGGCCGTGATCACGGCGGGGCCGGGCGCGATCGCGTTCGGCTCGGTCGTGATTCTGACGATGATCGCGTCCATGCAATTCGATCCACGGCTCATCTGGGACCCCGTGGAAAGCAGCACCCCAACACCTCAGGATCTCGACCATGACTAGCCCGCAAGGACCGACGCACGCTTCCGGTGACGCGCCGCGCAACGATTCGAACGGACCCAGACTGCCGCCCCAACTTCCGGACCCCGACATCGAGCCGCGCAGCCGCTGGCTGCCGTCGCTCGTCTGGGTGATTCCGCTGATCGCCGCGCTGATCGGCATCGCGCTCGTGATCAAGTCGGTCACCGAACGCGGGCCCGTCATCACGATCAGCTTCGTCAGCGCCGAAGGGCTCGAACCGGGCAAGACCAAGGTCAAGTACAAGGACGTCGATGTCGGCTCGGTCAAGACGATCACCCTGTCGCAAGATCTGTCGCATGTGCTCGTGCAGGTACAACTGACCAAGGAAGGCCAGAAATTCGCGGTCAAGGATTCGCGCTTCTGGGTGGTGCGCCCACGCGTCGGCGCGAGCGGCGTATCGGGGCTGACGACATTGCTGTCGGGCTCCTACATCGGCGCGGATGCCGGCCGCTCGACCGAGAGCGCGAGCGACTTCGTCGGCCTCGAAACGCCGCCGCCGATCACCGGCGACCAGAAGGGCCGGCAGTACGTGCTGCACGGCGACTCGCTCGGCTCGATCGACATCGGTTCGCCGATCTTCTACCGGCGCGTGCAGGTCGGCCAGGTGGTCGGCTTCTCGCTCGACAAGGACGGCACCGGCGTGACGATGCAGGTGTTCGTGTCCGCGCCGTTCGACCAGTACGTCGGCACCAATACGCGCTGGTGGCATGCGAGCGGCGTCGATCTGAGGCTCGATTCGAGCGGCTTCAAATTGAACACGCAATCGCTCGCGACGGTGATCGTCGGCGGCCTGTCGTTCCAGTCGCCGCCCGGCCAGAACATGGGCCCGCAGGCACCGAACAACCAGACCTTCCGGCTCGGCTCCGACGAAGCCGACGCGATGCGCGAACCGGACGGCATCCCGCTGCGCGTCGTGATGAACTTCAACCAGTCGCTGCGCGGGCTGTCGATCGGCGCGCCGGTCGATTTCCGCGGCATCGTGTTGGGCCAGGTGACCAACATCGGCATCGACTACGATCCGAAGACGCGCAGCTTCACGATGCCGGTGACGATGAACGTGTACCCGGACCGCCTCGGCAAGCGCTTCCGCGAGACCGCTCCGCAGCCCGGCACGCTCGCCGGTCAGACGCTGCTCGAGCAACTGGTCAAGCATGGGCTGCGCGGCCAACTGCGTACTGGCAACCTGATCACGAGCCAGCTGTACGTGGCGCTCGACATCTTCCCGAAAGCGCCGCCGGCCAAGGTCGACGTGACCAGCGATCCGCTCGAACTGCCGACGATTCCGAACACGCTCGACGAATTGCAGTTGCAGGTCGCCGATATCGCGAAGAAGCTCGACAAGGTGCCGTTCGACCAGATCGGCACCAACCTGAACAGCGCGCTGAAGAACGCCGACCAGCTGTTCACGCGCCTCGACAAGGAAGTCGTGCCGCAGGCGCGCGACACGCTGTCGGCCGCGAAGCAGACCTTCAGCTCGGCCGAAGCGACATTGCAGCAGGACTCGCCGTTGCAATCCGACGTTCATCAGGCGTTGCAGGAACTGACGCGCACGTTGCAGTCGCTGAACGCGCTGTCGGATTACCTGGAGCGTCACCCCGAATCGCTGTTGCGCGGTAAATCAGGAGATAAACCATGATGTTTGCCCGGCTCCCCCGCCCGCCGCGCGGGCTCGCGCGTGGTGTCGTGCGCGGTGTCGTCTACGCTGGCGCGCTGGCCGCGGCCATCGCGATGGCGGCGTGCTCGTCGCCAACGAGCCGCTTTTATACGCTGGGCGGCGCCGATGCAGCGGCGAACGCGGCGCCGGCCGTCGCGCATACGGCCGGCGCGCCCGCATGGCTGATCGAAGTCGCGCCGGTCAACGTGCCGCCGCAGGTGTCGCGCAATCAACTGGTGGTGCAAACCGGTCCGACCCAGGTGCAGTTGCTCGAACAGGAACGCTGGGCCTCGCTGCCTGGCGATGAAATCCGCCGCGCGCTGTCGACGAATCTGACGCAGCAGTTGGGGACCATCGATGCGTTCGGCACGCCGCACGCGGACGGCGTGGCCGCCTATCGGATCGCGATGAACGTGCAGCGCTTCGAGTCGTGGCCCGGCTCGCATGCATTGATCGACACGGTGTGGAGCGTGCGCGCGGTGCGCAGCAATGCGGTGATGACGTGCCGCAGCGTGGTCAGCGAGCAAGTCGGCAGCGGTTATGACGCGCTCGTCGACGGACACCGGCGCGCGCTCGCGGAGGTGTCGACGCAGATTGCGGCGGGGGTGCGGGCAATGGCGGCGGCTGCGGGCAAGACTCCCGCGGTCGCCGTGCCGGCGTGCCCCGCGGCCGGGATGAGCGCCGCGGCCGGCACCTGACGGGCCGGGCCGACCGGCACAACCTGAGATCCCGCACGCCTGCACACAAAACAACAATCCATGTTCGACTCGCTGAAACGACTCATAAAAAAATGGCGTGCCTCACGTGACGGCGGTCATCAACTCGACGCGCTGCTTGCGATCGCCGATAAAAACGCGCCGTACGCTGAACGCAGCGAGTGGCTGATCGAACTCGCGCACTGGATTCGCCGCGGCCGCACGGTGCGGCCCGCCGCAGCGGACGCGCAAGAGAGCGACGCGCCGCTCGCCAATCCGGCGCACACGCGTATCCGCTATCTGCTGCACGTCCTTGATCGCAACCCCGCGTGGAAAGCCAACGTCGCCGGCATCCTGCGCGCGTTGCTGCGCGAAAGCGACGGCCTGTCGCTGCTGTGCGACGCCGGCATGCCCGTGCATTCGGGCTTCTTCGGCGCGGTATTCGAGCGCTTCGAGGCAGCGCTGATTCCGCCCGCGCCGAATCGCCGCGACCTCGCCGCGATCGTCACGCTGATGTTCGGATCCGGGCACGACGCCGACTGGATCGAGACCCTGCCGACCGCTCTGCTGGTACGCATTCACACACTGTTCGACTACGCCGCCGACGCCGACGAAGCGCGCGACAGCACGCCGTTCTCGCTCGACCTGCTGGCCGCGCTGCACAACCTGACCTGTCAGATCAGCTCGACAGGTCTGTCGCAGACCGTGCGCAGCCGCCTGAGCGGTGGGGCATCGCACGACGGCCATCTGGACGACACGAACGACAGGAGCGACGCGCGCACCGCCGACACCGCCGGCGTACGCGTCGCGATGGAGAAGCAGCCGTTCTACCGCCTCACGCGCGCGATGCTCGCGGTCGAGGCCGCGCATCACGCGTATGCCGACGGTGGGCCGCAGGAGCCGTTGCTGCGCGAAGTCAACTATCTGCGTCTGCTGCTCGACGAGTGCCGCAGCGCGACCGGCGACGTGTTCGCGCATCTGTACCGCAACGGCGTGAGCGTCGATATCGTGTTTCAGGTCGAGCGGATGCGCATGCGCATCGAACGCGCCGAGCATCTGCTGAACGCGTGGCTCGCGCATGACGACCCGCACGCGAGCGCGCGCCTCGCCGCCGAGCTGGTACGCGCGAATCGCGCGAGCCAGAGCGTCGCGCATCTGGCGCGCAGCAATTTTTCGCTGCTCGCGCGCAAGGTCGTCGAATACAGCGCCGACACCGGCGAGCACTACATCGCGCGCGATCGCGCCGAGTATCTGAAGATGATGCGCATGGCGGCCGGCGGCGGACTCGTCACCGTCGTCACCGTGTGCGTGAAATTCGCGATCACCGGCGCGCATCTGCACGCGATGGTCGAAGGCGTGCTGGCCGGCATCAACTACTCGGCGAGCTTCCTGCTGATGCACTTCCTGCACTTCTCGCTCGCGACCAAGCAGCCCGCGATGACCGCGCCGACGCTCGCGCGCGAACTCGACGGCGTGGGGACGCCGGCGGGCATCGACAGTTTCGTCAGTTCGGTGACCGCGTTGATGCGCACCCAGGCCGCCGCGGTGCTCGGCAACGTGCTGCTGGTGTTTCCGGTGAGTCTCGGCGTGGATCTGCTGTGGCACGCGCTGTTCCACACCGACCTCATTTCACCCGACAAGGCGCTCGCGACGCTGCGTTCGTTCTCGCTCGCCGGGCCGACCCCGTTCTACGCGGCGCTGACCGGCGTGCTGTTGTGGTCGTCGAGCCTGATTGCGGGGTGGGCGGACAACTGGTTCATTCTGCATCGCGTCGCCGACGCGCTCGCCTATAACCGCCGTCTGCGGATGACGCTCGGCGCGGCGGGTGCCGGCCGCCTCGCGCGTTTTTGCCGGACGAACGTAGCCGGCGTGGTCGGCAACGTCACGCTGGGTCTGATGCTCGGGCTCGTGCCGGCGATCTTCACGGCGTTTGCGTTCAGTTTCGAGGTGCGTCACGTGACGCTGAGCGCCGGCTCGATCGGCGTCGCGCTCGGGGTGCTGGGTGAAAGCGCGCTGAAGCTGCCGGAGCTGTGGTGGGCGGTGGCGGGCGTCGGCAGCATGGCGATTCTGAACGTCGCGGTGAGTTTCGCGCTGGCGTTCTATATGGCGGCCAGATCGCGCGATTTGCGGCGCGGTGCGGTGCGCTCGTTGCGTGGGGCGATCTGGCAGCGGCTGCGCAGGCGACCGCTAGAGCTGGTGTGGCCGGAGAAAACGGCGAGCGCGGCGCGTTAGCGTAGGGATAGGACGCGTGGGTACCGGACGTCGCGACGGATCACGCGCGCCCGGCGCCATGCGCCGCGCCGCCCTCGGCCCGCCCACCCCGACCGCGTACAATGGCGCCTTATCCAACGCCTTGCGGCAACCTCAATGTCCTTCGATTTCTTCCTTCCTTGCCCGCGCGGGCTCGAAGCCCCGCTCGCGGCCGAACTCGCCGAAATTGCCAGCCAGCATCTGAACGGCGCCGCCTTCACGGCCGGCGCGCAGGTGCCCGGCGGCGTGCATTTCCGCGGCGGCTGGGCCGCCGGCATGGCGGCCAATCTGCATTCGCGTCTCGCGAGCCGCGTGCTGCTGAAAATCGCGCAGCGGCCGTATCGCAGCGAGCAGGACATCTACGCGCTCGCGCTCGAACAGCGCTGGGAGCAGTGGTTTTCCGCGCACGAGACGCTGCGTGTCGACGTCACCGCAATCAAATCGCCGCTTCGCAGCCTCGAATTCACGACGCTGCGCGTGAAGGATGCGATCTGCGATCGTCTGCGCGAAAAGAGCGGCGCGCGGCCGAGCATCGATACCGCGATGCCCGACGTGCGTGTGTTCGCGTTTCTGACCGCGACCGACTGCACGCTCTACCTCGACACATCGGGCGATCCGCTGTTCAAGCGCGGCTGGCGCCTGGACAAGGGCGCGGCGCCGCTGCGCGAAAATCTCGCGGCCGGCATTCTGCGTCTGACCGGCTGGCAGGCCGGCACGCCGCTGTACGACCCGATGTGCGGCAGCGGCACGTTCCTCGCGGAAGCCGCGCAGGTCGCGCTGAATATTGCACCGGGCGTCGAGCGCCGCTTCGGCTTCGAGAAGCTCAAGCAATTCGACGCGAAGGCCTGGCGCGAACTGAAAAACGCCGCGCTCGATGCGAAGCAGAGCGCGCGTAACTGGCGCGCGGATCTGCAGATTTTCGGCAGCGATATCTCCGGCGACATGCTCGAAAAAGCACGCGCGAACTTCGAGCGCGCCGGTTTACCGACGATTGCGCTGAAGCAGCTCGATGCGCGCGATATGACGCCGCCGTCATCCACGGCGGGCATCCTCGTCGCGAATCCGCCGTATGGCGAGCGGATCGAAGTGCGCGGACGTAACGCGCGCGGTGAGCTTCGCGAGGGGCGCGGCAATCGTGACAATCGTGATGACGACAGCTTCCGGCGGATTCAGGAAGAGGCGCCGGACAGCGAGTTTTTCCAGCTGCTCGGCAATGCGCTGAAGCAGCGTTTCGCGGGCTGGAACGCGTTCATTCTGACGTCGGATCGCAAGCTGCCGGGGCAACTGCGGCTGCGTGAATCGACGAAGACGCCGCTCTTCAATGGCGCGCTCGAATGCCGGCTGTTCCGCTTCGATCTGATCGCGGGAAGTGTCAGGCAGCGGCCGCAGGGGGATGCGTCGGGAGGTTGAGGCGACGCGGTGCAATGGGCGATAACCGTTGCGTTGCGCGGACCTTTGGTCCCCGCGAACGGCTGGCAAATCAGCCATTGGCGGAGGGCGTGTCGGCGAGCGCCGAATCCGGCGGCCCCCATCCCCGGATGTTCAGGTAATAGCGGGTCGAGCGACCGGCGCCGAGCTTGACCAGCAGACCCATGTCCTCAAGCTCGACCAGTTCGCGTGACGCAGTGGCACGCGAGGTGCCACCGATGCTCTCGTACTTCCTGGTGCTCATACCTCCTTCGAAGCCCTCGGGACCGGCATCGAGCAGCAGGTTCACGACCTTGCGTTGTCGAGTCGTCAGTACCTTGTCCCGATGGCTCGCCCAGAACATGGCCTTGTCGAGCGAGGCGTCCACGACACCTGACGCTTCATCGCAAGACACTCGCACCTGTTCCACGAACCACAGTACCCATTCGGTGACGTCTAGCCCGCCATGCTGGGCACGCTCGAGTTGCTCGTAATAGCTGTGCCGTTTGTCGAGCAAGCGCTGTGAGATACGAATCAGGCGGCTGACTTCGCCGCTGTCGCGCGCAAGGACAAGGTCGATAAGGAGCCGGCCGATACGGCCATTTCCGTCTTCAAACGGATGAATCGTCTCGAACCACAGGTGAGCAAGCGCGGCCTTGACCAGACTATCGTGCTCGGTCTTCGCGTTGAACCACTCCAGAAACGTCTGCATTTCGGCAGGGACGCGCGCCGATGACGGCGCCTCGTAGTGAACCCTTTCGCGTCCGACGCTCCCACTGATGATTTGCATCGGCTCCGCGTGCTCGCGGTAGGCCCCGACGAGGATCTTGACCATCCCTGAGTAGCCAGTCGGGAAAAGTGCTGCCTGCCACGCACACAAGCGCTCGTCGGTGAGCGGCGCGTCCCGCTTCAGCACCGCATCATCCATGCTGTCGAGCAGGCCTTCGACGCTTCGAGGTGCGCTGGGGCCATCCTGATTTCCCACGCCTAGCCGTCGCGCCACGGACGAACGCACGGCAGTCAGGTCGATGCGCTCGCCCTCGATGGCGGCCGTCGCGACCGCATTCTGACTCCAGGCTTCGGCGGCGAGTTCGAGCCGCTGCTCGAAGCCAAGACCCGCCAGCTTGCCCTCGACGATGCCTTGGGCTCGATGCGCGCGGGCCAGCTCGCTACCAACGCGAACCAGGTCGTAGTGCATGCCAGGCCAGGTGGAAGCCTGCCAGATCAGAGGTGCGACTGTAGACATGGTGACGGGTCAGGTGAGGCGATTGCGGGCCTTATTCGACTCATATCTTGAGTCGAATAAGAAGTATAGTCCACCTTAAGTCGAATAGACCGCGTAATCGACTCAAACCATGAGTCGATTACGCGTAGCTGTGCGCTGGCCGCGCACTTCATTCGCGCGCGAGCTTTGTACGAATCGGCGTAAAAATCGGCAAATCACGCGTAAACCCGCCGTAAATAATTCGCGCTGCCGCGCCGCGTTTACAAGATTTTCTCGGCAAGCAGCCCGGTTTTTTCGACATTGCTAGTTGGCGAACGGTAGCTTTCCAAGCTGTCTACAAGCAGCACGCCAACGAACATGAACAATCATTCCGCTGCTCGCGCACGCGCGTATTCCCGCCGCGTTCGCGGCATCGTTTGTGCGGCGATCATGGCCGCCAGTCTGGCCGGCACGGCGAGCTACGGCGCCGATGCATCGGTCGTCGCGCCGCCGGATGTCGCCGCCGACACGATGCCCGCGGGCACGCCAACCACCGAGGACATCGCGACGATGCTGAACGTCCGGTTCCATATCGGTTTGCACGAAGCATCGAAGATCGGCGCGGCCGTATTGAATGCCGCAAAGCGCGACACGATCTCGCCGTTTTTGCTGCTCGCGATCATCGAAGTGGAATCCGGCTTCGACCGCTTCGCCGTCAGCGTGGTCGGCGCACAGGGGTTGATGCAGATCCTGCCGTCGCAGCACAGGAATCTCGTGCTGCGAACCGCCGATCTGACCGACGCCAATACCAACGTCAGCATCGGTTCGTCGATCCTGCACGACTATATCGAAGCGTCCGACGGCGACGTGCACGACGCGCTGATGCGCTATAGCGGCGGCGCCAAAGGCTATCCGCGACGCGTGAACCAGCGCATGGGCATGATCAGAACGGCATTTCGCGCGCAGTCGCGCGACGCAGGCCACGACGCGTCGCCGGCATTCAGGGATTGAGCCGCTTTGATCTGGCGGTATCGCATCGTCGCCGCGCGCGACGGTCCCCGGTCCGGTCTTCACGATGCACGCCACGCCTCCCGCCCTGAAGCGGTGAGCAAAACACACGATCATCCTGCTGACACTCATCGCCCCCTACTGACACCACGCTGTCAGCAGCCCCTCCGCACACTCCTTCTCACGCCATCCGGCGCCTTGTCAAGCCTACTGCCATCCAAAGGAGAGTGTCATGTCCGCATTGCCCAAAGTCGTTGCCTGGTTCGAAATTCCGTCCGTCGATTTCGATCGCGCGGTGCGCTTCTACGAAGCCGCGCTCGATACCGAACTGAAACGTAACGAGTTCGGCGGCCAGCCGATCGCCGTGTTCAACTACGAGGAGCCGGCTACCGGCGGCGCGATCGTCCATAGCCCGTCGATGACACCCGCCGACGACGGCGTGATTGTCTATCTGAACGCGCAGCCCACGGTCGATGCCGCGCTCGCGCGCATCGAACAGGCGGGCGGCAAGACCGATGGTCCGGTCATCAAGCTGCCGGAGGACATCGGCTATATCGCATTCTTCACCGATACCGAAGGCAACCGCCTCGGCCTGCATTCGCTGACCAACGGCTAGCAGCACTTGTCGGTTCGCAGCGCAATCCGGACCGGAGCGCGGCATGCGGCGCTATCATCGCGGGACCGTCCCCCTCCTCCTCTACCCGACGCCCACGATGACGCGCCGCGCCGACCGCCTGTTCCAGATCGCCGAATTGCTGCGCGGCCGGCGTCTGACCACCGCGCAGCAACTTGCCGAATGGCTGAACGTATCGTTGCGCACGGTCTATCGCGACGTGCGCGATCTGCAATTGTCGGGGGTCCCGATCGAAGGCGAAGCAGGCATCGGCTACCGGCTGTCGCGCTCGGCGAGCCTGCCGCCGCTCACCTTCACCGCCGACGAACTCGCCGCGCTCGCGGCCGGCGCGCGGATGCTCGAATCATGGGGCGGCGCCGGTTTTGCGAGCGGTGCGCGCGGCGCGCTCGCGAAGATCGCCTCCGCGATGCCCGCCGACAAGCGCGCGACGCTCGAACGGCTCGCGATCTTCGCGCCGTCGTTTCATATCAAAGGGGATTTTTCGGCGCAGCTCGACACGCTGCATCGCGCGATCGACGCGCGTCAGGTGGTGCGCTTCGCCTATACCGATGCGAACAGCGCCGCTACCGAGCGGCGCGTCTGGCCGCTCGCGCTCGCGTACTGGGGCGCGCGCTGGACGCTCGGCGCATGGTGTGAATTGCGCGCCGATTTCCGCAATTTCGGGCTCGAAAAAATCCGCGATCTCGCCGTGCTGGAAGCGTATCCGGATCAGGAAGGCAGGCGGCTCGCGGATCTGCTACGGCATGTGAACGCGAAGCCGAGCGAGGCACGGAGAAACAGCGGCGAGAAAACTGCTGGCTAGTGTCGGCATCGACGCAGCTGTTGAAGTGGCCATCAACGCGGCCACCTTCGCAACAACAGCCGCCAAAACAAAAAACAAAACCGAAGCTTGCAGCGGATCGCGACACCACACATCGCATCGCGATCCCCCGCACAGCGAAGCGCTTACTCCACCGCCTTCACCATATCCTCGATCACCTTCTTCGCGTCGCCGAACACCATCATCGTCTTGTCCATATAGAACAGATCGTTGTCGAGCCCGGCGTAGCCCGCCGCCATCGAACGCTTGTTGACGATCACCGTGCGCGCCTTGTACGCCTCGATGATCGGCATCCCCGCGATCGGCGATTTCGGATCGTTCTTCGCGGCCGGATTCACTACGTCGTTCGCGCCGAGCACCAGCACCACGTCGACCTGACCGAACTCGCCGTTGATGTCCTCCATCTCGTAGACCATGTCGTACGGCACTTCGGCCTCGGCGAGCAGCACGTTCATATGGCCCGGCATCCGTCCGGCCACTGGGTGAATCGCGTACTTCACTTCGATGCCCTTCTCGACGAGCTTGTCGGTCAACTCCTTCAACGCGTGCTGCGCGCGCGCGACGGCCAGACCGTAGCCCGGCACGATCACCACGGTTTCCGCGTTGCCGAGCATAAACGATGCGTCATCCGCCGAACCGGATTTCACCGGACGCTGTTCGGCCGTGCCACCCGCCACCGCGCCCGCCTCGTTGCCGAAGCCGCCGAGAATCACGTTGAAGAACGAACGGTTCATCGCGCGGCACATGATGTACGACAGGATCGCGCCCGACGAGCCCACCAGCGAGCCCGCGATGATCAGCATCGGATTGTTCAGCGAGAAGCCGATGCCCGCCGCCGCCCAGCCCGAGTACGAGTTCAGCATCGACACGACGACCGGCATATCGGCGCCGCCGATCGGAATGATGATCAGCACGCCGAGCACGAACGCGATGATCGTCATGATGATGAACGGCAGCCACGACTGCGTCAGAAAGAACAGGATGCCGAAGCCGATCATCGCGAGCGCGAGCATCAGGTTGATCAGATGCTGGCCGGCGTAGACGACCGGCGCGCCCTGAAACAGCCGGAACTTGTACTTGCCGGACAGCTTGCCAAACGCGATCACCGACCCGGAGAACGTAATCGCGCCGACAAACGTGCCGATGAACAGCTCGATGCGATTGCCGTACGGCAGGAAGCCCTCGATCGGCACATCGGGATCGACGAGCCCGAATGCGGCCGGCTCCGACACGACCGCATACGCGATGCACACTGCGGCGAGACCGATCAGCGAGTGCATTGCCGCGACGAGTTCGGGCATCTTGGTCATCTCGACGCGCGCGGCGACGAACGCGCCGATCGCGCCGCCGACCACCAGCCCGAACAGCAGCAAGCCGAGCCCCAGGCCGAGGTTGGAACCGAGCACGGCGGCCTGCTTCGAGATCAGCGCGAGGGTCGTCAGAATCGCGATCGCCATCCCGACCATGCCGAAGGTGTTGCCGACGCGCGCGGTCTTCGGATTCGACAGCCCCTTGAGCGCCTGGATGAAGCACACCGACGCAACCAGATAAAGCAGCGTGACGACGTTCAGGCTCATTGCGCGCCCTCCTTGCCGGCTGCGATGGGTTTGCCTTCCAGTTTCTTCGGCTCTTTCTTCTTGAACATCTCCAGCATTCGCCGCGTGACGAGAAAGCCGCCGAACACGTTGACAGCGGCAAGCGCGACCGCGATCGTGCCGAAGAACTTGCCCGCGCCGCCGACGGTGAGCCCCGCCGCGAGCATCGCGCCGACGATCACGATCGCCGAGATCGCATTGGTCACCGCCATCAGCGGCGTATGCAGCGCGGGCGTGACGTTCCAGACCACGTGATAGCCGACGTAGATCGCCAGCACGAAGATGATCAGATTGATCACGGTGTGATTGATGACTTCCATCTCCGGCCTCCGTTCAAGCTTTGCGCGTGACCTGACCGTCGCGGGCCAGCAGCGTGGCCGCGACGATGTCGTCCGCGAGATCGATGTTCAGCGTGCCTTCCTTCGTGACGATCAGCTTCAGGAAGTCGAGCAGGTTGCGCGCGTATAGCGACGAAGCATCGGCGGGCACCATCGCGGCCAGATTCGTATAACCGACGATCTGCACGCCATAGCGCACCACCACCTGGTCCGTCTCGGTCAGCGGACAGTTGCCGCCGCGCCGGCCTTCGCTGCCGTCCACACCGGCGCCACGTCCGGCCGCGAGATCGACGAGCACCGAGCCGGGCTTCATCGCCTGCACGGTGTCCACCGAAATCAGCGTCGGCGCGGGACGGCCCGGAATCAGCGCGGTCGTGATCACGACGTCGGCCTGCTTCGCGCGTTCGTGCACGAACGCGGCCTGGCGCGCGAGCCACGACGGCGGCATCGGCCGCGCGTAGCCGCCGACGCCTTGCGCGGCGTCGCGTTCTTCATCGGTTTCGTAGGGGACGTCGAGAAATTTCGCGCCAAGGGATTCGATCTGCTCCTTCACCGCCGGACGCACGTCGGATGCTTCGATCACCGCGCCCAGGCGCTTCGCGGTCGCGATCGCCTGCAAGCCGGCGACGCCCGCGCCGAGAATCAGCACGCGCGCGGCCTTCACGGTGCCGGCCGCGGTCATCAGCATCGGCATGAAACGCGGATAGAGCGTCGCCGCGAGCAGCACTGCCTTATAGCCGGCAATGTTCGCCTGCGACGACAGCACGTCGAGACTCTGCGCGCGCGTGGTGCGCGGCGCGGCTTCGAGCGCGAACGCGGTGACGCCCGCCGTGGCGAGCTTTTGCGCGTTATCGGCGTTGAACGGATCGAGCATGCCGACGAGCGTCGCGCCGCGCTTCAGCAGCGGCAGTTCGGCATCGGTGGGGGACTGGACTTTGAGGACGAGTTCGGCGCCGAAGGCGGTCGCGGCATCGACGATTTCCGCGCCGACCGCCGTATAGGCGTCATCGGGAAAGCTCGCGCCGGCACCGGCGCCGCTTTGCAGCGTGACCCGATGACCCTGGGCGACGTACTTCTTGACCGTTTCCGGCGTCGCGGCAACGCGGGTTTCATGCGCGCGCGTCTCGGCTGGCACTCCGATGTGCATCGTGTTCCTCCTCGACTTCTGTTCGACTTCCTGTTTGACGACAGATCGGCCGACGAGGCACGCCGGCTTGCAAATGCAACGGCTCACGAACGCCCCACTTTAACCGAAACCGCCGCCGCGTCGAAATTGGGGGCAATGCGGGGGCGCAACGGCCCCGCCGGCGCGATCCGCCGCCCCGGCAGCCCGCGCCCAGAACCGGTAAAATGCGCAGCCATGAAACCGGAAACCTGGCTGCCGCACGTCACCGTCGCGGCGATCGTCGAGCGTGACGGGCGCTTCCTGCTGGTCGAGGAACATACCGCCGCCGGCTTGCGCCTGAATCAGCCCGCCGGCCATCTGGAAGCGGGCGAAACGCTGCTGCAAGCGGTGATCCGCGAAACGCTCGAAGAAACCGCCCATCCATTCGTGCCCGAGGCGCTCGTCGGCATGTATATGACCCACTTCGAGCGGCCGGAGCGGGAAGGCGTCACGTATCTGCGCTTCACCTATTGCGGCGCGGGCGGCACAGCGGATCCTACGCAGGCGCTCGATGCCGACATCGTCCGCACGCTGTGGATGAGCGCCGACGAACTGCGCGCGTGCCCCGAGCGGCATCGCACGCCGCTCGTCATGCAGTGCGTCGACGATTACCTGGCAGGCCGGCGTTTCCCGCTCGACTTCGTGCACACGCACTCGGTCGCGCCCAAACGATAAGCGCGGCCAACCCCGCGACAACCATCACGGTCTGGCCGTCACGAGCGGCCACCCCCACGATCCATGCAGTCATGCAGCACCCAGTGAGTACCTTATGAGCAAGCGCAAAGTCGTAGTAGGCATGTCGGGCGGCGTCGATTCGTCGGTCACCGCGTGGCTGCTGAAGGAACAGGGCTACGACGTGGTCGGCCTGTTCATGAAGAACTGGGAAGACGACGACGACAGCGAATACTGCTCGACGCGGCAGGACTGGATCGACGTGGTGTCGGTGGCGGACCTGATCGGCATCGACGTCGAAGCGGTCAACTTCGCGGCCGAGTACAAGGACCGCGTGTTCGCCGAATTTCTGCGCGAATATTCGGCCGGCCGCACGCCGAACCCGGACGTGCTGTGCAACGCCGAAATCAAGTTCAAGGCCTTCCTCGATCACGCGATGTCGCTCGGCGCGGAAACCATCGCGACCGGCCACTATGCGCGCGTGCGTGAGAACAACGGCCGCTTCGAGCTGCTGAAGGCACTCGACCACACGAAGGACCAGTCGTACTTCCTGCATCGGCTGAACCAGGCGCAGTTGTCGAAGACGCTGTTTCCGCTCGGCGAGATTCCGAAGACGAAAGTACGCGAGATCGCCGAACAGATCGGCTTGCCGAACGCGAAGAAGAAAGATTCGACCGGCATCTGCTTCATCGGCGAACGGCCGTTTCGCGACTTCCTGAACCGTTATCTGCCGACCAAACCCGGCCCGATGAAGACCACCGACGGCAAGACGGTCGGCGAGCACATCGGCCTCGCGTTCTACACATTCGGCCAGCGCAAGGGCATCGGCCTCGGCGGCAGCAAGGACGGCAGCGGCGACCCGTGGTTCGTGGCCGGCAAGGACATCCCGTCGAACTCGCTGTACGTCGCGCAGGGGCATGAGCATCCGTGGCTGCTGAGCCATACGTTGTCGGCGGGCAATACGAGCTGGGTCGCGGGCGAGCCGCCGGCAGAAGGCTTCGCGTGCGGCGCGAAGACGCGCTACCGGCAGGCGGATGCGAGCTGCACGTTCAATGCGGCGACGGCCGGCGAGGGTCTGTTCGAGCTGACTTTCGACGCCGCGCAATGGGCCGTGACGCCGGGACAATCGGCGGTGCTGTATGACGGCGATGTGTGCCTCGGCGGCGGCATCATCGAGCATGCGATGACCGGGCAGCCGATGGAGTTGCCGCAGGATCAGCCGCAAAAGCAGTCGCGGAGCCAGCGGCGCAAACTGGCGCACAAGCCCGCGCATAAGCAACTGCAAAAGCAGCCGCAAGATCAATCGCAAGGCGAACCGCACACCGCGCGGCAGAAAGCCTCCCTGCTGGGCACGCGCTAAGCGATGTCGGGCAGCGAGCGCGGTGGGTCGTGCGGTTGCGGCACGCCGCTCGCGCTACGACCGCCACTTTCCCCATTGCGCCAGCCCTCCTCGCCGAAGCCGTTCACACATGCTTCACTTTCGCGTGCGAATCTCGCCTCGCGCACGCATGACTCGTCGTTGGGCTTCCGGGGCTGGCGGATGCGACCGGCCGAAGCTGAAATTCAGGCTGCCCCCGGCGCCCCGCTGACCCGCCGCCAGTTTTCCTTCGCGACGGATACCGCCCGCGCCGCCCGCACGGACGATCCCGCCGCATTGATCTTTACCGCACTGGAGTCTCCATGTTTTCTCGACGCTATCTGGCCATGTGGTGTGCAATCGCGCTGTTCGTGCTGTGCGCCGCGTTCGCCGCGACGCATCATCTGTCGTGGTTCTGGATTCTCGTGCCGGCCGCGCTGGTTGCGCTCGGCCTGTTCGACCTGACCCAGCAGCGCCACGCGATCCTACGCAATTACCCGCTGTGGGGGCACTTCCGCTTCATCTTCGAATTCATCCGCCCGGAGATTCGCCAGTACTTCGTCGAGGACGATACCGACGAAAAGCCGTTCTCGCGCGCGCAACGCAGCATCGTCTATCAGCGCGCGAAAAACGACGTGGATAGCCGCCCGTACGGCACGCGGATCGACGTGAAAGCGATCGCGCACGAATGGATCAGCCACTCGCTCGCGCCGACCACGCTCGACAGTCACGACTTCCGCATCGTCGTCGGCCCGGACCGCGCGCAGCCGTATTCGATGTCGATCTTCAACGTGTCGGCGATGAGCTTCGGCTCGCTGTCGGCAAACGCGATCATGGCGCTGAACCTCGGCGCGAAGAAAGGCAACTTCGCGCACGACACCGGCGAAGGCTCGATGTCGAAATATCACCGCGAGCACGGCGGCGACATCATCTGGGAAATCGCGTCGGGCTACTTCGGCTGCCGCAACGACGACGGCACCTTCAACCCGGAGAAATTCGCGAAGCAGGCCGCCGAGCCGCAAGTGAAGATGATCGAGGTGAAGCTGTCGCAAGGCGCGAAGCCCGGCCACGGCGGCGTGCTGCCGGCGGCGAAGATCACGCCGGAAATCGCCGAGACGCGCGGCGTGCCGATGGGTCGCGACTGCATTTCGCCCGCGACGCACTCCGAATTCTCGACGCCGCGTGAGCTGCTCGAATTCGTCGAACGGCTGCGCACGCTGTCGGGCGGCAAGCCGACCGGCTTCAAGCTGTGTATCGGCCATCCGTGGGAATTCTTCGGCATCGCGAAGGCAATGCTCGATACCGGCATCCTGCCGGACTTCATCGTCGTCGACGGCGCCGAGGGCGGCACGGGCGCGGCGCCGCTCGAATTCACCGATCACGTCGGCGTGCCGTTGCAGGAAGGGCTGCTGCTCGTGCACAACACGCTGGTCGGCATCGGCCTGCGGCAGCGCATTCGCATCGGCGCGAGCGGCAAGATGATCACCGCGTTCGATATCGCGAAGACGCTCGCGATCGGCGCGGACTGGGTCAACGCGGCGCGCGGCTTCATGTTCGCGGTCGGCTGCATTCAGGCGCAGACCTGCCACACCGGCCGCTGCCCGACCGGTGTCGCGACACAAGACCCGGTGCGCCAACGTGCGCTCGTGGTGCCCGACAAGGCCGATCGCGTGTTCAGCTTCCATCACAACACGCTGCATGCGCTGAAGGAAATCATCCAGGCCGCGGGGCTCGAGCATCCGGCGGAACTGCGCGCGCATCACATCGTGCGGCGCGTGTCGTCGCATGAGGTGCGGCTGATGTCGGATCTGCTGAAGTATCTCGAACCGAACGATCTGCTCAACGGCAACTATCGCTATACGCTGTTCGAGAAGTACTGGCCGATTGCGCAATGCGATACGTTTTCGCCGAAGGCGGAGTTGGCGGCGAGCTGAGCGGAACGCCCGATTATCAACACAAGCGCGGCACGAGGGTAGCTGGATCCAGGCATGAAGCCATGGAGCCAGCGCTTGTCGCCCAAAAACCGCATCGCTCCCCGTCCGACCCCGCAAAACAGGCCGCCCGCCGTCCTTTCCGCTAAAATCACCGGTTTAGCACTTCGCTTCCACGGCAGCCTCGCGCGCTCCGGCGCACGCGGCACGGCCCCCATGCCCGAAAGGCACTTCATGCTCACGTTTCAGCAAATCATCCTGACCTTGCAGTCCTACTGGGACAAGCAGGGCTGCGCATTGCTCCAGCCGATCGACATGGAAGTCGGCGCGGGCACTTCCCACGTCCACACGTTCCTGCGCGCGATCGGCCCCGAGCCGTGGCGCGCCGCCTATGTGCAACCGTCGCGCCGCCCGAAAGACGGCCGCTACGGCGAGAACCCGAATCGTCTGCAGCATTACTACCAGTACCAGGTCGTGCTGAAGCCGGCGCCGGAAAACATCCTCGATCTGTACCTCGGCTCGCTCGAAGCGCTCGGCTTCGATCTGCAGCAGAACGACGTGCGCTTCGTCGAAGACGATTGGGAAAACCCGACGCTCGGCGCGTGGGGCCTCGGCTGGGAAGTGTGGCTGAACGGCATGGAAGTGACCCAGTTCACGTACTTCCAGCAGGTCGGCGGCATCGACTGCAAACCGGTGCTGGGCGAAATCACGTACGGTCTCGAACGCCTCGCGATGTATCTGCAGAAGGTCGAGAACGTCTACGACCTCGTGTGGACCGAGTGGGAAGAACAAGGCCCGAATGGCCCGGAAGTCCGTCGCCTGACCTACGGCGATGTGTATCACCAGAACGAAGTCGAACAGTCCACCTACAACTTCGAACACGCGAACGTCGATCTGCTGTTCACGTTCTTCAACAGCTACGAAGCGGAAGCGAAGCGCATGATCGACACGCAGCTCGCGCTGCCCGCGTATGAGCTGGTGCTGAAAGCCGGCCACACGTTCAACCTGCTCGACGCGCGCGGCGCGATTTCGGTCACGGAACGCGCGGCATACATCGGCCGGATTCGCGCGCTGTCGCGTCTGGTCGCGCAGGCTTACTACGAGTCGCGCGAAAAGCTCGGCTTCCCGATGCTCGGCAATCCGGTGCACGGCGTGCCCGGCCTCACCACCGACGCGCAGGAAGCCGCGATGCCCGCATGGGCGCCGCCGCTGAAAGTCGAACGCAAGATCGACCAGGACTGACGAGAACATCCCCCCATGACTCAATCTCAACACGCTACCCTGCTCGTCGAGCTGCTGACCGAAGAACTGCCGCCGAAGGCACTCGCGCGTCTCGGCGACGCTTTCGCCGAAGGCATTGCGCAGCGCCTCGCGGCGCGCGACCTGATCGACGGCGAACCGTCGTTCGAACGCTATGCGACGCCGCGCCGTCTCGCGGTCGCGATCCACAACGTGCGCCCGGTCGCACCTGAAAAACATGTGCGCGAAAAGGTGCTGCCGGTATCCGTCGCGCTCGATAAAGACGGTCAGCCCACCGCGCCGCTCGCGAAGAAACTCGCCGCGCTCGGCTTCCCCGACTTCTCTGTCAACGATCTCGAACGCGCGCAGGACGGCAAGGCCGAAGCATTCTTCCTGCGCTACGCGGCACCGGGCGCGACGCTCGCCGATGGCCTGCAGGAAGCGCTCAGCGAAACCCTCGCGAAGCTGCCGATTCCGAAGCCGATGACCTATCAGCGCCCGGATGGCTCGAGCGTGCAGTTCGTGCGTCCCGCGCATCGATTGATCGCGCTGCACGGCGAGCAGGTCGTGCCGGTCAGCGTGCTCGGCATCGATGCCGACGACACCACGCTCGGCCATCGCTTCCTGTCCGAAGGCTTCGTGCAGATCCAGCATGCGCACTCGTACGCTGAAACCCTGAATCATCGCGGTCGCGTGATCGCAAGCTTCACCGAGCGCAAGGAAGCGATCCGCTCGCAACTGCTCGCGCAAGCCGGTGAAGACAAAGTGGTGATGCCCGAGGCGCTGCTCGACGAAGTGACGTCGCTGGTCGAATGGCCGGTCGTCTACGCGTGCCGTTTCGAGGACGAATTCCTGCAGGTGCCGCAGGAATGCCTGATCCTGACGATGCAGACAAACCAGAAGTACTTCGCGCTGACCGATGCGAACGGCAAGCTGCGCTCGCGCTTCCTGATCGTGTCGAACATCGAGACGCAAACGCCGGGCGAAATCATCGAAGGCAATGAGCGTGTGGTGCGTCCGCGTCTGGCCGACGCGAAGTTCTTCTTCACGCAGGACAAGAAGAAGCCGCTCGCCGAGCGGGTGCCGCAACTGGCGAACGTCGTTTATCACAACAAGCTCGGCTCGGCCCTGCAACGCGCCGAACGTCTGGAAGGACTGGCCGGCGCGATCGCCGCGCTGACGGGCGCGGACATCGCGCTCGCGAAGCGCGCCGCGCGTCTCGCGAAGGCCGACCTGATCACCGACATGGTCGGCGAATTCCCCGAGCTGCAAGGCACGATGGGCACGTACTACGCGCGCCACGACGGCGAGCCGGAAGAAGTTGCGCTCGCGTGCTCGGAACACTATCAGCCGCGTTTCTCGGGCGATGCGTTGCCCGCCACCGCAACCGGCACCGTCGTCGCGCTCGCCGACAAGCTCGAAACACTGGTCGGTATCTGGGGCATCGGCCTGCAGCCGACCGGCGAGAAAGACCCGTTCGCACTGCGCCGTCATGCGCTCGGCGTGCTGCGCATTCTGGTCGAGAAGCAGTTGCCGGTCGACTTCGTCGAACTGCTGCGCGCGGCGTACGCGCAATTCGCCGGCGTGCCGAACGTCGCCGATTCGACCGACGCGATCTACGAATTCAGCATGGACCGTCTGCGCGGTCTGCTGCGCGAACGTGGCTATGCAGCCGGCGAAATCGACGCGGTGCTGGCGCTGAATCCGACGCGGCTCGATGACATCGTCGCGCGTCTGGATGCGGTGCGCGAATTCGCGTCGCTCGCCGAGGCGGCATCGCTCGCGGCGGCCAACAAGCGCATCTCGAACATCCTGAAGAAATCGGACGGTGCGACGAACGGCGGCGTGCAGCCGGCGCTGCTCACCGAGGCGGCCGAAAAGGCGCTCAACGCGCAGCTCGAACAGGTGAGCCCGCGCGTGCAGTCGCAACTGGCCGCGCGCGACTACACCGGCGCGCTCACCGCGCTCGCCGCGCTGCGCGAGCCGGTCGACACGTTCTTCAACGACGTGATGGTCAACGCCGAAGATCCGGCGCTGCGCGCCAACCGTCTGGCCTTGCTCGGCGCGCTGCATCAGCAGATGAACTGCGTCGCCGACATTTCCCGACTCGCTGCGTGAGCCCCGCGTCATGGCGATGAAGAAACTCGTGATCCTCGACCGCGACGGCGTGATCAACGTCGATTCCGACGCGTTCATCAAGTCGCCGGACGAATGGGTCGCGCTGCCCGGCTCGCTGGAGGCGATCGCGCGTCTGAATCAGGCGGGCTATCGCGTCGCGATCGCGACCAACCAGTCGGGCATCGGCCGTGGCCTGTTCGACATGGACGCGTTGAACGCGATGCATCTGAAGATGCATCGGGCCGCCGCAGCCGTCGGCGCGCGCATCGACGCGGTGTTCTTCTGCCCGCACACCGCGGAAGATCACTGCGAATGCCGCAAGCCGAAGCCCGGCATGCTGAAGATGATCGCCGAGCGCTTCGAGATCGATCCGGCGCATACGCCGGTCGTCGGCGACTCGCTGCGCGATCTGCAGGCGGGCGAGGTGCTCGGTCATCCGCTGCATCTGGTGTTGAGCGGCAAAGGCCGCAAAACACTCGAAGCCGGCGGCCTGCCCGAAGGCACGATCGTGCATGACGACCTGCGCGCGTTCGCGCTCGACTTCCTCGCCGAGGTCCAGGAGTAACACCCGGCCTGACGCGCGCGCCGCGCGTCCCCACCCCTCACCGACCACGCCGATGCGCTTTCTCCGCTCCCTGCTGCTGCTGTTCTATTTCGTGCTGGTCACGGTGCCGTACGCGACCGCGTGCTTCATCGCGTTTCCGTTCATGCGCGCGGAAAAGCGCTACTGGATGGCGGCCGGCTGGTGCCGCCTCACGCTGTGGACGGTGCGCTATCTGAACGGTATCCGTTACCGGATCGAAGGCTTCGAGAACCTGCCCCAAGGCCCGGCCGTGTTGCTGTCGAAGCACCAGTCGGCATGGGAAACGCTTGCGTTCCCGGCCCTCATGCCACATCCGCTGTGCTACGTGTTCAAACGCGAACTGCTGTACGTGCCGTTTTTCGGCTGGGCGCTCGGCATGCTGAAGATGGTTCACATCAACCGCAAGGAAGGCAAGTACGCGTTCGAGTCGGTGATCAACCAGGGCAAGGCACGCATGGCCGAAGGCGCATGGGTGATCATGTTTCCGGAAGGCACGCGCACGCCGACCGGCAAGCAAGGCAAGTACAAGACCGGCGGCGCGCGTTTCGCGATAGCAACCGGCGCGCCGGTCGTGCCGATCGCGCACAACGCGGGGCGCGTATGGCCGCGCAACTCGTTTACGAAATATCCGGGTATAGTCACGGTGTCGATTGGCAAGCCGATCGACACGACGGGGCTCACGCCCGACGAAGTGAACACGCGCGTCGAACAGTGGATCGAAGCTGAAATGCGCCGTATCGATCCCACTGCTTACCGCGCGGCGGCAGACGGTTCCGCCGCCGCTCCCATCTGACGCGCCACGCCCACGCGGCGTATTGCGCGAAGCGAAGCCGATGCAGAAGTCTCCTACGCCGCAGCCCGCCGCGGCGCTCGAAAACCGGCAACTCGATCTCCCGCTCTTCGCCGAGCCGGGGTCGATGTCGTCGTCTCCTTCACCTTCCGCGCCTGGATCGTTGCCGGGCGCCTCGGGCTCAGCGGATGCATCGCTGGCGTTTCAGCCTGCCGTGCCGCTCGCGCCGGACGGCAGCAAGCTGCGCACGCTGGCGATCGGTTCGCGCACGCTGCACTACGTGCTCAAGCGTTCGTCGCGCCGTTCGATCGGTTTTGCCATCGACAGCACCGGGCTCACGATCACCGCACCACGCTGGGTCACGCTCGCCGACATCGAAACCGCGATCACCGAAAAACAGCGCTGGATTTTCACGAAGCTGATCGAATGGCAAACACGCGTCGAGCAGCGCGCGTTGCCGAAGATCGACTGGAAAGATGGCGCCGAGGTGCCCTATCTCGGTCAGCCGGTACGCGTGACGCTCGGCGCACCGCAAGGCACGCTCGCGTTCAGCGCCGAGCACGGCGCGCTGCAGTTGCCGCTGCCGCAGCAAGCCGATCCGCAACAGATCAAGGACCGCGTGCAGGGCTGGCTGCAAGGCGAAGCGAAGCGGCTGTTCGGCGAGCGCCTCGCAATTTACGCGCAGAAGCTCGGCGTCGACTATCGCGCGTATGCGCTGTCTTCCGCGGCGACACGCTGGGGCAGTTGCTCGAGCGACGGCAAGATTCGCCTGAACTGGCGGCTGATTCATTTTCCGCTGTCGATCATCGATTACGTGGTCGCGCACGAGCTTGCGCACCTGCGCGAGATGAATCACAGTCCGCGCTTCTGGCAGACCGTCGAATCGATTTTCCCGGAATTTCGCGAAGCGCGGCAGACGCTGAAGTCACATCCGCCGGAATTGCTGCCGACGCTTTGAGGCCGCGCGGCCTCGCATTCAAGGCATGAGGCAATCATCTACAATTGCCGCACGTCAATGCCTTTATCGACAAACCACCCCAAGGATTAATCATGCGCATCTTGCATACCATGCTTCGAGTCGGTGATCTCGACGCATCGATCCGTTTCTATACCGAAGTTCTCGGCATGCGCCTGCTCCGAAAGAGCGATTACCCGGACGGCAAGTTCACGCTCGCCTTCGTCGGTTACGAGGACGAATCGGAAGGCGCGGCGATCGAACTGACTCACAACTGGGACACCAGCAAATACGATCTCGGCACCGGCTACGGCCACATCGCGCTCGAGGTCGACGATGCCTATGCGGCGTGTGAAGAAGTGAAGAAACGCGGTGGTGTCGTGACTCGCGAAGCAGGGCCGATGAAGCACGGCACTACCGTGATCGCCTTCGTCGCGGATCCGGACGGCTACAAGATCGAGCTGATCCAGAAGAAGGGCCGAGTCGACTGATGGGTTGGCGGTTGGGGTTCGGAGTTCGGCGCTAGATAGAACGCTGAAAATAGAGCCGTCCTCACATTGCACCCAAGGAACTGACGCCGGGTGAATTTATTTGCCCGGCGGACTCGCCTTCTGCTTCCCACCTGCAGTATCAAAACGCCGACGACTCACGCTCGGCTGCGCCCGCAACAAGCCGGGCAATAATTCAAACGCGCGAGCAATCGACACCGACACCGGTAGCGGTCATATCATCGAGGCCGGCTGTCATCGGCGAGCAGCGCAACGCGTCAAACCGCAGAAGCGCCTGCAATGGGCCATGGGCAATGACCCACGGTCACGCATAGCTACAGCTACACATGGAAGACCCCGCTTCGGCTCAAGCCAACAGGTTTGCTATCGTATGGCCTTTGCCGCGCATCCGACCCACCGGCTCACCGCGCCCTCTTCACGTCGCTATCTCGCCCTCACACACCCATGAGCACCACCACCGCCCTGCCCGCGCGCCGCGCCCCGGATAGCTTCGCGATTCTGTTGATGGTCGGCCTGTGCGCGATCTGGGGACTTCAGCAGGTCGCGATCAAGAGCACCAACGCGGCGGTGCCGCCGGTCTTTCAGGCGGGGCTGCGCTCGGCGATTGCATCGGTACTCGTGTGGGCGTGGGCGCGCTCGCGCGGCACGCCGCTCTTTCGCGACGACGGCACGCTCGGCGCGGGCCTGCTCGCGGGCGTGCTGTTCGCCGCCGAGTTCATCTGCATCTTTCTGGGTCTGACGCTGACGAGCGCGTCGCGCATGGCGGTGTTCCTGTACACGGCGCCGTGCTTCACCGCGCTCGGCCTGCACTGGTTCGTCGATGGCGAAAAGATGCGCCGCATCCAGTGGCTCGGCATTATCGTGGCGTTCGCGGGGATGGCGCTCGCGTTCGCGGACGGCTTCCTGCCCACGGGCGCAGCCGCGAGTACACCCGCTCATGGTTCGACGCTCGCGGGCGCCGCCGGCGACGCGCTCGGCGTCCTTGCTGGTATCGCGTGGGCGGCGACCACCGTGGTCGTGCGCGGTACGCGGCTCGCGCATACGAGCGCGAGCAAGACGCTGTTCTATCAGTTGGCGGTATCGGCGGTGGTATTGCTCGCGCTGGCGCTCGGACTCGGCCAGGTCCATGTGGAAACGGTGACGCCGCTCGCGCTCGCGAGCCTCGCGTATCAGGCAGTGATCGTCGCGTTCGTCAGCTATCTGTTGTGGTTCTGGCTGCTCACGCGCTATATCGCGTCGCGTCTGTCGGTGTTTTCGTTTTTGACGCCGCTGTTTGGCGTGACCTTCGGCGTGCTGCTGCTCGGCGAATCGTTCAGCGCGCGCTTCCTTGCCGCCGCGCTGCTGGTGCTGGTCGGCATCGCGCTCGTCAATGCGCCGGCCAGGCGGCGCGCGGTTTAACGGGTTTAACGAGCGCGGCTTGTCGCCGCGCCGGGCTTATTCCGCGGTTCCGGCGGAACGCGCCGACACCGCCTGCGCAACACTCACGTATTCGGCGACCGGCACGTCTTCCGCGCGGCGCTGCAGGTCGAAGCCGAGCGCGTCGAAATCCACGCTGTCGCGCAACGCGGCAAGCGTGTTGCGCAACATCTTGCGACGCTGCGAGAACGCCGCGGTCACCACTTCGCCAAGCACGGTTTCGTCGACCACCGGCATTTCGTGCCGTTCGTACGGGATCATCCGCACGATCGCCGAATCGACCTTCGGCGGCGGCTGGAATGCCTCGGGCGGCACGTCGAGCTGCTTGTCGATCACATAGCGATACTGCAGCATCACCGACAGCCGGCTGAACGCCTTCGTGCCGGGCTCCGCGACCATCCGCTCGACCACCTCGTTCTGCAGCATGAAGTGCTGATCGATCACGCGCTCCGCGAACGTCGCCAGATGAAACAGCAGCGGGCTCGAAATGTTGTACGGCAAATTGCCGACGATGCGCAGCGACGCCTTCTCGCCCGGCGCGGCGAGCGAACCGAAGTCGAACTCGAGCGCGTCGCCCGCGTGCAGTTCGAGCAGATCGCCGAACTTCGTCTTCAGACGGCCGATCAGATCGCGGTCCAGTTCGACCGCATGAAGCGGCGCGTCGGGTGTCGCAAGCCGTTCGATCAGCGGTTCGGTCAGCGCGCCGAGCCCCGGCCCGATTTCGACCATGCGCTCGCCGCGCTGCGGCCGGATCACGTCGACGATCGAATCGATCACGCCCATGTCGACCAGAAAGTTCTGACCGAAACGCTTGCGCGCGAGATGGCCTTGATGACGGCCTTGCTGTCTGCTGGTGGACATCGGAGAAACGCTAGAAAGAAAACTGCTTGAGAAAAGACCTACACGCCGCACGACGACGCCATGCAAAGGCACGAAACACAAAGCACGCGACACGCGCGCAGACCGCCGATGCAACGACCGTCGCAACAATCGCGACGGCGCTCAGCCTCCGCGACGGTGCCCCGCCATCGACACCGCCGTATCGATCGCGGCCATCAGGCTGCCCGAGTCGGCGCGGCCGGTGCCGGCCAGATCGAGCGCGGTGCCATGGTCGACGGATGTACGGATGATCGGCAAGCCGAGCGTCACGTTGATGCCTTCGCCAAAGGTCGCGTACTTGAGTACCGGCAGGCCCTGGTCGTGGAACATCGCGAGCACGCAGTCCGCCTCTTCGAGATAGCGCGGCTGGAACAGCGTGTCGGCCGGGTACGGACCGCGCGCGTCGATGCCCGCGCCGTTCGCCCGCTGCAATGCCGGCGTGATCACGTCGATTTCCTCGCGGCCCAGATAGCCGTTTTCGCCCGCGTGCGGGTTCAGGCCGGTCACCAGAATGCGCGGTGCGGGCAAACCGAAATGCTGGCGCAAGTCCTGATCGATGATGCGCAGCGTCTCGACCAGACTTTCGATCGACAACGCCGCCGACACGTCTTTCAACGGCAGATGCGTGGTGGCGAGCGCGACGCGCAGCGGCCGCTTGCCGGTGCCCGCGAGCATCATCACGACGCGCGGCGTATCGGTGCGCTCGGCCAGATATTCGGTGTGGCCGGTGAACGGCACGCCGGCATCGTTGATCGTGCTTTTTTGCAGCGGCGCGGTGACGATCGCGTCGAACCGGCCGGCCACCGCGCCGTCGATCGCGGCATCGAGCAGATCGAGCACATAGCGGCCATTCGCGGCATCAAGCTTGCCTGCCTGCGACGGCGCGCCGAGCGCGTGATGCTCGACCCGCACGCGCTTGCCGTCGGCGATCAGCGCGGCCCAATCGACGCTCACCGCGTGCGCGCGTTCGGCGAGCAGTTGCGCGTCGCCGAGCACGATGAACTGCGCGCCTGGCCAGTGCGCGGCCGCGCCAGCCAGCGCCTGCGCGGTCAGTTCGGGACCGACGCCGGCGGGCTCGCCGGTCGTGATCGCGATCTGCAGCGGCTGGCTTGCGGACTGGGCGGCGCTAGTCATGACATGAACCTTACTGCACGCTCGGCGAGGCCGACTGCTTCACGTCGACGTACGCGGTATCGCGCAACTCGCGCAGCCAGTCCGCGTAAGCCTGTTCCGCCTTGCGCTGGCCGATCGCCTGACGCGCGAGATCCATCTGCTGCGCAACCGAGCCTTCCGCGTCGCGGCGGCCGAGCACCTGAATCAGGTGGTAGCCGTATTCGCTGCGCACCGGCTCGCTGATCTGGCCGTCCTGCAGCGAGTTCATCGCGCGTTCGAATTCCGGCACCGTTTCGCCCGGGCTGATCCAGCCGAGATCGCCGCCCTGCGACGCCGAACCGTCCTGCGAATAGGTGCGCGCGAACTTCGCGAAGTCGCCGCCCGCGGCGATCTGGTTCCGGATGTCGAGCAGCTTCTGACGTGCCTCGGGCTCGGACAGGCCGTCGCCGACGCGCAGCAGAATGTGGCGCACGTGCGTCTGCACGAGCTTCGGCGCGTCCGCGCTGGTGCCCTGACCGGCACGGCGCTCGACCAGACGCACGATCTCGAAGCCGTCGTTGGTGCGGACCAGTTGCGGGGCGACCTCGCCCGGGCGCAGCGTCGCCGCGGCCGTGACGAACTCGGGCGGCAGCTTCGACGGCGGCAGGAAGCCGAGGTCGCCGCCATTCTTCGCCGCATCCGGCGCCTGCGAATTCGCCTTCGCAAGCTTTTCGAAATTCGCGCCGCCCTTCGCCTCGGCCAGCAGCGCGTCAGCCTGCTTCTGCGCGGCTTCGATATCGGTTTCCGGCGCGTTCAGCGGCGCCTTCAGCAGAATGTGCTCGATGTGCAGATCGTTGGTCTGGCCGGCGTTCGGGCCGCGCTGGCTGGCGATGTAGTTCACGACTTCGGCGTCCGTCACCGTGACCTTGCTGTCCACTTCCTTTTCGCGCAGACGCGACAGCGTCAGCTCGGTACGCGCGTCGCTCGTGAAGGTCGCCCAGGGCACGCCCGCTGCCTCGATGCGCGCGCGGTACATATCGAGCGTCATGTTGTTCGCCTGGGCAAGACGCTCGAGCGTGCGCTGCACGGCCGCGTCGTCGATCGTGATGCCGTCTTCCTTCGCCTTCTGCAACTGGATGCGCTCGAGCACCATCTGCGTGAGCACCTGCTGGCGCAACTGGTCCATCGGCGGGACCGGCGCGTTCTGCTGGGTCAGCCGGTGCGAGATCAGGCTGGCGCGCTCGTCGAGCTCACGCTGCGTAATGACACCGTTGTTGACCACCGCGGCGATCGTGTCGACCGTCTGGCCGCTACTGCTGCTCAATGCCTGCGCCTGGACCGACGCAACCGGAAGGAAGGACGCCGCGGCGGCGAGACTCGCCGCAAGCGTTGCGAAGCGAAGCTTTTTCATGATTGCCACAGATACTCCAATGATGTCGGGCGCTTCGCCCGTCTTTTCGCATGCCATGAATGACCGGGCGAACGTCATTCGTAGTTGGTGAACCGCGACTCCGGCGGCGGCGGCGGCGGCAACGGCGTGTAGCCGGCCACGCTGGTGCGGAACGCGGTGATCAGTCCGTTGTCGACGCTCGACAGGCCCTTGAACGTCAACTGCGCCAGAAACCGCGTGCTCGACTGATTCTGTCCCGACGTATTCAGGCCGTTCGCATAGCGCTGGATGCCGGCGCCGAGCGTCCAGCAGTCCGCGTCGTATTGCAGGCCGACCAGACCGTCGACGATCCGGTGGCCGCCGAGATCGTAATTGAAGCGACCGACCCCGAACACCCGGTGCGACAACGGCCATTGGCCCGAGATCACGACCTGATTGATCGGCTGGTTGTCCAGCGTGGTGTTCGCGCGCGTGTAGCGGTACCCGACGTTGAGCACCTTGCCGGTTGCCGGACTGAAGCCGAAGCCGACGCTCGTCTTCACGAGCTGGTTGTTGTCGGCATTATATTGGAACGCAGTTTCGGAAGCGAAACCGGCGCCCAGCTTGACGGACGCGCCCACGATCAGGTCCGAATGGGTGGCCTGCGTGCTCGTTTGAGTGGGCTCCAGCGTGACGCGCTGGTCCTGGAAATAGTACTGCTGCGCGATCACGAAGCGCGCGCGTTCGTCGCCCGTCGCCGGGTTGATGAAGCGCGTCGTGATGCCGGCGGTCAGGCGGTTCGCGTCGGCGATCCGGTCGTTGCCGACGAAGGTGTTCGGCGTGAAGATTTCCGCGAGCCCGAAGTCGGAATCGGCGGTGTCGAACAGCGGCGCGTTGTTCTGGTTGCGGTACGGCGTGTACACGTAGTACAGACGCGGTTCCAGCGTCTGGATATAGTCTTCGCCGAAAATGCGCACCGAGCGCTCGAAGGTCAGCCCGGTATCGAACGTGAAGGTCGGGATCGACTCGGTGAAATTCTTCTGCGGGTTGGATACGCCCGACAGATCGGTGCCGATGTTGTTCAGGTTGTACGACGCGAAGTGCCATTGCACCTTCGGCGTAACGAAGTAGCCCGGCCCCACCACCGAGTACGACAGGTACGGATTGAACAGGACCCGCTGGCCTTCGGTCACGTCCGCGGTGGTGATGCGGAAGTTCGTGTAGTCGGCCTCGGCGCCGAAGTCGAAGCCGCCGACGTTGTACTTCGCGTACTTCACGTTCAACTGCGGCTCGCGGCCATATGGCGCGACCGACGGCTGCAGCGTCTGCCAGTGCTGCTCGCGCGCGAGCACGGACCACGGTCCGTTGTTGTAGGTCAACCCGGCTTCCTGCTGGTACAGGAGCTGGGTGCCGTTCATGAACTGGTTGACCGACGACGACAGGTCTTCCGGATACGTGTTGTCCGAAACCTTGTTGTAGTAGATGTAACCGCCGAACCCGTCGCCGAAGTTCTGGTTGTGCTGGATATACAGCGCGTAGCGGTTCGTATGCGTCAGGTGATCGTCGGGCAGGAATTCACCGGTGATCGAGCCGGAATACGTCGGCGACAGATAGCGGAACGTGCTTTGCAGCTGCACACCGCGCTTCGAGATCAGACGCGGGGTGACCGTCAGATCGCGGTTCGGCGCGATGTTGAAGTAATACGGTACCGACAGTTCGAAGCCGTTCGACGAACTCAGCGAGAACGTGGGCGGCAACAGACCGCTGCGGCGGTCGCCCGACAGCGGGAACGACAGCCATGGCGATGCGAATACCGGCACGCCCTGGAAGAACAGCACGCTGTTGTACGCGACGCCTTCGTCCGCGCCGGTGTCGAAATCGAACTCGCTGCCCTTGATGTACCACGCCGGGTTGTCCGTGCACGAACACGCGGTGTAAGTCCCTTTCGTGAACACCGAGCGCTCGGCGTCGAGCAGGTCGACGCGCTGCGCGCTGCCCGAGCCGCCCGTCAGATTGAAGTGATACTTCGGCGCAGTCATGAACCCTTCGGTCGAATCGACGCGCAGATGCGCTTCGGGACCGATGAAGGTATTGCCGGTGTTGTTGACGTGGACATTGCCGTATGCATCGGCCATGTCCGTGTCCTGATCGTAGTGCAGCGCGTCGGCCTTGATCACGGCCGTGTTGTGGCGCAATTCGCCCGAGCCCTTGACCGCGAGGTCCTGATCGATCGTGCCGCTCGCGTGGTCGCCGAGCACGAAGGTGGCGGGCCGCTGTCCGCTTTGCAACGGATGGTCTTCGAGCTGCGGGGCAAGCCGCATGCCCCACGGCGCGTCGATCGGTTGTGGCTGTGCAGCTTCCCCGGCCAGCTGGGCGTGCGCAAGCGCGGGCATCAGGCCCGGAACGGCGACGAGCGCCGCAACGAGCCGCCTTTTGCGCGGCACTACTGCACAGGAGGGAGTGGTATCGGAAAGCTGTCTAGGCGGCATGTATCGTTTGGCGAATCGGCCCGTGCGCGAGCTTCCGTCGTCACGATCCACCGCCTGCACACCGCGACCGTGACAGTCGGCTGTACACCAGGATTGACCAGTTGCCGAATGATAAGGCGGGCGGTAGAACGGAACACGCGAAAGCTGGCGTGTGAGTCGCGTCAAAAAAGTCGTGGGGTATTATATGGCAAGACGTTGCCCCTCTGAATCTGCCGCCGGTTTTCATGACGCTGCCCGCCACCCAAGACCTCACCGACACCCGTTTCTCCCTGCTCAAAGCCTGGCTGCAAGGCCACGCGGCGCGCCATGCGCTCGAGCCCGACACCCTCGTCGCCGCTTCATCCGATGCGAGTTTCCGCCGCTATTTCCGGCTCGCCGGCAATGCGCCGCAAGCCGGCGGCGCGGCCACGCTGATCGCCGTCGACGCGCCGCCGCCCGAAAAATGCCGCGAATTCGCGCAGATCGCGCAGCTGCTGGCGCAGGCCGGCGTGCACGTGCCGCGCGTGCTCGAAGTCGACTTCGATGCCGGCTTCATGCTCGTCACCGATCTCGGCACCGCGTCGTACCTCGGCGCGCTGACCGACGCGCAAGCGGCCGGCGACTCGCGCCGCGCCCGCACATTGATGCGCGACGCGCTCGACGCGCTGATCCGCTGGCAACTGAGTTCGCGCGAAGACGTTCTGCCGCCGTTCGACGAAGCGTTCCTGCGCCGCGAGATGGAATTGATGCCCGAGTGGTTCATCGGCCGGCATCTGGGCCGCGAGGTCGACACCGCGACGCGTGAACTGCTCGATCGCACGTTCGCGCTGCTGATCGCGAGCGCGCGGGCGCAGCCGCAAAGCTTCATGCTGCGCGATTTCATGCCGCGCAACCTGATGATCGCCGAACCCAATCCCGGCGTGCTCGACTTCCAGGACGCGGTGTACGGACCGATCACGTACGACGTCGTGTCGCTGCTGCGCGACGCGTTTCTGAGCTGGGACGAGGAGTTCGAGCTCGACTGCTTCGCGTACTACTGGGAGCGCGCGAAAAAAGCCGGCCTGCCGGTGGATGCCGATTTCGGCGAGTTCTACCGTCAGCTCGAATGGATGGGTCTGCAGCGCCACATCAAGGTGCTGGGCCTGTTCTGCCGGATCAACTACCGCGACGGCAAGGCGCATTACATGAACGACCTGCCGCGCTTCATCGGCTACGCGCGCAAGGTGACGGAACGTTACGCGCCGTTGCGCGGGTTCGCGAAGCTGCTCGACGACCTCGAAGGGCGCGCTCAAGAAGTCGGCTACACCTTCTGACCGATGACGATGTCCGTAAACAAAGCGATGATTTTCGCCGCGGGCCGCGGCGAGCGCATGCGTCCGCTGACCGACGCGTGCCCGAAGCCCCTGCTCGAAGTAGGCGGCAAGCCGTTGATCGTGTGGCAGATCGAACGGCTCGCGCGGGCCGGCATCTGCAGCATCGTGATCAATCATGCATGGCTCGGCGCGCAGATCGAAGCCGCGCTCGGCGACGGCGCGCGCTGGCAGGTGGAACTGCGCTACTCGCCCGAGCACGAGGCACTGGAAACCGCGGGCGGCATCGCGCAGGCGCTGCCTTTGTTGACCGCCGACGGCGAAGATGACGTGTTCATCGCGGTCGCCGGCGACGTCTATACCGATTTCGATTACGCGGCGCTGCATGCGCGCGCCGGTCAATTGAAGGCGTTGCCGGAGCCCGGCATGCATCTGGTGATGGTGCCGAACCCGGCGTTTCATCCGGATGGCGACTTCGGTCTCGCCGATGGCGTGCTGTCGCTCGATACGTCGCCGCGCCTCACGTTCGGCAGCTTCGGGCTGTACGACACGCGGATGTTCCGCGATCTGCCGCGCGGCTCGCGGCGCGCGCTGACGCCGTATTACCACGAGACGATCGCGCGCGGTCTCGCGAGCGGCGAACTGTATGAAGGTTTGTGGGAGAACGTCGGTACGCAGGCGCAATTGGAAGCGTTGGACCGGCTGCTGCGGGCGCGTTGACAGCAAGCGCGCTGCGAGCGGGTGAAGTCGCCTGCCGTGATTGGGCAGGCCACCAATTACCGCGCGCCAGCCTCCACCCCAGCTTCACCGCTCGCCGCCTCCACCACCTCCGGCGTCTGCGCCGCGCGCTGCTGCAACGCCCACATCTGCGCGAACAACCCGTTCGCGCGCAGCAACTCCGCGTGCGTGCCGCGCTCGACGATACGTCCCTTGTCCATCACGATGATCTGCTGCGCGTGCACGACCGTCGACAGCCGGTGCGCGATGATCAGCGTCGTGCGTTCGCGGGCGATCTGGTCGAGTTCGTGCTGGATCGCGCGTTCCGAACGCGAATCGAGCGCGGACGTTGCTTCGTCGAACAGCAGGATCGGCGGATTCTTCAGAATCGTCCGCGCAATCGCGACGCGCTGCTTTTCGCCGCCCGACAACTTCAGCCCGCGCTCGCCGACCGGCGTGTCATATCCCTTCGGCAAGCTTTCGATGAATTCGTGGATGTGCGCGGCGCGCGCGGCCGCGATCACGTCATCGCGCGTCGCCGACGGCCGGCCGTACGCGATGTTGTAATAGATCGAGTCGTTGAACAGCACCGTGTCCTGCGGCACGATGCCGATCGATGCGCGCAGTGAATCCTGCGTGACGTCGCGAATGTCCTGCCCATCGATCACGATCGCGCCGCCCGTCGCGCGGTCCAGATCGTAGAAACGGAATAGCAGCCGCGCGAGCGTGGATTTGCCCGAGCCGCTATGGCCGACCACCGCGGTCGTCGTGCCGGCGGCGATCGTGAAGCTGACGTCGTGCAGGATCTGCCGCGCGGGTTCGTATGCGAAGCTCACGTTATCGAAACGCACCTGCGCGCCGCTCACCCGCAAGGCCGGCGCATCCGGCGCATCGGGCACTTCCTGCGGCGCGCCGAGCAGCGAGAACATCCGGTCCATATCGGTCAGGCTCTGCTTCAGCTCGCGATACACGACACCGAGAAAATTCAGCGGAATATAAAGCTGCAGCATGAACGTGTTGATCAGCACCAGATCGCCAAGCGTCAGGCGCCCGGCCATCACGCCCTGGGTCGCGCGCCACAGGATGAACACGAGCCCGGTGCCGATGATCGCCTGCTGCCCGAAATTCAGCGCCGACAGCGAGCGCTGCGATTTGATCGCCGCCGCGCGATAGCGCTTCAGGTTTTCGTCGTAGCGGCTCGCTTCCCATTCCTCGTTGCCGAAGTATTTGACGGTCTCGTAGTTCAGCAGCGAATCGATCGCGCGCGAATTGGCTTTTGAATCCAGCTCGTTCATCGTGCGGCGAAAATGCGTGCGCCACTCGGTCACCTTCACCGTAAACACGATGTACGCGGCGAGCGCGATGAACGTGACGATCGCGTAATAGGCCTCGTATTTGACGACGAAAAAGCCGAGCACGAGACCGACTTCGACCAGCGTCGGCAGGATGCTGTACAGCGAATACGAAATCAGTTGCGTGATGCCGCGCGTGCCGCGTTCGATATCGCGCGACATGCCGCCCGTCTGCCGCTCCAGATGAAAACGCAGCGACAGTCCGTGCAGATGCCGAAACACCTTCAGCGCGAGCTGGCGCACCGCGCTTTCGGTCACTTTCGAAAACAGGATCTCGCGCAGTTCGGTGAAGAACGACGTCGACAGCCGCACCACCGCATACGCGACCACCAGCAAACCGATGCCGCCGAGCAGCACGATGCCGGGCGCGTCGTGCGCGCGGCCGAGCGCAGTCAGATGCTGGACCGACGCGAGGCTGTCGACGATGCGCTTCATCACGATCGGCACGCCGAGGTTGGCGACTTTCGCACCGATCAGGCAACTGAGCGCGAAGCCGACCCGCCATTTATAGGTGGCGAGATACGGCAGCAGCGACAGGATCGTCTGCCAGTCGTTGCGGGGCTGGGTGGAAATCGGCGAAGGTTCGGAAGGCAGAGCGCGGCGCATGGATCGTGGGGCGAGGATGAAATTGCCGGAGTTCGCAGCGGCGCGGGGCACTCGTCCCGCTTGACGACCCGCGCGAGCCGGCCGGCCTTGCGGCTGCCGCGGCACGCGGGTCACGCGCTTCGCTGGGCGCTTTCCCGTACAATTCCTGATCTCTGTATTGTCGCAGAAGCCGGCTGGCGCCGCTTTTCATGGGCCGTACGGCCGCCCCCGCCGCGCCGTCCAGCAATCCATCAATACGCGTGAATACGCTTCCCGAGGATGTCCCGATGACCGATCTTCTTCAACTTCCGTCCAAATCCTGCGCACTGCGCGTGATGCCGCAGCCGTCGGATGCGAACATCCACGGCGACGTGTTCGGCGGCTGGATCATGGCGCAGGTCGACATTGCCGGCTCGATCCCGGCAAGCCGCCGCGCCAACGGACGGGTGGCGACCATCGCGGTCAATTCGTTTCTGTTCAAGCAACCGGTGTTCGTCGGCGATCTGCTGAGCTTTTACGCGGATATCGTCAAGACCGGCAATACATCGGTCACGGTGTCGGTCGAAGTGTACGCGCAGCGAATGAGTCTCGCGCAGGAAGTCGTCAAGGTCACGGAAGCGATCCTGACCTACGTCGCCACCGACAGCGATCGCCGTCCGCGCGCGCTGCCCGTGCTGGACTAGCGGCACCTGCCGCGCGCCCAAGTGCCGCGCGCCGCCGCGGCCTACGCCGTCTCCAGCTCCCGCATCAGACCGCCGTGCAGCAGTTCGGAAATCGCCTCGGTCGATAGCGGCTTCGCGAAGTAGAACCCCTGCATCTCGTCGCAGTCGCGCTTCTTCAGAAATTCGAGTTGCGCCGACGTCTCCACCCCTTCGGCGATCACCTGCAGCTTCAACGAATGCGCGAGCGCGATGATCGCCGACGTGATCGTTTCGCCGTCCATCGACACGCCGATATCCGATACGAACGAGCGGTCGATCTTCAGCCGGTCGACCGGGAAGCGCTTCAGATAGCTGAGGCTCGAATAGCCGGTGCCGAAGTCGTCGATTGCGAGACCGATACCGAGCGCGTGCAGTTCGTTGAGCATCGACACCGCCTCTTCGGCATTGCGCATGATCGTGCTCTCGGTCAATTCGAGTTCGAGGTACTTCGGTTCGAGCCCGGTCTCGGCGAACACCTGTTTGACCAGCTCGGTGATATCGCGCTGCTGGAACACGCGCGCGGACAGATTCACCGACACGCGCGCCGGCGGCAACCCCGCGTCCTGCCACGCCTTGTTCTGCCGGCACGCCTCGCGCAACACCCACTCCGTTAGCGGACCGATCAGTCCGCTTTCCTCGGCGATCGGAATGAACGACGACGGCGGCACAAGCCCCGCCTCCGGATCGCGCCAACGCACCAGCGCTTCGATGCCGACGATGCGGCCGCTGCCGATATCGACCTGCGGCTGGTAGTGCAGCAGGAACTCGTTGTCGCGCAGCGCGCGGCGCAGGCGCCGTTCGAGATTCAGCCGCGCGCCGGCGCTCGCGTTCATCTCCGGCTGATAGAACTGGAACGTGTTGCGGCCCATGTCCTTCGCGCGATACATCGCGACGTCGGCCTTCTTCATCAGCGTTTCCGCGTCGTCGCCGTCCTGCGGGAACAGGCTCGCGCCCATGCTGCAGCCGACGTACAGCTCGTGGCCGTCGAGCCATACCGGCTCCGCGATCGACATGCGCACGCGCTCCATCCATGCGATCAGCGATTTTTCGTCGACGGTATCGGTCATCACGATCACGAACTCGTCGCCGCCATGGCGCGCGACGGTGTCGCTGGTGCGCGAGCAACGTGCGAGCCGCTCGGCGACCACGCCGAGCAACCGGTCGCCGACGCTGTGACCGAGGCTGTCGTTGACGTTCTTGAAGCCGTCGAGATCGAGGAACACGACCGCGACGCCGTTGTGATGCCGCCGCGCGATGACGAGCGCATGTTCGAGCCGGTCGCGCAGCAGGTTGCGGTTCGGCAGACGCGTGAGGCCGTCGTAATTCGCCTGATATTCGAGCTGCTCCTGATAGCGGATCAGCTCGGTCACGTCGTTGATCACGCCGATGTGATGCGTGATCACGCCATCGGCATTCGGCACCGGCGCGATGAACAGCTGATTCCAGAACAGCGCGCCGTCCTTGCGATAGTTGCGCACCACCGCGCTCACCTCGCGGTTTGCCGCGAGCGCTTCGCGGATCAGCGCGACGCCTTCCTGGTCGCGATCGTCGCGTTGCAGCACGCGGCAGTCGTGACCGATCACCTCGGCCGGATCGTAGCCGGTGATACGCATAAACGCCGGGTTCACGTATTCGATCAGATTGCCGGACGGCGACGGCGCGGTGATCAGGATCGCGTTGACGCTCGCATCGAGCGCGCGGCTTTGCAAACGCAACGCGAGATCGGCGCGCTTGCGCTCGGTCACGTCCGTGTACGAACCGAGCACGCCGATCACGCGGCCATCGTTGTCGGTAAACGGCTGCTTGCTCGCGACCCGCGTACGGTACTCGCCGTCGATCACGAGTTCGACTTCGAAGTTCATCTTCGGCACGCCGCTTCTCACCACTTCGCGATCGTGCTCGACCAGCAGATCGGCAAAGGCGCTCCACGGCAGATCGGCATCGCACTTGCCGACCACCTGCTCGGGGTACGCGAGCCCCGCATCGAGCGCGAACGCCATATTGCAGCCGAGATAGCGCGAGTCCAGATCCTTCCAGAAGATGCGCTGCGGAATGTTGTCGATCACCGCTTCGAGCATCTGGTTCGAGCGCTGCGCTTCGGCTTCGGCGTTGATCTGGTCGGTCACGTCGTCCGCGAGGACGAACAGCGCGTCGCGACCCATGAAGTTGAGCGCGTGATACGACACGTCGACGCTGATGATCGAGCCGTCCTTGCGCTGATGACGCCAGATGCCCGCCAGCGTGTGCCCCTGGCGGATTCCGTCGCTGCGCTGCAGATGCGTGTTCAGACGCGAAACTTCGGTGCTCGGCCGGATCGCGTGAATCGTCATGTTCAGAAACTCGCTTTCCGTGTAGCCGTACTGCTGGATCGCGGCGGCGTTGACGGCGAGAAAGCGCATCGTCTCGCGATCGTAGATGTACATCGGCACCGAGTGATCGTCGAACAGACTGCGAAAGCGTTCTTCGTTGCGCACCAGCGCGCGGGCGCTGAGCAGCTTTTCGCGCGCGCTGTTCTCGCGCGCGCCGAACGTCATGATGAGCAGCGCGCTGCCGGCGAGCATCGTCACGATCAGCACGAACATCGCGCGCTGACTGTTGCTCGCCGAGGCTGCGAGCGAGATTTCCAAGCCGTGGGTTTCGTCGGCGCGCAGTTCGGCAAGCGCTGCTTCAACGCGCTCGATACCGTGGGCGAGAGGTAGACGGGCGCCGGCGATGTCGGCGGGGGCTTGGGCTTGTGGGTTGTTTGATGCGGTGTTCGGTGCGTTGCTTGAAGCGCTGTCCGGTGCGCTGTTCGCCGCGCCGCCCGAGACGTTGTTTTGCGCTTCGGTCGATACCGCGCTGATTGCCGCGCTTGGCGCGATATTCGACGCCACTCCAGGCGCCGCGGGCATGGCCCCCGCGCCTTGCTTCAACGCGTCTTCGATGTCGTGTTGCAGCGCGTGACGTGCCACGCTCAGGCGTCCGAGCGCGCCGGCCATCGAAGGTTCGGTCGCGAGTTCGTCGCGCAGCGCGTGCTCGCGGATCGCCAACGCTTTGGTGACCGACGCGGCCGCGTCGGGAGGCACCGGTTTGCCCGATGCCTGCAGACTGCGCAACTCGGTCAGTGCGTTATCGAGCGCGGCGCGATACGCATCGAGGTTCTGGCGCACGCTGGTCGAATGCTGCAGGCGCGCGTCGGCGTCGCGTTGTCCGCGAATCTGTGTGTATGCGACAAACGCATTGGCACCGACCGCGACGACGACGACCGCGATGTTGATCAGCAGCCGCTTCGATAAAAAAGGAATCATGGGTTCCGAACGTCAATCGGGCCGGGGACGAAGCGCGCGCTCACTTTCGAAGCGTCGGACCGCATCGATGCGAATCTTTTTGCGCGCCAACCTTTGGATATCGGCAGTGTTCGGAAGTGGGTTGAGGGTACGAGTCAAAAAAATTGTGGGGGGGTGCTACTAGCCGGCCGCACCTAGCCGGCCGCGCCGAACTCCTTCATCGCCGGAACGAAGTCGTGATTCGCCTCGGGCTTGCGCGACAGTTTTGCGAGCACATAGCGTTGAAACGGATCCAGCTCGGCCCAGCGCGCGACGCTCGGCGCGCCAAGACCCGCGAGCCCCGCCTGATGCGCGACATCTTCCGGCACACTGTCGGTGCGGCGCCACGCCGGTGCTTCCTCGGGCGTGAACCACTCCGGCTCGACGTTCGCGTGAGTGCGCAGCATTTCGAACAGTGCGTGATCGAAGTTCGGCTCGATCTGCGTGTCTTCATCGACCGGGAAACGCGCGAGCAGCTTGCGGTCTTCGAGCGGCAGTTGCTGCCACTGATCGAGCGCGATACGCAGCCCGAAACGGTCGAGATTGAAGCGCACCGACATCGGGATAAAAGTGAAATTCTCCGAAGACGCGACTTCGAAGTCGAACAGAAGCGGTGCTTCGTTGAGTCCCATGACAGTGCTCCTTCTCGGTGACGGACAGCGGGCGGGCGTCGCTTGAGGTATTTTAGAACCTTATTCGCGCGTTATTCGTGCAAAGCAGACCCGCGCGGCGGCCGCGCGCGACGCGTGCTCGATGCGGGTGGATGCCGATGCGCACTTGTATGTACAGGAGTCAAGCAGCTTGAACGGACAGGAACACGGGCGCGGTGCTGGTCAGACGGATGCTCAGACCAGCGCTGCCGCCGTCGCCCACGATGGCGACGAACAACCGGGCGCAGTGTCGCGCGAAGTGCGTCGCCATCGCGGCGCGGCAGTCGAAACGGTCACCGATCACGTCGGCCAGGAGTGGCCAGTCGCGCTCGTCTTCAACGGCATCTCGCACGCGGTGATGATGTGCACGCCGCGCGATCTCGAAGCGTTTGCAGTCGGCTTCGCGATTTCTGAGGGCATCGTCGAGCGCGGCAGCGACATCCAGGACATCGAAGTCGAATGGCACGACCATGGCGAATTGCCGCATGCCGAAGTGCACTTGCAGGTGGTGCAGCAGGCGTTCGTCGCGTTGAAGCAGAAGCGCCGCGCGCTCTCCGGGCGCACCGGTTGCGGCGTATGCGGCATCGAAAGCATCGATCTGCTCGATCTGAAACCCGAGCGCGTGCCCGACACCGGTTTTCTGCAACGTCTCGCACCCGACGCGATCGCCCGCGCCGCGCGCGCGCTGCCCGAGCATCAGGCGCTCACGCGGCTCACCGGCGGGCTGCACGCGGCCGCGTGGTGCGACGCGGCAGGGGCGATCCGCTACGCGTTCGAGGATGTCGGCCGCCACAACGCACTCGACAAACTGATCGGCCAGCTCGTGCTGACCCGCGCCGATACGCGCGACGGTTTCGTGTTTCTGTCGAGCCGCGCAAGTTACGAGCTGGTGCGCAAGGCCGCGCGCGTCGACGTGCCGATGGTCGCGACGATCTCCGCGCCGTCGTCGCTCGCGATTGCGATTGCGCGTCAGGCCGGTGTGCGGCTGGTGAGCTTCTGCCGCGAATCGAGTTACGTGGATTACGACACCGCACAGCAGCCGCAGTCTTGAGCGATTAAAACCGCGCAGACGAACGAACGGTTAATCGAGGCGTAGCGATTGGGGGCGGCGCGCCGTAACGGTCGTCGGCAAACGAAAAGCGAAGCACGTCGATAAGCCGCGAAATGATCAGATCAATTGCGGCAGGCAGCGGCGGTGCATCGGCTCTGCCGCGCCGCCATCGTTACCGACATCGCCATTTCTGCCTAAAACGGTGGCTGCACGCACGCCGATCACGCCACCTTTTCGCCCGCACCTCGCTCAATCAAACTGCCGGAAATCCGGCTTGCGCTTCTCGAAGAACGCCTTGAATGCCTCGGCCGCTTCCGGTGCGAGCAGCATCTTGCCGAAGTGCACGGCTTCCTCGGTCATCTGCGTGCGCAGTTCCTGCTGGCTTGCGCGCTTCATCAAACTCTTCGTCACCCGTAACGACGACGCCGGCAACGCAGCCAGCTTCGCGGCCTGAGCAGCGGCGAACGCTTCGACTTCACCCGCCGGCAGCACGCGATTCACGAAGCCCATCCGATGCGCTTCGGCCGCATCGAACGCCTCGCCGAGCAGCAGCTTTTCGGCCGCAGCCTGATAGCCGGCGACGCGCTGCAACAGCAGGCTCGACGCCGCTTCCGGGCACAGCCCGAGCTGCGTGAACGGCAGCGAGAAGCTCGCGGTGTCGGCCGCGTACACCAGATCGCAGTGCAACAGCAGCGTCGTGCCGATGCCGACCGCCGGTCCCGCGACCGCCACCACCACCGGCTTCTCCATCGAGCTGATCGCGCGCAGGAACTGGAACACCGGTGCATCCTCGCCGGCCGGCGGCGCCTTCATGAAATCTTCGAGATCGTTGCCCGCGCTGAAAATGCCCGCGCTGCCGCGAATCAGGATCGCGCGCACCGACGTGTCGCGCTGCGCATCGACGAGCGCGTCGGCCATCGTCTGATACATCGCGGCCGTGATCGCGTTCTTTCTGCCGGGCCGGTTGAAGGCGATCGTCAGCACCGCGTCGGCGCGCTCGATCAGAATATCCGTCGTCATCCCGCTAGTCGTCATCCCGCTGTCTCCTTTCGGTGCTGCTGAATGTGAAAACGGTTCGCAAGCCAGGCGGCCTGCGAACCGTTGCGTGGTCCGGCGCGACAAAGGCAATCGCCGCGCGGACCATGGCGAACCCGCTTACAGCCGCTCGATGATGCCCGCCGCCCCCATGCCGGTGCCGACGCACATCGTCACCATCCCGTACTTGTAGTTGCGGCGGCGCAGCCCATGCACGACGGTCGATGCGCGAATCGCGCCGGTCGCGCCGAGCGGATGGCCGAGCGCGATCGCGCCGCCGAGCGGATTGATCTTCGACGCATCGAGGCCGAGGTCCTGAATCACCGCCAGCGCCTGCGCGGCGAACGCTTCGTTCAGCTCGATCCAGTCGAGGTCGTCCTGCTTCAGCCCCGCGGCCTTCAGCGCGGCCGGGATCGCTTCCTTCGGGCCAATGCCCATGATTTCCGGCGGCACGCCGCGCACCGCGAAACTGACGAAGCGCGCGAGCGGCGTCAGGTTGAACTGCTTGAGGATCTTCTCCGACACGACGATCAGCGCGCCCGCGCCGTCCGAGGTCTGCGAGCTGTTACCGGCCGTCACCGAGCCCTTGTTCGCGAACACCGCGCGCAGCTTCGCGAGCCCTTCGATCGACGTATCGGCGCGCGGGCCTTCGTCGAGCGACACCTCGCGCGTATTCACGCTGACTTCGCCGCTGGCGAGATCGGGGAAGCGCTCGGTGAGCGTGTACGCGGCGATTTCGTCGTTGAATTCGCCGGCCTGTTGCGCGGCGATCGCGCGGCGATGCGATTCGACCGAGAACGCGTCCTGCGCTTCGCGGCTGATCTTCCAGCGCTCAGCGACTTTCTCCGCGGTCAGGCCCATGCCGTAGGCGATGCCGACATCTTCATTGCGATCGAAGATATGCGGCGACAGCGACGGCTTGTTGCCCATCATCGGCACCATGCTCATCGACTCGCAACCGCCCGCGATCATCGCGTCCGATTCACCGACGCGGATGCGGTCCGCGGCCATCGCGAGCGCGGTCAGACCCGACGCGCAGAAGCGGTTCACCGTGACGCCGCCGACCGTATTCGGCAGGCCCGACAGCAACGCGCCCATGCGCGCGACGTTCAGGCCCTGCTCCGCTTCCGGAATCGCGCAGCCAACGATCGCGTCTTCGATCACGCTGGTGTCGAGACCCGGCACCTGCGCTACGGCCGATTTGATCGCGTGGACCAGCAGTTCGTCGGGGCGCGTGTTCTTGAACATGCCGCGCGGCGCCTTGCCAATCGGCGTGCGGCTCGCGGCGACGATATATGCGTCTTGCAATTGCTTTGCCATTTGTGAATCTCCTGTGTCGACCAGAGTTAGCGCTTGAGCGCTTACTCTGGTCCCATGCACATTGTTGCCGTCGCCGCTTTAGTTGCGCACCGGTTTGCCGGTCTGCAGCATGCCCATGATCCGTTCCTGCGTCTTCTGCGTGCCGAGCAGATCGACGAACGCGCGCCGCTCCAGTTGCAGCAGCCATTCCTCATCGACGAGGCTGCCCGCTTCGACGTCGCCGCCGCACACCGCTTCCGCGATACGGCTCGCGATCAGGAAATCGTGCTCGCTGATAAAGCGGCCGTCGCGCATGTTCACCAGCGACGCCTTGATCGTCGAGATCGCCGAGCGTCCCGCAACCGGCACCTGCACCGCGCGCAGCGGCGCACGGTAACCGGCCGCGGCGAGCGCGCGTGCTTCCTTCTTCGCGACGTCGAGCAGTTCGAACACGTTGAACACGATCGGGTCCGACGGCTTCAGATAACCCATTGCGCGTGCATCGAGCGCGGAGCCCGACACCTTCGCCATCGCCGCGTTTTCGAACGACTTTTGCAGGAACTTCAGCAGATCGTTGGTCGCGCCGAACTGAGTCGCGGCTTCCGCCGCGCGCAACGCCGCTTCCTTCAGACCACCGCCCGCCGGCACCAGGCCCACACCGACTTCGACGAGACCCAGATAGCTCTCGATATGCGCGACGCGCTTCGCGCTATGCAGCGCAAGCTCGCAGCCGCCACCCAGCGCGATGCCCGAGATCGCCGAAATCACCGGCACATTCGCGTATTTCACGCGCAACATGCCTTGCTGGAATTTCTTCACGAACGGCTCGATGCCCTTCGCGCCGCCCATCATGAACGCCGGCAGCGCCTCTTCGAGATTCGCGCCCGCCGAGAACGGACCGCCCGGCGTGCCGAGCTTCAGCGAAGCCGTCTGCCACACGACGACGCCCTTGTAGTCCTTCTCCGCGAGTTCGATCGCCTGCGTAAAACCGTCGATCACCGCCGGTCCGATCGTGTTCATCTTGCTTTTGAACGACACGATCAGCACGTCGTCCTCGCCCGCGCGATCGTCGACCCATGCACGCACCGCGTCGGTCTCGAACAGCGTCTTGCCATAGGTCTTCGGATCGGCGCCGGTTTCGCCGGCGAGCGGCGCGCGGAATACCTGCTTGCGGTACACGTCGAGTGACGAGCGCGGCACGAAGGTCTGCGCGGCCGGCGACCATGAACCTTCATTGCTATGCACGCCGCCGTTTTCGGCAACCGCGCCTTCCATCACCCACGACGGCAGCGGTACATTGGCGAGCCCCTTGCCCGCCGCGATGTCCTCTTGCACCCACTCGGCGACCTGCTTCCAGCCGGCCGTCTGCCAGCCTTCGAACGGGCCTTCGCTCCAGCCGAAGCCCCAGCGGATCGCGAGATCGACATCGCGCGCGTTGTCCGCGATCGACTCCAGATGCACCGCGATGTAGTGATAGACGTCGCGGAAAATCGCCCACAGGAACTGCGCCTGCGGATGCTCCGTTTCGCGCAGCAGCTTCAGACGCTCGGCGGCCGGACGCTTCAGGATGCGGCCGATGATTTCGTCCGCCTTCGCGCCGCCGTCGACATAGTCGCCGGTGTTCGGATCGAGCACCTTGATCGCCTTGCCTTCCTTCCTGTAGAAGCCGGCGCCGGTCTTCTGGCCGAGCGCGCCTTTCTTCACGAGTTCGGCGAGCACGGCCGGCGTTTCGTAGATCGGGAAAAACGGATCGTCCGGCAACGTGTCCTGCATCGTCTTGATCACGTGCGCCATCGTGTCGAGACCGACCACGTCGGCGGTGCGGAACGTCGCCGACTTCGCGCGGCCGAGGCGCGAACCGGTCAGGTCGTCCACTTCATCGAAGCGCAGACCGAACTTCGCGGCTTCGGCGATCACCGCGAGAATCGAGAAAATACCGACCCGGTTCGCGATGAAGTTCGGCGTGTCCTTCGCGCGCACCACGCCCTTGCCGACCACGCTGGTCAGGAAGGTTTCGAGCTGATCGAGAATGTCCGGGCGCGTTGCCGCGGTCGGGATCAGTTCGACCAGATGCATATAGCGCGGCGGATTGAAGAAGTGCACACCGCAAAAGCGCGCCTTCAGTTCATCCGCGAAACCTTCCGACAGCGCGGTGATCGACAGGCCCGACGTGTTGGTCGCGAAGATCGCGTGCGGGGCGATGTGCGGCGCGACTTTCTTGTACAGGTCGTGCTTCCAGTCCATCCGCTCGGCGATCGCTTCGATCACGAGATCGCACTCGGCGAGCTTCGCGATGTCGTCATCGTAGTTCGCGGGCTGGATGTATTGCGCGTCGTCCTTCACACCGAACGGCGCCGGCGACAATTTCTTCAGGTTCTCGATCGCCTTCAGCGCGATCGCGTTCTTCGGGCCGTCCCTCGCGGGCAGATCGAACAGCAGTACCGGCACCTTGGCGTTGATCAGGTGCGCGGCGATCTGCGCGCCCATCACGCCGGCGCCTAGCACGGCTACCTTGCGAATGATCAGATTACTCACGTCGTTTCTCCGGGGAGTTGTGCGGTGGCGCGAAGATTTATCGATGCTTCGCGCGGTGTGTGTCGTGATGTAGAGCTGAAGCGAGGCGCCCGGGATTCATGCTTCGATGCATGCGGAGCGCCTCGTGTGAACGTCAGCGCGTGAACGTCAGAACAATGCTTCTTCGACGTCCATCATCGGCTTCGAGCCGGCGCGCGCCTGGCGGATCGTCATCGCCGTTTCGGGCAGCAGCTTCGCGAAGTAGAAGCGCGCGGTGGCGAGCTTGGCCTTGTAGAACGGATCGCCCGAGGCCTCTTTATCCAACGCGATGCGCGCCATGCGCGCCCAGAAGTACGAGAACACCAGATGGCCGACCGTGCGCAGATACGGCACCGCGGCAGCGCCCACTTCGTCCGGGTTCTGCATCGCCTTCATGCCGATTTCCATCGTCAGCTTCTGCACCTTTTCGCCGATGTCGGCGAGCGGGTTCACGAACTCCTGCATCTCCGGCCTGATGCCTTCGGCTTCGACGAATTCGGCGACCAGCTTGCCGAACTTCTTCATCTTCGCGCCCATGTCGCCGAGCACTTTGCGGCCGAGCAGGTCGAGCGCCTGAATGCCGTTGGTGCCTTCGTAGATCATGTTGATGCGCGCATCGCGCACGTATTGCTCCATGCCCCATTCGGCGATGAAGCCGTGGCCGCCGTAGATCTGCATCGCGTGATTGGTGCCCTCGAACGCGTTGTCCGACAGGAACGCTTTCAGGATCGGCGTGAGCAGCGCGACGAGGTCGGCCGCTTCCTTGCCCGCAGCTTCGTCGGCGTGCGACAGTTCTTTGTCGATATGCAGCGCCGCCCAGTACGAGAACGCGCGGCCGCCTTCAGCGTAGGCCTTCTGCGTGAGCAGCATGCGGCGCACGTCCGGATGCACGATGATCGGATCGGCGGCCTTTTCCGGCGCCTTCGGGCCGGTCAACGAGCGCATCTGCAGACGCTCTTTCGCGTAAGTCAGCGAGTTCTGATATGCGACTTCGGTAAGCCCGAGGCTCTGCATGCCGACGCCGAGACGCGCGGCGTTCATCATCACGAACATCGCATTCAGGCCTTTGTTCGGCTCGCCGACGAGCCAGCCCTTCGCGTTGTCGAGATTAATCACGCAGGTCGCGTTGCCGTGGATGCCCATCTTGTGTTCGATCGAACCGCACTTCACGCCGTTGCGCTCGCCCGGCTCGCCCGCTTCGTTCGGCACGAACTTCGGCACGATGAACAGCGATATACCCTTGGTGCCCTGCGGCGCATCCGGCAGACGCGCGAGTACCAGGTGGACGATGTTCTCCGCCATGTCGTGCTCGCCGCTCGAAATGAAAATCTTCGTGCCGCTGATCGAGTACGAACCGTCGCCGTTCGGCTCGGCCTTCGTGCGCAGGATGCCGAGATCGGTGCCGCAATGCGGTTCGGTCAGACACATCGTGCCGGTCCACGTGCCGGCGACGAGCTTCGGCAGATAGCGCTGCTGCAGCTCCGGCGTGCCGTGCGCATGCAGGCATTCGTACGCGCCGTGCGACAGGCCCGGATACATCGTCCATGCCTGGTTCGCCGAGTTCAGCATTTCATAGAGCGCGTTGTTGACGAACGCCGGCAGCCCCTGGCCGCCGTATTCCGGATCGCAGCCGAGAGCCGGCCAGCCGGCTTCGACGTATTGCTTGTAGGCTTCCTTAAAACCTTTCGGCGTGATCACGACGCCGTCGCCGGCGTACGTGCAGCCTTCCTGATCGCCGCTGTGGTTGAGCGGGAACAGCACTTCGGAGCAGAACTTGCCGGCTTCCTCGAGCACCGCGTTGATCGTGTCGACATCGAGGTCCGCGTGCTTCGGCATCTGCCGCAGTTCGGCTTCGACGTCGAGCAGTTCGTGCAACACGAATTGCATGTCGCGCAACGGCGCGGCGTACTGTCCCATGACTCTCTCTCCCAAGTTTTGACTAGAAGCCAGGCCGTTGGCCGAGTCCGTGGACGGACCTTCCGCGCCGCACATTCCCGGGAATGCCGGCGCCCCCGCTAACGGCTTTCGCTTTGATATGAATTAATCAGTTTTTCCAGCGCGGCCCACGTGAGACGCACCGCATCGGGCAGATGCAGGAAGCGTGCGTCATGGTGCAGACCGAGCGTGACGCTATACAGTTCGAACAGCATCAGCTGCGGATCGGTGTCGGCGCGCAGATGCCCTTCTTCCATCGCCTGCGAAATCGCCCGCGTGAGCGCCGCTCGCCACATCGTCACGCTCGACACCAGTTGCTCGCGCACCTGGCTGTCCGCGCGGTCGTCGTATTCGACCGCGCCGCTGATGTAGATGCAGCCGGTCGTGACTTCCTGGATGCGCTTCTCGATCCAGCGGGAGATCATCGAGCGCAAGCGGGGCAGACCGCGCGGTTCGCGCAGGCTCGGGTAGAACACTTCGTCTTCGAAGCGGCGGTGATATTCGCGCACGACCTCGACCTGCAGATCCTCGCGCGACCCGAAATGCGCGAACACTCCGCTCTTGCTCATCTGCATACGCTCGGCGAGCAAGCCAATCGTCAGACCTTCCAGTCCGTCCCGGCTCGCCAGATCGAGTGCTGCATCGAGAATCGCGGCTCGCGTTTGTTCGCCTTTTCGCATAGCTGTTTTACCGTTCTAATGTGGCCAAAATTAAAATCGAACGGCCGTACTATTATTGAGTGCTGCCGTCCGCTAAACAAGGACTTTATTAGAAACCGGTTTCTAACCGGTTCCTAATTTTGCGGCTTTCGACAATCAGATCAATCTTATTTTTAGAGGCGTTTGCCTTGAATCGATGGTTGCCGATCAGCGCGCTTGTGTTCTCGTGAGTTGTCTCGTCTGTTCTTTTCTCTCTTTTCCCGTTCGCCGCGGTTCATTGTTCGTTATTCGTGGCTAGCGACGCTTGTGTGCGCGGGGCATCGATCGTCGCCGATTACCGTGTCCGCGCCGACATGATGCAGCAGGCGCGGGGTTTTCTGGAAGCTAGTCGTAGCCGCCGACCGTCAGCAGCTTCATTGCAACGCGGTAGCTCGTGTACGCGATCCAGCTGATCGCGCGCACCCGGGCCGGACGCGATTCGTAGTGGGCTTCGTCGATGCGGCGCGCGTCCGCGAACGCACCGAGGATCGCGTCGCGCAGCCCGGCGATCGCGGGGTCGTTCACGATCACCACGTTGGCTTCGTTGTTGAGCATCAGGCTAAGCGCGTCAAGGTTCGACGAACCGACGGTGGCCCAGTTCGAATCGACCACCGCGACCTTGCCGTGCAGCAGCGTCTTCTCGTACTCGGCGATCTGCACGCCCGCGCGCAACAGCGCGTGATAGAGAAACGGCACCGCGTAGTCGAGCGCCTTGAACTCCTTGCGCCCGATGATCAGCTTCACGATCAAACCACGCTGGGCCGCGAATACGAGCGCGCGGCGCAGCTTGCGCCCCGGCATGAAGTACGGATTGGCGAGCAGGATTTCGTGGCGCGCCTGGCCGATGGCGGTCAGATAAGCCTTTTCGATCGCCCGGCGATTGATCAGGTTGTCGCGCGCGACGAATGCAACGCACGGTTCGCCGCCCGCCCACAATTCTTCGTTGCGGCGCCGCCGGCGCCGCCGCAGGCTGCCGAGCGACGCGGTGTCGTGCGGCTCGAGGTCCGGCTTGATCGAGTCGAGCGGCCGATGGCCGACGCGAATCCGGTGCCACTGCACGTTGAACGCGTCGCGCACGTCGGCAACCACCGGTCCGCGCAACTCGACCGCGAAATCCCAGCGGCGGTATGGCAGCTTCTCGCCGTTGTTCTCGTAGTCGTCGACAATGTTGATGCCACCACAATACGCGTACTGATCGTCGATGATCGCGAGCTTGCGATGCGTGCGCGAAAAGCCGAAGCGGCCGAACAGATGAGGGTTGTAGATGCGATGGTCGATGCCGGCGAGCGGCCATTGCTCGAACATCTTCAGGCGCGCGGTGCCGATGCCGTCGGTAATCACGCGCACCCTGACGCCGCGCGACGCGGCGCGCAGCAACGCGTCGTTGACGGCCTGGCCGGCGTCGTCGTCGCAGAAGATGTAGGTTTCGAGCGCGACACTTTGCGCTGCGGCGTCGATGCGCTCGATCAGCGCGTCGAAGTATTGATCGCCGGAGCGCAGCAGCTTGACTTCGTTGTTACTGGTGAAGCGGTAGCGCTGCCAGTAACGGCGGCCGAGCAGCGTGTGCCGCAGCCGCGCGAAACGACCCGCGCCGCCAGCGCTCACTGGCCACGCTCCCCGGCTCGCGGGCCGGTCCGTGGATCGGGTTGAAACTCGGACGGCGCGCTGGCCGCGCGCGCGCCGAGCCGGCGTGGCAACTGCAGGATCGCATCCGCATTCGACGACGAAAAACAGCGCGATGCCGCCTCTTCATACGGCAGCCATAGAAACGCGGTGTGTTCGCGCGGCGCGATTGCCACGTCGATCCGCTCGGGGACCTGCAGGCTGAACCAGTGCTCGGTGTTGTGGATCACGCCGGCTTCATAGCGATGGCGGAATTCCGGGTAGATCTCGTATTCGATCGAATAGCGCCAGTCGAACAGCGCGCTTTGCGGCACCGACGCACCGCCGATCACGATGCCGGTTTCCTCGCCGACTTCGCGCACTGCCGTGTCGACGAGCGGTTCGTCGAGCCGGTCCTTCGAGCCGGTCACCGACTGCCAGAAGCCGGCATGATCGGCGCGCTCAAGCAACAGCACGTCGAGCGCGGGCGTGTGGATGACGACGAGGACGGACTGCGGAATTTTCGGCGGTTTCGGCATGGCGTAAAAACTGGGCGCGGCGCTCGCGCGGTACATGTCGGATGACGGTCGAAAGGGTCTAAAAAACGGTGGCTTAACTGTAACGCAAAAAGTAAAAAAGGCGCTGAGGTGAAGTTCACCTCAGCGCCTTTTTGCTTCTCTGATGCCTGTTTTTGCGGTCGGCCGTGGCCGTTTTGCAGCTTTTTTACAACCGTCGCGTTTGCGATCACCGCCTGAATTGCGTGCTGATCAGCGTCTTTGGAACCACACGGGCAACGGCCAGTACGGTCCAACTCGCGGCTGATAGCGAGGCCGCGCCACGCGGCCCGGCTTTGCTTACACCTTCGGTTCCGGCGAACGCAGACGGATGTGCAGTTCGCGCAGCTGACGCTCGTCGACTTCGCTCGGCGCTTGCGTAAGCAGATCCTGCGCACGTTGCGTCTTCGGGAACGCGATCACGTCGCGGATCGAATCGGCACCGGCCATCATCGTGACGATGCGGTCCAGACCGAACGCGATACCGCCGTGCGGCGGCGCGCCGTATTGCAGCGCGTCGAGCAGGAAGCCGAACTTGGCCTGAGCTTCTTCGGCGTTGATGTTCAGCGCACGGAACACCTTGCTCTGCACTTCTTCGCGATGGATACGCACCGAGCCGCCGCCGATTTCCCAGCCGTTCAGCACCATGTCGTACGCCTTCGCGAGGCAGCGCGCCGGATCCGTTTCGAGGAACTCGAGATGCTCGTCCTTCGGGCTCGTGAACGGATGGTGCGCGGCGACGTAGCGGTTATCTTCCTCGTCGTATTCGAACATCGGGAAGTCGACGACCCACAACGGCTTCCAGCCGGACTGGACCAGACCGTTGGCCTTACCGAATTCCGAATGACCGATCTTCAGACGCAGCGCGCCGAGGCTGTCGTTGACGACCTTCGCGCGATCCGCCGCGAAGAAGATGATGTCGCCGTCTTGCGCGCCGGTGCGCTCGATGATCGCCTTCAGCGCTTCGTCGTGCAGGTTCTTGACGATCGGGCTTTGCAGACCATCACGGCCCTTCGCTGCTTCGTTGACCTTGATCCACGCAAGACCCTTCGCGCCGTAGATACGCACGAATTCCGTGTAGCTGTCGATATCGCCACGCGACAGCTCGCCGCCCTTCGGTACGCGCAGCGCCGCGACGCGGCCGTCCTTCGTGTTGGCCGGCGTGCTGAACACCTTGAAGTCGACGTCGCGCATCGCGTCGGTCAGCTCAGTGAATTCGAGCTTCACGCGCAGGTCCGGCTTGTCCGAACCGAAGCGGCGCATCGCTTCCGCGTATTCCATCACCGGGAATTTGTCGTCGAGCGCGACGCCGATCGTCGTCTTGAACACGTGACGGATCATCGCTTCGAACAGATCGCGGATTTCCTGTTCCGACAGGAACGAGGTTTCGCAATCGATCTGCGTGAATTCCGGCTGACGGTCGGCGCGCAGGTCTTCGTCGCGGAAGCACTTGGTGATCTGGTAGTAACGATCGAAGTTCGCGACCATCAGCAGCTGCTTGAACAGCTGCGGCGACTGCGGCAGCGCGAAGAACTGGCCCGGATTGGTACGCGACGGCACGAGGTAGTCGCGCGCGCCTTCCGGTGTGCTCTTCGTCAGCATCGGCGTTTCGATGTCGATGAAGCCCTGCTCGTCGAGGTACTTACGCACTTCGATCGCGACGCGGTAGCGCAAGCGCAGGTTGTGCTGCATCTGCGGACGGCGCAGATCGAGCACGCGATGCGTGAGGCGGGTGGTTTCCGACAGGTTGTCGTCGTCGAGCTGGAACGGCGGCGTAACCGACGCATTCAGCACGATCAGCTCGTGGCACAACACTTCGATCTTGCCGCTCTTGAGCGCGGCATTGGTCGTGCCTTCCGGACGGTTGCGCACGAGACCCTTGATCTGCACGCAGAACTCGTTGCGCACGCCTTCGGCGACCTTGAACATGTCCGCGCGATCCGGGTCGCAGACGACCTGAACGAGCCCTTCGCGATCGCGCAGGTCGATGAAGATGACGCCGCCATGGTCGCGGCGGCGGCTTACCCAGCCGCACAGCGAGACGGATTGGCCCAGCAGTTCTTCGGTCACCAGACCGCAGTATTCAGATCTCATCGACATGATGTTTGTCTTTCGTTTTGCATTGGTTGAACGGCGCGCCGCAGATGATCCTGCATGAAGCGTTGCGCGCCGGCATTACAGCGGAGGCTCGACGGTGGTGCGGCGCACCGGCGCCGGCGTCGGCGAGGCCGGCGCCACGACACCCATCGAGACGATGTACTTGAGCGCAGCGTCGACCGTCATGTCGAGCTCGATCACTTCGCTTTTCGGCACCATCAGGAAGAAGCCGGACGTGGGGTTCGGCGTAGTCGGCACGTAGACGCTAACGTAGTCTTCTTTCAGGTGATTGACCACGTCGCCGCCCGGAATACCGGTCAGAAACGCGATCGTATAGGACCCGCGGCGCGGGTATTCGATCAGCAGCGCCTTACGGAACGCGTTACCGCTGCTCGACAGCAGCGTGTCGGAGACCTGTTTGACGCTCGTGTAAAGCGGACCGACGACCGGGATGTGCGCGACCAGCAGCTCCCACCACTTGACGAGCTTCTGCCCGATGAAATTCTGCGTCAACAGCCCGACGACGAAGATGAACGCGAGGGTGAGCACCGCGCCGAGACCCGGCAGACGGTAGCCGATTGCGCGTTCCGGCTGCCAGGAGCTGGGCAGCAGCAAAAGCGTCTGGTCCATCGTGCCGATGATCAGACCGAGCACCCACAGTGTGATGGCCAAAGGCACCAGCACCAGCAGGCCGGTCAGAAACACCGATTTGAGCGTCGTCTTTTTCGTCGTCATGTGTACCGCCAGAAAGCCGCGCCGGTCGAAGCCCGGCGCGCGCTAGATGCACCGCCCGCGAGGGCGGCAGTCCCACTAGGCGCTGCCGGAACCGCTCGTATCCGCCGTGGCGGCCGGAGCAGCGGGTGTGGCCGCCGGCACGGCCGCGGTAGCCGGCGCAGCGGCCGGCGCCGCTTCGGATTTCGCTTCCGATGTGGCCGGGGCGCTCGCGCCACCGCTGCCGCCGCGGAAATCGGTCACGTACCAGCCGGAGCCTTTCAACTGGAAGCCGGCGGCGGTGAGCTGCTTGCTAAAGGTGTCTTTTCCGCATTCGGGACACTGCGTCAACTGGGGGTCGCTCATCTTCTGGAGCACGTCCTTCCCGAAACCGCATGACCCGCAACGATAAGCGTAGATCGGCATGATGCTTTTCCTACTCCAAATCCCTACTGAAATCTTGTAAACGCTTGCAAAGCCTTGAATTATAGCCGCAAACGATGGCCGTTCCCCTGTTTTCGGGAAGGCGAACGCGTGACGCGACCGCCAGCGGGGCAAATGGGGGCGCCCGTTCGCGCTATCAAGGGCAAGCGACGTGGCACAGCGCGGCGCGCGCGACGTGAGACCGCCGACGTTACGCGCGGCGCTGCCAGGTGAGCCAGCGCTCACGTCCTGTGAAGACGGCGATCGAATCGGCCACTGCCTCGTCTTCGATCAGCTCGAAGTACGGCGTCAAAAGCGCATCGAGTTCACCGCGTTCGACACCAAACGGCGGCCCCTTCGGCGTCGCGCCGAAAAAAAAGAAGCCCGCGAGCAACGCGCCGGGCGGCAACAGTTCGACCATCCGCTGCGCGTAGTCGCCGCGGCGCGCTAGCGGCAGCGCGCAGAAAAACGCTCGCTCATAAATCCACGTGGGCGTGAACGGCGGCTCATAAGTGAAGAAATCCGCCTGCTCGACCAGTTGCGCGTGCTGGGCGCCCAACTGTGCGCGCGCCGCCGTGACGGCAGCCGGCGAAAAGTCGATCGCGCGGACCGGCGTGCCCTGCTGCGCGAGCCACGCCGCTTCGTATGCGCTGCCGCAGCCCGGAATCAGCACCGCGGCGTCGCGGTGTCGTTCAGCGAAGGCGCGAAACGCGGACGGCACGCCGGCCTGATCCCATGGCGTGTAGCGGCGCTCGAAGCGTTCGTTCCAGAACTCGGGTGAATTCGGGTCGCGGCTCGCGAAAGCAGGTATGGAGGGTTGGGTCGGATCGCTCATCGGATGCCTCGTACGGGGTTGCGCCCAGCCGCCGCCATGAGCAGCGGCCGAACCGGCAACTGGATGGTCGCTCGAATCGGCGGCGGCAAAATCACGCGCCGCGCTCAGCCGCCATAAGCAAGCGCAAGAAACGCTCGCGCAAGCACCGCGCCGACGCCGACCGCCACGCCGAACAGCAGCAGGCCTTGCAGCAGACGGTTAGTGCGCTTTTGCTCCAGCAGAATCTGGCGAATCACATCGTCGTTCGCGCCGCCGGCCGGATGATGACGCTCGGCAAGCATGTGATGGACGAGGCGCGGCAACTGCGGCAGCGTCTTGCTCCACTGCGGCGCCTCGATCTTCAAGCGTTCATACCAGCCGCGCAGGCCGATCTGTTCGTTCATCCAGCGTTCGAGGTAAGGCTTCGCCGTCTTCCACAGATCCAGCTCCGGATCGAGCGAGCGGCCCAGACCTTCGACGTTCAGCATGGTCTTTTGCAGCAGCACGAGTTGCGGCTGGATTTCGACGTTGAAGCGGCGCGACGTCGAGAACAGGCGCATCAGCACCTGGCCGAGCGAAATGTCTTTCAGCGCGCGATCGAAATACGGCTCGCAGACCGCGCGGATCGCGCTTTCGAGTTCCTCGACGCGCGTGTTCGGCGGCACCCAGCCTGACTCAAGATGCAGCGTCGCGACGCGATGGTAGTCACGCTTGAAAAAGGCGAGGAAGTTCTGCGCGAGGTAGTTTTTATCGAAATCAGACAGCGCACCGATGATGCCGAAGTCGAGCGCGATATAGCGGCCGAAGTGCGCCGGATCGAGGCTCACCTGGATATTGCCGGGGTGCATGTCCGCATGGAAAAAGCCGTCGCGGAACACCTGCGTGAAGAAAATTTCGACGCCTTCGCGCGCGAGCTTCGGAATGTCGACGCCGGCCGCGCGCAGCGTATCGACCTGGCTGATCGGCACGCCGACCATGCGCTCCATCACCAGCACCGTCGGCGTGCAGAACTCCCAGTACATCTCCGGCACGAGCAGCAGATCGAGCCCCTGGAAGTTGCGCCGCAGCTGGCTGCCGTTGGCCGCCTCGCGCATCAGGTCGAGTTCGTCGTGCAGGTATTTGTCGAATTCGGCGACCACCTCGCGCGGCTTCAGACGCTTGCCGTCGGCCCACAGGCGCTCGGCCCACACGGCAATGTCGCGTAGCAGCGCGAGGTCGGAGTCGATCACCGGCAGCATGTTCGGGCGCAGCACCTTCACCGCGACGGCTTTGCCCGCGTGCTGGCCGGCCTTCACCTTCGCGAAGTGAACCTGCGCGATCGACGCGCTCGCGACCGGCACCCGCTCGAAATCGTCAAACAGCACGTCGACCGGTGCGCCAAGTGATTTCTCGACGAGCGCGATCGCGACCGCCGAATCGAACGGCGGCACCTGGTCCTGCAGCTTCGCGAGTTCGTTGGCGATGTCGACTGGCAACAGATCGCGCCGTGTAGACAACACCTGGCCGAACTTGACGAAAATCGGCCCGAGGCTTTCGAGCGCGAGCCGCAGACGCACACCCGGCGGCGCGTCGAACTTGCGGCCGAGCGTGGTAATGCGCAGCAACAGACGCACGCGCCGGTCGTTGATCCGGCTCAGCATCATTTCGTCGAGGCCGAAGCGGATGACGGTAAAAAATATCTTGAGAAAACGCAGAAAACGCATGACTGGGCCCGGTGACTAGCGCGTGCCGCGCGACGTGGCGGCGCCACCCGGCGCATGCGCGCCGCGGGCTTCGACCTTCTGTTCGAGACGCTCAATGCGCTTCTCCACACGCGCCAGCGCATCGCGCGCGCGGGCCAGCTCGACGTTGAAGTCCGCGAGCGCGGTACGGCGCACCAGTTGCGGATTCTCGTCGAGCAGATACTCAGCGGCGGTATCGAGCAGATTACGGCCAGTGCGCTGCACATGCTCGCCGACCGAGCGCACGACCGACGCGATGCGCCATGCCGGCCCGTCGCCGATCAGCTTCGCGAGATCTTCCTCCGGCTCCCAGCGCAAATGCTCGGCAAGCTTCGCGATCACGGTCGCGAACTCGGCGTCGCCTTCGATCTTCACATGCTTCATCACGGCGGCCTGGCCGCCTTGCACGAAAGCCGGCAGCGCATCGGACGGCACCGAAATCGTCACGTCGAACTGAGCCGCTTCGGCTTCGCCGATTGTGCCGAGATAACCGTCCGGCTGCACGAGCAGCGCGACGACAACCGGTGGACATGACAGACGGGCGGTCTTGCCCGCGTAAGGGACGAGGCGCTCACGTGCCCACGATTCGCGGGCGAGCAGATGATTGACAGCAGCAGCGAAGGGCTTGGCGGCAAGGGTCATCGAGAATGGCAAGAAAAAACCCGCGCGAGCGAGGTGCTTGCGCGGGTTCCTATTGTAACGTCCGTTCGCTTCGCGGCATCCTCGGCCGAACGGCCTATGCGATGCGCGAGGCAGGCGCCACGCGGGGCTTTGTCGAGACAAGCCTCGCCCGGCGCGTCAACACTTTAGTGCTGCTCCACCTGCTGGATGCCGGCGAGCAACCAGCCTTCGCCGGGACGATTCGCCTTCGACAGATTCCAGACCTCGACGAACGGCTCCGCCGCCGCGCCCGGCTCTTCGCGAATCAAGCCGGAGAAGCGCACGCTCGCGAAGTATTCGTTCGCGCGTTCCTCGACGCCGAGCAGTTCGGCGTTCAGCTGCACGACATCGGTCTGATTCTGCTGCGTGCCGCGCGAGGCCAGGTCGACGCGCACTTCGGCGAACATTTGCGGCGTCGTGAATTCGCGGATGTCCTCGATGTTGCCGACGTCCCACGCGGCCTGCAAACGCACGAAGTACACCTTCGCGTTGCGCAGGAACGCTTCCGAATCGAAGCCAGCCGGCACCGACGGCGTCGCACCGACCGACGGCGTGGTGAGCGGATTGCCTTGCGGTTCGAGATACGAGCCGGTGGGCGGCGCGCTGTAGCGCGGTTCCTGCGCATAGCCAGTGCCGCTCGTATTGAGCGACGGCGCCGTGCCGGCATACGCGGGCTGCGTCGCATTGCGCTTGCGGCCGGTGAAGCGGCGAATCAGCCAGATCACGATCATCGCGATCAACGCGATCACGATCACATTGGCGAACATGCCGGCGAACGCTTCGCCGAGCCCGAAATGCGACAGCAGCGCAGCGATGCCCAGACCCGCGGCAAGACCGGCAATCGGCCCAAGCCAGCGATTACGGTTCGGCGATGTGGCCGGCGCGGCCGGCGTGGGCGCCGGCTGCGCGCGTTGCTGCTGCGTGGTTTGACTGTTTTGCGCCGGTTGCGACGGCGGCGGCGTCTGACGTTGCTGCTGCAGGCTATTCGATTGACGGCCGATGCTGCGGCCACCGCCCATGCGGCGGGCTTCGGCGTCGAGAGAAGCGAGTGTGCCGGCCATCAGCAGACCGACCATTGCGATCAGCCCGATTCTTCTCGCCAGCGCCCCCTTAACCTTACGAGTAGATAACAAATCTGAATCGGACATTTCGAACTTTCCTTTAAAAAACGATGGGTTAGGGTCCCTAGTATTTGGTCCCCACATGCAAAGCTACCACGCCAGCTGACAAATTGTAATATTTGACGCCGTCGAGACCGGCTTGTTCCATCATTGTTTTCAAAGTTTCCTGGTCCGGATGCATGCGGATCGATTCCGCGAGGTACTGGTAGCTGTCCGCGTCTTTCGCGAAGCGCTCGCCAAGCCACGGCAACACCTTGAACGAATACAGATCGTAGACCTTCTTCAGCGGATCCCACACCTTCGAGAACTCCAGCACCAGCAGGCGGCCGGCCGGCTTCAGCACGCGGCGCATCTCCGCGAGCGCGAGGTCCTTGTGCGTCATGTTGCGCAGGCCGAAAGCGACCGTCACCACGTCGAAGTAGTTGTCCGGAAAGGGAATCTTCTCGGCGTCGCACAACAGCGTCGGCGTGATCACGCCCTTGTCGAGCAGGCGGTCGCGGCCCACGCGCAGCATCGATTCGTTGATATCGGTATGCCAGACTTCGCCCGTCTCACCGGCCTGTTTCGCGAACGCTCTCGACAGATCGCCGGTGCCCCCCGCGAGATCGAGCACCTTGTAGCCCGGCCGCACATTGGCCTGGGCGATCGTGAACATCTTCCACGCCCGGTGCAATCCGCCCGACATCAGGTCGTTCATCAAGTCGTAGTTGGCGGCAACCGAGTGGAACACCCCCGCCACCTTCTGCGCCTTGTCCTGTTCGTCGACCGATTGAAAGCCGAAGTGGGTTTTGCTCATCGCGCTCGTCCTTTCGCGTGTTCTTGAATGTTGCGCCGCTCGAGCGGCGTTCGGGGGCGAATCGTATCAGTGACAGTGGCCGTGCGCAGCCGCGGCGGGCACCATCGGCGTATCGCGGTCGATGCCGGCCGCTGCCAGTTTGGCGAGATACGTTTGCCAGAGTTCATGCTGGCGCACCGCCATGTCGTACAACAGGTCCCACGAATAGATGCCGGTCGAGTGCCCATCGGAGAAGGTGGGCTGCAGCGCGTAATTGCCGACGCCTTCGATCATCGTGATCGTCACGTCGCGCTTGCCGGTCTGCAAGGTTTCCTGGCCGGGCCCGTGGCCCTGCACTTCCGCCGACGGCGAATACACGCGCAGCAGCTCGAACGGCAGGCGATACGATTCGCCGCCTGCGTACTGCAATTCGAGCACGCGCGACTTCGAATGCACGACCACGCCGGTCGGCACCGGAGTCTCGGGGGTCAGTCCGCTCATGTTTGCCTCATCAGATAACGGCGGGTCATAGCGACGGGTCGGCCGCGCTTCGCGCTGGCGGGAATCCGGCTAGAGCCCGGCGGCGCACAGCGGCAGACAGCGACGCTCAGCCCAGCGCCTGTTCGATTTCCTGCCGCACCGCTTCGCGCAGCAGCGTCGCCTGCGCGCGGCGCGACGACAGCATCGCTTCGGACACCGTGCGCTGACGCGGCGCCCAGATCGGCAGGGGGAAATGCGCGTCGTTCGAATAACGCGGAATCACGTGCCAGTGAACGTGCGGGACTTGGTTGCCGAGGCTCGCCAGGTTGACCTTGGCCGGCTGCATCACGCGTCGGATCGCGCGTTCCACCGCGTACACCGCGTTCATCACGCGATTGCGCTCGTCGGCGGACAGATCCGAAAACTCGGCGACGTGTGCGTTCCAGATTACCCGGCAAAAGCCCGGGTAGTCGTGTTCGTCGGCGAGGACGACCCGCAGGGAGTCGTCCTGCCACAGCACATCGCCGCCGTCTTCACGGCAAAAAACGCAGTCCATCGTCGCCCTCGGCAAAAATCGTCGGTCGTGCCATTAGACCAGCACGCGCTCGATTCCGCCATTGTTCGCCCGTTGAACGTAGTCCGCCATCCAGTTCTCGCCCAGCACATGACGTGCCATCTCGACGACGATGTAGTCCGCCTCGGTACCCGCGTCGTCGTTGTAGCGCGACAGCCCTTGCAGGCAGGACGGGCAGCTCGTCAGGATCTTCACGTCGGTCGCGCTCGCGTTGGCCACGTTTGCCTGGGTCGGCTGAGGGCCGTCGCCGGCTTTCAGCACCGAACCGTTCGCAGCACCCGCCGCGCCGGCCGATGCATTGGCCGGATTGATCGCGTTCGCACCGGCTTCCGCAACCAGCGGAATACCGCGCAGCTTGGCCGCGCCCTTACGGATTTCCTCTTCCTTGCGGAAGCGTACCTGGGTCGAGATGTCGGGACGCGTGACCGCGAGCGTGCCCGATTCGCCGCAGCAGCGATCGTTCTTCTCGATCTTGTAGCCGTCATGCTCGGAGCCCATCAGCTGATTGACCAGCTTGACCGGGTCGATCGTCTTGATCGGCGAATGGCACGGGTCGTGGTACATGTAGCGCACGCCGTTCACGCCGTCGAGCTTGATGCCCTTTTCGAGCAGATATTCGTGAATGTCGACGATCCGGCAACCCGGGAAGATCTTGTCGAATTCATAGCCCGCGAGCTGGTCGTAGCAGGTGCCGCACGACACCACCACCGTCTTGATGTCGAGGTAGTTCAGCGTATTGGCAACGCGGTGGAACAGCACGCGGTTGTCGGTGACGATCTTCTCGGCCTTGTCGTACTGGCCCGAGCCGCGCTGCGGATAGCCGCAGCACAAGTAGCCCGGCGGCAGCACGGTCTGCACGCCCGCTTCCCACAGCATCGCCTGGGTCGCGAGACCGACCTGCGAGAACAGCCGCTCGGAGCCGCAGCCCGGGAAGTAGAACACCGCTTCCGTATCGGACGTGGTCGTCTTCGGATTGCGGATGATCGGGACGATCTTGTTGTCTTCGATGTCGAGCAGCGCGCGCGCCGTTTTCTTCGGCAGATTGCCCGGCATCTTCTTGTTCATGAAGTGGATCACCTGCTGGGTCACCGCCGGTTTGCCGACGGTCGCCGGCGGATGCGCGGTCTGCTTCTTCGTGAACTTCTTCAGCACTTCGTTGCCGAGCCGCTGCGCCTTGTAGCCGACGCCCATCATCGCGGTACGCGCGAGGTTGATGGTCTGCGGATTGGTCGCGTTCAGGAAGAACATGCCGGCCGCGTTGCCCGGATTGAACTTCTTCTTGCCCATCTTGCGCAGCAGGTTGCGCATGTTCATCGTCACGTCGCCGAAGTCGATCTTCACCGGGCACGGCGTCACGCACTTGTGGCAGACCGTGCAGTGATCGGCGACGTCGTTGAATTCGTCCCAGTGCTTGATCGACACGCCGCGGCGCGTCTGCTCTTCATACAGGAACGCCTCGACCAGCAACGAAGTGGCGAGAATCTTGTTGCGCGGGCTGTACAGCAGGTTCGCGCGCGGCACGTGGGTCGCGCAGACCGGCTTGCACTTGCCGCAGCGCAGGCAGTCCTTGATCGACTCGGAAATCGCACCGATATCGGACTGCTGCATGATCAGCGATTCGTAGCCCATCAGGCCGAAGCTCGGCGTGTAGGCATTGCGCAGATCGGCGCCGTCGAGCAGCTTGCCCGCGTTGAAGCGGCCCTGCGGATCGACGCGCTGCTTGTACGCGCGGAATTCGCCGATCTCGTCTTCGGTCAGGAATTCGAGCTTCGTGATGCCGATGCCGTGCTCGCCGGAAATCACGCCATCGAGCGAACGCGCGAGCCGCATGATGCGCGCGACCGCCGTATGCGCGTCCTGCAGCATCTCGTAGTTATCGGAGTTGACCGGGATGTTGGTGTGCACGTTGCCGTCGCCCGCATGCATGTGCAGCGCAACGAATACGCGGCCGCGCAGCACCTGCTTGTGGATCGCCTGGGCTTCTTCGAGGATCGGCTTGAATTCGCCGCCGTTGAAGATCTGGCGCAATTCGGCGCGGATTTCCTGCTTCCACGACACGCGGATCGTGCGGTCCTGCGCGAGATGGAACACGTTCGCGTCCGGCTGCTCGTCGACGCGGTCGGCGAACTTTTCGGCGAGCGATTCGTAGCCGAGACCGACCAGATAATGCTGCGCCTCGCGCAACGACAGATCGAGCTTGTCGCGCAGGAATTCCCAGCGCGTGCGCACCCGCCCGAGCAGATCGAGCGCCTGCTGCACGCGGTCTTCGAGCAGCTCGGCGCTGGGGATTTCGTTCGCGTCGTCGCTCTTGCCGAGCGGCAGCTTGCCGGCCTTGAAGAACGCTTCGAGCGCATCGACCAGCTGCAGCTTGTTCTTGATCGACAGTTCGATATTGATGCGCTCGATGCCGTCCGTGTACTCGCCCATGCGGTCGAGCGGAATCACGACGTCTTCGTTGATCTTGAACGCGTTGGTGTGCTTCGCGATCGCGGCGGTGCGGCTGCGGTCGAGCCAGAAGCGCTTGCGCGCCTCCGCGCTGACCGCGACGAAGCCTTCGCCGCTCTTGCCGTTGGCCATCCGCACCACTTCCGAGGTGGCCTGCGCGACCGCGTCCGCGTCATCGCCGACGATGTCGCCGATCAGCACCATCTTCGGAAACGCGTTGCGCTTGCTCTTGGTCGCGTAGCCGACCGCGCGCAAATAGCGTTCGTCCAGATGCTCGAGGCCCGCGAGAATCGCGCCGCCCTGGCGCGACGTCTCGAACATGTAGTCCTTGATTTCGACGATGCTCGGAATCGCCTCGCGCGCCTGGCCGAAAAACTCCAGACACACGGTGCGGGTATGCGCGGGCATCTTGTGCAGCACCCAGCGCGCGGACGTGATCAGCCCGTCGCAGCCTTCCTTCTGCACGCCGGGCAGGCCGGCGAGGAATTTGTCGGTGACGTCCTTGCCGAGGCCTTCCTTGCGGAACACGCGGCCCTTGATATCCAGCGATTCCTGACGCAGCAGCTTCTCGCCCGGCCCGTAGTTGCCGTCGAACCACTTGAGTTCGAAACGCGCGACTTCGACGTCGTGAATCTTGCCCATGTTGTGGTCGAGGCGCGTGACTTCGAGCCAGTTGCCTTCCGGGTCGACCATCCGCCACCACGCGAGGTTATCGAGCGCGGTGCCCCACAGCACGGCCTTCTTGCCGCCCGCGTTCATCGCGATATTGCCGCCGATGCAGGACGCGTCGAGCGAAGTCGGATCCACCGCGAACACGAAGCCGGCCCGTTCGGCCGCCTCGGTCACGCGGCGCGTGACGACGCCCGCACCGGAGAAGATCGTCGCGACCTTGCGATCGACACCAGGCAGGTCGGTCATCTCGACCGCGCCGAGCTGTTCGAGCTTTTCCGTGTTGAGCACCGCCGAGAACGGCGTGAGCGGTACCGCGCCGCCCGTGTAGCCGGTGCCGCCGCCACGCGGAATCACGGTGAGCCCCAGTTCGAAGCAGGCCTTGATCAGCCCGGCCATCTCGGCCTCGCTATCCGGCGTCAGCACGACGAACGGGTATTCGACGCGCCAGTCGGTCGCGTCCGTCACGTGGGCGACACGCGACAGACCGTCGAACTTGATGTTGTCTTTTTCGGTGACCTTGCCGAGCTCGCGAGTCGCGCGGCGGCGCAGATCATAGGTTTTCTGAAATTCGCTGGCGAATTCGTCGATGGCGCGGCGCGCGGCCTGCACCAGCGTCTCGACGCGCGCGGCGCGCTCGATGCCGGCTTCGTCGCCGTGGTCGCGCAGATCGGCGCGGCGGCGTTTCTCGATTTCAGCGAGGCGGTGATGCAGCGCCTCGATCAGCATCGCGCGGCGCTTCGGGTTGTCGAGCAGATCGTCCTGCAGATACGGATTGCGGCGGACCACCCAGATATCGCCGAGCACTTCATACAGCATCCGCGCCGAGCGGCCGGTGCGGCGTTCGGCGCGCAACTCGGCGAGGGCGTCCCACGCGTCGTTGCCGAGCAGGCGGATGACGATTTCGCGATCGGAAAACGACGTGTAGTTATAGGGAATTTCGCGCAGGCGCGCTTCGGGATCGGCGGCCACCGCAGCGGCGGCGCCGTGCGGATCGAAAACTTGAGGTGCGTTCATGGTTTGGACGACTCTGTGGGTCAGCCGGGCGCGCTCGTCGCGAGGCGTCGGCTGACAGTGCGCGTGGGGCGCAATTTCTGGAAATTTTCTTGGGGAGCGAGCACGGCCGGCGGTCTACCCGCGCCGGTCGCTTCGCGGCACTCAGATGCAGCTACACGATCGTGCGTGACGGACATGACGCTCCGCCGCGGGACGGGATCCGCGCGAAACGGGCATCAAGTGGGCGCTCCGAGGCTGCCAGTGCATCTTCCGATCCTTATTCCAAAACGAAATTCTACCGCATGATTCTGCCACGCGTTGATGGCGGAAATCGGAATGACAACGGCGATTCTGGCGTTTTTGACGCTGTTTTCCGCTCGATTTTAGGCCGACCGGACGGTCGGATTGACTTCAACCGACAGATCGCGATGCGGTTGCGCGACATGTGCCGCACGGCTTCGGCGCACCACCCGCGAAGGCCAGAGCCGGCACCGTTGGCGCTATCATTGACGTTTTCCCGTCCCACAGACAGCGCAACGCGCCACCCGCATGGCCTCCCACGACTACCTGAAAAAGACCCTGACCGCGCGCGTCTACGACGTGGCGCGCGAGACCGAACTCGAACGCGCGCCGAACCTGTCGGCGCGCTTACGCAACCCGGTCTATCTGAAGCGCGAGGATAACCAGCCGGTGTTCTCGTTCAAGCTGCGCGGCGCATACAACAAGATGGCGCATATTCCGGCCGATGCATTGGGGCGTGGCGTGATTACCGCATCGGCGGGCAATCACGCGCAGGGTGTCGCGCTGTCGGCGGCCCGTCTGGGCGTGAAAGCGATCATCGTCGTGCCGGTGACCACGCCGCAGGTAAAGGTCGACGCGATCCGCACGCATGGCGGGCCAACTGTCGAGGTCGTGCAGTCCGGTGAATCGTATAGCGATGCGTACACGCACGCGGTCAAGTTGCAGCAGGAGCGCGATCTGACCTTTGTGCATCCGTTCGACGATCCGTACGTGATCGCAGGCCAGGGCACCGTCGCGATGGAAATCCTCAGCCAGCATCAGGGCCCGATTCACGCGATCTTCGTGCCGATCGGCGGTGGCGGTCTCGCGGCGGGTGTCGCTGCGTACGTGAAAGCGGTGCGCCCGGAGATCAAGGTAATCGGCGTGCAGACCGACGATTCGTGCGCGATGGCCGCGTCGCTGAAAGCAGGCGAACGGGTGACCTTGAACGAAGTCGGCCTGTTCTCCGACGGCACCGCGGTAAAGCTGGTCGGCGAGGAAACCTTCCGTCTGTGCAGCGAATATCTGGACGAAGTGCTGCTCGTGAATACCGACGCACTATGCGCGGCGATCAAGGACGTGTTCCAGGACACCCGTAGCGTGCTCGAACCCGCGGGCTCGCTCGCGGTGGCGGGCGTCAAGCAGTACGCCGAAAGAGAGGGCATCGAGAACCAGACGCTGATCGCGATCACGTCGGGCGCGAACATGAACTTCGACCGCATGCGCTTCGTCGCCGAACGCGCGGAAGTGGGCGAAGCGCGCGAAGCGGTCTTCGCGGTGACGATCCCCGAAGAGCGCGGCAGTTTCAAGCGCTTCTGCGAGCTGGTCGGCACACGCAGCGTTACCGAATTCAACTACCGGATCGCGGATGCAAACTCCGCGCATATCTTCGTCGGCGTGCAGATCAGGAATCGCAGCGAGTCCGCGCAGATCGCCAGCGCATTCGAAGCGCACGGTTTCGCGACCGTCGATCTGACTTTCGATGAACTCTCGAAGCAGCACATCCGCTATATGGTCGGCGGACGCTCGCCGCTCGCGCATGACGAGCGGCTGTTCCGCTTCGAGTTTCCGGAGCGGCCGGGCGCATTGATGAAGTTCCTGTCGTCGATGGCACCGGACTGGAACATTAGCTTGTTCCACTACCGCAACCAGGGCGCCGACTACAGTTCGATCCTCGTCGGTATTCAGGTGCCCGCGAACGACAACGAAGCATTCGACCGCTTCATCGAGACGCTGGGTTATCCGTGCTGGGAAGAGACGAAAAACCCGGTGTACCGGCTGTTTCTCGGCTGATTTCTCACACTGGAACTGGAACGCACCGATGGCGCTTTCGCTCGTCGACAAACTGGTGGTCGCAATCTCGTCGCGCGCGCTGTTCGACTTCGAGGAGGAGAACCGCGTCTACGAGGCCGGCGACCTGCGCGCGTACGAAGCGTTGCAGCGCGAACGGCTGAATGTGCCCGCGAAACCGGGCGTCGCGTTTCCGCTGATTCGCAAGCTGCTCGCGCTGAACGCCGGCGGCCATCGCGTCGAAGTCGTGATCCTGTCGCGCAGCGATCCGATCAGCGGCTTGCGCGCGTTTCATTCGTGCCGCGAATACGGGCTCACGATCGAGCGCGGCGTGTTCACGCGCGGGCGCGCGCCGTTCGGTTATCTGAAGCCGCTGAACGCGTCGCTGTTTCTGTCTGCGAATCAGCAGGACGTGCGCGATGCGCTGGCCGCCGGTTTTCCCGCCGCACGCGTGTTGCCGGAATCGGCGAAAATGGCGAGCACGTATCCGGACGAAATCCGCATTGCGTTCGACGGCGACGCGGTATTGTTTTCCGATGAAGCCGAACGCATCTTTCAGAAGGACGGTTTGCGTGCCTTCGTCGGTCATGAGATCGACAACAAGCACCTGCCGCTCGCGGACGGCCCGCTGAAGCCGCTGCTCGAAGCGTTGCACCGGCTGCAGAAACTCGCGGACGCAGCCGCGCAGATGCGGATTCGCACGGCGCTGGTGACGGCCCGCTCGGCGCCCGCGCATGAGCGCGCGATCCGCACCCTGATGGCATGGAACATCGAAATCGACGAAGCGATGTTCCTCGGTGGCCTCGACAAAAGCGCATTCCTGCGCGAATTCGAGCCGGACTTTTTCTTCGACGACCAGCTTGGCCACTGCGAATCGGCCCGTGTCGTGACCGCGACCGGGCATGTGATGAGTGGCATCGTGAATGCATCATGACACCCGAACAATCTCCGCTCGGTAAGTCCTCGACTTACACCGAACAATACGACTCCTCGCTGCTGTTTCCGATTGCACGCGCCAATGCGCGCGAGGCGATCGGCATCGGCGCACGCTTGCCGTTCTTTGGCAGCGACATCTGGAACGCGTATGAGCTGTCGTGGCTGAACGCGCGCGGCAAGCCGCAGATCGCGGTCGCGACGTTCTTCGTGCCGGCCGATTCGCCGAATATCGTCGAGTCGAAGTCGTTCAAGCTGTATCTCGGCTCGTTTGCGCAGACCGTTTTCGAATCGACGGAGACCGTGCGCGATACGATCAAGCGTGACGTGTCGGCATCGTGCGGCGCGACCGTGTCGGTTCATCTGGCCACGTCGCATGAATTCGGCAAGCTGCGGATGGAAGAATTCGACGGCCTGTCGCTGGATCGACTCGATCTGGAAGCGAGCGTGTACCAACCGGACGCGTCGCTCTTGAGCGCGGCCCACGACGAAGCACCGGTCGAGGAAACACTGGTGTCGAACCTGCTGAAATCGAACTGCCCGGTAACCGGCCAGCCCGACTGGGGCAGCGTGCAGATTCACTATGCCGGCCCGCAGATCGATCACGCCGGGCTGTTGCGCTACATCATCTCGTACCGCAATCACACGGGCTTTCACGAGCAGTGCGTCGAGCGGATCTTCGTCGACATCATGAAGATGTGCAAACCGCTGAAGCTCGCGGTGTACGCACGCTACACGCGGCGCGGCGGGCTCGATATCAATCCGTTTCGCACCAACTACAACCTGCCGATGCCGGACAATATGCGGCTCGCGCGGCAGTAGTCAGATGCGGCAAACGCGCCAGGGGCGCCGCGGGCCATTACAGCCCGCGGCGCCCCTGTTGCATTGAAGCGCTCTCAGCTAGCTCAAGCCGCCGGCTTCTTATAAGCGACGCAATCCACCTCGACCTTGCAGTCGATCACCATCGACGACACCACGCACGCACGGGCCGGCGGGTTCTCGCCGAAGTACTCGCGAAACACCTTGTTGAACGACGCGAAGTCGCGCGGATCATCGAGCCACACGCCGCAGCGCACGACGTGCTCAGCGCCGTAACCGGCTTCCTTCAGGATCGCGAACACATTCTGAATCGCCTTGTGCGATTGCTCGACGATACCGCCGTTGATCACTTCGCCGTTTTCCATCGGCGTCTGGCCCGATACGAACAGCCAGCCGTCCGCTTCGACCGCGCGCGCGAACGGCATCACCTGACCGCCGGTACCCTTTCCGCCTTCCACGCCATATCGCTTCATCGTCACACTCCTTAAAAAGTCGGGCACGTGCGCGGCGCCCTCGCCGCGCGTGCCACCATCAATCGATCGAAAAAATCAGAACGCGCCCTGCGCATCGCCCTTTGACGGCACGCCGCGCGTGACGAACCGGCCGGCCCGCTCGCCGGTCACCGCGCCATCGCAATACGACAGCACGCCGTTGACCCACACCGCGTCGATGCCGGCCGCCGCTTGCTGCGGCTTGTCGAACGTCGCGACATCGAGCACCTTCGCCGGGTCGAACAGCACCAGATCGGCGTGATAGCCGACATGTACCTCGCCGCGCTGCGCGAGGCCGAAGCGGCGCGCCGACAGGCTCGTCATCTTGCGCACCGCCTCTTCGAGCGGCAGCAAACCGGCGTCGCGCACATAGTGGCCAAGCACGCGCGGAAACGCGCCCCACAGCCGCGGATGCGGCAGCGGATCGTTCGGCAAGCCATCCGAGCCGACCATCGTCGCCGGATGCGACAGGATGCGCCGCACGTCGTCTTCGGACATGTTGTGGTACACCGCGCCGGCCGGTTGCAGGCGCCTGCCCGCTTCCTGCTGCGACACGCCCCACTCGGCCGCGACCTCCTTGATCAGCTTGCCCGCCATTTCCGGATGCGGCTCCGACCACGTGATCGTGATGTCGATATCGCCGGTCACCTGCTTCAGATCCAGCGTCGACGAACTGCGGTTGTACGGATAGCAGTCGCAGCCGACCGGCTGCGCGCCGCGCGCGCCTTCGAGTGATTTCAACACCTCGACGCTGCGGCCCCAGTTCGACGGCCCCGCGCACTTCAGATGCGAGATCACGACCGGCACGCGCGCATGACGGCCGACGCGGTACGCCTCGTCCATCGCGTCGAGAATCGCGTCGAACTCGGTGCGCATGTGCGTGGTGTACAGCGCGCCCGCGGCGGCGAGCGGCTCGGCGAGCGCCATCACTTCCTCGGTCGGCGCGGCAAATGCCGAGCCATACGCGAGCCCCGAGCTCAAGCCGAGCGCGCCGTGCGCGAGCGCTTCCTCGAGCTGCGTGCACATGCCTTCGATTTCCTGCGCGGTTGCCGCGCGATCGAGCCGGTCCATCTGGTTGTTGCGCAACGCGGTGTGGCCGATCAGCGCGCCGACGTTGACCGCCGGGTGCGCGGCGTTCACCGCGTTCACGTAGTCGGCGAAGGTCGGGTACTGGAATGCGTCACGCTCGCCGAGCAGATTCATCGGATCGGGCGGATCGCCCTTCAGCGACACCGGCGACGCGCTGATCCCGCAATTGCCGACGATCACCGTCGTCACGCCTTGGGTGATTTTCGGCAGCATCTGCGGCGCGCGGATCACATGGGTGTCGTCGTGCGTGTGCACGTCGATGAAGCCCGGCGCGAGCGCACGGCCCTCGGCCTCGATCACCTCTTCGGCAAGCCAGTTCGACAGATTGCCGATCGCGGCGATGCGCCCGTCGCGGATCGCCACGTCGCGCTCGACGGGCGGTGCGCCCGTGCCGTCATACAGTTGCGCGCCGATGATCAGCGTATCGGCGGCTTCGGGATGCGAATGCATGGATCAGTCTCCTAACGGTTGTCGATCGCCGCCGCCACGGTGCGCGTCGAGCGCGTGCTTCATGCGGCGCAGCAATTCGCGGCTCTCGTCGCCCTGGCTGACGGCAAGTTCGGTGACGAGCACATCGAGCGCCATCATCATCGCGTAACGGGACGACGACGGCTTGTAAATGAAATCGGTTTCGAACGCGACGATCGGGATCACCCAGTCGGCGAGCCTCGCGAGCGGCGAGGCCGGTGCGGTCAGCGCGATCACCGTTGCGCCGTAGCTGCGCGCGATCTTGCAGTTTTCGAGCAGCTCCGGCACGCGGCCCGTGGTGGACAGCGCGATGATCACGGCTTCGCGCGACACGGTGCTCGCGACCATCCGCTGCAATAGTCCGTCCTGATAGCTTGCAACCGGGCGTCCCAGGCGCACGAGCCGGAAGCGCATTTCGTCGGCGAGCGCGGTCGAGCCGCCGCCCATGCCGAACACGTAGATCATCCGCGCGGCGCGTAGTGCGGCGGCCGCCTCGCCGAGCGGCGCCTGACGCAGCAACTGATGATTGTGCGCAAGCGCGGTTTGCAACTCGTCGAACACACGCGTGGCGATCGGCTCGGGTGCATCGCTTGTTTCGTCGCGCTCGAGAAAGCGCTGACCGACTGCCGCCGCCTGCGCGAGCCGCAGCTTCAGCTCACGCACATCGCGACAACCGACTGCTTTCGCGAAACGCGTGACCGTCGCGATGCTGACCTCGGCCTGCTGCGCGAGCGCGCCGATGCTCGCGCGCGACGCGCCGGTCAGATCGTCGAGGATCAGCGCGGCGACCTTGCGTTCGGCCGAGCGCAATTCCGGCGCGCATTCGGCGATGCGCGCGACGATGTCGAAAGCAGGCGGTTCGGCGCTACGATTCATGGCGGGCGATGGGGCTCCCAGCTGGGCCGCGCGGGCCTTGGAAAGGTCCGCGAAAGCCGTGGTACTAAATAACATTTCTCCGGACATCGTACTTTCGGTAACATACTAAAGTCAAATCTGCTGCAATTTAACTGGACGATGGAGCACGGATTCATGAAAGTTACAAACTATCAGGGCGCGACGATTGATCCTTATAGCAAGGGCTTGGGCAATGTTCCGGGCGCCAGCATCCAGCTGAAGGACGCCGCGCGCCTCGAGTGGAATCTGCTCGACGAAGACGTGAGCCTGCCGGCCGCGGTGCTGTACGCGGATCGCGTCGAGCACAACCTGAAGTGGATGCAGGCCTTCGTCGCCGAATACGGTGTCAAGCTCGCGCCTCATGGCAAGACCACGATGGCGCCGCAGTTGTTCCGCCGCCAGCTCGACACCGGCGCATGGGGCATCACGCTCGCCACCGCGCACCAGGTGCGTGCCGCTTACCACGGCGGTGTGTCGCGCGTGCTGATGGCGAACCAGCTGGTCGGCCGTCACAACATGATGATGATCGCCGAGCTGCTCAGCGATCCGGAATTCGAATTCTTCTGTCTCGTCGATTCAGCCGAGGGCGTCGAACAACTGGGCGAATTTTTCACGTCGGTGAAAAAGCCGCTGCAAGTGCTGCTCGAACTCGGCGTGCCGGGCGGACGCACCGGCGTGCGCGACGAAGCGCAACGCAATGCCGTGCTGGATGCGATCGCGCGCTATCCGGAGGTGCTGAAACTCGCCGGTGTCGAGTTGTACGAGGGCGTGCTGAAGGAGGAACACGAGGTACGCGCGTTTCTGCAAGGCGCGGTTGCCGTCACGCGTGAACTCGTCGAGCAGGGGCGTTTCGCGCGTGCGCCGGCGGTGCTGTCGGGCGCGGGTTCGGCGTGGTACGACGTAGTCGCCGAAGAATTCGCGCAGGCCACCGAATCCGGCAAGGTCGAGGTCGTGCTGCGTCCCGGCTGCTATCTGACGCATGACGTCGGCGTCTATCGCAAGGCGCAGACGGATATCTTCAAGCGCAATCCGGTCGCGAAGAAAATGGGCGAAGGGTTGTTGCCCGCGCTGCAGCTGTGGGCGTACGTGCAGTCGATTCCCGAGCCGGATCGCGCGATCATCGGTCTCGGCAAGCGCGACTCCGCGTTCGACGCGGGCATGCCGGAGCCGGCACGCCACTACCGCCCCGGCACCGACGCGCCGCGCGACGTCGCCGCGAGCGAGGGTTGGGAGATCTTCGGCCTGATGGACCAGCACGCGTATCTGCGGATTCCCGTCGGTGCTGATCTGAAGGTCGGCGACATGATCGCGTTCGACATTTCGCATCCGTGCCTGACGTTCGATAAATGGCGTCAGGTGCTGGTCGTCGATCCGCAGTATCGCGTGAAGGAAGTGATCGAAACGTTCTTCTGATTGTTATGATTGGATTGCGCTTCGTTTGAAGCGAGGGGCGTAAAAAAACGACGATGGCCTATTGGCTCACCGCCGTTTTTTATTGCCGCGCGTTTTATTACCACGCGTGCAACACGCGATGTCTATCAGGCGCGCTGCGTAGCCTCATCGCTCGTCGCCTCCGGCGCTGTCGCCGCGGCGGCGCTCGCGGCAGCCGCCACTTCGCCGATCCGCGCCTCGAGTATCGTCAGCGCGCTCGACAGTGCGCCCAACGCATCATCCGGCAGCCCCGCCATCGTGTCGTGCAAAAACGCATTGCGACGCGGCAGGCTTTCTTCCGTCGCTGCGCGTCCGACTTCAGTCAGCCGCACGTTGGTGACACGGTTATCGCGCGTATCCATGCTGCGCGCAACCCAGCCCATCCCTTCGAGCGCTTTCAACTGCCGGGTGAGTGCGCCCGGATCGACGCGCAAACGCTCGACGAGCCGCTTTTGCGACGACTCGCCGCCCTGGTCGTGCAGCGCGAGCAGAATGCGCCAGCGCGGCAAAGGATGACCCACGTGGGCCTCGAATGCCGACATGAACGTCCGATACGTGCGGCCGAATTGCTGCATCACGGCGACGCGGTCCTGTTCTTCCATAATCTGTCCGTCAAACACCAAGTCCAAAATCAGTCCGCGTGAATCACCGGTTCGAGTTTGCGCTGCAGCTTGATCGGCGGAACCCGACTGCATTGCCATACCGATACGACGGCGATCAACGCGGCCATCGCGAGACCCAGGTGAATCGCGCCGACCAGCGCCTCGCGCGCGCTTTCGAGCAACATCGCACCGTTGTGGCCCGCGTGCGTCAACTGGTCGACGAGCGTGGCCTGCGCGTCCCGGTTGATCAGGATCTGCGGATCGCCGAGATCGGTGAACCAGTGCGACGCGCCCGCATTATCCAGCGCACCGTGCACGCTGCTGCGGTACATGTGCGTGACGAGCGTGCCGGTCAGCGCCGTGCCGATCATGCCGCCGATCATCCGCAGCGACTGCATCAGTGCCGTCGCGATGCCCAGGTGCTCGCGGCCCGCGGTCTGCTGCGCGAAGATCGTCAGGTTCGGCATCACGAAACCGAGACCGAGACCGCCCAGCACCATGAACGACGTCAGCGCCCATTGCGGCATCGAACGGGTCGCGACGACGACGCCGAGGCACGACAACGCCATCAGCGCAAAGCCGATGTACAGCAACAGGTTCGGACTTTTCAGGCGCGGCACGATACGCCCGTTGGCGATACTGCCGATCGTCATGAACACGACCAGCGGCGTGATGACGAGCCCCGCTTCCTTCGGCGACATCCCGAAGCCGCCTTGAAACAGCAGCGGCGCGTAGAACAGCAGCGAGAACATCGTGAAACCGCCCAGCACGGCCAGCGTGAACAGCGCGGCCAGGCTGCGGTTATGGAACATATCGACCGGCAGGATCGCGGTCGGACAACGTTTTTCCCACTTCCACAATGCAATGGCGGACGCGATGCTCAACGCGAGCAGCACGAACGCGCTCAGCGTGATGCCGTGCTTCGGCAGTAATTCGACGAACAATTGCAGCGAGCCGAGCGCTACCGCGATCAGCGCCGCCCCCGGCCAGTCGAGCCGCATCTTGCCCGCATGCTCGACGTGCCGCAGATGCGGCAGGAAACGCCAGACGAAAAACAGCGACAGCAGACCCACCGGCAGATTCACGTAAAACACCGAACGCCAGCCGTAGTACTGCGTGAGAAAACCGCCGAGCGACGGCCCGATCGCATTCGCGATGCCGAACGCGGAACTCATCAGCACCTGCCAACGCAGACGCACGACCGAGTCGGGGAACAGATCGGGAATACATGCGAACGCGGTGCCGACCAGCATGCCGCCGCCAATGCCCTGCAAACCGCGCGCGAGCACGAGAAACAGCATGCTGTTGGCCGCGCCGCACAGCACCGACGCGCCGGTGAACACGACGATCGATGCGATCACGAACGGCTTGCGCCCGTAGTAATCGCCGAGCCGGCCGAAGATCGGCACGGTAATCACGGAGGTCAGCAGGTATGAGGTGGCGACCCACGCGTACAGTTCGAAGCCGCGGAGTTCGGACACGATGGTGGGCAGCGCGGTGCCGACCACGGTCTGATCGAGCGCGACCAGCATCGCGACGAATGAAACGCCGAGCATCGCCAGCAGGGATTCACGGAACGGTAAAACTTGCCCACTCGAATGGTGGGCGGCGGTATGGACAGCCATTTTTGATGGAGCAAAAGTTGACTTGTCAAAAGATTTGGAATCATACCACGGCCCAAGGCTCTAACCGGCACGCTCCGTGCGCAGCAGTGTGCGCCGGTACACTGAGCGGTAGCGCTGAAGCCACGACGACGCCAGGGAGGCCCATGCAGCCGAGTTCGCTCGCAGCACCATCTTTATCCGAGCAGGACCTGAACGCGCTGCGGCGCGCGAAACATCAGCTCGAAAGCCCCGCGCTCGCGATGAAACTCGCGAGCATCGTCGGCGCGCCGATCGAAAAGCTACTCACGCGCATTCCCGCTTTCGCCAACGAAAAGGTCGCGGACGCGACTCAGGCGGCGCTGCGCAAATGCCTGTCGATCGCGCTGCGCACACTCGGCCGACGCGACGACGCAAAGCTGCTCGCGCCCGACAAGCCAAATAATCTGCTGCACAAGTTCGCGGTGGCGACCACCGGCGCGGCTGGCGGCGCGTTCGGACTGCTCGCGTTGCCGGTCGAACTGCCGGTCACGACCACGCTGATGTTCCGCTCGATCTGCGATATCGCGCGCAGCGAGGGCGAAGATCTGACTTCGATCGACACGCAGCTGCAATGCCTGACGGTGCTCGGCATGGGCGGCACGTCGAGCGAGGACGACGACGCCGATCTCGGCTATTTCTTCATGCGCGGCGCGCTGGCGCAGGCGGTCTCGAAGGCATCGTCGGAAATTGCCAGCAAGGGCTTCACCGCGCACGGCTCGGCGGCGCTGCTGCGCTTGCTCAACGCGATCGCCGCGCGCTTTTCGGTGCAGGTCAGCGAGCAGATCGCCGCGAAATCGATTCCGGCGATCGGCGCGGTGCTCGGCGCGATGGTCAATACGGTTTTTATCGACCACTTCCAGCAGGTCGCGCACGGGCACTTCACGGTGCGGCGGCTCGAGCGGCAGTACGGGCCGGCTGAGATCGAGGCCGTCTATCAGACGCTCGACGTCACGCCCGACGCCTGAGCGGCAAGCGCGGCGCGGCTTGTCGCGCGCCGCACGAACGCAGCCGCGAGGTCGAGCGCGCGGTTCGCCTCGGGCATGAACGGCGCGAACACCGGCCATACGTGCGGCAGTTTCTTCCACACCTCGCATTCACAATCGACGCCCGCCGCACGCGCGTTGTCGGCGACGCGGCGCGTATCGTCGAGCAGCACTTCGGTGCTGCCCGCCATCATGAAAAGCGGCGGCAGGCCGTGCAGGTCCGCGTAGACCGGCGATGCGTACGGATGCGTGGGCGACGCATCGCCGAGATAAACCTTGGCCGCGCGCTCGATCGCCGCGCCGCAGAACATCGGATCGATGCCGTCGTTCGCGCGCAGGCTCGCGCCGGTCGTCGCGAGATCGGTCCACGGCGAAAACAGCAGACCGCCCGCCGGCATCGGCGCGCCGGCGTCGCGCAACGCGACCAGCGTCGCGAGCGCAAGGCCGCCGCCGGCCGAATCGCCGGCAATCACGATCGAACTGGCTGCGATGCCCATCGCGAGCAACTGACGATAGGCCGCGGTCGCGTCGTCGAGCGCGGCCGGAAAGCGATGCTCGGGCGCGAGGCGATAGTCGAGGGAAAAGAGCCGCGCGCTGGCACGCGGCGCAAGCGCGAAGGTCAGCGAACGATGCGTGCGCGGCGAGCAGAAGTAGTAGCCGCCGCCGTGACAGTAGAGCACCGTGGGTGTCGTGCTGGCGGCAAACTCGCCGTCCGGCTCGCTGCTCGCAGGCTCCAGCCATTCGCCGAGCAATGGCGCGTCGCTGGCACGATACGTTTCGCGCAGACGCCAGCCTGCCGGTACGCGCGGCGACCACACGCGTGTCGAAGTCAGTGCGCGCGCGCGTTCGACGTCGATATGTGGCTTGAGGGTCTCCGGCCGAAAATGCCTGCGCAAGTACCAGCATGCGAGTGCGCTTTGCCAGCTCATCGGGACGTGCTCCTTTATTGATGTCCCGTCATGGTACGTGCGTTGGCTGGGGCGCCGGTGGGTGGTGGGGTTCTAATCGTGGATGGGGGAGCGGGTGGGTGGTGCTGGTCGCTTGCGATTAGTGGGTGAGAGTTTGGGTTTCGGTTGTTGGTTTTGCAGGCTTCACTTGCTTGGCCTGCTCGCTGATCCTGCTCGCGGCTCCGCGCTCGCCGACGCACGGGCCGCTCTTGATGCGCTAGTTCGCCGGTAAAACCTGGCCGCGAATCTCACCCATCGGATTCTGCGCGGTATGGATGTTGAAGTACCACTGCCCAGCCATCAGATCGGTGACCTGCTGCTCGGTCAGCTTCGTGGTCCCCTTGATCGGGCTCGCCAGCGCCTTCTTTTCGATTGGCACCTGGATCTTCGCGTTCTGGCCGACCGGTGCGGGCCCATGAAAATGCGCGGCGGTCGCCGGCCCGCTCAGGCCCTCATAGGTAGCCGTCCATTGCAGCGATTGGGTCGACGTATCGAAAGTCGCATTCAGCATGCCGTGCCCTTGACTCACCCGCGGCGGCACCTCGCTCGATGGTTCGAGGTCGGCTTTAAGCGCCACCGTATCGGCAAGCGCGACGCCTGACGCAAGCGCCCACACCACCACGGCCAGATTCAGTTTTCGTAACGTAATCATGGTCTTCTCCGGACTTTGACGCACCGCTGCGACCTCGTATCTGCCGCGCAGATCCTCCCCATACTAGTGCAAATCGGCCGGACCCGGTGGCGGCCGGTGCGGTTGTTTCAGCGGCGCCGACTCAAACGGGAACGGCATTGAATTCCGCACCGTTCGTGGCTACGCGAAGTGCGCACTGTGCCATACGTTTGTGAAAAATAGATCTGAAATACAGACTCAGGCAAATGACCGAGCCGCTTTAATCGATTTAACCAAAAACTTAATTGCGCAATTTGTAATGAATAAATCACTCGACTACAGCTATGCTTCTGCCTGCGAGAAGTGACTCCTTCATCGAAGGACGTCTCCAAATCTTTAACGCGGCTTCGGCCGCGTTTTTTTTCGCCCCAGCTTTCTGGAATGCTTTCTGGAACGCAGTTGGAGCGGGTTTGAATCGCGTTTGGAGCGCCGGCATTTTGCGCACGGCTATCCGATGGATTACGCGAGCAATGCGGCCCGCTGTTCGATCGAATCCAGCATCGCCTCGCATTTCTCGATCAGCGCGAACCCTTCAGCACGCATACGCTCAGGCGCCGTCGCGACGATCTGCTCGCGATATGCTTCCAGCACATGAATCAGCGGCGGATACTGCAGCACATTCGCCGCCCCCGCCACGCGGTGCTGCCACGCGAGCATGCGCGCAATCTCGACGTGTTCGAGCAATGACGCGAGCGTCCGCATATCGTCGCGCATCGACGAAACGAACGAGTCGAGCAACGCCTTCACCGTCGACTCGCTTCCCCACAATTGCGTCATATGAGCAAGGTCGATCGGCGCCGGCGGCGTCGCGCCGGTTTGCCGAACCGCTGGGCCTTCGATGTCCGGCGCGGGCGGCACATTGCCTAGCGTTTCCGTTGGCGCGGCCTGCGACGCACGTTCAGCGTCGGCCTCAATGCCAGCCTCTGCGCCGAACCAGCGGCTCAGGTGATCACGCAACGTCGCGAGCCGGGTGGGCTTGATGAGGGTGTCGTCCATACCGGCTTCGCGGCACAGAATGAGGTCGTCTGGTGCGGTATTCGCGGTGATGCCGAGGATCGGAAGACGATGCGCGCCGCTTCGCGCCCGCGCGGCCTCGGCTTCGCGGATACGCCTCGTCAGTTCGTAGCCGGACAGGTTCGGCATGTGGCAGTCCGTGATCAGACAGCCGTAGTTCGTACGTTCGAGCGCGGCGAGCGCCTCGACGCCGTCGTCCGCCACGTCGCAGGCGAAACCGAGCAGAGCGAGTTGGTGGCGGATCAGTTCCTGGTTGACCGGATGATCTTCAGCGACAAGGATCAGCCGCCCGCTCGCCATCTCGCGCTCGCGGTCCGGCGGTGCCGCGCGATGTTCGGGCGCACGCGGCGCCAACGGAGTGCGACGCGTCATCGCGGCTGCGCACGCAGCGCTGAAGCCGCGCCACAAGATCGGGTTGACGCTGACGCGCACCGTGTCGTCGAGAATGCGGTAGCCCGTCGGCTTCGGCTTTTCGGTCAGCGTGACGATGCGCGTATTCGCACCGATATGCCCGGGCAATGCGATGTCTTCGCTGATAAACAGCAGGTCCGCGCCAGCCAGCGTGACGCGCTCGCCCGGCGCAGGGCGTGCAGCCGCCACGGATGCCTCGCCGCCGTCAGGCAAAACCGCTTGCAGCTCGAGCCCGAGCGCTTCGCCGAAATGCGTCACGGCCCGCGCGATGCACGGGTCACGTGCGATCACAACACCGCGCTTGCCGCGCAGGGCGCTGACCGAGTAATGCTGCGCGACGACCGGCATCGTGAGTCGCACGGTCATGAACGTCCCGCCACCGGGCTCGCTGCGCAGCGTGAGCGTGCCGTTCATCAGTTCGATCAGCTTGCGACAGATGGTCAGGCCGAGGCCCGTGCCGCCGAAGCGCCGCGTAGTGGACGATTCGGCTTGCACGAATGGCTCGAACAGGCTTGCCTGCACATCCGGTGCGATGCCGATGCCCGTGTCGTGAACCGTTATTTCCAGCGTTTGCGCAGACGATTGTGTGGAGCCCGGTAGAGCATCGCGATCGGCGACGACCGCCACGCTCACGCCGACCTCGCCATTCGGCGTGAACTTGATCGCGTTGCCGAGCAGATTGAACAAGATCTGCCGCAAGCGGACGCTGTCGCCGCATAGTGTCGCAGCCACGCCGGCAGCGATCTCGACGCGCACCTTCAGCCCGTTTTCGTGCGCTCGCCCCGCGAGCAAACCGACCGCGTTGTCGACGAGTTCGCGCAGGTCGATCGGCTCGGCTTCGATCGTCAGGTGCCCCGCCTCGATTTTCGAATAGTCGAGCAGATCGTCAAGGATCTGCAGCAGCGCACCCGCCGACTCATGGATCATGCCGAGCATTTCGCTCTGATCGGTGCTGAGCGCCGTACGTTCGAGCACTTCGGCGAGTCCCAGCACACCGTTCATCGGCGTGCGGATTTCGTGGCTCATCATCGCGAAGAATCGGTCTTTCGCGCGCGACGCCGCCTCGGCGAAGTCGCGCGCCCGCGCGAGTTCCTCGGAACGTGCGCGCTCCACGCTCGCGTCGACCCAGTAGCCGCTCCACACGACGCCGCCATCCGCCTCGCGCCGTGGCACCAGTTCCGCTCGCACCCACTTGGGTTGGCCCGCGTTTGCGACTGTGTTTGCGGCTGCGCCTGGACTCGCGCTCGTGCTCACATTCGTGTTGGCGAGACGAAACTCCATGTGCACCGGCGTTTCGCACATCGCCGAGCGCTCCAGCTCCGCAAGCACGAACGCCCGGTCAAGTTCCGATATGCGCTGAAAGTCGACCTGGCCGCGTTGGACCAGCGACGCGCTGCCCTCGCCGAGCAGATGCGCACTGTCGCCACCGATATACGGAAACGAGTACGCGCCGTTTGCCGTACGCCGCAACTGGAACACGACGGCCGGCAGCGAGCGCGTAACGTCAAACAGACGCCGCTCGGTTTCGCGCGCGAGCATTTCAGCGCGCCGGATATCGGTGATGTCGACCATCGTGCCGAGCACGCAAACCGGCTGCCCATCGTCGCCATGGCAGACGCGCGTCCAGAACAGCCCATGCCGAGGCTCGCCTGCGGTGTCCTCGAATTGCAGTTCGACCTGCGCGAGGGTGCCGCCGCGCAGCAGTTCGCGCGTCATGTCGTCGAGCTTGCGGCCGTTCGCGTCGCCCCATGTGCCGACCTCGGCGGTGGTACGGCCGACCACCGCCCCGCGGCTCATTCCGCACGCTTTCTCATACGCCTCGTTGACCGCGATGTAGCGCCCGTCCAGATCTTTGGCGGCGAGCGGATACGGCACCGTCTTCATCATCGTCTGCTGGAAGTTGAGCTGTAGCGCGAGTTCGCGCTCGGTCCGCTTGCGCAGCCTGACTTCGCGTTGCAGCAGTACGTAGGCGCGCAACGTAACCAGCAACACTGACCCGATGCCGATCAACACCGGCAGCAGATGCAGCGCGCTCACGCTCCATACCTGCTCGTTCGGTGCAGCGGGACTCGACCACTTCTGCTGGATGGGCTGCGTTTCTTCCGTGCCCAGCGTCAATCCGGATGCGGCCGATGCGGCCGCGGCGCCGAAGTTGCCGGACAGCCAGCGCGCGCGGATTGCCGCAGCCTCGGCAGGATTCAAAGACCTGAGCGCACGATTCAGTTGATCTCGCAATCCGATCCGCTCGCGCGGAACGCCGAAGCGCAAATCCAGCGCCTTGCCGCCCTGCTCGAACGCAACGCGTAGGCCGCGAAACGCTTCGCTGGCCAGTTCGACATGCACGACCGGCGCGAAGCCGATATATGCGTCAGCGTCACCGTGCAAGACCGCCGCCAGTGCCTCGCGTGTAGTCGCGAACGTGACGATGCTGGCGCGTGGCAAACCGTCGCGTAACAGCCGCTCGCGCGCGAAGCCGCGTTCTATCGCGATACGCGCGGTCGCGAGGCCGGCGAGGTTCACAAAACGGTGATCGTCGCGGCGCACGACAGTCGAAGCGGACGCTCGGAAATATGGCGCGGTGAAGCTCACGCAACGCTCGCGCTCAGGCGTACGGGCAATGCTCATCAGCACATCGACCTGCCCGGCGCATGCCGCCGCGAGCAACTGCGTCATGTCGGGAAAAGTCTTCGCCTCGATGACGACATCCGGACCCACGAGCGCGTGCAGCAGATCGCCGCTCAGGCCGCTCACCCCGGCCACGCGCCCGTCGCGCACCACGTCGAACGGCGGCCAGCCGTTCGCGAGCATGCCGACGGTGAGTTTGCTGGGGAAAGGAATAGAAGGAATCGAAGAACTAGCAGATGCGGCGGACGCAGCACCCGCATGCTGTGCGCGGCCAGACGTTCCGGCGATGCAGGTCACATGCACGAGCGCCAGCAGGCTCAACACGAGCAGACGTCGCGGCAAGCAGCGCAACCCACGCGTAGTCGCAAGACGATGAAGAAAGGCCACAGGGAACAATGAACTCACCCGGCCTCGCTCCGCCCATCGGCAAACGACGCGCTCGGCTCAGCACCGCCATTCAGACAGGAAAACAGAACGCCGGCCGCGAGGGCACCCGAGAAAGGCGCGGCCCAGAACAGCCAAAGCTGGTCTAGCGCCCAGTTGCCGACAAAGAACGCCGCCGCGGTGGAGCGGGCGGGATTGATCGCACCGTTGGTGACGGGAATGGACACGAGATAGGCAAGCATCAGACACGCGCCGATGACGAGCGGTGCAAGCGGCGCGATCTCTTTCCGGTTCGCGACCAGCAGGCAAGCAGTGACGAAAACGAAGGACAGCACGAACTCGACGATGAGCGCGCAGTGCAATGGATAATCGGCCGGCGAATGGGCGCCGAAGCCATTGGCGGCAAAATTGCTCGCACCGAGTTCGAAGCCGGGTCTGCCGCTCGCGATATAGGCGAGAAACGCGGCGGCGAGCGTTGCACCCACGATCTGGGCGGCGATGTAGGGCAACAGATCTCGGACCGGAAAGCGCTGCGCGGCCGTGAAACCGATCGTGACGGCAGGATTGAAATGCGCGCCCGAAATCTTGCCGAACGCATAGCTCGCGGTAGCGAAAGCGAGGCCGAACGCCAACGACATTTCCAGCGCGCTGCTGCCCTGAAGTGCGCCGGAGCTATCCAGCACGGTACTGCCGCATCCGACGAACACCAGCCACGCGGTGCCTGCGCACTCTCCCCACAATCGCTTACCCAGCGTGACCATCCGTGCTCCCATTTGAAATGACCAGACCGGCCGCGATGCAAGAAGAGCATCCACGAGGCCGAGGTCAATTTCTGATTATTAGGTGCCGTCTGAGTCGCGCCAATCAGAGAACTCCTAGATGATTGATCTCCTTAATCATCGCCATTCAACGCAGTTCGCCCGTCATATCAGTCCGATCTGGTTCGCGTAGTCGATCAGATCTCCCTCGGTTTCCAGCCCGAGCTTGCGCATCGCGCTGCGCTTCTGCGTGCTGATGGTCTTGTCGCTACGATGCAGACGCTCGGCGATCTCGTGCACCGCGAGGCCGCGCGCATAGAGTTGAAACACTTCCCACTCGCGCGCGCTCATCGCGCCGCCGCGCAATGGAGGTATCGGACGCGCCGCATCGAGCACTGCGCGCACCTGCTCCGACAGATGAATCCGCCCGTCCGCGGCCGCTTCGATCGCGTCGATCAAGGTCGCGGCGGCATCACGTTTATCGACGATGCCAGTCACGCCGATGCTGCGCAGACCGGACAGCATGTTCGCGCGGCGGACCATCGTCAGCACGACGACCTGCGGATGCGGCCGACGCCGCAACAGGCGGCGCAACAGCGGCACAGCATTGTCGTCGCCACCGAGTCCAGGCATGCCGATATCCGATACGAGGACGTCGCACGCACGAACATCGAGCAATTGCTCGAGCGTGAAGGTATCCGTCGCTTCGCCGACGATTTCGATATTCGGCCGCTCCCTGAGCAGATATCTGACACCCGCGCGAATGCAGTGGTGATCGTCTGCCACGACTACGTGGATTTTTTTTGTCATTTTTTATTGTGTTGTCGACCGGCTCGCCGGGCACTCGACGTGCATCCCCCGGATCATGCCGATATTGATGCGACCCACCGCGCGTACGCACGGCACATCGCCGCTTTGTTAACCGGCCCGCTTACCTCCACCTTCGCGGCCCGGGCGGTTTCGGTTAGAGCTTTGCCCGCAACACTAGCCCCAACCCCAACTACGACCATTGGTCACAACGCCGTGCTCCAGCGCGAAACGGAATAATTCGGCGTCGCTATTGAGCGCGAGTTTGCGCATCGCCATGCACTTCTGTGCACTAATCGTTTTCACGCTGCGCCCGAGGCGCTCGGCGATCTGCGTGACGCCGAGCCCGGACGCGTATTGCGTGAATACCTCGAGTTCGCGGCGCGACAGTGCGGCGCGCACGATATCGAACTGCGCACTCGTCGACATCTCCGTCAGCAGTGTGCGCACGGCCGGCCCGACGTAGCACTCATGCGCGAGCGCCATCACCGCCGCGACATGAATCAGATCGATGCGATCGCGCTTGCTGAGCAAGCCGTTGACACCGAGCGACATCACCTGCCGCAGCGTCGCCGCGTCGGTTTCCATGGTCAGTATCACGAGCGCGACATTCGGATAGCGCGCCTTGAACTGCCTGACCGCGCTGAACCCGCTTTCGTCGATGCCGCCTGGCATGTAGAGATCCATCAGCACGAGGTCGCATGGACTGCGATCGACTTCAAGAAACAGTTCGGTGACGTCTGTCGCGCGGCCGACCACTTGCAGGCCCGGATAGCTGCCGATCAGATGCTCGATCGCCAATAAGACCAGTGGATGGTCGTCCGCGATGATGGTTCGAACGGGCGTGGCTGCCGCGGCAATGGGGTTCATTGTCTGGCGCTCCTGATGCTTTTCATTTCGCTCGACCTTGTTCGGTATGAATAACGCTACCGCAATGGTTGAAGATTTCTTATCCCAAGGACATAAGAACGCTCCGAAATGGCGGGTGAATCATCCGTGGCCCATGCGTCGCTATCCTGATCGCGCGAGAACATCTCCAAAGCGCGCACACACGAAAAGAGACCAGCGTTGTCGGTCACACCGAAGCACGTCATCACCTCGCGTTTTTGCCGGCTGATCGTGCGTGGATGGCAACCGAGCGCCGCCGCGATCTGGGCGATCGACTCACCCCACACCAGTCTGCGCACGATTTCGATCTGCCGCGCCGACAGGTGGGGCACGGACACCGCGCGATGCGCGTCGTGATATGCCGGTGCTTGTGTATGTACCTGTATGTGTGACTGGGCGAGCAGCGCGACTATCGAGCGGCTTAGATAGCGTGTACCGCGCGCGCTTTCGGATATCGCCTGCTGAAGTTCGGTCAGCGGGTCCGCCTTGCCGAACACACTGAGCGCGCTGTCCGCGGCGAGTACGCGCAGGACCGCGGGATTCGTTTGCGCGGTCGCGACGACGACGCGCAGCGCGGGCCAATCACGGCGAATGCGCAGCATGAGGCTCACGCCATCTTCGATGACACCGGCGGGGTCGGCCATCGACAGATCGCTGATCAGCATGTCGCAACGCGTGCGTTGCAATAGCGCGATCAACCCTGCGGGCGTGTGAGCGTCGCCGACGATCGTGACGCCGTCGCAGGTTGCCAGCGTCGATCTGTAGCCAAGCAGAGCGAACGGGTGATCGTCGGCCAGAATGATTCGGAGATTCGCCAAGATGTTTTGCTGCCGTTGCAGGAGGGTTGGCTAGTGGATTGCTTCACACCGGCCGGCAACGGATCGCGGTGCCGGACACCCACCATCAAATCACCCGTACACCGTCGCAAAAATCAGAGCGTTCCTAATCCGCTTGAAAACTGTTGTCGCTTCGCTGTTCGATCAAATTTTCAATATGCAGCGAGTGCGAGCATCGCTCCCCCGTCGACGCACTCTGATGCCGAAGCAATTCTGCTTAGACTCACTCGCCCATGCCATCTCCGATGTCACTGCTCAAGCCGCGTCGCACGCCCGCGCCGCGCGCATCGCCCGCGTCGACGCGGCGCGCGGCAGCACCGGCAGCGCGATCAATGCGCATGCGCTGGCCACCGCCCACACCAGCGGCCACGCACCCATCGATAGCAGCGCCGGAATCGCAAGCGGCGTCACGAACAGCGTGAGGAACACGCAGGTGTTGCCCATCGCGAGCGCGGTGCCCGCGCGATTCGTGCCGGCCAGCGTCGCGAGTTCCGTGAATGCGACGCCATGCCATGCCGACGCGCTCACACCGCCGAGCACGATCATCACCGCGAACAACGCAGCGAGCGCCGCGTGATGGATACCGGCAAGCCCGGTCGCGAGCGCGAGCAACGCGAACAGCACGGCGGTAAGCAGACTGCAGCCGCGCATATACGCGCGACGATTGCCGCGCCGGTCGGTCCATGCGCCGCTCCACACCCGCGCGATAGCAGCGCCCGTCTGCACCGCTACCATCGTCGCGCTGATCGCGAGTACGCCGGCACGGCTGAAGTCGTGCAGAAAGACGGTGCCAAACGTGATGACGGCGATCTGCGGCATGCACAGCGCGCCCGCGCCGAGCGCGACGCGCCAGATGCGTAGGTCACGCAACGGCGAAGCGGTGGCGGCCGGGATGCTGGCGGTCGGGCTATGGTGAAGCGCGGAGTGCGCGCGGTCCGCACCAGTCAGGCTTGTCGTACCCGCCGCACCCGAAACACCCGCCGCACCTTGCGCCACCACCGCATCGCCCCCCTGCTCAGGCTCATGCAACCAGCGCCACGCAAACACCGCGGTCGTCGCGCACGCGAGCGCCAGCACCGCGTACGCACTCGCAAAACCGAAGCGCGACGCGAGCACCGGCAGCACCAGCGCGCCGAGGCCACCGCCCGCCGGCACCGCGGTCTGCCGGATGCTCATCGCGAGGCCGCGCTCGCCCTCGCGAAACCAAGCCATCACCGCGCGGCCGCTCGATCCGTTGACGCTGCCGCCGAGCAGACCGACCAGCAGCAAACCGAGCGCGAGCGGCGTAACGCCCGGCACATGCGCGCCGCCCGGTGACACGAACAGCGCGAGGCCGGCGAGCGCGGCCGCCGTCGCCAGCAAACCGAGCAGCAGCACGCGGCGATCGCCCCAGCGGTCGGTCAGCAGCCCCCAAGGCAATTCGCTGACCGCGATGCCGAGGCCGAGCATCCCGAGCACGAGGCCGAGCCCGTCGTTGCCCAGGTGATAGCCCGAGCGCAGAAACACCGCAGTCGTCGGAATCCCCGAGAACGCGGCCGAAAAGCTCGCGTTGGCCGCAAAGCCCACCCCGAGCACCTTCCAGCGATGCTGCGCGCCGCGCGGCGCCGTCGTCGATCCGTTTTTCATCACACCCTCCGCAAAGTTCTGGGGGTATGCTACGGCTGGGCCTTTCATCGGAAAAGCCGCAATTTCAGATCACTCCCATCGGAAAATCCGAATCATGAGCCAGCGTGGTTTCGACTTCGCGCAGTTGCGCACCTTCGTCGCGGTCGCCGAATCGGGCAGCGTGTCGGCGGGCGCCGAGCGCGTATTCCTGTCGCAGTCGTCGGTGAGCGAGCAGTTGAAGAAGCTCGAGGAGCGCGCCGGCCAGCCGCTCTTCGTCCGCGGCCGGCAAGGCGTGAACCCGACACCCGCGGGCGAGCGCCTGCTCGAGCACGCGCGGCGCCTCATCGCGATGAGCGAAGCGGCATTCGACGACCTGCAAGGCCGCTCGCTCGACGGCGAGCTGCGCATCGCGATCACCGACTACTTCCGGCCGCACGACATCGCGCGCATTCTGAAAACGTTCTCGGAGCAGCACCCGCGTCTGAAGCTGCATGTGACCGTGATGCCGAGCGCGACGATCGACAGCGGCGCGGACGATCACACGTCGTTCGACATCGGTCTGTCGGCGCGGCTCGTCACCGCGCAGCCACGCGGGCGGGGTTCGGCCGGCAGCGGCGCGGGCGCGGCCAGCACCGTGGTGCGTCGCGAAAAGCTGCTGTGGGCAAGCGCCGCCGATGCCGCGCCGCGCCCGGGCACGCCGTATCAACTGGTGCTACTGCCGCAGACGTGCCAGTTGCAGCGGTTCGTCGTCAGGCTGCTCGACGAACACAAGGTCTCGTACATCGTGTCGCATTCGGCGTCGGGCGTGGCCGGCCTGCAGCTCGCGTTGAAGGCAGGGCTCGGCATTTCTTGCTTGAACGAATCGTCGCTCGGCGGCGGCGTGGTTGCGTGTGCTGCCCATATCGGCCTGCCCGCGCTGCCGGCCATCGAGTTTCATCTGCTGCCCGGCCGGCCCGGCGAAAGCGAACTCGTCAGCAATGCGCGCGCGGCGTTGATGCGGCTTTTCGCATGACGCGGATAAGGGATGAATAACGAGCAAATGACGCACGAATGACAGTCACGCAATGGTCAATGCGTTTATATGAAAAGACCAGCAATTGCATTGATAAAAATCAAATACGCGCATTGCGCAATGCAATATCCGCCAATAAGTTGCGGCACCGCAAAATGCAAAGCGCTTTAGCTTCCGTCGATGACGGCCAGCTGATATTTTCCCCGGATGTTCTCTATTGACGCGTCCGATAAATTGCTGCAACCTGCTACTCGCTGGGGGCATTCACGGGTCGTCCGCAGCCCTCCCCGTCAGCCTCGAAGCCGCCACCACGGCGCATCCAGCGCGTGCTGCAATTGCAGCACATCGTCGCAGAGCATGCTTTTTAACGGACTATTGAATTACCGCAGCGGATCAATACTTCGTCAGCCCGAACAGGTCCGTTCCGCGATTCACTGTTAATGCAGTCGCAATAAGTAAAACAGGTAGCCCCGCCATGCGCCGTTTGACGGATTCGCTACGCCATTCGCCAGCGAGCATGAAAAATAAATCGACAGAAGCACGTTCCCCAACGAGGCCTCGCGTGCATCGTAGAACTATCGGATCTTCGGTTCTGTTCGTGCTGTTCGCGCTTCGCGTGCTATGTGGCAGCGTGGCAAGCGCGGCAACCGACACCTCCGCTGCCACACCCGCCGCGATGCCGTCGGCCATGGATGAACGCATGCGGGCCTGCACGGCGTGTCACGGCGTGCAGGGCCAGGGCCGCAACAACGATTACTTTCCGCGCATCGCCGGCAAACCGACCGAGTATCTGTTCAACCAGTTGACCGCATTTCGCGACGGCGGCCGCACCTATCCACCGATGGGCTACCTGCTCGCGTTCCTGCCCGACGACTATCTGCGCCAGATCGCCCAGTATTTCGCCGATCTGCAGCCGCCCTATCCCGAATCCGACCGTGCCGCGTTGCCACCGAAGCTGCTCGCCGCCGGCGAACGGCTCGTGATGCACGGCGACCCGGCGCGCGGCATACCGGCGTGCGTGGCCTGCCACGGCGCGCGCATGACCGGCACGCAGCCGGGCATTCCGGGCCTGCTCGGGCTGCATGCAAGCTATATCGCCGGACAGATGGGCACGTGGCGCTCGGGCACCCGTCACGCGCTCGCGCCGGACTGCATGCACACGATCGCGCTCAAGCTGAACGACAACGACATCGCCGCGGTATCCAACTGGCTCGCGCGCCAGCCGCGTCCCGCCGATCCACGGCCCGCACCGGCATCCGCGGAGCGGCTGCCTCTCGCTTGCGGGAGTCAACCGCAATGAAGCCGACACTTCGCTCACCAGGTTTGTCGCGGGCCTTCGCCATCGGCGGCATCGTGCTCGCGCAACTGCTGCACGCGCCGCTGACCGGCAGCGCGCACGCCGCCACGACTGCACCGGCTGTCGCCGAAGCAACCGCATCCGCTGGCGCCGACACGCGCCCCGACATCGTCAAGCGCGGTGAATACCTTGCCCGCGCGGGCGACTGCATCGCCTGCCACACCGCGCCGCGCGGCAAGCTGTTCGCCGGCGGCCTCGCGATGGAAACGCCGTTCGGCACGCTCTATTCACCGAACATCACGCCGGACGCGCAGTACGGCATCGGCACGTGGAGCGAGGAAGCGTTCTTCAAGATGATGCGCACCGGCCGCAAGCCGGACGGCGCGCCGATCTATCCGGCGATGCCAATCGCCCAGTACACGAAGGTCACGCGCGAGGACTCGGACGCGATCTTCGCGTTTTTGCGGACCGTCGAGCCGGTGCGTCAGCCGAACCGCAAGCACACGCTGCGCTTCCCGTTCAATCAGCGCGACCTGCTGTACGGCTGGCGCACGCTGTATTTCCGTGAGGGCGAGTTCAAGCCCGATCCGACCAAATCGGTCGAGTGGAATCGCGGCGCGTATCTGGTCGAAGGGCTCGGTCACTGCACGATGTGCCACACGCGCATCAACATGCTGGGCGGTTCGTCGCCGCGCGAGCAGTTCGCGGGCGGGCTGATTCCGGTGCAGAACTGGTACGCGCCGTCGCTGACATCCGACAAGGACGGCGGCCTCGGCGACTGGAGCATCAAGGACATCGTCGATCTGCTGCAGGCCGGTATCTCCGATCGCGGCGCCGTCTACGGTCCGATGGCCGAGGTCACCTATCACAGCCTGCAGCATCTGAGCGACGAGGATGTCCGCGCGATGGCCGTCTATCTGAAATCGCTGCCCGATCAAAGCGGCCGCAAGACTGGTCCGAGCGCGACGCCCGACCCGAAGGTGTTTGCGCTCGGCAAGCAGATCTACGCGGACAAATGTGCGATCTGCCACGGCGCGAACGGCGAAGGCCAACTGCCGCACTATCCGCCGCTCGCGGGCAACCAGTCGATCGAAATGGACTCCGCGGTCAATCCGATCCGCATCGTGCTGAACGGCGGTTTCCCGCCGGGCACGAAGCGCAATCCGCAGCCGTATGGGATGCCGCCGTTCGGCCAGGAGCTGAACGACGCCGAAGCGGCCGCGGTGGTCACCTTCATTCGCACCGCGTGGGGCAATCACGGACTGCCCGTGACGGCGCGCGAGGTCAACGAACTGCGCAAGGCGCCGCTGCATTGACGCACCCCACGTGAAGCGGCCATGCCGGGCCGCCGCACCGAAAAAAATGCCGTATTGAAATGCCGTACTGAAGCGCCGCACAGGAGAGCTATCGAGATGGAAGCGAACGACACGCACAGTGCCACCCCGCCGAGCGACGAAGAAGTCGAACGCGTCGTCGCGGCCGGCCCGGGCGGCGCGATCGCACTGGCCGGAATCTCCGTGCTGATCGTGATGGCGATCTGGTTCGGCTTCTACTTTTTCGCGTTTCTGCCGCGCGGGATCATCCACTAATGTCGACCGAATCGAATCATCAACCGGAGAGCGGCCACGCGGTCGCGTTGCGCGCCGAGCGGCGCTGGGCGATCTTCGCGGTCGCGCTGATCGTGCTGATGCTCGCGGTAATCGTGTTCTCCGGCGTGCATTGGGCGATGATGCCGCCGTCGCGCGTCGAGACGATCGATCCTTCCCGTCTGCAACTGTCCGGCGAATTCGCCGAGGACAATCTCGGCAGCGCGGTGCAGCCGGACGGCTCGGTGATCGTGCGCTTCGTCGCGCAGCAGTACTCGTTCACGCCGCAGTGCCTGGTGGTGCCCGCCGGCACGCCGATCACGATCCGCACCACCAGCGCCGACGTCGTGCACGGCCTGCTCGTCACCGATACCAACATCAACACGATGATCGTGCCCGGCTACGTGTCGACGCTGAACACGCAATTCGACCATCCCGCCGATCACACGATGCCGTGCCACGAGTTCTGCGGCTTCGGCCATCAGACGATGTGGGCGCACGTGAAGGTGATCGACAAAGCCGCTTTCTTCGAACAGGCCCGACAAACCCGGAGGCTGAGCTGTGTTTCACGCTAAGCGACTCGTTCTCGCGCATTTCTGGCTCGCCTTTATCACGTTCGCGATCGCGCTATGCCTCGGTGCGTGGCAGATGCTGGTGCGCAGCCCGCTCGCGCCGTGGATCGGCGACCCCGAGCTGTATTACCGCTCGGTGACCGCTCACGGCACCGTGATGGCCTATGTGATGCCCACGCTGGTCGCGATGGCCTTCGGCTACGCAATCGTCGAACTCGCGCTCGCGCAGCGCCTCGTCGGTCTCAAATGGGCGTGGGCCGCGTTTTACCTGCTGCTGGTCGGCGCGGTGATGGCGATGGTGCCGGTTGCGGCCGGCAAGGCATCGGTGCTCTACACGTTCTATCCGCCGATGATCGGCAGCCCGTTCTATTACCTCGGCGTCGTGCTGGTGGTGGTCGGCTCGTGGATCTGGGTCGCGCTGATGCATGTGAATCTGCGCGTCTGGAAGCGCGCGAACCCCGGCAAGCCGGTGCCGCTCGCGATGTTCGCGAACGTCGCGGGCGCGTATCTGTGGGCGTGGACCGCGGTCGGCGCGGCGCTCGAAATCCTGTTCCAGATCCTGCCGGTCGCGTTCGGCTTCACCCGCACGATCGATGCGGGCCTGTCGCGCGTGCTGTTCTCCTGGACCCTGCACGCGATCGTCTACTTCTGGCTGGTCCCCGCCTATATCGCGTACTACACGCTGGTGCCGCGCGCGATCGGCGGCAGGCTCTATAGCGATTCGATGGCGCGCGTGTCGTTCATCATGTTTCTCGTGTTCGCGATGCCGATCGGTATCCACCATCTGTTCGTCGATCCGCAAGTCGGCGCCGGCTTCAAGTTCGTGCACGCGGTGTTCACCGGCATGGTGTCGGTGCCGACGCTATTGACCGTGTTCACGATCTGCGCGTCGGTGGAAATCGCCGGCAGATTGCGCGGCGGCAAGGGCGCGCTCGGCTGGCTCACCGCGCTGCCGTGGCGCAACCCGATGATGCTGGTAGTCGCGTTCTCGTTCGTGATGCTCGGCTTCGGCGGCGCGGGCGGGCTCATCAACATGAGCTATCAGTTGAATTCGACCGTGCACAACACGCAGTGGGTGACCGGGCACTTTCACCTGATCTTCGGCGGCGCGATCGTCATCATGTACTTCGCGATCGCCTACGAACTGTGGCCGCAACTGACCGGCCGCGCGATCGTGTCGGCGAAGCTGGTGCGCACGCAACTATGGCTGTGGTTCATCGGCATGATGACCGTGACGATCCCGTGGCATTGGGTCGGCCTGCTCGGCGCGCCGCGCCGCATGGCCTATTACGACTACGCGATGGCGGGCATGCAGGGGCAGGCGTTCTGGGTCGGCGTATCGGCGATCGGCGGGCTGATCCTCGTGGCGTCCGGGCTGCTGTTCGTCTACATCCTCGTGAAATCGCAATTCGGGCCGCTCGTCGAGCCGCAGACATTCCGCTTCGCGAGCCCGGCGCAACCGGTCGTGCGCGTGCCGGTCGCGCTCAACAGTTTCGGGCTGTGGGTCGCACTGATGATCGGGCTCACGGTCGTCAACTACAGCGTGCCGATCGTGCAGTTGCTGCGCCTGCCGCAGACTTCGGTGCCGGCGGTCGTGATCGGAGCACAGCGATGAGCGAAGAACGCCTCTTCACGTTGCGCAATCCGTGGTTCGTCTGGAGCGTCGGCGGCACGCTCGCGATTGCGATCGTCGCGATACTGATCGGCTTTATCTGGCTGCCGTCCGCGAGCAGCGCGTTCGGCAATCTCAGCCTGTGGGCGCGGATCTGCGGCGCGGCCGGCGTGCCGTCGAGCTGGTATAGCGGCAACACCACGAGCCGCGTGCCGAGCGAGGTGGTCGTGCTGCCGCCGTCGGGCTTTGTGCATCCGGTCATGGGCGAGATCGGCCGCGGAGCGACGATTGCAACGCAGCACTGCTCGATGTGCCACGGCGTGTCCGGTCCCCCGCAGATCACAGCGCCCGCGCTCGCCGGTCAATACGAAGACGTGGTCTACAAGGAATTGCGCGACTACCAGAGCGGTCAGCGCCAGAGCGCGGTGATGCAGGCGATCATCGCCGAACGCAGCGACCAGGACCTGCACGATCTGGCCGCCTACTACGCGTCGCTGGCGCGCACACCGGCCACAGAGAAAACACCGGCCGGCGTCGGGCCGGATGCGAACGCGGTCAGACTCGCGATGCAGGGCGATCCGCAACGCAATATCGCGCCGTGCGCGGCCTGCCACGGCCAGCTCGATCGCAAGGGCGCGGCGCCTTGGCTCGGCGGACAGTCATCGGTGTATCTCGCCGCGCAGTTGCGCGCGTTCGCTTCGGGCGAGCGGCATAACGACATCAATGAGCAGATGCGCAACGTCGCGCGGCAGATGACGCCGGAAGAGATCGATAGTCTGGCTAAGTATTACGCGGCGATGCAGTAGAGGTGTGGGGGGTTGACGCGGCGGCTTGTGAGGGGCGAAGAAGAAGCCGTTTAGACGAACTGCTCGCGGTACCCTTACGCTGAGAAGCGCAGGGCGTGGTGTGGAGAATACGCGACGCCTTGTGACGGCAGAGAAGCAGCAGTTCAGACAAACTGCTCTCGGTGCCCTTACGCTGAAGTGAACTCGCTCGATAGCTCCGGTTCGGCGTCCATATCCGCGGTCTTTCGGCCGGCCCGGCAGTGGCAGTGGCAGTGGCAGTGGCCGATAGTTACGGCGCTCTGTGAACGGGTGCAACAGCGACGCCACACGCTGCAAAGAACGGATGCGTGGCCACCCAAATAAATGACCCGCATCGCCCCTGCTTCACGCTCACGCCGCCGCGATCACCGTTACGCCGTCACGAACTCGCTTTCCCGCTTCGCCCCGGCAGCACCACCCACCGCCTTCCCGCCAACCACAGAAGCCGCCGACGCACCCGCCGCCCGCGCCCCGCTGCCCGTCTGAAACACCGCTACCGCCGTCGTCAACCGCCGCGCCTGCTCTTCCAGCGAACTCGCCGCGGCGGCCGCCTGCTCGACGAGCGCCGCGTTCTGCTGCGTGACCTCGTCCATCTGCGCGACCGCGAGATTGACCTGGTCGATGCCGGTGCTCTGCTCGGTCGCCGCCGCGGCGATCTCGCCCATGATCGAACTCACGCGCGCGATGGCGTCGACGATTTCGGTCATCGTCGTACCCGAGCGCTCGACGAGGTGCGAGCCCTCCTGCACGCGCGCGGTCGACGCATCGATCAAGCCCTTGATCTCCTTGGCCGCCGCCGCGCTACGCTGCGCAAGCGAGCGCACCTCGCTCGCGACCACCGCGAAGCCGCGTCCCTGCTCGCCAGCGCGCGCCGCTTCGACCGCGGCATTCAGCGCGAGGATATTGGTCTGGAACGCGATCCCCTCGATCACGCCGACGATATCGGCAATCTGCCGCGAGTCGGCGACGATGCCATGCATCGTGCCGACCACCTGCTCGGTCAGCTCGCCACCTTGCGCGGCCAGCGTCGACGCGCCTTGCGCGAGCGAGCTGGCCTGCTTCGCGTTGTCCGCGGTCTGCTTGACCGTCGACGTCAACTGCTCGATGCTCGCCGCGGTTTCTTCCAGCGACGCAGCCTGCTCCTCGGTGCGCTGCGACAGATCGGTGTTGCCCGCCGCGATTTCGCTGACGCCCGTATCGATCGATTCGGTGCCCTGACGCACTGCGCTCACCGTCGAGATCAGCGAGTCCTGCATCTTGCGCAGCGCGGCCGCGAGCCGGCCCATTTCGTTGTCGCCGGTCACGTCGATGCGGCCGGTCAGGTCGCCGTTCGCGATGCGCTGGAACTGCGCGATCGTCGCATCGACCGGACTGACGATCGCGCGCACCAGCACCGCGCGACCCAGCCAGCCGCCAAGCAGCGACAGCACCATGCCGACCGCCACCGCGATACAGATCACGTAGAACAGCTTCTGCGCGTCCTGATAGCGTTGCTCGCCGTGATCGAGCTGCAGCTTTTCGAGCGCGAGCATCGCCTTTTCGTATGCGCTGTACAGCGACGGCAGCTTGTGCGCCTGCACGTCGTTGAACGCGGTGGTATCGCCCGACTTGAGCGCGGCGAGCGCCGGGTCCACGCCTTCGCGCAGGAACGTGTCGCGGCGCTGCTGCATGTCCGCGATCAGACGCTGCTCGTCGGCGTCCGCGCCCGCGCGGCTCACATAGTGGGCAAGTCGCTCATCGGATCCCTGGCGATACTGATCGAAACGCTTGAGCACCGCGGCCGCGCCATCCTTGTCGTTAAGCGCGGCAAGCGACGCATAAGTCGCGAGCGCGAGACGCAGACGCAGCAGCTGGCCAGCGCTGCCTTCGAGATCCGCGACTGCGGGGGTGTCGACCGTGTACATCTGCTGCAGCGACGCATTGGCCGCGCGCAGCGACAACAGCCCCGCGGCAGCGCCGAGCAACAGCACGACGGCAAAGCTCACGATCATCAGGCTAAGGCTGTTGCGAATCGACAGATTTTTCAACATCGAGTTGGTCTCCCTCCGGCTGCCCGGCCGATCCATTCGTATCGGCCATGCATACTGCATTCCACGCCACTCGGCCAGGTCCGCAATCTTGATTGAAATTTAAGCAAACACCGCATTGAGAAGAACGGCTTCATAACCAAAAACTTTATGGTTGATCGCGTGCATCGCTTGCGTTAAATCAATAAAGTGTCGCAGCGCGTGTGTTCTTCGGAGTGCTCCCATGTCGGAAGTCGGTTCGGCCATCCTGGTATTTGCGCTTTTGCTGCTCGCAACCGGTTTCGGTGTCGCCGTGCGGCCGCTTCTGCCCGAGGAGCACAAGGCGCATGAGACCGTGCAACTGGTCCAGCTCGTGATCGGCATGCTTGTCACGTTTGCCGCGCTGGTGCTCGGCCTGATGACCGCATCGGCGAAATCGAGTTTCGATACCGCGTCCAACGACATGCGCAGTTATGCGGCCAAGCTGATCGAGTTCGACACGACGTTGCGCGAACTCGGTGACGGCGCCAACGAATCGCGGCGTCTGCTGGGTGTGTACACGGCGGCGGCGATCGCGTCGACATGGCCGAGGGAGCCGGCGCCGAGCGGCAACTATCCGCGCGACCTCGGACCGCCCGACACGCCGGAGAAACTCGAAAACGTGCAGCTCGGCGACATGCTGACGGCAGTCGGCCGGCAGTTGCGCGAACTGCGTACGCACGATTCGTTGCAGCAGCGCGCGCTCGACGATGCGCTGATGCAATACCGCCGGGTCGTCGACGCGCGTTGGAAACTCATCGAGGAAGCACACAGTTCGATTTCGCGGCCGTTCCTCAAGACACTGACGTTCTGGCTAGGCGTGATCTTTCTGAGCTTTGGATTGATCGCGCCGCGCAACACGCTGGCGCTGGTGACGATCATGCTCGGCGCGGTGTCGATTGCTTCGGCAATTTACGTGATCGTCGACCTGGATTCGCCTTTTACCGGGCCGATCGTGATTTCGAGCGTGCCGTTGAGAGATACGTTGGAGCATTTGCGGCGGTGAATCCGCAACGAACTCGGTACAGTGGAGCGGGAGAACGGCCGACAAAAAAGCCCGCCCCCTTTCGGAGGCGGGCTTTCATGTTTTGATCGGTAAAACGGTGAGGGGGTCAGAACGGAATATCGTCATCCATCTCATCAAAACCGCCGCCAGCCGGCGCGCTCGGACGGCTCGCGCCGCCACCACCGCTGCCGCCACGCGAACCACCACCCGACGACATCGCGCGGCCACCACCACCACCACCGCCGCCGCCACCGCTACGCTCCGACGGTTCACCGCGGCTATAGCCGCCTTCATCGCCACCCATCGACGCGCCGCCACGGCCGCCGAGCATCTGCATCTGTTCCGCGACGATCTCGGTGGAATAACGGTCGGTGCCGTCCTGAGCCTGCCACTTGCGGGTACGGATGCGCCCTTCCAGATACACCGACGAGCCTTTCTTCAGATATTCCGAAACGATTTCCGCGAGGCGGCCGAAGAACGCGACGCGGTGCCACTCGGTGGCTTCCTTCATCTCGCCCGACGCCTTGTCCTTGTAGCGGTCCGTCGTTGCAAGGCGGATGTTCGCCACTGCGTCGCCGCTCGGAAGATAACGGACTTCCGGATCGGCTCCGAGGTTGCCGACGAGAATGACCTTGTTCACGGATGCCATGAATTTCTCCTGTTGATTCCATTACGGGCGGCGCGGCACTGCGCGGTTCGCGTCTCGTGGCCAGCAGACCTGGACTAAGCAAAGCGCCTCTGCCCGCCGCCGGGTGAGTTCTGGATGATTCGGGGAACGTGCCCCCGAGTGCGCCGCGTTATGCCTTGCGCGGCGGCGGTTTCATCTTCGCGGCGATTATAAGCCAGCAGAACACCAGCCCCGAACACGCAAAAAACACCGCGCTTTGCCCGTCTACCTTCAGCAGCCAGCCGCCGATCACCCCGCCCATCGCAAGACCGATCGCCTGGGTGGTGTTGTAGACGCCGGCCGCCGCGCCCTTGCGGGCACCGGGCGCCAGCTTCGACACCAGCGAAGGCTGCGAGGCCTCGAGAATATTGAAGCCGAGAAAGTACACGAACAGGATCGCCGCCACACTCAGAATCGTATGCGGAGCCACGCCCAATAACAACTGGCCGATCAGGATAAGACCGATCGCGGACAGCAGCACGATCTTCATCTTGCCGCGCGTCTCGGCGGCGATGATCGCCGGCACCATCATCACGAACGACAGGCCCATCACCGGCAGATACACCTTCCAGTGCGACGCGACCGGCAGGCCGCCCGCTTCGAGAATGCGCGGCACGACGAGGAACAGCGCGGTTTGCGTTGCGTGCAGCACCAGCACGCCGAAGTTCAGCCGCAGCAGCTCGACGTTGTGCAGCACTTCGGCGAACGGCGCGCGCACATGGACCGGCTTCGGCGCATCGGGCACGACCCACAGCACGAGGCCGATCGCCAGAATCGCGAAGATGCCGACCAGCGTGAACAGCCCGCTCATGCCGAGCCATTGGAACACGATCGGCGCACCGACGATCGCAACCGCGAACGATATGCCGATGCTGCCGCCGACCATCGCCATCGCCTTGGTGCGATGCTCCTCCGACGTCAGATCGGCGATGAACGCGATCACCGCCGACGACACCGCTCCCATTCCCTGAATCACGCGGCCGACGATGATCCACGTCATGTCGTGCGCGCCGGCCGCGACGAAGCTACCGAGCGCGAAGATCAGCAGGCCCGTCGCGATGACCGGCTTGCGGCCGATCTTGTCGGAAATCCAGCCGTAGAAGATGTAGAGCATCGACTGCGTGACGCCGTACGCGCCGAGCGCGATACCGACGAGCAGCACGTTCTCGCCGCCGGGGATAGTCTTCGCGTAGACCGAGAACACCGGCATGATCATGAACAGACCCAGCATGCGCAACGCGAAGATCGCGGCAAGCGACACGGTCGCGCGCAATTCGGGCGCGCTCATGCGTGTGGAGACGGCGGATGGATTGGACATCGGAAGCGTTGTTTGAATGAGCCGGGTGGCGCACCGTGCGGCGAGCCCGAGGGGACAGCTGTGGCCGCCGGGACAGGCGGCGCGATGGAACGGGCATCACGGACGGTGGCATGGCGGGTGTTTCGCGGCGCCGGACACTGCCGCACCCCGCCGGCCCTCACGACACCTTGCACTCGCGGAAAACGGCCCCAGTTACACCACTTCCCCGCGGCGTCGAACCGCCGTCTTTGAACCTGCCCCGAGCTTGCCCTCGCGCCTTGTTCCTGCTGTCAGGAAGCCGTAACGGCGGTCTGGAAAAGTCGTTATAGTAGCAGGTTTGGCTCCCTCCCCTTTCCGCAGTTCATGGAATAAATCCGTGGAACAAATCCGTATTCGTGGGGCTCGCACCCACAACCTGAAGAACGTCAATCTCGACCTACCGCGTCACAAGCTCGTCGTTATTACGGGGCTTTCAGGCTCCGGCAAATCGTCGCTGGCGTTCGACACGCTTTATGCGGAAGGGCAGCGCCGCTACGTCGAAAGTCTGTCGGCTTACGCGCGCCAGTTCCTGCAACTGATGGAAAAGCCGGACGTCGATCTGATCGAAGGGCTGTCGCCGGCCATTTCGATCGAACAGAAAGCGACCTCGCACAATCCGCGCTCGACGGTCGGCACCGTCACCGAAATCCACGACTATCTGCGTCTGTTGTTCGCGCGGGTCGGCACGCCGTATTGCCCGGATCACGAAATTCCGCTCGAAGCGCAAAGCGTGTCGCAAATGGTCGACGCGGCGCTCGCGCTGCCGGAAGAAACCCGGCTGATGATCCTCGCGCCCGTCGTGGCGGACCGCAAGGGCGAGCACACCGAACTGTTCGAAGACATGCAGGCGCAAGGCTTTATCCGTTTTCGCGTGCGCTCGGGCGGTGGCACCGCCAACGAAGGCACCGCGAAAATCTATGAAGTCGACTCGCTGCCGAAGCTGAAAAAGAACGACAAGCACACGATCGACGTCGTGATCGACCGTCTGCGGGTGCGTCCGGACATGAAGCAGCGCCTCGCCGAATCGTTCGAAACGGCGCTGCGTCTTGCCGACGGCCGCGCGATCGCGCTCGAAATGGATACGGACAACGAGCACCTGTTCAGCTCGAAGTTCGCCTGCCCGATCTGCTCGTATTCGCTGCAGGAGCTCGAGCCGCGCCTGTTCTCGTTCAACAATCCGATGGGCGCGTGCCCGGAGTGCGACGGCCTCGGCCAGATCACGTTCTTCGATCCGAAACGGGTCGTCGCGCATCCGTCGCTGTCGCTCGCGGCGGGCGCGGTGAAGGGCTGGGACCGGCGCAACCAGTTCTACTTCCAGATGCTGCAGAGCCTCGCGGCGTTCTACGACTTCGATATCGATACCGCCGTCGAGGATCTGCCGGAAAAGGTCCGCAAAATCCTGCTGTACGGCTCGGGCAAGCAGGAAATTCCTTTTTCGTACATCAACGAGCGCGGCCGCACGTCGGTGCGCGAGCACGTGTTCGAAGGGATCATCCCGAATCTCGAGCGGCGCTATCGCGAGACCGATTCGGCCGCGGTGCGGGAAGAGCTCGCGAAGTATCAGAACAACCAGTCGTGCCCGGCCTGCGCGGGCACGCGGCTGCGCCGCGAAGCGCGCTTCGTGCGCATCGGCGCGGACAGCGACGCGCGCGGCATCTTCGAAATCAGCGGCTGGCCGTTGCGCGACGCGCTTGGCTATTTCCAGACGCTGCGCCTCGAAGGCTCGAAGCGTGAGATTGCCGACAAGGTCGTCAAGGAAATCGTCGCGCGTCTGATGTTCCTGAATAACGTCGGGCTCGATTACCTGTCGCTCGAACGCAGCGCCGAAACGCTGTCAGGTGGCGAAGCACAGCGCATCCGGCTCGCGTCGCAGATCGGCTCGGGTCTGACCGGCGTGATGTACGTGCTCGACGAACCGTCGATCGGTCTGCATCAGCGCGACAACGACCGGCTGATCTCGACGCTCAAGCATCTGCGCGATCTCGGTAATTCGGTGATCGTCGTCGAACACGACGAGGACATGATCCGCATGGCCGACTACGTGGTCGACATGGGCCCGGGCGCCGGCGAGCACGGCGGCATGGTGATCGCCGAGGGCACGCCGAAAGAAGTGCAGAAGAATGCGGCGTCGCTGACCGGCCAGTACATGTCCGGCGCGCGCACGATCGAATTCCCCGATGAGCGCAAGGAACCCGACGAGCGGCGCCTGCGCATCGTCGAAGCGCATGGCAACAACCTGCACAACGTGACGCTCGATCTGCCGGTCGGCCTGCTCACCTGCGTGACCGGCGTATCCGGCTCGGGTAAGTCGACGCTGATCAACGACACGCTGTATCACGCGGTCGCGCATCACCTGTACGGCTCGGCCACGGAGCCGGCGCCGTACGAGTCGATCGAGGGCCTCGAACACTTCGACAAGGTGATCAACGTCGATCAATCGCCGATCGGCCGTACGCCGCGCTCGAACCCGGCCACCTACACCGGCCTGTTCACGCCGATCCGCGAACTGTTCGCCGGCGTGCCGGCGGCCAAGGAACGCGGCTACGATCCGGGCCGCTTCTCGTTCAACGTGAAGGGCGGGCGCTGCGAATCCTGCCAGGGCGACGGCGTGCTGAAGGTCGAAATGCACTTCCTGCCGGACGTGTACGTGCCGTGCGACGTCTGCCACGGCAAGCGCTACAACCGCGAAACGCTCGACGTCCAGTACAAGGGCAAGAACATCAGCGAAGTGCTCGACATGACGGTCAAGCATGCGTACGAGTTCTTCAAGGCGGTGCCGGTCGTCGCGCGCAAGCTGAAAACCTTGCTGGATGTGGGTCTCGGCTATATCCGCCTGGGCCAGTCCGCCACTACACTATCGGGCGGCGAGGCGCAGCGGGTGAAACTGTCGCTGGAACTGAGCAAGCGCGACACCGGTCGCACGCTATACATTCTTGACGAACCGACCACGGGCCTGCATTTTCACGACATCGCGCTGCTGCTGGAGGTGATTCACCGGTTGCGCGACCAGGGTAATACCGTCGTGATCATTGAACATAATCTCGATGTAATTAAGACCGCCGACTGGGTCATCGACCTCGGACCGGAAGGCGGCGCCGGCGGCGGACAGATCATCGCTCAGGGCACGCCCGAGCAGATCGCGAAGTCGAAGGCAAGTTTTACCGGCCAATACCTGGCGCCGTTGTTGAAACGCGCCGCCGCCATCAAGTAACGCTGCATTACAGAGGTTGGAGACGGGATAAGCCATGACCAAGCGGATTCAGGCGCGCGAAGAAGAACGGGTGCAGGACCTGCGCCCGCGCCCGGTCAGGCTGACCAGCGACATGAGTCTGCCGAAGTTGTCGGCGGTCGAAATCGGCAGCTATGTGGTGACGCTGTTCGGCATGTGGGCGGTGATCCAGCTGCATCTGCTCGGCGCGCTGCTCGCCGGGCTGCTGGTGTTTCAGCTCGTGCATATGATCGCGCCGCGCATCGAGCGTCATATGTCGAGCAAGCGGGCGCGCTGGCTCGCGGTGGTGTTCCTGTCGGCGGTGATCGTCGGCGCGTTGACGGGCATCACGCTCGGCATTGTGTCGCGCATCGAAAACGACGTGCCGAGCGTGCAACACCTGCTCGATCAGGCGATGCAGCTGATCGACCAGGCGCGCGGGCGGATTCCGCAATTCGTCGCCAGCTATCTGCCGGTCGACACCGAGCAGATGAAGGCGCGCGCCACCGAGCTGATGCAAACCCATGCGAATATGCTGCAGCAAAGCGGCACGACCGCGGCGCGCGGTTTCACGCATGTGCTGCTCGGCATGGTGATCGGCGCGATCATCGCGGTCGGCGCGCAGAATCAGGTGCAGCGGCTGCCGCTGTCCACCGCGTTCGTCACGCGCGTGACACGTTTCGCCGACGCGTTCCGCCGCATCGTGTTCGCGCAGGTGAAGATTTCCGCGCTCAACACGGTCTTCACCGCGATCTTCCTGCTGGTGATCCTGCCGATCTTCCACGACACGCTGCCGCTGTCCAAAACGCTGGTGCTCGTCACGTTCATCGTCGGGCTGCTGCCGGTCATCGGCAATCTGATCTCGAATACGGTCATCGTCGCGGTCGCGTTGTCGGTGAGCTTTCCGGCGGCGGTCATGTCGCTCGTGTTCCTGATCCTGATTCACAAGCTCGAGTACTTCCTGAATGCACGGATCGTCGGCGGACAGATCGAGGCTCGCGCATGGGAACTGCTGATCGCGATGCTCGTGATGGAAGCGGCGTTCGGCATCGCCGGGGTGATCGCGGCACCGATCTTTTACGCATATATCAAGCGGGAGCTGATTTACCTGCGGCTGGTGTGAGCGTTGTCCGGCTGACGGCCCGACCTCACGAGCGAAGCGGCACTACGGTGCCGCTTTTTTTACGTCTGCCGCGGCCAACGCCCTCTCTACCTTTCCTGACAGAATACTTGCAGTCGATCCGCCCAGTCCCTAAGATGAGAACAATTCCTATTTGCAAAATGTTCTCATCGTGACGCTTCACCCGAATTTCTGCTCATTCCCGCCAGTACGCGCATGAGACGCCAGCTTGTCCGTCTGCATCGCTGGTTTGGCGTCGCGACCGCGCTGTTTCTGTTCGTCGCCGGCCTCACCGGCGCGATCATCGCGTGGGACCATGAACTCGACGCCGCGCTGAACCCGTCGTTCTACCAGGCGCGCACGGCCGGTCCGGCGCTGACGAGCCTCGAACTGGCGAACCGCGTCGAAGCCGCCGACCCGCGCCTTCAGGTCACCTATCTGCCGCTTGCCGTCCAACCCGGCGAGACGCTGCAGATGATGGTGCTGCCGCGCACCGATCCCGCGACGAAGCAGCCCTATCCGCTCGACTTCAATCAGATCGCCGTCGATCCCGTCAGCGGTGAAATTCAGGCACGCCGCGAATGGGGTGCCGTGTCGCTCGCGCGGCTCAATCTGATTCCGTTCATCTACAAGCTGCATTACACGCTGCAACTGCCATTTACCGGCGGCATCGACATCGGCACATGGCTGATGGGGATCGTCGGCATCGTGTGGCTGTTCGATAGTGCGATCGCGCTGTGTCTGTCGTTTCCGAGTCTCAACGCGTGGCGAAAGTCGTTCGCGTTCCGCGTAAAGCGCGGCGGCTATGCGCTCACGTTCGACCTGCACCGCTCCGGCGGCGTATGGATCTGGGGCATTCTGATGATCGTCGCGCTGACGTCGATCTCGATGAATCTGCCGTCGCAGGTAGTACGGCCGATCGTGTCGCGCATCTCGGCGCTAACGCCCGACCCGATCAATAACCCGGAAATTCTGCGCGCGCCGCAACCGGGCGATCACTCGCTGAGCCGCGAGCGCATCGTCGAACTGGCCGCGCAGGCCGGCCGGGATTTGCATGTCGCCGCGCCGCCGGGCGGCCTCTACTACGCGGGATTCCTGCACACGTATGGCGTCGGCTTCTACACGCCGGGCAACGATCACGGCGACATCGGCCTCGGTAATCCATGGATGTATTGGGACGCCGTCACCGGCAAGCGGCTCGCCGCGCAGATTCCAGGTAGGGGCACGGCCGGCGACATCTTCATGCAGGTGCAATTCCCGCTGCACTCGGGGCGCATCCTCGGGCTGGGCGGGCGGATTCTGATCAGCGCGGTAGGCGTCGCGGTCGCGGTGCTGAGCATTACCGGACTGCTGATCTGGGTGAAGAAGCTCAATGGCCGCCGTCGCTCTGCGCGCAATGCGAATCTCGCGCGCAATGCCACTGGCGTGGGGGACGCTGCAGCGCGCTAGCCGCTGCTGAAAAGAAAGAAAATGCGCTGGCCTTGAACTGCACCCCAAAAGTTGGACGCTGATCCAACCTTTAGGGTGTTTTCACGACCGGCGCAATTTTTTAGCGGAACACTACCGTCTTGCTGCCGTTCAGCACGACGCGATGCTCGACGTGCCACTTCACCGCACGCGCGAGCGTCACGCATTCGACGTCACGGCCGATCGCCGTCAGTTGCTCGGGCGTCATGCTGTGGTCGACGCGCTCGACTTCCTGCTCGATGATCGGACCTTCGTCCAGATCGGTCGTCACATAGTGAGCGGTCGCGCCGATCAGCTTCACGCCGCGGTCGAACGCCTGGTAGTACGGCTTCGCACCCTTGAAGCTCGGCAGGAACGAGTGATGGATGTTGATCGCGCGGCCGGCCAGTGCCTCGCACAGATCCGGCGACAGGATCTGCATGTAGCGCGCGAGCACGACGAGATCGGCCTGATGCCCGTTGATCACGTCGAGCACGCGTGCTTCCTGCGCGGCCTTCGCGTCCGGCGTGCCGCCGAGCAGCGGGAAGTGATGGAACGGGACGTCGTAACTCGCGGCGAGCTGGTAGAACTCCTTGTGGTTCGAGATGATCGCCGGAATATCGATATTGAGCTGGCCGGTGCGGTAGCGGAACAGCAGATCGTTCAGACAGTGACCGATCTTCGACACCATGATCACGACGCGCGGCTTCACCGACGCGTCGTGCAACTCCCAGCGCATGCCGAACTGCTCGGCGAGCGGCACGAACGACGCGCGCAACGCATCGAGTCCGGGATCGCCGCCGACCTGCTGAAAGTGCACCCGCATGAAGAACTCGCCGGTGCCGCTATCGCCGAACTGCGCGGAGTCGAGAATATTGCTGCCACGCTCGAACAGAAAACCCGACACGGCGTGAACGATGCCGGGCCGGTCGGCGCACGACAGTTTGAGGATAAAGCTGTGATCGGTCGACATGACCTCGGTGACTCCCTTCTTCAATGCGTGGTTTGTTTCAGTGTGCCGTTTGCGGGTGTTGGCATTTGATGTCGCGGCGTGGTTCACAGTGTCGCGGCACGCTTAGGTTCAAGTTCAGGCTCACGTCTTCCTGCAAGCACGCGCGCCACCCGATCCACCTTCAGCCCAACACCGGCGGCGTGAACAATGCGTCGATGCCCGCGCACGCGTCCTCGTCGATCCAGCGGCGGCGCAACAGGCAATCGAGCGTGGCGAGACTCGCATCCACTGTCATCGCGCCTTCCTCGATCCAGCCCGCGACTTCGTCGATGCGCGCGAGCCGGTGTTCGCCCACTTCCCCATCCTGATTACGCGGCGCGAAGTGGGCCGGCAGCGCGAGGTCGTAGATGAAAATCTGCTCGGCCTGTGTACCTTCCGGCAACGACTGCAGCACGTGCGCGGTGCGGCCCGCGATCGCGCGCGTGGCGATCTCCGCCGGAATGCCCGCTTCTTCCCAGCATTCCTTGACGATCGTCTCGCCGATGCCGAAGCCCCAGCCGATCCCGCCCGCGACGACGTTGTCGAGCATGCCCGGATCGGTCGCCTTGGTGTCGCTGCGGCGCGCGATCCACAGTTGCGGCGCGCCGCCATCCGCGTATTCTACGACGCCGTTCAGATGCACCGCGTAGGTCATCGTGCCGAAGAAACGGGACGCCGCGCGTTCGATATACGCGAGCGGCGGTGCGTCGAACGCATTGCGGATCGCGTAGGTCTCGTTGCGCCAGCCGGGGATGCGACCGTCGGCGGCGAGCGCGCCGATCACCGACCCCAACGCCGCGCTGCGCAGATCGACGCTGTCGAACGCGGGCGCGAGCGTCACGTGCGCCGCGCGAATCTCGAACACGTCGGGCCAGCGCGCGAGCAACGGCACGTCGCGTTCGCGAATCCAGCCGACCTGTTCGTCGCCGATCAGAAACGGCCGATGCACGCTCGCGTCGAAGCGGCGCGCGGCGGTGATGCAAGGCAAGGTCATCGAAAACTCCAAACTGTCCGCCGGCGCGGCAACGCTGGTAAAGCCGGCAAAGCAAATGCAGGTACCTGAACAACGCGCATCAGGCACGCGTCAAGCACGCGCGGGTCGCATCTCAATCGCGCAACGCGACCCGAATCCCGATTGCGATAAACGTCGCGCCGGCCACGCGATCGAGCCACACGCCCACACGCGGACGGCGCCTCAACCAGCCGCCGATGATGCCCGCGCACACGCCGAACAGCGAGAACACCACGACCGTCTGCAACATGAACAGCACGCCGAGTTCCAGCATCTGCACCGCGACGCTTTGCGCGCCGTGCGGCTGCACGAACTGCGGCAGGAACACGACGAAGAACAGCGTCACCTTCGGATTCATCAGGTTGCCGAGCACGCTCTGGCGAAACACCGCGGAAAGCGGCTGCGGCGGACGTTCATGCGCGGTCGCGAGCCCCTGGCTGCGCAGTGCCTTGATGCCGATCCACACCAGATACGCGGCGCCCGCGAGTTTGATCGCCTCAAACGCAAGCGGCGACGACCGCAGCAGCGCGGCGACACCAAGTGCGGCGAGCGTCGTATGAAACGTGATGCCGGCGGCAAAGCCGAGCGCCGCGACGAAACCGGCCGCTCGGCCTTGGGAGATGCCACGCGCTAGCACCTGCAGATTGTCCGGACCGGGGGCCACGGTAATCGCGATCGATGTCGCGAGAAACAGCAGGAAGTTGGGCATTGTTCTGACCTTCTCGTTGGACGGTTTGGGAGCCGCGTCTCGACGTTGCTTTTCGGCTTTATGTGTCAGCGTTGTTTCTCTGCGCTGCTTCCAGGCACTCTGCGACCGGTGATATCCAGCGCATAGCGCGTGGCGAAAAATCTTCGCTGCGCACAGCGCGATACGACATGTCTACCGCGAAGCTCCTGACACAACGCGACGACACGCCCGGCGCAAAACAATCCGCGCCACGCACCACTTGCCGCGCAGCGCCCCGCCCGCTCAATGACCGTCGAAACTCGTCACTGTATACAACGCGAGCCCGCCCTCGCCCAACAGCTTCGAACCGCCGAGTTCAGGCAAATCGACAATCGCCGCCCCCTCGACGACAACCGCGCCCAGCCGCTCGAGCAACATCTTGCCGGCCATCATCGTGCCGCCGGTCGCGATCAGGTCATCGATGATCACGACGCGATCGCCGGGCTCGCATGCATCTTCGTGAACCTCGACGGTCGCGGTGCCGTACTCGAGTTCATACGACTGCGAGATCCGCTTGTACGGCAGCTTGCCTGCCTTGCGGATCGGAATGAAGCCGAGGCTCAGTTCGTGCGCGACGATCGGCCCGATGATGAAACCGCGCGCGTCGAGGCCCGCGATGTAATCGAGCTTCGCGTCGATATAGCGCTGCACGAACAGATCGATCAGCACACGCAGCGACTTCGGCTCGCGCAGCAGCGGCGTGATGTCGCGGAACTGCACGCCCGGCTGCGGCCAGTCGGACACCGTACGGATATGACTTCTGATGTAGTCGGCCGCATCGCGCGGCGCGCTCTCGAGCGCGTTGGACATGATGTCTCCGGATGGACCCCGATGGGTCCGGTGAAAAGCTTGAATCAGGCGCGCCCGGTGAAACGGGCATACGTCAATGCTGGCGTCGGCAACTCGCTTCGAGGACTCGCGCCAGCGGCTCAACTCGGTGGCTCAACGTCCCCGGCCCGACTTCAGGCCGCGGCGGCGCCCGCGCGGCGATGCTTCGACAGCCGTTCCTCGGCTTGCGCCAATTGTTCGGGCAGACCGCGCAACACGACGATGTCGCTCGCGCGCAATTTCGTGGACGGGTCCGGCTCGACACCGCGGATACCATGCCGGCGGATCGCGGTCACTTCGACGCCGAGTTCGAACAGGCCGAGTTCCGCGAGCGTGCGGCCCACCGCATCCGCGCTCGCGTCGACCGGCACCGATTGTAGCCGCACCTGTTCGTGACCGTCGTCGTCGTCGACGTCGTCCGCGCCGTGGAAATAGCCGCGCAGCAGCGAGTAGCGCTCGTCGCGCATTTCCTCGACGCGCCGCACCACGCGCCGCATCGGCACACCCATCACCACCAGCGTGTGCGACGCGAGCATCAGGCTGCCCTCGACGATCTCCGGGATCACCTCGGTCGCGCCCGCGGCCAGCAGCTTTTCCAGATCGGCGTCGTCGACGGTGCGCACGATGACCGGCAGCGTCGGCTCCATCTCGTGGATGTTGTGTAGCACGCGCAGTGCCGACGGCGTGTTCGCGTAGGTGACCGCGATCGCGGCCGCGCGGTGCAGGCCCGCGGCAAGCAGCGACTCGCGCCGCCCGGCATCGCCGAACACCACCGATTCGCCGGCTGCCGCGGCCGCGCTGACGCGATCCGGGTCGAGGTCGAGCGCCACATACGACAGGCCTTCATGTTCCAGCATGCGCGCGAGGTTCTGCCCCGAGCGGCCGTAACCGCAGATGATCACGTGGCCGCTCTGCTTCAGGCTTTGCGTCGCGATGCGCGTCATCTGCAACGACTGCATCATCCACTCGGTCGATGACAGCCGAAGCACGATGCGATCGGCGTTCTGGATCATGAACGGCGCGGCGAGCATCGACAGCAGCATCGCCGCGAGAATCGCCTGCAACAACGTCGCGTCGACCAGATGCCGGTCGAGAATCAGGTTCAGCAGCACGAAGCCGAACTCGCCCGCCTGCGCGAGCCCGATACCGGTGCGCATCGCGACGCCTGGCGTCGCGCCGAAAAGCCGCGCAAGGCCGGTAATCATGACCGCCTTCAGCAGCACCGGGCCGAGGAAGAAACCCAGCACGATGAGCGGGTGCTCCCAGATCACGCGCGGATTCAGCAGCATGCCGGTGGTCACGAAGAACAGCCCGAGCAGCACGTCGCGAAACGGCTTGATGTCCTCTTCGACCTGGTGGCGGTACGGCGTTTCGGCGATCAGCATGCCGGCGATGAACGCGCCGAGCGCAAGCGATAGTCCGAATTTATCGGTAATGAACGCGGCGCCGAGCGTGACCAGCAGCAGGTTCAGGATGAACAGCTCCTGCGAGCGGCGCCGCGCGACCACGTTGAACCAGCGGGTCATGAAGCTCTGCCCGACGATCAGCAGCAGCGCCAGCGCGACGACGATCTTGATCGCCGCGATGCCGAGCGCGCTGACCAGATTCTCCGAGCGTCCGCCGAGCGCGGAAATGATGATCAACAGCGGCACCACCGCGAGATCCTGAAACAGCAGCACACCGAAGATGTTGCGGCCGTGCTCGGTCTCGATCTCGAGCCGCTCGGCGAGCATCTTGCTGACGATCGCCGTGGACGACATCGCCAGCGCGCCGCCGAGCGCGACGCTCGCCTGCCACGTGATATGCACCCAGCGCTCCAGCACGAAGCCGAGCGATACCGCCACCGCGACGGTGCCGATCACCTGCAAGAGGCCGAGACCGAACACGAGCCGGCGCATCGAGCGCAGCTTGGACAGTGAGAACTCGAGGCCGATCGAGAACATCAGGAACACGACGCCGAATTCGGCAAGATTCTGCGCGCCCGCCGAATCGGGAATCAGGCCGAACGCATGCGGCCCGACGACGATGCCGACGGTCAGATAGCCAAGCATCGGCGGCAGGTTCAGGAAGCGAAAAACCACCACGCCCGCCACCGATGCCAGCAGCAGGAACAGCGTCATCTCGAGCGGGGAAATCATCGGCAAAAACGCATCGGTAAAGCGTCCTCGTTCGTCAGCGGAACCACGCACGAAAATGCCCGTGCGACATGGTTGAGGGGCCGGTAAAAAGCTGCCTGAAAGAAGCTGCCAGCAGGCTGAAAAAGAGATTGTCGACAGGCTGATGAGGTCAGCGGCTCGGCACAGCAGGCCCGGCGCGGCGAACAGGCGCCTTTGCTATACTCCGCGCATGATAGCGAAAATCAATGGCGACAGGGCACTCACGCTTGCTCGCAACGTACTCGACATCGAAGCGGACGCCGTGCGCGCGCTTCGCGACCAGCTCGACGACAATTTCGTCGGCGCGGTCGATTTCATCATGGGATGCCGCGGCCGCGTGGTCGTCTCCGGCATCGGCAAATCCGGCCACGTGGCGCGTAAGCTCGCAGCCACGCTGGCAAGCACCGGCACGCCGGCGTTCTTCGTGCATCCCGCGGAAGCGAGCCACGGCGACCTTGGCATGGTCACCGCCGACGACGTCTTCCTCGCGCTGTCCAACTCCGGCGAAACCGAAGAACTGGTTGCAATTCTGCCGCTGATCAAGCGCCTCGGCGCGAAGCTGATCGCGATGACGGGCCGTCCGACGTCGAGTCTCGCGAAGCTCGCCGACGTGCATCTGAACTCCGCCGTCGCGAAAGAAGCCTGTCCGATGAATCTCGCGCCCACCGCCAGCACCACCGCCGCGCTCGCGCTCGGCGACGCGCTCGCGGTCGTGGTGCTGGAAGCGCGCGGCTTCGGCCCCGACGACTTCGCGCGCTCGCATCCGGGCGGCGCGCTCGGCCGGCGCCTGCTCACCTATGTGCGCGACGTGATGCGCACCGGCGACCAGTTGCCGCAAGTCACGCCCGAGTCCACCGTCAGCGAGGCGCTGTTCCAGCTGACCGCGAAGCGCATGGGCATGACGTCGGTCGTCGACCACGAACAGCGCGTCGTCGGCATCTTCACCGACGGCGACCTGCGCCGCGTGCTCGAACGCGACGGCGATTTCCGCCGCCTGTCGATCGGCTCGGTGATGACCGCCGGCCCGCGCACGATCGGCCCGGATCATCTGGCGGTCGAAGCGGTGGAACTGATGGAGCGCCATCGCATCAATCAGCTGCTGGTCGTCGACGAAGCGGGCAAGCTGATCGGCGCGCTCAATATGCACGACCTGTTTTCGAAGAAGGTGATCTGATGGCCGTGCCTCCTCTTACCGCTACCGAACGCGCGAGCCGCGTGAAGCTGATGATTTTCGACGTCGACGGCGTGCTGACCGACGGCGGCCTGCTGTTCACGGCGGAAGGCGACACGATGAAAGGCTTCAACTCGATGGACGGCCACGGCATGAAGCTGCTGCGCCAGGCCGGCATCGACACCGCGATCATCACCGGGCGCAAGTCCGGCATCGTGGCGGCGCGGGTCAGGGATCTGAATATCACGCACGTGTATCAGGGCGTACAGGACAAGCCGGCGGCGTTCGCCGATCTGCTGCAGCAAACCGGCCTCAGCGCCGACGAATGCGGCTACATGGGCGACGACTGGGTCGATCTGGCCGTGATGCTGCGGGTCGGCTTCGCGGCCGCGCCGGCCAATTCGCATCCCGAGGTGATCGCGCGCGCGCATTGGGTCAGCGAGGCACGCGGCGGTTATGGCGCGGCGCGCGAAGTCTGCGACACGCTGCTGCGCGCGCAGCACAAATATGACGCACTGCTCGCGGCGGCCTGCAGCGGCGAGCAGCGAGGCCTGGTCGGATGAACCAGTTTCGTCTGACTTCGCTGATCCCGCTGGTCGCGATGGCGGCGCTCGCCGGCATCACCTGGTGGCTGCTGCAAGCCACGTTGCCGCGCCGTAACGACGACGTCGTGCGCCCGAAGGAGCACACGCCGGATTACTTCGCGGACAACTTCTCGGTGTCGGAACTCGACCAGTCGGGCGCGACGCAATACCGGCTGACCGCGCAGTCGCTGATCCATTACGAGGACGACGAAATGAGCGACCTCGTGAAGCCGGCGATGCGCGCGTTTCAGCCAGGCAAGCCGATCGTCACCGCGACCGGCGACACCGGCACGGTCAACTCGGACGCGTCGATCGTCAATCTGTACGGCAATGCCCGGATCCTGCGCGCGCCCGGTAACGGCGATCCGCAGATGCAGGCCGATTCCGAGCATTTCAGGGTCCTCGTCAACGACGATGTGATCGAGACTGAAAAGCCAGTTAAACTTCAGCGCGGCATGTCGGTGATGACTGCCAGCGGCATGAAATACAACAATGTCACCCGGGTTATGCAGCTGTTCGGCAATGTAAGAGGCGCAATCGCCGCAACCGACGCCGGCGGCGGCTCGTCCCACTAACCCGGGCCATTCATTCCAGGCGTGACTGCATGAACGAATCGCTCCCCCGTTTTGATACTGGCCGCTCGCGCGCACTGTCCGCGTGGCGCGCCGGGCTTGCTGCGCTCGTCGTCGCGCTCCCGCTCGCCGGCTTCGCGCCGCTCGCGCACGCGGACCGCGCCGACAAGGACAAGCCGCTGAACATCGAAGCGGACAACATGACTTACGATGACCTGCGGCAGGTCAGCATCTTCACCGGCCACGTGGTCGCCACCAAAGGCACGATCCTGATCAAGGCCGACAAGGTCGAAGTGTCGCAGGATCCGCAGGGCTACCAGTACGCAACCGGCACTTCGAGCGGCAGCAATCTGTCGTATTTCCGCCAGAAGCGCGAAGGGCTCGATGAGTACATCGAAGGCACGGCCGTGCGGATCGACTACGACGGCAAGCAGGATCTGACCACGCTCACCACCAATGCGACGGTGCGCCGCCTGCAAAGCATGACGACGCTGCTCGACCAGGTGCACGGCAGCGTCATCACGTATGACGGCCAGAACGACTTCTATACCGCGAAGGCGGGCAAGGACGTCGCCAGTCCGGGCAACCCGACCGGCCGCGTGCGCGCGATGCTCGCGCCGCGCAACGGCGGCGCCGCGCCGCTGACCGGTGCGTCGGCGGCGCTCGCGCCGTCCACCACGATCCAGGGAGCGCCGAACCAGTGAGCACGGTCAGCAACATCACGTCCCTCCCGCATCGCAAACCCGCCGGCACCAGCAGCTCGCTGGTCGTGCGCAATCTGAAGAAGCGCTATGGCTCGCGCACGGTCGTCAAGGACGTGTCGCTCGACGTGAAAAGCGGCGAAGTGGTCGGCCTGCTCGGTCCGAACGGCGCGGGCAAGACCACCTCGTTCTATATGATCGTCGGTCTGGTGCCGCTCGATGCCGGTGAAATCGATCTGGACGGCAAATCGATCAGCCTGCTGCCGATCCACAAGCGCGCGTCGCTCGGCCTGTCGTATCTGCCGCAGGAAGCCTCGGTGTTCCGCAAGCTGAGCGTCGAACAGAATATCCGCGCGGTGCTGGAATTGCAGCACGAAGAAGACGGCAAGCGGCTCAGCAAGGACGCCATCACCGCGCGCACCGAAGCGCTGCTCGACGAACTGCAGATCGCGCATCTGCGCGAAAATCCGGCGCTGTCGCTGTCGGGCGGCGAACGCCGCCGGGTCGAAATCGCCCGCGCGCTGGCCACCAATCCCAGCTTCATTCTGCTCGACGAACCGTTCGCGGGCGTCGATCCGATCGCGGTGCTGGAAATCCAGAAGATCGTCAAGTTTCTGAAGCAGCGCAATATCGGCGTACTGATTACCGACCACAACGTGCGCGAAACGCTTGGCATCTGCGATCACGCATACATCATCAGCGACGGCAGCGTACTTGCGGCCGGCGCGCCTAGCGAAATCATCGAGAACGAAAGCGTGCGGCGCGTCTATCTCGGCGAACACTTCCGCATGTAAGTATCCACGGGGGAACCGGCCGCGCGAGCATGCGTGGTCGGATTTTCCCGGCGTTTTTTTGCGGCACCCGCACATCCCGCCGCATCTCCCACAGCATCTATTTCCGGTCGGCACTGGCTGCCGCGTCACGGCGCCCTAAACGGGCGTATCCGCAAATTGCGAGTGCCGCAAGGTATCGCGCTCGTGGCAAACTCTCTACAATGAATCTCAACTTGCCATGAAAGCCAGCCTCCAACTCCGCCTATCGCAGCATCTTGCGCTGACACCGCAACTGCAGCAGTCCATCCGGCTGCTTCAGCTGTCTACGCTCGAACTGCAGCAGGAAGTCGCAATGGCGATCTCGCAGAATCCTCTCCTCGAAAACGAGGACGAATGGATTGCGAGCCCGTTGCGGGTAGCGGCTGACGGTTCGGTAATCGCCCAGACTCCCGGCTCTTCCGCGCCGGCGGATCCGATGGCCGGCAACGGTTCTGCGTCGTCGGACGGGAACGGCGAGCGCGCCGAGAATGGCGAGCCGCAAAGCGTCGACGAATATAATGGCCTCGCGGGCGACGGCAGCAGCGATTCGTCGCAATGGAACCTCGACGACTACGGCCGCTCCGGCACCGCGTCGGACGACGACGACCTGCCACCGCTGCAAATCCACGAATCGAGCACCTCGCTGCGCGATCACCTGATGGCGCAATTGCGCGTCACCCAGGCGAGCCAGCGCGACCGGGCGCTCATTACATTCCTGATCGAATCGCTCGACGACGACGGCTACCTCGCCGCCACGCTCGAGGAAGTGCTCGCCGACCTGCCCGAAGAGCTCGAAGTCGATCTCGACGAACTGAACGCCGCGCTCGCGTTGCTGCATAGCTTCGACCCGTCCGGGGTTGGTGCGCGCTCCGCGTCCGAATGTCTGAAGCTGCAGTTACTGCGGCTCGACCCGTCGCCCACCCGCACGCTCGCGCTAGACATTGTCGGCCATCACCTGGAACTGCTCGCCGCGCGCGATTTCACCCGCCTGCGCAAGCAGCTGAAGGCAAGCGACGACGACCTGCGCGACGCGCACGTGCTGATCCGCTCGCTCGAACCGTTTCCGGGCGCCGCCTACGGCAAGGCCGAAGCAGACTACGTGGTGCCCGACATCATGGTGCGCAGAACGGCACAGGGCTGGCAGGCCGAGCTGAATCCGGAAGTCGTGCCGAAGCTGCGCATTAACCATCTGTACGCGAATATTCTGCGCAATAACCGGGGTGATCCGGGCAGCGGTTCGTTGCGGCAGCAATTGCAGGAAGCGCGTTGGCTGATCAAAAATATCCAGCAACGTTTCGAGACAATCCTGCGGGTTGCACAGGCAATCGTCGAGCGTCAGAAGAGCTTTTTTGTGCACGGCGAAATCGCCATGCGCCCCTTGGTTTTGCGGGAGATTGCTGATACGCTGGGCCTACACGAGTCGACTGTCTCGCGTGTGACAACCGGTAAATACATGCTGACCCCATTCGGGACGCTGGAATTCAAGTATTTCTTCGGCTCACACGTTTCGACCGACACCGGCGGCGCGGCCTCATCCACGGCCATTCGCGCGCTGATCAAACAACTGATAGGAGCGGAAAACCCGAAATCGCCTCTTTCAGACAGTCGCATAGCCGAACTGCTGGCGGAACAGGGCTTCGTGGTCGCACGTCGTACCGTTGCGAAATACCGTGAAGCGCTCAAGATCCCGGCAGTCAACCTGCGCAAGTCTCTGTAGCCCGCCGCGCTGTGCAGCGGGCATTTACCGGCCGCTCCGCGCGTGGCGGACAGGCCGGCCGCTGCGACCTGCCAGATGTTCGTCACCGGGGGGCGACACAGGCGAGCCGTCAGATCGACCGGACCTTTGTCATTGTGCGGAACAAGCGGCCATTAGCTTGGAGAAGCACTATGAATCTCAAGATCAGTGGACACCACCTCGAAGTAACGCCTGCGTTGCGCGAATACGTGATCACCAAACTGGACAGGGTGCTAAGACATTTCGATCAGGTCATCGACGGCAGTGTGGTCCTCTCGGTCGACAACCATAAGGAAAAGGACAAGCGTCAGAAGGTTGAGATCAACCTCCATCTAAAGGGTAAAGATATCTTCGTCGAGAGTTGTGACAGTGATTTGTACGCTGCAATCGATCTGATGATCGACAAGCTCGACAGGCAGGTGATACGCCACAAGGATCGTCTGCAAGGTCACCAGCATGAAGCGATCAAGTATCAACCGGCGCCACAACAGGACGTGCCGCCGCAATAGAGGAAATTAGAGGAAATTCCTCATTTCCCTGAATCAGACAGAACCGCCCGCAACACCGGGCGGTTTTTCGTTTCAGCGAGACATTCGTATATCGCCAGCCTGCTTCGTCCAGTTCGCTTGCCGCGCTCCGTCTGACTTTGCGCAATGCGGCATGCGCCGCTCCGCAACCGGTGAAAAACCTGATAGGCATGAATGGCGCGCCGCACCATCGGCGATCACCCTGTTCTATAATGTTCCGGGTACCATCGGGGTCAAGCCTGCTCTCACGGAACACGGCCGGCCGGAGTTTCGCTTCTTTTTGCGACTCTCACCACAGCACGTTTCGCGAGCATCGAACGAATGGAACGCCACTCAACCGCCCCGGTGGGGAGAACTCAGGCCACGTTTTCGCCTGTCAACATGAATCGTTTAGCCAAATTTCTTCCCCTCGAGAACGTCGTCATCGGACTATCGGTCACCAGCAAGAAACGCGTGTTCGAGCAAGCGGGCCTGATCTTCGAGAACCAGAACGGCATCGCTCGCAGTACCGTCACTGACAATCTTTTTGCGCGAGAACGCCTCGGTTCCACGGGGCTTGGCGAAGGCGTCGCGATTCCGCATGGGCGGATCAAAGGCCTCAAGCAGCCGCTCGCCGCATTCGTCCGCCTTGCGGAACCTATCCCCTTCGAAGCACCGGACGGTCAGCCGGTTTCACTGCTGATCTTCCTGCTCGTGCCCGAACAGGCCACCCAGCAGCACCTCGAAATCCTTTCCGAGATCGCCCAGTTGCTGTCCGATCGCGAGGCCCGCGAGCGTCTGCACACCGAAGAAGACCGCGAATCGTTGCATCGCCTGCTCACTCAGTGGCAACCTTGATGCACCGGCGGCGGTAAATTCGCACGCACGCGCATACGCGCAGATAAGGCCCGGCAAGCGGCTCACACTGGAGTCACTGACTCATGGATACGTCCAGCATCAACGCCCAAAGCATTTTCGACGACAACGCCGCCATGCTGAAGCTCAGCTGGTTGACCGGGCATGAAGGCTGGGAGCGCGGCTTTTCTTCGGAATCGGTCGCCAATGCGACGTCGAGCGCCGACCTCGTTGGCCACTTGAACCTGATCCACCCGAACCGGATCCAGGTACTCGGCGACGCCGAAATCGACTACTACAAACGCCAGACCGACGAAGACCGTTCGCGCCACATGGCCGAACTGATCGCGCTGGAACCGCCATTTCTGGTCGTTGCAGGCGGCGTCGCCGCGCCGCCGGAACTGGTGCTGCGCTGCACGCGCTCGTCCACGCCGCTATTTACGACGCCAACTTCAGCCGCCGCGGTGATCGACAGCCTGCGTCTTTACATGTCGCGCATTCTCGCGCCGCGCGCGACGCTGCACGGCGTGTTTCTCGACATCCTCGGCATGGGCGTGCTGCTCACCGGCGACTCCGGCCTCGGCAAGAGCGAACTCGGCCTGGAGCTGATCAGCCGCGGCCACGGTCTGGTTGCCGACGACGCGGTCGACTTCGTGCGTCTCGGTCCGGACTTCGTCGAAGGGCGCTGCCCGCCTCTGCTGCAAAATCTGCTCGAAGTGCGCGGCCTCGGTCTGCTCGACATCAAGACGATCTTCGGTGAGACGGCGGTACGCCGGAAAATGAAGCTGAAGCTGATCGTGCAACTGGTGCGTCGGCCGGACGGCGAATTCCAGCGGTTGCCGCTGGAAAGCCAGACCGTCGACGTGCTCGGCCTGCCGATCAGCAAGGTCACGATCCAGGTGGCCGCGGGCCGCAACCTTGCGGTGCTGGTCGAAGCGGCCGTACGCAATACGATCCTGCAACTGCGCGGCATCGACACATTGCGCGATTTCATGGATCGGCAACGTCTCGCGATGCAAGATCCCGACAGCCAGTTTCCCGGCAAACTGATCTGAACCGGTAGCGCCATGCGGCGCCCGCGGCGGAAGACAGGCAGCAGGTACGCGTCGGGAGACCAGATGCTATGATGAAACGTACGGTTTCGACGACTCCATGCGCATAATTCTGATCACCGGTATATCTGGCTCCGGCAAGTCTGTTGCCCTGAACGCGCTCGAAGACGCGGGCTACTACTGCGTCGACAATCTGCCGCCGCGTTTTCTGCCGCAGCTCGCCACCTATCTCGCCGAAGACGGCCAGGATCGTCTCGCGGTCGCGATCGACGCGCGTTCCGGTTCGTCGCTCGACGAAATGCCCGCGATGATCCGCGACCTGAAGCGCTCGAACGACGTGCGCGTGCTGTTCCTGAGCGCAAGCACCCAGTCGCTGATTCAACGTTTCTCCGAAACACGCCGGCGCCATCCGCTGTCCGGTTCGCCCGCACACGACGCGGACGTGGGCCTGCTTACATCGCTCGCCGAAGCAATCGAGCGCGAGCGCGAACTGGTCGCGGGGATGGCCGAATTCGGCCATCAGATCGACACCAGCAACCTGCGCGCGAACGTGCTGCGTGCATGGGTCAAGCGCTTCATCGAGCAGGAGGCGTCGGGCCTCGTGCTGATGTTCGAGTCGTTCGGCTTCAAACGCGGCGTGCCGCTCGACGCGGATTTCGTCTTCGACGTACGCACGCTGCCCAACCCGTACTACGATCATGAATTGAGGCCGCTCACCGGCCTCGACAAACCGGTCAAGGATTTTCTCGATGCACAGCCGGTCGTCCACGAAATGATCGACGACATCGAGAGCTTTCTCGCCAAGTGGCTGCCGCATTTCCGCGACGACAATCGTAGCTACCTGACCGTCGCAATTGGTTGCACGGGCGGCCAGCACCGCTCGGTATTCATCGCGGAGACGCTTGCCGCGCGTCTCGCAACATCGGCGAATGTGATTGTGCGGCACCGCGATGCGCCGGTCGACGTCGGCGAATCATCGAAGCTGGTGGCTTAACCGGCCGCATCGCGCGGCCTTAACCCGAAGCGTTGCGCCATGTCCTCTACGCCTACTGTGTTCGCCGATTTGCCGCTGTTTCCGCTGCATACGGTGCTGTTTCCCGATGGCTTGCTGCCTCTGAAGATCTTCGAAGCGCGCTACCTCGACATGGCGCGCGAGTGTCTGCGAGAAAAGACTCCGTTCGGCGTGTGCATGCTGAAAAGCGGCGCGGAAGTAGCTCGCGAGGAAGAGCCTTCGGTGCCCGAAGCAATCGGCTGTCTCGCTGAAATCGACGAGTGCGATGTCGAAGCATTCGGCATGCTGCTGATTCGGGCGCGCGGCACGAAGCGCTTTCGTCTGCTGTCGCACCGTGTCGAAGCGAGCGGTTTGCTGGTCGGCATGGCGGAGCCGCTCGCCGACGACCTGCCGCTCGAAGGCAACGATCTGCTGGCCAAATTCGGCGCGTGCGCGGAAGTGCTCGAGCGGATCATCGCGACGATTCGCGAACGCGATCCGGATGGCTTGCCGTTTGCGGAGCCGTTCAGGCTCGGCGACCCGTCGTGGGTGTCGAACCGCCTCGCCGAAGTACTGCCGATCGCGTTGCGCGCACGCCAGAAACTGATGGAATTGACCGATGCCGGCGCGCGCATCGACGTCGTCCATCACTACATGCAACAGCATCAGTTGCTATGAAGGCAGTTGCGCACGCATCGCCTTCATCCCATCCGCTTCGTTAGATCAACGAACCCCGCAGACTGTCGAGCAGCTTGCGCACCGGCGCCGGCACGCCGAACGAATCGAGATCGGCGGGCGCGACCCATGCCGTGTCCGCATCGTTGAGCGGCGCCAACGCGCCGGCGCCGCGATCGAATTCCGCAAGCCGCGGCTCGATATCGAGCTTGAAATGAGTGAATACGTGCGAAAACGGCGCAAGCGGCGATACCGCGCCATCGCTGCCGAAAGCGCGAGCGCGCTCGGCGAGCGACGCTTCGTCGGCGGCTTCGGGCAGACTCCACAGACCACCCCAAATTCCCGACGGCGGACGCCGCTCCAGCATCACCGCATCGCCGTCGCGCAACACCAGCATCCACGTGCGGCGAGTCGGCACCGCTTTCTTCGGGCGTGCGGTGGGCAGTTCGCGCTGACGTCCAGTCACGTTGGCGACGCAATCGACCGCGAACGGGCAACGCGCGCAGTCCGGTTTGCCGCGCACGCATAGCGTCGCGCCGAGATCCATCAGCCCCTGCGTGTACGCGCTGACCTCATCGTTCGATGCATTCGACGGCAGCAGCGATTCCGCGAGCGTCCACAACGCATTCTCGACTTTCTTCTCGCCCGGAAATCCTTCGACGCCGAATACCCGCGCGAGCACGCGCTTCACATTGCCGTCGAGGATCGTTGCGCGCGCGCCGAATGCGAACGACGCGATCGCCGCGGCAGTCGAGCGGCCGATACCCGGCAGCTCCGCGAGTTCATCGACCGAGGCCGGAAACGCGCCGCCATGCTGCTCGACGACGACCTGCGCGCAGCGATGCAGATTGCGCGCGCGCGTGTAGTAGCCGAGCCCAGCCCACAGTGCCATCACGTCGTCGGACGGCGCGGCGGCAAGCGCGGCGACATCCGGGAAGCGCGCGAGAAATTTCGCGTAATACGGGATCACCGTCGACACCTGGGTCTGCTGCAGCATGATTTCCGACAGCCAGATCCGGTACGGATCACGCGTGTTCTGCCACGGCAGGTCGTGACGGCCATGCTGGCGCTGCCACGCGACGAGGCGCGCGGAAAAATCGGGCATGGCGGGAAACGCGGGCGCGCTGCCGGCCGTGGTGCCGCGCGGCTTCGGGCGCGAACTTGCAGAGGGAGTCAGACGGGAAGGCATCGAAGATCTAGCGCTGGCAGGTGGGACAGAAGTACGTGGAGCGCTGCCCCTGCACGATCTGTTTGATTGGCGTTCCACACACGCGGCATGGCAGGCCCGCGCGATCGTAAACAAAATAATCGAGTTGAAAGTAGCCGCTTTCGCCGTTGCTGCCGACGAAATCGCGCAGCGTGCTGCCGCCCTTTTCGATCGCGGCGGCAAGCGTCACGCGCACGGCGTCCGCGAGCAGTTCATAGCGCACGAGCGACACGCGGCCCGCCGCGGTGGTCGGCCGGATACCCGCGCGAAACAGGCTCTCCGACGCATAAATATTGCCCACGCCGACCACGATATCTCCGGCCAGCAGCGCCTGCTTCACCGACACCTTGCGCCCGCGCGTCAAGCGGTGCATCAACGCGCCGGTGAACGCCGGCGAGAAAGGCTCGACGCCGAGCCCCGCGAGCAGCGGATGCTCAAGAATGTCGCCGGCCTCGCGCGGATGCCACAACACGGCGCCGAAACGCCGCGGATCGCGATAGCGCAGAACGAATTCGTCGAAGATCCAATCGATGTGATCGTGCTTCGCCGCGGCCGGCGGATGCGGCACATGACGCAGCACCCGCAACGTGCCGGTCATACCGAGGTGGACAATGAACCAGCCCGCATCGATTTCGAACAGCAGATACTTGCCGCGCCGCTCCACTTTGCGCACTACGTGGCCGCGCAAGGTTTTCGCAAGGTCGGCGGGAATCGGCCATCGCAATGCGGCCGTGCGCACGTCGACGCGCTCGACCTTGCGCCCGGACACATACGGTTCGATCCCTCGTCGGGTAACCTCGACTTCTGGCAACTCTGGCATTTTTCTATTGGTCTGCTACTTGCGTGAGTGGTTGTGCGCGTATTGTAGCGAGCGCGTTACAATCGACTGAAACATTGAACGGATTTCCATGAACGTGTCCTTCGTGAAGCTGCTTTCAAGGCGCCTCGCGCGCATGTCCAACGTGCCGCACGCCGTGTCCGCTCGCCGGATGCTCGGTGCCGCAGCGCTCGCATTGTGGGCGCTTGCGGCAGTGCCCGCGCATGCCCAGGCCCCCGCGCCAGATTCGGACGACACGTCGGTCACGTTGCCCGACCCATCGGGTCCGGCAACGGCTGAAGACGAGAAGTCGCTGCCGGGTGTGCCGCTGTCGAGCCAGATCGTCTTCCAGGTGTTAGCCGCCGAAATCGCGTTGCAACGCGACCAGCCGGCGCCCGCCTATCAAACTTACCTTGCGCTTGCGCGCGACACACACGACCCGCGCATGGCGCAGCGCGCCACCGAAATCGCGCTGGCCGCGCAGAGTCCGACGGACGCGCTCGCCGCCGCGCAATTGTGGCAGCAATACGCGCCGGATTCCGAACGCGCCGCGCAACTCGACGCATCGCTGCTCGTGCTGTCGGGCAAGCCCGACGACGCCAAGCCGATCCTGTCGCGCGAACTCGCGAAAGTCCCCGACGAAAATCGCGGCAGCGCGGCCCTCGCGCTGCAATTGCTGCTTTCGCGCGGCCCGAATCGGATCGGCGGCTTGCATGTACTGCAGGATCTGCTGCAGAACGACATGAACCGGCCAGAAGTACAACTCGCGATCGCGCGCCAGCAGCTTCTCTCCAACGACGCGCCGGGCGCACGCAAGTCGCTCGAGCAGGCACTGACACTCAAGCCCGACTATCTGCCGGCCGCGCTGATGCTGTCGCAGATGGGCCCGGAAGAGCGCAAGGAAGGCATCGCGTCGCTCGAAAAATACGTGCAGCAGAATCCGAAGTCGCATGACGCACGGCTCGCGCTCGCGCAAATGTATCTCGCGAGCGACCGTCTCGACGATGCGCAGAAGCAGTTCGAGATCATGCGCAAGGCGAATTCGAACGACCTGACGCCGCTGATGGCGCTCGCGCTGATCAAGATCCAGCAGAAGAACTTCGCCGATGCGCAAACGTATCTGACGCAGTACGCGCAGCAAGCTGAAAAAACGCCGGGCGCGGACGCCGGCCAGGCTTACATCTACCTCGCGCAGTTGTCGCTCGAACAGAAGAACGAGGCGGCGGCAAGCGACTGGCTGAACAAGATTTCGCCGACGAGCCAGCAATACATCCCCGCGCAGATCACGCGCGCGCAACTGCTCGCGAAGCAGGGCAAGACCGAAGACGCGCGCAAGCTGCTCGCCAATCTGCAGACCCCGGATCCGCGCGATGTTGCGCTGATCGCGCGTACCGACGCGGCGATCCTGTTCGACGCGAAGCGCTATCCGGAGGCGGAAGAACGCCTGCAGCAGGCCACCGCAAACTTCCCGGATGACCCCGATCTCACCTATGACTACGCGATGGCCGCCGAGAAAAACGGCCATTTCGACGTCATGGAAGCGCAGTTGCGCAAGCTGATCCAGACCCAGCCGGACAATCCGCAGGCTTACAACGCGCTCGGCTATTCGCTCGCCGATCGCAACCAGCGCCTGCCGGAGGCGGACAAGCTGGTCGAAAAGGCGTCGGCGCTCGCACCGAACGACGCGTTCATCATGGACAGCGTGGGCTGGGTCAAATACCGGATGGGCGACACGGCCGATGCGATCAGCCTGCTGCGCAAGGCATACAGCATCCAGCCGAACGCCGAGATCGGCGCGCACCTCGGCGAAGTGCTGTGGAAGGCCGGCGAACAGGACCAGGCACGCGCCGCATTCCGCGCCGCGCGCAAGCTCGAACCCGACAACGACACTCTCGTCAAAACGTTACAACGTCTTCAGGTAAACGATCTTTGATGCGTCTTTCCCGTTTGATTTCCTTTTCCCGGGCGCCTCGCGGCGTGGCGCTCGGCTTCGCGGCGGCAGCGGTTGTCGCAATGACAGGCTGTGCTTCGGTGAAACCGCAGGGCCCGTCCACATCGAACGCAGCAACCGAAGTCACCGCGCAAACGAGCCGTTCGTATCAAGGCCGGTTCGCCGTGCAGTACAACGATCAGTATGGCCAGCAGCGCAACGCTTACGGCAACTTCTCGTGGCAGGAAACCGGTGACACGGTCACGCTGCAACTGCGCAATCCGCTTGGTCAGACGCTCGCGATCGTGACGTCGTCGCCGGCTTCGGCCACGCTCGAATTGCCGAACCGTCAGCCGCTCACCGCGGACAACGTCTCCACGCTGATGCAGAATGCGCTCGGCTTCACACTGCCGGTCGAAGGACTGCGCTACTGGCTGCAACCGTCGCCTGCGCCGACATCGCGCGCAACGACCGAAAAAGATCCGGAGCAGCCGTCGCGGCTGAAACAGATCACCCAGGACGGCTGGACGATCGACTATCTCGCGTACGCCGACGCGCCGGCTACCGGAGTGAAGCGCGTCAACCTGAGCCGCTCGGAGCCACCGCTCGACATCAAGCTCGTGCTGGATCAGTGAGCTGCTTTCGCCGCGACTTGCGCGCCGGCATCGGCTCGTGCGAGTCTCACGCAATCCTGTTGTCCGCTTGGTTGACCACTTCGTTGCCCGCTTTATTGCCCGTTTGGCGCCACCTTGGCGCATGTAGCCTTCACTCATGATCGAAACAGCCGATTCGCTGCGCGACTGCCTCGCGCCGGCGAAACTCAATCTCTTCCTGCATATCACCGGTCGCCGGCCGGATGGTTATCACACGCTGCAAACGGTCTTCCAGTTGCTGGACTGGGGCGACCTGCTGCATTTCACGCGACGTGAAGACGGGCTCGTCACGCGCAGCACCGAAATCGCCGATGTGCCGCCCGAACACGACCTCACCGTACGCGCGGCAAAGCTGCTGAAAGCGCATACGGGGTCGGACGCAGGTGTCGATATCGAAATCGACAAGCGTCTGCCGATGGGCGCGGGCCTTGGCGGCGGCAGCTCCGATGCGGCAACGACGCTGCTCGCGCTCAATCGCCTATGGAAGCTCGACCTTCCACGTCAGGAATTGCAGGACCTCGCGCTGAAACTCGGAGCGGATGTGCCGTTCTTTGTGTTCGGAAAAAATGCGTTTGCGGAGGGTGTCGGAGAGGCATTGGACGTTGTACAATTGCCGCCGCGTCACTTCCTGGTAGTGACGCCGAGGGTGCAGGTTCCAACTGCAGCGATTTTTTCCGAAAAAGCGTTGACAAGGAACTCAAAGCCTCTCATAATTATGGACTTTCCTGCAGAACTTAGCTGCAATACTGAATGGCCAGAAAGTTTCGGCCGGAATGATATGCAGCAGGTTGTCGTAGAAAAGTACGCGGAAGTAGCGCAAGTGTTGCGATGGTTTGAAGATATCGTGCCGGCGCGGATGTCCGGATCAGGCGCGAGTGTTTTTGCAGCGTTCCGTAGTAAAGCCGAAGCAGAGGCGGTGCAAGCCAAACTGCCAGGCGAATGGAACAGCGCAGTTGCCGCCGGTCTTGATCAGCATCCACTCTTTGCTTTCGCGTCATAAGTTTTGCATCGTCGAACGAAATTCCACGTTCGGCGGAGCTCAAAGTTAGTGTAGGGGAGTCGCCAAGCTGGTTAAGGCACCGGATTTTGATTCCGGCATGCAAAGGTTCGAATCCTTTCTCCCCTGCCAAAAACTCTCGTAGTTCGCTGTAATTCAAATTTCTTCCTCGCCCCAGCCTGAAGTAGGTGCACGATGAGCAGCCATGACGGCCTGATGGTTTTTACTGGCAACGCAAATCCCGCGCTTGCACAGGAAGTCGTCAAAAACCTCGGTATTCCCCTCGGCAAAGCAATGGTTAGCCGTTTCTCGGACGGCGAAATCCAGGTCGAGATTCAGGAAAACGTGCGCGGCAAGGATGTCTTCGTCCTGCAGTCCACCTGCGCACCGACGAACGACAATCTGATGGAACTGATGATCATGGTCGATGCGCTCAAGCGCGCATCCGCTGGCCGGATCACCGCAGCCATCCCCTATTTCGGCTATGCCCGTCAGGATCGACGCCCGCGTTCGGCGCGCGTCGCAATCTCGGCGAAGGTCGTGGCGAACATGCTGGAAATCGCAGGCGTCGAGCGGATCATCACGATGGATCTGCACGCCGACCAGATTCAAGGCTTCTTCGACATCCCGGTCGACAACATCTACGCAACGCCTGTGTTGCTCGGTGATCTGCGCAAGCAGAATTACGAGAACCTGCTGGTCGTTTCGCCGGATGTCGGCGGCGTGGTGCGTGCCCGTGCACTGGCGAAGCAGCTCAATTGCGATCTCGCGATCATCGATAAGCGTCGTCCGAAGGCTAACGTCGCCGAAGTGATGAACATCATCGGTGAAGTCGAAGGCCGCACCTGCGTGATCATGGACGACATGGTCGACACGGCAGGCACGCTGTGCAAGGCCGCGCAGGTTCTGAAGGAGCGCGGTGCGAAGCAGGTATTCGCCTATGCAACTCACCCGGTTCTGTCGGGTGGCGCGGGCGAACGTATCGCAGCATCGGCGCTCGACGAACTCGTGGTCACGGACACAATCCCGCTCGGCGAAGAAGCCCGCTCGTGCCCGAAAATCCGTTCGCTGACGAGCGCCGGCCTGCTCGCCGAGACGTTCTCGCGCATCCGGCGCGGCGATTCGGTGATGTCGCTATTCGCTGAAAGTTAAGTATTTGCGAAGACGCCGCGTATCGCTTCATGTGACACGCGGCGTTTTTGCACAATCGGCATGAACGGACGAAGGTTCGTGCCGCTATCCCGGGCCTCAGCCATTCCGGCTTCGAGGCCCCTGTTTTTACTGCCTGGTCGCGGGCAGTGCATTGGAGATTCAAAATGAAAGTTATCGCTTTCGAGCGTTCCCAGCAAGGTACGGGTGCGAGCCGCCGCCTGCGTAACTCGGGCAAGACCCCGGGTATCGTTTATGGCGCTGGTGCTGACACGCAACTGGTCGAACTCGATCACAACGCGCTCTGGCATGCGCTGAAGAAAGAAGTTTTCCACTCGTCGATCCTCGATCTGGAAGTGGCAGGCAAGTCGCAACAGGTTCTGCTGCGCGACGTGCAATACCACCCGTTCCGTCAGCTCGTGCTGCACGTGGACTTCCAGCGCGTCGATGCATCGAAGAAGCTGCACACCAAGGTGCCGCTGCACTTCATGAATCAGGAATCGAACCCGGCAGTCAAGCTGTCGAGCGCAGTGATCTCGCACGTCATCAATGAACTGGAAATCGAGTGCCTGCCGTCGGCACTGCCGGAGTTCATCGAAGTCGACCTCGCGAAGATCGAAGCAGGTCAATCGGTTCACGCGAAGGACATCCCGCTGCCGGCAGGTGTTGCGCTCGTCGCTCACGTCGACGCGGAAAACCCGGTGGTCGCTGCTGCAACGATCCCGGCTGGCGCAATCGCTGAAGACGCTGCCGCTGCTGAAGGCGAAACGCCGGCTGCTTAAGAACCTCCTGGTTCCAGGCAAGCAATCCTCTCGAACCGTTTCCGATGAAACGGTCGACGTGACCCGCCGAGGTTCTCCCCGGCGGGTTTTTTTTCGGCTTATTCGGTCCGGCCGCGTTTCACCGCCGGGCCAGATGGATCCACGCAATCATGATCAAGCTGATCGTCGGGCTCGGCAATCCGGGCGCCGAATACACCGCGACGCGGCACAACGCCGGCTTCTGGCTCATTGATCAACTCGCGCGCGAAGCGGGCACGATGCTGCGCGACGAGCGACGCTTTCACGGCTTCTACTCGAAGGCGCGGCTGCACGGCGAGGAAGTGCATCTGCTGGAGCCGCAAACGTATATGAACCGCTCCGGGCAGTCGGTCGTCGCGGTGGCGCAGTTCTTCAAGATTCTTCCCGACGAGATCCTCGTTGCGCACGATGAACTCGACATGCCGCCCGGCAGCGTCAAGCTTAAACTCGGCGGCGGCAGCGGCGGACATAACGGCCTGAAGGACATCACCGCGCATCTGTCGTCGCAGCAATACTGGCGGTTGCGGATCGGCATCGGCCATCCGCGCGACCTGATTCCCGAAGCCGCGCGCGCCGGCGCAAAGCCCGATGTCGCCAATTACGTGCTGAAACCTCCGCGGCGCGAAGAACAGGAAGTCATCGACGCATCGATCGAGCGTGCGCTCGCAGTGATGCCGCAGATAATCAAGGGCGAACTGGAACGCGCGATGATGCAACTGCATCGCAACAACGGCTGAGCTCAGCTGAGCCACGCCATCGGCGTCCGAGTCACGCCACCCTGATCGACACACAGCAACCGACTTCGCCAGGAGATTCGCTTGAGCCGCTACTGGAGTGACATCGTTCACCGTTTGACGCCATATGTGCCGGGCGAGCAGCCCGCGCTCGCGCATCCGGTGAAGCTGAACACCAACGAGAACCCGTACCCGCCGTCACCGCGCGTACTCGAGGCGATCCAGCGCGAGCTCGGCGACACGGCCGAAGCGCTGCGCCGCTATCCCGATCCGGACGCGCGCAAGCTGCGCGAAACGGTGGCCGCCTATCACGGCATCCGCGCCGACCAGATATTCGCCGGCAACGGCTCGGACGAAGTGCTCGCGCTCACGTTCCAGGCTTTGCTCAAGCATGACAAGCCGCTGCTGTTTCCGGACATCACGTACAGCTTCTATCCGACCTACGCGAAGCTCTTCGAAGTCGACTACCAAACCATCGCGCTCGACGACAGCTTCGCGATCGACATCGACGATTACGCCGTGCCCAACGGCGGCATCCTGTTTCCGAATCCAAACGCGCCGACCGGCCGGCCGCTGCCGCTCGCGCAGATCGAGCGCCTCGTCGCGAGCCAAACCGATTCGGTCGTCGTGATCGACGAAGCCTATGTCGATTTCGGCGCTGAGTCGGCGATTGCGCTGATCGACCGCTATCCGAACCTGCTCGTCGTGCACACGGTATCGAAATCGCGGTCGCTAGCCGGCATGCGCGTCGGCTTCGCGTTCGGCAATCCCGAACTGATCGACGCGCTGACCCGCGTGAAGGACAGCTTCAACTCCTATCCGCTCGACCGGCTTGCACAGGCCGCAGCGACCGCCGCGTATGAAGACGACGCGTGGTTCCGCGACTGTTGCGCGAAAGTGATCGCGAGCCGCGAACGGCTCGCGGCCGAACTCACGGCGCTCGGCTTCGACGTGGTGCCGTCGGCCGCGAATCTGCTGTTTGTGCGCCACCAGGGTTACGACGCGGCGACACTCGCGTTGCGCCTCCGGGAGAAGGAAATTTTCGTGCGCCATTTCAACGCGCCGCGCATCGACCAGCATCTGCGCATCTCGATCGGCACCGACGCCGAATGCGACGCCCTGCTGGACGCGCTGTGCGGCATCTTGAGCGCTTACGTCGGCTAACGACGCACGCGGAAATCGCAAAATCACCGCGCAAAAAAAACGGCGAAGGCCCACGAGCCTTCGCCGTTTTTTTACGCTCCACTCGCGGACTTTAAGCGCCCTTCGCGGCCTGCAGCGCGTGGTATTTCGCCATCAAACCCTCGGGCGTTTCCGGATGGTCCGGGTCGCGCGGAATACACTCCACCGGACACACCTGAATACACTGAGGCTCGTCGAAATGACCGACGCACTCGGTGCACTTCTTCGGGTCGATCACATAGATTTCCGGGCCCATCGAAATCGCGTCGTTCGGGCACTCGGGCTCGCAAACGTCGCAATTGATGCACTCGTCGGTAATCATCAGGGCCATGCTTTTCTCACTTCACGCCGGACGCAGCCGGCTTTGATTCGCCAAAACCGATAGTTTACGCCGGTTATGGCGTCGTCGCCTGAGCACCGTTTTGCGAATCCATCGCGGCGACCTTCTCCTTCAGCCATTTTTCGACTGACGGGAACACGAACTTGCTGACATCGCCGCCCAGTTGCGCGATCTCGCGCACGATCGTCCCCGAAATGAACTGGTACTGATCGGACGGCGTCATGAACATCGTCTCGACGTCGGGCAGCAGATAGCGGTTCATGCCCGCCATCTGGAACTCGTACTCGAAGTCCGACACGGCGCGCAGGCCTCGCACGATCACCCGCGCGTTGTTGCTGCGCACGAAGTCCTTTAGCAGCCCGTGGAAGCTCATCACCTGGACGTTCGGATAGTGCCCGAGTACCTCGTGTGCAATCGCGAGGCGCTCGTTAAGCGTGAAAAACGGCTTCTTGGCTCGGCTGTCGGCCACGCCCACCACCAGCGTGTCGAAAATGCTCGACGCGCGCCGAACGAGGTCTTCGTGACCGCGCGTCAGCGGGTCGAACGTGCCCGGGTACACGGCGACTACCATGAGACTTCTCCTCTTTTCAGACAAAAGGGCACATCAGCGCGTCCATACGACACATTTGGCACCTGTCGCGGGTGACGATAAACCGCCCGGCCCCTTTTTGGAACGCGCATTATTCCTTATTTTCGCGCTGCAGCAAATGAAAGTGGACAGCCCCCGCTTTGCCCTGCCGCACAATTTCCCAGCCAGCCAGCGCCTCGCAGCTGGTCGCCTTGAACGCTTCGCCCGCCTCCACATACAGAAACCCGCCGGCCGCGACGAGCGGCACGGTCACCGCCAATGCCTTGCCCAGCAGATCGGCGTCGAACGGCGGATCGAGGAAGACGACGTCGAACGAACCGGGCGCGAGACTCGCAGCAAGACGCAGACCGTCCGCTTCCGCGATTTCGATCATGGATGCCGACAGACGCTGCTGGTTCGCGCGCAATTGCCCCGCGGCCCGCGCATTACGCTCCACCATCAGCACGCGCGCCGCGCCGCGCGACGCGGCTTCGAAGCCGAGCGCGCCGCTGCCAGCGAACAGATCGAGACAGCGCTGGCCGTCCAGACGCTGGCCAAGCCAGTTGAACAGCGTTTCGCGAACGCGGTCGGGCGTGGGGCGCAGGCCGTCCAGATCGAGCACGGGCAGCGGCGTGCGTTTCCAGTCGCCGCCGATGATACGGATCGCATGCGGCTTGCCGCTTTTGGACGAAGCGCCGGCGGCGCGTGAGGGTGCTAAACGAGGCATGCGGTTTCGTGCGGTTTCAACTACGTGATCAATACGCCCGCCGCGCCAATGCGCGCGGGCAGGAGCGCCAACGTTACCACAGGGGCGGCGTGCGTCCAGCCTGGCCAATCGGCCGATACGACGCGCCGCGGCACGCCTGATAAAATGTGCAGCTGCCAGCGCCTTGCCTTTTCGCATCGTGGCGCTGCCTTCCTTCGCCGGTCCCGGGCCGGCTGCGCGCATCGGCGCGCTCTCCAATACGCCAGATCATGTTCAGCTTTTTCAAACGATTCAAGGGTTCGAAAGAGTCCGATACCGCCGCGGACGAAGCGCAGGCGGCGCAAGGCGGCGCGACGCCCGAGGCCGAACCTGAAGCGCCCGAAGCGCCTGCCGCTCCCGCGAAGCTCGCTGTTCCGCCAGTGGCCGCGTCCATCGTCGAACCGGAACCCGACTCCGAGCCGGAAGAAGCCGCGCTCGAAACCGTCGAAATCGTTCCGCCGCCGGTGCAGGATGCAAGCGCCCGGCGCTCGTGGCTCACCCGCCTGAAGAGCGGCCTGTCGAAAACGAGTTCGAGCCTCACCGGCATTTTCGTCGGAACGAAGATCGACGAGGAGCTGTACGAAGAGCTCGAAACCGCGCTGCTGATGTCCGATGCCGGCGTCGAGGCCACCGAATTCCTGCTCGAATCGCTGCGCGAAAAGGTGCGCAACGAACGCCTGACCGACCCGCAACAGGTCAAGGCGGCACTGCGCTCGCTGCTCGTCGATCTGCTCAAGCCGCTCGAAAAATCGCTGATGCTCGGCCGCGCGCAGCCGCTCGTGATGATGATCGCCGGCGTCAACGGTGCCGGCAAAACCACCAGCATCGGCAAGCTCGCCAAACATCTGCAGAGCTTCAACCAGTCGGTGCTGCTCGCCGCCGGCGACACGTTCCGCGCCGCCGCGCGCGAACAGCTGGCCATCTGGGGCCAGCGCAACAACGTGACCGTGGTCGCGCAGGAAAGCGGCGACCCGGCAGCGGTGATCTTCGACGCGGTCGGCGCCGCGCGCGCGCGCAAGATCGACGTGATGATGGCCGACACGGCCGGGCGTCTGCCGACCCAATTGCATCTGATGGAAGAACTGCGCAAGGTGAAGCGCGTGATCGGCAAGGCACAGGACGGCGCGCCGCACGAGGTGCTGCTCGTGATCGACGCGAACACCGGCCAGAACGCGCTCACTCAGGTCAAGGCATTCGACGACGCACTCGGCCTCACCGGCCTGATCGTCACCAAGCTCGACGGCACCGCGAAGGGCGGCATTCTCGCTGCCATCGCGCGTCAGCGGCCGGTTCCGGTGTATTTCATCGGCGTCGGCGAAAAGGTCGAGGATCTGCAGCCGTTCAGCGCCGAGGAATTTTCGGACGCGCTGCTGGGCGTCTAACGCGCGCCGTCTGGCTCGCGGCGAATTCGCACCAACCAAGAAGGGCACTCCGTGGAGTGCCCTTCTTTCATTTCAGACGGTCTACCATCGTCATTCAGTATCCGGCTGCACACCAGGCTCCGCGCGCGCAAACGCATCGAGCTGCATCGCGTGATCGTAGATGCGCTGGATCGTCGGAAACTTCACCGTATCGACCTTGAAGCGCTGCGCGTTGAACACCTGCGGAATCAGACACGCGTCGGCGAGCGTCGGCGTGTCGCCGAAACACAGCTTGCCGGTGCGTGCATCGCCGGCAAGATGCGTTTCCAGCGTCGCGAAGCCCGAGTCGATCCAGTGCCGGTACCACGCGTCTTTCGCATCGTCGTCGACGCACAGCGTGTGCTTCAGATACTTGAGCACGCGCAGATTGTTCAACGGATGAATCTCGCACGCGACCTGCAACGCAACCGATCGCACATACGCGCGATCGAGTGGCGCCTTCGGCAACAGCGGCGGCTCGGGATGCGTCTCCTCGAGATACTCGATGATCGCCAGCGACTGCGGCAACACGTTGTTGCCGTCGACGAGCGTCGGCACGATACCGTCCGCGTTGACCTTGCGATATTCGGGCTTCAACTGCTCGCCACCGTCGCGCACCAGATGCACCGGCACATAGTCATATGGCAGGTTCTTCACGTTCAGCGCGATGCGCACGCGATACGACGCCGAACTACGGAAATAGCTGTACAGCTTCATGTTATCTGTCTCCTCCAACCTGCCCGCAGACCGTCAGACGACACGCACGCTGAATTCGCCGAGCCCGTCCACGCCACCCTTCATCAGATCGCCTTGGACTACCGCGCCGACGCCTTCCGGCGTGCCGGTGAAAATCAGATCGCCCGGCTGCAGTTCGAACAGCGTCGACAGATACGCGACGGTCTCGGCCACCGACCAGATCAGTTGCGACACATCCGAGCGCTGCTTGTCCTCACCGTTCACCGACAGCCAGATCGCGCCCTTGCCGACATGGCCGACCACCGACGCCGGATGGATCGGGCCGATCGGAGCCGAATGATCGAAGCCCTTCGCGGTATCCCACGGGCGCCCCATCTTCTTCGCTTCGCCCTGCAGGTCGCGGCGCGTCATATCGAGACCGAGTGCGTAGCCGTACACGTGATCGAGCGCGCTGTCGGCGGGAATGTTCTTGCCGCCCTTGCCGATTGCCGCAACCATTTCCATTTCGAAATGGACGTTCTTCGACTGCGGCGGATACGGGAATTCACCGATCGCACCGGGCGCGACGTACACCACTGCATCGGCCGGCTTCGTGAAGAAGAACGGCGGCTCGCGATCCGGGTCGTGTCCCATCTCGCGCGCGTGCGCTTCGTAGTTGCGCCCCACGCAATAGATGCGCCGCACCGCGAACTGCTCGCTCGACCCCACGACCGGCACTGCCACCTGCGGTGCCGGTGCAAATACGTAACTCATCCCGTTCTCCGTTTTCCGTTTCCGATTGGCGCCGCCGACGCGGCGAGAAAATATCGAGTGTAACGCGCGGCACAGCACGCTGCGCAATAGCGGGGCAGCCGCGCTGCGGCGCCACGTTCTCGCCCGCCGGCCATAGATGCGATACTCACACCCAACCGCCTCTGATCACCGGCGCGGCGCGCGGCTCGAATGCAACCGGCCGCGCCACCCGCCCCTTGCCCCCGATGACCGACTCCACCGCTACCGACACCGTCTCTCCTTTCCCCTGCGCCCGTTTCATCAAGGAAATCGGCCGCGGCCCGAACGGCGCCCGCGCGCTGACCGCCGACGATACGCGCGCGCTCTATCGCGCGATGCTCGACGGCCGCGTCGATGACCTCGAACTCGGTGCAGTGCTGCTCGCGTATCGCGTGAAAGGCGAAACCGCCGACGAACTCGCCGCGATGCTGGCCGCCGCGCATGCGTCATTCGAACCGCTGCGCTTGCCGCACGGCGCGTACCGGCCCGTGTCGATTCCATCGTATAACGGCGCGCGCAAACAGCCGAACCTCGTGCCACTGCTCGCGCTACTGCTGGCGCGCGAAGGCGTGCCGGTGCTCGTGCATGGCGTCACCGAGGATCCCGGTCGCGTGACGAGCGCGGAAATCTTCACGCACCTGCGCATCGAGCAGGCACAGTCGCACGCGCAGATCGAAGACGGCCTCGCCGCGCGCCGCGTCGCGTTCGCGCCGATCGACGTGCTCGCGCCGAAGCTCGCTCGCCTGCTCGCGCTGCGGCGGCGCATGGGCGTGCGCAATTCGACGCACACGCTGGTGAAGATCCTGCAGCCGTTCGCGCCGGCCGGACTGCGTCTCGTGAACTACACGCATCCGCCGTATCGCGACAGCCTCACGCAGCTGTTCAACACGCATCCGGACGCGGCGCTCGGCGGCGCGCTGCTCGCGCGCGGCACCGAAGGCGAGGCGGTCGCCGATACGCGCCGCCAGGTGCAGGTCGACTGGCTGCACGACGGCGTGTGCGAAACGCGGCTGGCGCACGAGCGTTCATCGCCCGACGCGCCCGAAGTCGAACTGCCCGAGGCGCGCGACGCGGCGACCACGGCCGCGTGGATCGACGCCGTGCTGCGCGGTGAAGCGCCGGTGCCTGGTGCGATCGAGCGGCAGGTCGAGCTGATCGTCGATATCGCGAAAGCGCCGGTCTGACGCGTTCGCGCGCTTTCGTGCTTTCATCGTCCAGCGCGCACCGCGCTGGACAGCGCCACGGGCCTCGCCGTTCGATTCGAAATCGCGCTGCGACCACTCAGCGCGCAGCGGCAGCAAGTTGACACGCGGCCGCATGCCGTCATACATTCGCGCTCATGCGTTCCCTTCCGAACACCCTCCGAATTACCTCCGGCCGCCTAGCGCGGCCCCTATCGCTACGCCTGGCGTAAGTCACGCGTAGCGCCACTCGCAGGCAGCTCCGGCTGCCGTCGGGCGGTCCCCTCGTAGCTCCCGCAGTTCCTGTCGTTCCGTTTCACCCCCAGTCGTAGTTCCCACCACCAGTCGTCGTATGCATTCGTCCGTTTACCGCGCGGACGAAGCGAGAGGGTCAAATGCACGTTGCACGGGCAGCATCCGCGTCCGCTTTGCGGTTCGCCGATGCGTTCTTTCAGGTTCGCTCCGGTCGTCATCATGACGCCGCTGCGTTCGCGCCCGTTCGTCGTTGCCGCAGCCATCGGCTGCTCAACCGTGCGTTCATGGCAGTCGGCCAACCGCTCGACGCCACGCCGCCTCGCCGACGACACCACGAATGAGGCACATCACCATGTTGCGCAATCCCGCTGACAAATACCGCCCCTTCCCCGCCGTGCGCCTGACCGGCCGCAAATGGCCAAGCCACACGATCGACGCCGCGCCGGTCTGGATGAGCACCGATCTGCGCGACGGCAATCAGGCGCTGATCGAGCCGCTGAACGCCGCGCAAAAGCTCGAATATTTCGAGATGCTGGTCGCGATCGGCTTCAAGGAAATCGAAGTCGGCTTTCCATCGGCATCGCAGACCGACTTCGATTTCGTGCGCAAGCTGATCGACGAAAAACGCATTCCCGACGACGTGACGATAGAGGTCTTCGTGCCGTCGCGCGCGGAGCTGATCGCACGCACGTTCGACGCGCTCGAAGGTGTACCGCGCGCGATCGTGCATCTGTACAACGCGATCTGCCCGTCGTTCCGGCGCATCGTGTTCAACCAGTCGAAAGATCAGATCAAGGCGCTGGCCGTCGAAGGCACGCGCGCGATCAAAGAGCATGCGCAGCGCCGGCCCGGTACGCACTGGACCTTCCAGTACTCGCCCGAAACCTTCAACACGACCGAGCTGCCGTTCGCGCGCGAGGTGTGCGACGCCGTCGCGCAGACGTGGCGCCCCACGCGCGATCACAAGATGATCATCAACCTGCCGGCGAGCGTCGAGGCAGCCACGCCGAACGTGTTCGCCGACCAGATCGAGTGGATGCACCGCAATCTCGGTTATCGAGACAGCATCGTGCTGTCGGTGCATCCGCATAACGATCGCGGCACCGCCGTGGCCGCGGCGGAACTCGCGCTGCTGGCGGGCGCGGAGCGCGTCGAAGGCTGCCTGTTCGGCAATGGCGAGCGCACCGGCAATGTCGATCTGGTCACGCTCGCAATGAATCTCGACGCTCGGGGCATCGACAGCGGTCTCGATTTTGCGGATCTTGCGGCGATCAAAGGTGCCGTGGAGCGCTGCACGCGGCTTCCGGTGCCGGCGCGGCATCCGTATGCGAGCGACGTGGCGATGCGAATCGCGCAGGCGGTCCGCGTGAATATCAGCGATGAGCACCGCACGGCCGGGCGCGAACAATCCGACGAATGCGTCGCCGTCTGAAGAGTTGACTGGAGCTTGTAGCGGCGGTGCGCGTACCAGCGTTCCGCCGGCGCCGCTGTCGACGTGCTTACAAAGCGCGCACGACGAGCCGACACGAATTCAGTGGACCTCGCGAGAATTCAGTGAGGGCTCGCAAAACCCGCGAGCCCGCCAGTCCACGCAACGGCAAAGCTCACTCGAGCGCGCAACGGGTCGCCTGCCAGGCGATCAGCCGCCACTGCCCGTCTTCGTGCATATGAATCGCCGTGTACGCGATTGGAAACAGCAACGCGCCGTTGTTCGCTTCCATCTCGATCAGCGCGCGGCCCGTCACGACGTAGGTTTCGCGCCCGGCCGGCAGCACGTCCTGCGATTGCACCTCGATCTGCCGATAACGGCGGCGCCCCGCGGTAATCCCGTCGATGAACTGCCGTTTCGTCTCGCGCTTGCCGTTCGTATGAACGTAGCTCACGTTGTCCGCGAGCAGCGTGTCGAGCGACTGCCCATCGCCCTCGACCATTGCACGAAAACGCTCCCGCTCGAGCCCGCGAATCGCTTCGATCATCTTTGCCGCCATTGCAGAGCCCCTCGCACACCGCGGGCCGAAAGGGACCACGGTCAGAAGTTATATTGCAAATATAGCTGGCTGAAATTTATACCAGGATTGGGCTCTTTGATACCGCCATTGGACACATGCTGAAAGCGGTAGCCCGCGAGGTACTGCTGATGCTCGCCGAACTGCAGCCCGACGCCGGCCGTCTCGGCGAACTGGAACGCGGTGCTGAGCGTGAGGTCGGTGGAAATGCGGGGACTCGTCAGCAGCCGGACGCCGGCGCCTGCCTCGGCGAACGGCCGCACCGAGCCCGACGACTTGATGAAACGGATCATCGGCGTGACGCCGAACTCGCCGATATCGTCGTGAACGTTCCCTTCGTTGGTGTGCCACCACGCCGCGTGCGCCTCGCCGACCAGCGCGAAATGCCAGTCGCCGATCGGCCACCAGGTCCAGCCCGGGTTCCACACGAGGCCCAGATCGAGCTTCTTGATGTGATGGTCGCCGACGCCGGCCGTGACCTGAATGCCGAACGGATCCGCGAGAGCCACCCCGGCCGTTCCCATCAGCAGGAGCGCCAGCGCTGTTTTTAGAGTATGTCCACGCAAAACAGTGTTGTTCTTGTTCATCCAGCACCCGCTGTCACGAGCATTTAAACGATGCGCGACTGTCGGGTTAATTCTAAGGACAAACTCAAAGCAGTGGATCGCATGAATAATTCGCCAATTTCGCAATTATTCACTTCAGAATTGGAAAAAATCAGTCATTTATAGGAAACCGGTCAACGTCGCCGGTAACTCCTACGCCTCCATCGCCGCAGCAAAATAGAGCGTATGATGGCTATTGAAATCTGAATTTCAATAGATTTTGAGGGAACCTAGATGCCCCTACGGGCTCTAAGTATTAGCACTCGACAGATCAGAGTGCTAACATCCGTCGCTGGAGTCGTTATCTGAATACGCTATTGTCTGATTCCAAAGGAGTTTCATACGTGAGCCATGCAATGACCCTTCCGAGTACTTTGAGCCCGTCGTCGGCTAAGGCCGCTCCGGCAGGTGCACTGGCGCTCTCGCATTCCTCGCTGCTGCCCGGCCAGCTGGGCAACATCGACGCCTACATCCAGGCCGTCAACCGGATCCCGATGCTGACGCCGGCAGAAGAACGCCAGTTCGCCACCGAATTTCGCGAGCAGGACAATCTGGACTCCGCGCGTCGTCTGGTGCTGTCGCACCTGCGGCTCGTGGTGTCGATCGCGCGCAATTACCTCGGTTATGGGCTGCCGCACGCCGACCTTATTCAGGAAGGCAACATCGGCCTGATGAAGGCCGTCAAGCGCTTCGACCCCGAGCAGAACGTGCGCCTCGTGTCGTATGCGATGCACTGGATCAAGGCCGAGATCCACGAATACATCCTGCGCAACTGGCGCATGGTCAAGGTCGCGACCACCAAGGCGCAGCGCAAGCTGTTCTTCAACCTGCGTAGTCACAAGCAGGGTTTGGGCGCGTTCACGCCGGACGAGATCGAAGGTCTCGCGAAGGAACTGAACGTGAAGCGCGAAGAAGTCGCCGAAATGGAAACGCGTCTGTCGGGCGGCGACATCGCGCTGGAAGGCCAGGTCGAAGACGGCGAAGAGTCGTACGCGCCGATCGCCTACCTGGCCGACTCGCATAGCGAGCCGACCGCCGTGCTGGCTTCGCGTCAGCGCGACAAGCTGCAAAGCGACGGCATCGCCAGTGCGCTCGATGCACTCGACCCGCGCAGCCGCCGCATCATCGAAGCCCGCTGGCTGAAGGTAGAGGACGACGGCTCGGGCGGCTCCACGCTGCACGAGCTGGCTGACGAGTTCGGTGTATCGGCCGAACGTATCCGCCAGATCGAAGCGAGCGCGATGAAGAAGATGCGCGGCGCACTGGCCGAATACGCGTAAAGCCGCAAGCTGCCGCATAGGCCCCCGAAGCCCCGCCCTCGCAAGACGGCGGGGCTTTTTTACGTCCGTTTTTTTGACATTACCGTGGCACGCGCATTCGCGCCTGCCGCTCGTGCCCGGCATATGCCGCGCGCGCCACACCTTCCTTGACGTATCGAGAACCACACGGCAATACTGCGTGAACGCGGCGAGTTTCGCGACTCGCTTCCGCATCGCCAAACCTGAGCGCGCGAGGTTCCACTCCTTCATCGGCATGTATTCGCCAGACCGCCCGGCAACCAGGGCAGCCTGGATCCGGCCGGATTCACCGGCGTGAAGTCGTTCTTCGACCGATCATGACCATAGCCGTCAATCGCAGCAGCACCTTCCGGTCGCGCTGGCGCGACCGATTCATCGGCTGGGTACGCGGCCCGACGCTGGCACGCGATCTCACCATCATCCTCGCCATCAAATTCGTGTTGCTGATGGCGCTCAAGTACACGTTCTTCAATCATCCGCAGGCAGAGCACATGACGCTGCCGCCCGAGCAGGTCGCTCGGGCGCTGCTGTCGGCGCCCGCGCCGCATCCGTCGGAAGGTGATCCACATGCCCGTTAACGAAGTCGTCGAACTGTCGCGCCTTCAGTTCGCCGTCACCGCGCTCTATCACTTTCTGTTCGTGCCGCTCACGCTTGGGCTCGCGTGGCTGCTGGTCATCATGGAGTCCGTCTACGTGATGACCGGCAAGCAGATCTACAAGGACATGACGCAGTTCTGGGGCAAGCTGTTCGGTATCAACTTCGCAATGGGCGTCGCCACCGGTCTCACGCTGGAGTTCCAGTTCGGCACCAACTGGGCGTACTACTCGCACTACGTCGGCGATATTTTCGGCGTGCCGCTCGCCGTCGAAGGGCTGATGGCGTTCTTCCTCGAATCGACCTTCGTCGGCCTGTTCTTCTTCGGCTGGAACCGGCTGTCGAGGGTGCAGCATCTGATCGTCACGTTCTGCGTCGCGCTCGGCTCGAACCTGTCCGCGCTGTGGATCCTGATCGCCAACGGCTGGATGAACAATCCGGTCGGCGCGAAGTTCAACTACCAGACGATGCGCATGGAGCTCGACAGCATCTCGGCGGTGATCTTCAATCCGGTCGCGCAGGTGAAATTCGTGCACACGGTATCGGCCGGCTATGTGACCGCGGCGATGTTCGTGCTCGGCGTGTCGTCGTGGTATCTGCTCAAGCGCCGCGACACCGAATTCGCGCTGCGCTCGTTCGCGATCGCCGCCGGCTTCGGCCTCGCGTCGTCGATTTGCGTAATCGTGCTCGGCGACGAATCCGGCTACCGCACCGGCGAAGTTCAGCAGGTCAAGCTCGCGGCGATCGAATCCGAATGGGAGACCGCGCCCGCGCCGGCACCGTTCACGATCTTCGGCATCCCCAATCAGCGGGAACAGCGCACCGACTACGCGATCCGCGTGCCATACGCGCTCGGCATCATCGCCACGCGGTCGCTCGACGAGCCGGTGGTCGGGCTGCGCGACCTGATCGAGCGCAACGAAGAGCGCATCAAGAACGGCATGCTCGCGTATGAGGCGCTGCAAAAGCTGAAGGGCGGCGACGCAAGCGACGAAGCCCGCGCAACCTTCGAAGCGCACCAGGAAGATCTCGGCTACGCGCTGTTGCTCAAGCCGCTCACGGCAAACGTGACGGATGCGACGCCGGACCAGATCGCCGAAGCCGCCAAGCGGACGGTTCCGCCGGTGCTGCCGCTGTTCTTCTCGTTTCGCCTGATGGTCGGCCTCGGGCTGCTGTTCCTCGCGACCTTCGTGCTGGCGTTCTGGTTCTGCGCGCAGCGCACGCTATTGCTGGAAAAGCGCCGCTGGTTTTTGCGCTGGGCGGTGTGGGCGATTCCGTTGCCATGGCTTGCCGCCGAATTCGGCTGGATCGTCGCGGAAATGGGCCGCCAGCCGTGGAGCATCGCGGGCATTCTGCCGACCAACCTGGCCGCGTCGAACCTGACACCACGCGATCTGTATCTGAGCATCGCCGGCTTCGTGCTGTTCTACACGGTGCTGTTCATCATCGAGATCACGCTGATGTTCAAGTACGCGCGGCTCGGCCCGTCGTCGCTGCATACGGGCCGCTATCACCACGAAATCGCGCAGCCGGTGAACCCGCCGCTCGCGCCGAATACGGTCGCCTGACGCGCCGCCATACCGCCCAAGGGGAAAAACCGCCATGGACTACGCTGTCCTCAGACTGATCTGGTGGGTGCTGATCGGCGTGCTGCTGATCGGCTTCGCGCTGACCGACGGCTTCGACATGGGCGCGGCGATCCTGCTGCCGTTCATCGCAAAGACGGACGCCGAGCGCCGCATCGTCGTGAACACGGTCGGCGCGACGTGGGAAGGCAATCAGGTGTGGTTCGTCACCGCGGGCGGCGCGATGTTCGCCGCGTGGCCGCTCGCGTACGCGGCGTCGTTTTCGGGCTTTTACTTCGCGATGCTGCTGGTGCTGTTCGCGCTGTTCTTCCGGCCGGTCGGCTTCGACTATCGCGGCAAACGCGACGACCCGCGCTGGCGCAATGCGTGGGACTGGGGACTCTTTATCGGCGGATTCGTGCCGGCGCTGGTATTCGGCGTCGCGTTCGGCAATCTGCTGCAAGGCGTGCCGTTCTCGTTCGATACCGATCTGCGCGTGACCTATCACGGCGGCTTCTTCGGCCTGCTCAATCCGTTCGCGCTGCTGTGCGGACTCGTCAGCCTGGCGATGCTGACCGCGCACGGCGCCGCATTCGTGAAGTGGAAGTCGGACGGTGTGATCCACGAGCGCGCGTCGAAGGCGCTGCGGCTCGCCGCGCTGTGCACGGTGGTGCTGTTCCTCGTCGCGGGCGCGCTGGTCGCGACGATGATCGGCGGCTATCAGATCGTCGACGCGCCGCCGCTAGACGCCGTCTCCAATCCGCTGATGAAGACCGTAATCGGCGCGCCGGGTTTGTGGCTGACCAATTACGCACTCTATCCGTGGATGGCCCTCGCGCCGCTCGCGGGTCTGATCGGCGGCGCGCTCGCCGTGCTGCTCGCGCGTTCGCTCTTCGAGGCAAGCGCGTTCCTGTCGACGTCGCTGATGGTGATCGGCGTGATCCTGACCGCCGGCTTTTCGATGTTCCCGTTCATCATGCCGTCGTCGCTCGACGGCCGCAGCAGCCTGACGCTGTGGGATGCAACGTCGAGCCGCCTGACGCTCGAAATCATGCTGTTCGCGGTGATCGTATTCCTGCCGCTGATCCTGCTTTATACGAGCTGGGTGTATCGCGTGATGCGCGGCAAGATCACCGCGGCGGCGATCGAGGAAAATCACCATTCGATGTATTGAGCGCGGCGCGGCAGCGCGGGCGGCCATGCAATGCAAAGCGGCACCTTGAAATCAAGGTGCCGCTTTTTTTGTGACCGCTAGCGCGCGGCCAACCGCGCAATCATCCGTTCACGTCACGCCGGCAGCGGCGCCGCACCCGCGCCGCCGCGAGGCAACGACAGACGCTCGGCGAGTCTCTGCTTATAACGCGGCGCTGCCTCGCCAACGACGATATGGAACGTGTCCGCCGCGACCCACGCGGTATCGAGCGAAGCGAGACGCTGACGATCGACCGCCGACGGATCGCGCACGACGATCCGCAGACGCGTCGCCGCGACCGCATCGAGCGACACCACGTTGCCGGCGCCACCGAACACCGCGAGCCAGCGCAGCGGATCCGGATCGAGCGGGCCGCCTTGCGCTTGATGAGCGTGCTGGGCGGCGCTTTGAGCGTCCGGCGCAGCGGCAGCGGCCAGCATGGCGCCAACGCCTGGCACAGCCGCATCCGCCGCCGCAGCCACGTTCACCGCCGCACCACCTTGCGCGATCACCGTACGAATCTCATCGGCGATGATGTCCGCCTCCGGCCCGATGATCACCTGCACATTGGTCACACCGCGCTTGAGTACGCCACGTGCGCCGATCGACTTCAGTTCGCTCTCGGAGACTTTCTCCGCGTCGACGACCGACAGACGCAAACGCGTCGTGCACGCATCCACCACCGACAGATTCGCCGCACCGCCCAGCGCCGCGATATAGCGCTGCGCACGCGGCGCTGCTGCCGCGGCAGCCGGCGCAACGAAACCGCCCTCGGCGAACGAATCGGTCTGCTCGTCGGCAGCGGGCTCGCGGCCCGGCGTCGCCATGTTGAACTTGCGGATGAAGAAGCGGAACAGCCCGTAGTACACGACCGCGTACACGATGCCGAGCGGGATCGCCCACCAGCCCTTCGTCGACAGACCGAAGTTCAGCACGTAGTCGATGAAACCCGCCGAGAACGTGAAGCCGAGGTGAATGCCGAGCGCCGAGCAGATCGCGAGCGCGAGCCCGGTCAGCAGCGCGTGGATCGCATACAGCACCGGCGCGAGGAACATGAAGCTGAATTCGATCGGCTCGGTCACGCCGGTCAGAAACGACGTCAGTGCCATCGAGGCCAGCAGGCCGAACACCATCGCGCGGCGTTCTTTCGGCGCCTCGTGATACATCGCGAGACACGCGGCCGGCAGGCCGAACATCATCACCGGGAAGAAGCCCGTCATGAAGGTGCCCGCGGTGGGATCGCCCGCGAAAAAGCGGTGCAGGTCGCCGGTGACCGGCGCGCCGCCGGTCGGCGTGAAGGTGCCGAACACGAACCACGTCAGCGAATTGAGAATGTGATGCAGGCCCGTCACGAGCAGCAGACGGTTCAGCACGCCGAACACGAATGCACCCAGCGCGCCCGCCGTGGTGAGCCAGTGCCCGGCGATGTCGATCGCGGACTGCACCGGCTGCCACACATAGCCGAACACGATGCCGAGCCCGACACATATCAGCCCCGTGACGATCGGCACGAAGCGTTTGCCGCCGAAGAACGCGAGGTAGTCGGGCAGCTTGATGTCCTTGTAGCGGTTATACAGCAGCCCCGCGACGATACCCGCGATGATCCCCGACAGCACGCCCATGTTGAGCTTGTCGTTGATGTCCTTCATCACGGCGATCTGCACCAGATAGCCGATCGCGCCCGCGAGACCCGCGACGCCGTTGTTGTCCTTCGCAAAACCGACCGCCACGCCGATCGCGAACAGCAGCGGCAGGTTGCTGAAAATCGCGTCGCCCGCATCGGCGATCATCTTGATGTTGAACACATCGGGCTGGCCGAGTCGCAGCAGCAGGCCGGCGACCGGCAGTACCGCGATCGGCAGCATCAGCGCGCGTCCCAGCCGCTGAATTTTCAGAAACGGATTTCCATCCATGGGTATCTCCAATCTTTGTCTCGTAGTTGAACGTGTTGCTTAAGCGGTGCAGCGATGTGTGAGGAAGTCGCGCAGTGTCCCGGCCGGCACCCTCGTGCGGCCGGAAGCACGGGAATCAGCAGATTCAGTCGAGCGGCCAGGTTGCGCGGCTCGCGGCCCTGACCGCTTGCGCGGAATCGAGCGCGAGCGCGTCCTCGGCGCGCTGACGGCACAGTTGATAGTCGAGCGTACGCACGCGTGCCTTGATGCCCGGCACCGACACCGGGTCCACGGACAGTTCTGTCACGCCGAGCCCGACGAGCAGCGGCATCGCGAGCGGATCGCCGGCGAGCGCGCCGCACACGCCGACCCATTTGCCGTGCTTCGCCGCGCCTTCGACGGTGGCCGCGATCAACCGCAGCACAGCCGGATGCAGGCCGTCTGCCTGAGCCGCGAGATCGGGCTGGCAGCGGTCCATCGCGAGCGTGTACTGGGTCAGATCGTTGGTGCCGATCGACAGAAAATCCGCGTGCCGCGCAAGCTGATCGGCAAGCAACGCCGCCGACGGCACTTCGATCATCACACCCACTTCGATCGGCTCGGTGCGGCCCGCATCGCGCGCGAGTTCGTCGATCCGCTTGCGGATGCGCACGAGTTCGCCCGCGTCGGTGATCATCGGCAGCAGGATGCGCACCGCGCCGACCGGGCGCACCGCGAGCAGGCCACGCAGCTGATCGTCGAGCAGATCGGGGCGCACCTGCGCGAGGCGCACGCCACGCAAACCGAGCGCGGGGTTCGGCTCGGGCGGCAGCGTCAGGTAGTCGACTTCCTTGTCCGCGCCTACATCGAGCGTGCGGATGATTGCGGTGCGGCCACTCAATGCATCGACGATCGCCTGGTAGCTCTGGCGATGCTCGTCCGCGTTCGGCGCGGCCGGCCGGTGGATGAACAGCAACTCGGTGCGCAACAGCCCGACCGCGTCGGCGCCGTTGTCGACCGCGGCCTGCGCATCGTCGAGCGTCGCGATGTTCGCGGCCACTTCGATCGCGCGGCCATCAGAGGTGGCCGCAGCTTGCTGCGACGTGCGGCGATTCGCTTCGCGCACGTCGGCGAGGCGGCTGCGCTCACGGCGCGCACGATCGACGTCGAGTTCGGTCGGCGCGAATTCGATCCGGCCCGTGCTCGCGTTGACCACCACCTGGGTGCCGTCGGGAATCGCATGCAATGCGTCGCCGATCGCGACCAGCGCCGGAATGCCCGCCTGTCGCGCGAGAATCGCCGCGTGCGAGGTCGCGCCGCCACGCGCCATCACCAACGCGGTGACCCGCGTGCGATCGAGCGACGACAGGTCCGACGGCGTGAATTCGTCGGCCGCAAGCACCGCCTCGTCGGGCAGCGAGCGTGCCGCCGCGTTCGTATAGCCGAGCGCGCGCAGCACGCGCTTTTCGATGTCGCGCAGATCGGCCGCGCGCTCCGCGAGCAGCGCATCTTCGACATGGCTCAGGATGCCGATCTGCGCGCGGATCGCATCGCGCCACGCGAACCCGGCGCTCTTGCCGAGGCTGATCAGATCACGCGCCGCGTCGAGCAGCGTCGGATCTTCGAGCAGCACACGATGCACGGCGAAAATCCCCGCCTCGCCGACCGCGCCGCGTTGCGACGCATCGCGCACGATCGTGTCGAGATCGGCGTCGACGGTCGCGATCGCCTTGTCGAGCAAACGACTCTCTGCCGCCGACGTGCCACTCGCCTGCTCGGGCGGATCGACGTCCGCGTCGTCCCAGCGCACCAGCGTGCCGACCGCGACGCCCGGCGCCGCGCAGACGCCCGCGAGCGTGTTCGGCGCGAGCGGCTCGCCGTCGGTGGGACGCGCGGCAACGGCGGGCATCGCTGGCGCGGTGGTCGACCGCGCCGGCTTCTGTTCGACTTCGCCGTGCGCTTCGCGCGTCAGTTCATGCGCGATCGCATCGACCGCGGCCTGCGCTTGCGGGCCGACGCCGAGCAGTTCAACCGTCGCGCCCTCTCCTGCACCTAGACCCAGCAAACCCACCACGCTTTCGATCGCCGCCTTGCGACCTTCGTAACGCACCTCAACGCGGGCATCGAAACCGCGCGCTGCTTCGCGCGCCCGCGCTGCCGGCCGTGCGTGCAAACCGCCCGCATGCGTGAGCGTGACCTGCCGGCGCGCTTCGTCCTGCACAGCGCTTGCATGGCCCGCCGCCGCACCGGCATTCGTGCCGGCCCGCGCGCGCAGCACCAGCAGCGGCGTCTCACCGGCCTTCACCTGACCAGCGGGCGCGCGCTCAATCACCTCGAACGCATCCGAATTGGCAATCGCGATCACCGATACGAGGCTCGGCGCGTTCAGCGCGATCTGATCCTGATCGAACTCGATCAGCACGTCGCCCGCGCGGACCTGCGCGCCCTGCTCGACCATCGGCGCGAAACCCTTGCCGTTCAGCTCGACCGTATCGATACCGATATGCAGCAGGATCTCCACGCCCTCGGCACTTGCCAGCGTGACCGCATGACCGGTGCGCGCAAGGTGCGTGATGACGCCGTCGCACGGTGCGACAAGCCGGCCCTCGAGCGGATCGATGCCGATGCCGTCGCCGAACATGCCACCCGAAAACACCGGGTCCGGCACGTTCGCGAGCGGCACGACCGGACCGGTCAGCGGGGCGAGCAAAACAATGTGATCTGTGGAGTAACTCATCAGGCTGGACTTCTCGACACGTCTCATCTGCATTCTCGTCAATGAGTTTCGGTGACTTTGTTGAGATGGCGTGGCGCGTCGGGATTGCGCCCGCGCGCGGCGGCAAGGTCCGCGGCCATCACATAAAAGGACAGGATGGCGGCGATCGGATCGAGCGCCGCGTGAGCGGTTGAAACGAGCGGCAGCGATGCGTCCGGCACGTCGTCCGGCGCGGCGAGCAGCACGCGCGCGCCGCGCGCGCGCATGTCGTGCGCGAGTTGCAGCAGACCCGCCTGCTCCGGCCCGCGCGGCGCGAACACGAGCAGCGGATAGTCGCGGTCGATCAGTTCCATCGGACCATGCCGCACTTCCGCGCTCGAAAACGCTTCGGCCTGAATGCCGGAAGTTTCCTTCAACTTCAGCGCCGCTTCCTGCGCGATCGCGAGACCGAGACCGCGGCCGATCACGATCATCCGTTCGATGCCGCGCAGTTCGTCGACGGCCAGCGACCAGTCGAGCCGGCCAGCGCGCTCCAGTGCATCGGGCAACGCGGCGAGCGCGCCGAGCAGCTCGGCATCGTTCTGCCAATGCGCGACCAGTTGCGCGGAGATCGACAGCATCGCGATATAGCTTTTGGTCGCCGCGACGCTCAGTTCGGGGCCGGCCACGAGCGGCAGATGCCACTCGCACGCATCGGCGAGCGGCGAGGACGGCGCATTGACCGCCGCGACCGTCAGCGCGCCGGCGGCGCGCAGCGCGCTCATCGTGCCGACCAGATCGGGGCTCTTGCCCGATTGCGAAAACGCCAGCGCGAGCTGATCGCGCACGCGCAGCGGCGCCTGCTGCAAAGTCGCGACCGACATCGGCAGCGACGCGACCGGCACGCCGACCCGGCTCATCGTCAGCGACGCGAAGTAACTGGCCGCGTGATCCGAGCTGCCACGTGCGACCGTCAGCGCGACATGGCACGGCTGTGCGGCGAGCGTCGCCGCGAGCGCCGCGACGCGCGAAGTGTCCTTCAACTGCTCGGCGACCGTTGCGGCGGACGCGAGCGCTTCGTTAAGCATATTCGACAATGGCTTCTCCTTCGACGTAAGTCGCGGCGAGCGCCAGCTCGCGATCGAACACCACGATGTCGGCCCACGCGCCACGCGCGATACGGCCACGGTCTTCGATGCCGAGATAGTCGGCGGCATAGCGCGACAAACGGTTCGATACATCGGCGATCGGCAGGCCGATCGACACGAGATTGCGCAACGCCTGATCCATCGTCAGCGTGCTGCCGGCGAGCGTGCCGTCGGCAAGACGTACGCCGCCGAGGCACTTGGTGACGTGCTGGCTGCCGAGGCGATATTCGCCATCGGGCATGCCGGTGGCCGACGTACTGTCTGTCACCACGTACAGACGCGGGATCGCGCGCAACGCGGTGCGGATCGCGCCCGGATGGACGTGCAGCAGGTCGGGAATGATTTCGGCGTACTCGGCATGCGCAAGCGCCGCGCCGACGAGCCCCGGATTGCGGTGATGCAGCGGCGACATCGCGTTGAACAGATGCGTAAAGCCGCAGGCGCCGTGTTTGAGCGCGGCCACCGCGTCGTCGTAGGTGCCGAGCGAATGGCCGAGCTGCACGCGCACGCCGCGCGCCGCCATCTCGGAGATGATCTCCATATGGCCGGCGATTTCCGGCGCCAGCGTGACGACGCGGATTGGCGCGATCGACAGATATTTGAGCACTTCGTCCATCACCGCCGAGACCGCCGCGTCGGGTTGCGCGCCGAGCTTGCCGGGGTTGATGTAGGGCCCTTCGAGATGCACGCCGAGCACTCGCGAGCAGCCCGGCGTGCGCACCCGCGCAACATTGCCGAGGCCGGCGACCACGCTCATCAGCTCGTCGCGCGGCGCGGTCATCGTGGTCGCGAGCAGGCTCGTCGTGCCGTGGCGCGCATGCGTGCGGGTGATCGTTTCGATCGCGTCGCCAGCTTCCATCACGTCGGCGCCGCCGCCGCCATGCACGTGCAGATCGATGAAGCCGGGCAGGATGTACGGCGCGTCGTTGCTCGACGGATCGACGGGGTCACCGGCCAGCGCCGTGATGCGGCCGTTTTCGTATTCGAGCGTGCCGTGGATCCACCCTTGGGTGGTGAGTATGTTTCCGGTCAGCATGAGTCTCTCTGGTGCGTGATACGTATGCGGCAAATTGCGCTCGCCGGGTTCGCGGCCTGGCCGGCCGCGTGGTTCACTTGCGCGTTCAGGTGCGCAGTTCGGCGACGAAGTCGTAGTAGTCGTCGCGGCAGTAGGTGTCGGTCAGCTCGATCGCGCGCTGATCCACGCTGTAGCCGATACGGGTAATGACGAGCAGCGCGGTGCGCGGTTCGATGTCCATCAGCGCGGCGACTTCGCTCGACGCGTTGACCGCGCGGAAGTGTTGCAGCGCGCGGACCACCGCCGCGCCGCGTTGTTCGAGATAGCTGTACAGCGAATCGCCGATCGCGAGCGGATCAGGCACGATCGCGACCGGCAACGCCGAATGCTCGACCGCCATCACGATGCCGTCCGCGCGTCGCAGCCGCCGCAGGCTCGTGATCGCCGCCCCCGGCGACAGACCGAGATGCAGCAGTTCATCGCGGTTGGCCGCGCGCACATCGCGTTCGAGCCACACCGAATCCGGCCGGAAACCGCGCTGCTGCATCTTCTTCGTGAAGCCGGTGAGGCGCGACAGCGGATCTTCGACGCGCGGCGTAATAAAACTGCCCGCGCCGCGCGAACGTCGAATCAGACCTTGCTCGACCAGCAGCTCGATGGCCTTCCTCGCGGTGATGCGCGACACGCCGATCGCGTCGGACAGCGTGCGCTCCGACGGCAGCGCCTCGCCGGCCGACCAGACGCCACAATGGATCGCCGTCGCAAGGTTGCGCGCGAGCTGCAGATAGAGCGGCGTGACGTTGCGCACGTCAGGCATCAATGCGGACCAGCGAGTTTCCATGGGGCTCCAACGCAGCCGCGAACACCACGGCTCTGGGAAATTTGAGAGCCCATTATATAACCAACATAATACCAGTCAATTTACTGGTTCTATGCAATTGTCTTCGCGCTGTAAGCCTTGATAGATAAGGGTTTCATGCCATTTTCAGCATGATTTTCAGGCGAATTTGCAGACCAGGATTTACCCGTATGTGGGCTCGATAAAAGATACCAGTGGATGATTTTTGGCTTTAAAGGCGATCAAAAGCCATCTGTTCAGCATATTTTTAATACCAGTTTGAGTCCACTTTGAGCCCAGAGCTTGTAGACAGCCGCTTCGCCACCGGCGGTACGGCAATTTCCAATATAGTGGTGTGTACCAACTCACAACAAAGTCCCCCGGGGAGCCTCACTTGACCGATTCCGAGGCGCTGCGCCGCGCGCAGGCAGTCCGCCATTTCAACCGCTTCTACACCCGATGCATCGGCGCGCTCCATGAGCGCCTCGCGCGAAGCGAGTTCTCGCTGACGGAAGTACGCGTGCTGCACGAGCTTTCTCGCGGACACGCGCAAACCGCATCGGTGCTGGGTCGTGCGCTCGGTCTCGACAGCGGCTATCTGAGCCGGCTGCTGACCAATTTCGAGCGACGCAATCTGATCACGCGCCGCCCGTCCGATACCGACGCGCGCCAGTCGCTGATCGCGCTCACCGAGCACGGACACGCGACCTATGCGCCGCTCGATGACGCCGCCGTGCAGGAAGCCCTCGGCCTGCTCGACAAGCTCACCGCGCTCTCGCAGGATCGGCTGATCACGGCGATGAAGCTGATCGAGCGGCTACTCGGCGATCAGCCGCCTCGCGAAGAAACCGTGCTGCTGCGGCAGCCGCGCAGCGGTGAATGCGGCTGGCTCGTGCATCGACAGGCGCAATGGTTCGCCGCGCAATACGGCTGGGATCACACGTTCGAGGGCGTGCTCGCGCGTGTCGTCGCCGAATACGCGCAGCGCGACGATCCGCTGCGCGAGAAATGCTGGATCGCCGAGCAGCAAGGCCTGGTGATCGGCTCGGTGTGTATCGTCGGGGTATCGACGACGGTCGCGGGAGTGCGTTTGCTGTGGGTCGAACCGGACGCGCGGCGGCTCGGCATCGGCGCGCAGTTGCTTGGCGAATGCATACGCTTCGCGCGGCGCGCGGGATATACGAAACTCACGTTGAAATCCGCGAGCACGTTCGTCGAGCTGCGGCGGCTATGCGAGCGCGCGGGCTTCATGCTCGCCAGCACGTCGGCGGAGCACCGCTTCGGTCAGGATCTGACGCTCGAACGATGGGAGCTGGGGCTATAAAAAAAGCACGCGCCTGTTACGGCGCGTGCTTTCCTCAATGCAATCAGATCGCGATGAACTAGCGATAAAACCGTCGCTTAGAACGACGGCACCATCGAACCCTTGAACTGCGTCTTGATGAACTGACGCACGTCTTCCGACTGATACGCGGCAACCAGCTTCTTGACCCACGGCTGGTCCTTGTCCTTCGCGCGCACGGCGATCAGGTTCGCGTACGGGCTGTGGATGTCTTCGAGCGCGATCGCATCTTTGGTCGGCTGCAGGCCGGCGGCCAGCGCGAAGTTCGTGTTGATCACGGCGGCGTCGACGTCGGCCAGCGAACGCGGCAGTTGCGCGGCGTCGAGTTCGATGAACTTGATCTTCTTCGGATTGGCGGCGATATCGAGCGGCGTCGCGTTGTTGCCGCCGGTGCCCGCGCCGTCCTTCAGCTTGATCAGCCCTTGCGCCTGCAGCAGCAACAGCGCGCGGTTTTCATTCGACGGATCGTTCGGCACCGCGACCTTCGCGCCCTGCGGCAGGTCCTTCAACGACTTCAGCTTCTTCGAGTACGCGCCGAGCGGCGAGATGTACGTGAGGCCCGCGTTGACGAGCTTGTAGCCGCGTTGCTTGATCTGGCTATCGAGATACGGCTGGTGCTGGAAGCTGTTCGCGTCGAGGTCGCCGGCGTCGAGCGCGGCGTTCGGCTGGATGTAATCGTTGAATTCGACGACCTTCACGTTCAGCCCTTCGCGCTTCGCCACCTGGGTGACGACCTCCCAGATTTGCGCGTCCGGGCCGCCGATCGTGCCGACCTTGATGACTTTGTCGTCCGCATGGGCGCCGACGCTGGTCAGGATCGCCGCACCGGTGACGACTGCGGTAAGGGCTTTGAGGATGTTTCTGCGCTGCATGTGATTCTCGCTGTTACTGATTTGTGTGCCGACGGATTCCGATGGGCCTGCATGGGTTGAATGCGTCGGATCGATATCGGCATCGGATGAAAACGGGCGGTGCACTCGTTCTTTCAGATAGTGCGCCGCAGGCCAGGCCCGGAATTCTTTCATATGGCTGGCAGCTTGAGAAATACCCTGATCGCATATGGTTATGCGGGGCGGGCGGAGGCTTTGCGGCGGTTGGGAATTTGCCGATTCCGGGTTGAGAAGCCGGAACGGAAAGGACATTGCGGAAGGACTAGTGCGCGAACGGCTCAGGGGAATTGCGTTGATTTACGTGCGTCGCACGTCATGAACAACGCGCCGCTGGCGGCGAGAACCCTCAGCCACGAGAAAGCCGCGAGAAATCGCGGCCACGGGCCTCAATCTCAATCGAGCAGCAGCTTGATGTCATGCACCCACGGCGTCGCGCCCTGCCCATCGCGCGCGAACAGACGCAGCTTGCCATCCGTGTCGAACACATAGCTCGCGGCCGTGTGATCCATCGTATAGCTGTCGGGCGTCTTGCCCGGCACCTTCGCGTAGTAGATGCGGAAATCCTTTGCGAGCTTCGCGAGTTGTTCGTCGCTAGCGGGACGCAGGCCGACGAAGGTCGGATTGAACGCCGGCACGTATTGCGCGAGCAGTTGCGGCGTATCGCGCTCGGGGTCGACGGTGACGAACAACACCTGCACACGCTTCGCGTCTTCCGGACCCAGCTGCTGCAATGCCTGCGACAGCTCGGCCATCGTCGTCGGGCAGACGTCCGGGCAATGCGTGTAGCCAAAGAACAGCACCACCACCTTGCCCTTGTAATCGGCCAGCGTGCGGATCTTGCCGGAGGTGTCGGGCAGCGAGAAATCGCTCGCGAACTGGGTGTTGCCGGTGATGTCGAGATTCGTGAAAGCGGGCGGCTGCTTGCCGCAACCCGCCGTGACGAGCGCGGCACCAACCATGCCACCGAGCGCGCAAGCGATCACAGTGGCGCGCGCGACACGCGCAAAGCGTTTCTTGAGCATGGTGTTACGCGCCGATCACGACGCGCGCATAGTGGTCGATCAGCAGCGCGGCGAACAACAGCGACAGATAGACGATCGAGTAACGGAAGGTTCGGCGCGCGAGATCGTCCGAATATTCGCGGTAGATCTTCCACGCATATGCGAGAAACACCGCGCCGAGCAGCACCGCCGAGCCGAGATACACGACCCCGCTCATGCCGGAGATGAACGGCATCAGCGTGACCGCGAAGAGAATCACCGTGTAAAGCAGGATGTGCAGGCGCGTGTACTTCTCGCCGTGCGTGTTCGGCAGCATCGGTAGACCGGCGTTTTCGTAATCCTTTCGGCGATACAGTGCGAGCGCCCAGAAATGCGGCGGCGTCCACACGAAGATGATCAGCACGAGAATCCACGCATCGCCGGGCACGTGCCCGGTGACCGCGGCCCAGCCGAGCGCCGGCGGCATCGCACCCGACGCACCGCCGATCACGATGTTCTGCGGCGTGGCCGGCTTCAGCAGCAGCGTATAGATCACCGCATAACCGACGAAGGTGGCGAGCGTCAGCCACATCGTCAGCGGATTCGCGAACGTGTAGAGCGTCCACATGCCGAGGCCGCCGAGCACGGCCGAGAACAGCAAAATTTGCGGCGTGGTGATTTCGCCGCGCGCGGACGGGCGCCACGACGTGCGGCGCATCTTCGCGTCGATCTGCTGCTCGACGAGGCAATTGATCGCAAACGCGGCACCGGCCAGCAGCCAGATGCCGACGGTGCCGCCGATCAGTACGGTCCACGGCACCATGCCCGGTGTCGACAGGAACATACCGATGACCGCGCAGAACACCGCGAGCTGCGTGACACGCGGCTTCGTCAGAGCGAGATATTGGGAAACCCGGTTGCCGGGCGTTTGGGAGAGTGTCGTGCTGTCCATGTGAGTCACGCTGGCGCGGCGTCGCGCGCGGGGAATACGGCGCGGCCGGGACGGCTATAAGCGATGCGGAAGTTTAACATGACGAGCAGCAGCAGCAGGATCGCGGCCCCACCGTTATGGGCCACCGCGATCGGCAACGGCCATTGCAGCACGATGTTCGACAAGCCGGTGATGAACTGGATCAGCACCACCAGTAGCACCCCGTTCGCCGGCCGCCGCAGCGACTCGAAGCGGCGCAGCTTCAGCGCGAACCACACCAGATAGGCAATCACGACGAACGCGAAGGTGCGATGCGTCCAGTGGATCGCGACCAGCGCGTCCTGGGTGATCATGTCGCCGTCGCCGTTCATGCCGAGCGCGCGCCACAGGTGAAAGCCGTGCGCGAAGTCCATCGGCGGAATCCATTGACCGTTGCAGGTCGGGAAGTCGGTACAGGCGAGCACCGCATAGTTGGTGCTGACCCAGCCGCCCAGCGCGATCTGCAACACCAGCAGAGCGAGGCCCGCGAGCGCCGCCGCGCGCCAGCGCGCGGCCTCGGGTTCGTAGGCGGGCAGCGGCGTGAGCCGCGCGGCCAGCCAGCCGAGCGTGCCGAGCAGCGCGAGACCGAGCAGCAGGTGCGTGGTCACGATGATCGGCTGCAGCTTCATCGTCACGGTCCATGCACCGAATGCGCCCTGCACGACAATCAGCAGCAGCAACGAGGTCGGCCACCACGGCGACACATGCAGAGGCCGGCGCTTGATGCGCGCGGTCCACGCGATCGCCGTCTGAGCGATGATCAGCACGCCGATCGCCATCGCGAAATAGCGGTGGATCATTTCGATCCAGGCCTTCGTCATGCTGACCGGGCCGCTCGGCATCGCCTGGTAGGCCGCGGAAATCGCCGCGTGCGCGATGAACGGCGACGACGTGCCATAGCAGCCCGGCCAGTCCGGACAGCCAAGGCCGGAATCGGTGAGGCGCGTGAAGCCGCCGAACATCACGAGGTCGAGCGTGAGGAAGGTGGTGAGCCAGACCAGCTTGCGGAATTTGTTGTCGTCGGCCTTGACCCATACGTAGGACAGCGGCAGCAACGCGATACACAAGCCGATCAGGGCCAGTTCCAGTACGAACATCTTTTCTTACCTGTTTGCGGGCATCAGCCGATACTCGACCACTTGAGCAATTTGGTCAGATCACTCTTGATCTTGCTCGGGTTCGCATCTTTGGGAAAACGCATCATCAGATTGCCGTTCGGATCGACGAGGAAAATGTGGTCGGTGATCCGGGTCCCGGTATCGGCGGGAAGCCATGCGGCCACCTGCGCCGGGTCGGCGATCAGCATGTCGGTGTCGGGGTACGCGTGTTGTATCACGTCCGCGACTTGACCTGCGTCGGTGCGAAGCCACACTTCGACGACGCGCTCGCGTTCCGGCCCTTGGGTTGCGCGGATTTGTCGCATGAAGTAGAGCTTCGTCGCGCAGGCCTTGTCGCATGCGCTGCTGTCGACCGAGATCATCAGCCAGCGGCCACGTAGCGATGCGAGCTTGAGCGGCTTGCCGTCCTCGCCGGTGACCACCAGCGAGTCGGGGATCGACCGCTGAGGCTCGATCAGCGTGCCGTAGTTCGTGCTGCCGCCGGTCGGTTTGATCACGTAGTACATGAAGTACGAAATCGCGATCGGCGCCGCGCCGATCAGCGCGACCAGCAGCAGCATCCAGCGGCCGCGCCGCCACGAGCCCGCGCCGTTCGGTTGACCGGGGATCGCTTTGGCCGCGGCGGGTTTGCCGGCTTGCGGCGGGCGGGGAGTTTGAGTCGACACTACAAAACCTCTTTCAATGATTGGGCGGCCGCGGGCCGCGCTTGCACCACGTCATGCGCCTCGCGCGTGTTCTTTTCTGCCGGCGCGCCGCGCCGCGTACAGACCGAAGCCGAGCGCCGCCGCGGCCATGCCCCACCACTGGAACATATAGCCGTAGTTGGTCTCGACCCCGGTGGTCGGCGCGGGCCAATCGCGCACCAGGCCATCGCCGATGTTGCCGGTCTGCTGGATCACGAACGATTGCAGCGGCAAGCCGGTTTCCGTCGCATACGCGCCGGCATCGAGATTCTGACGGATCAGCTGATGCGCGGCCGAACCGTTCTGCCCCAACTCGAAGGCGCGCGACGCATCGGCCCGCGCGATGCCTTCGATCTCGACCTCGCCCGGCGGCGTCGTGTACGGCGCGATGGTCTCGCGATTGACCATGTTGCGCGGCAGCCAGCCGCGATTGACCAGCACATAACCGCCGCCGGTCAGTTTAAAAGGCATCACGACGTAAAAGCCTGGTTGATCGTTATACGGCCGATTATCGAGGTACACGACCTTGTCGGCGATAAAAGTGCCACGCGCCGACACGCGATGGAACTCGATGTCCTTCAGCGCAACCGGTGCCGCGCTCACCGGCTGCGCGGGCGCGTTCTCGAACTGCGTGATATGCGCCTCGAGCGCTTCCTTCTGATGCGCGCGATCTCGCTGCCAGAAACCGAGCCGCACCGTCACGACGACGACGAGCAGGATCAGCAGCGCGGGAATCAGGCGAAACTTCATTGCATGCGCTCCGTTGCCGCGGCCAGAGCCGCCGGGATGCCACGGCAGACGCTCGGACGCGGTGCGATAATAAACGTCTTGCCACTGCGCTTTCCGGTTTCAGTTGGTTCCATGCACATTATCGTTCCCATTGCGTTTGCTCTGATCATCGCCAGCATGGTGTCGGCGCTGTACTTCATGATGCACGACAGAGGCAAAACCAAGCGGATGGTCTGGTCGCTCGCCACGCGGGTGGGCCTGTCGATCTCGCTGTTCCTGTTCATCCTGTTCGCGCACTGGATGGGCTGGATTCAATCGACCGGCATTCCGTACGGACGCTGAAGCTCAGAGGTCCAATGTCGTGCTGTGCGAGTCTGACGCGCTGAGCACGACGCGTCGAGTGTCGTATTGACGCTGGTGAGACCGCGCTTCAGTGCGCATCGCTTCACTGCGCATGAGTCTCGCTCCTTCCCGATCCGCGTCCTACAGCCGGCGCCCCGCCAGCAAGATTTCCACGTCACCAAACAAAACGCCGCCCTGACAGGTCGAGGGCGGCGCTGCATCAATCCTTGCATCCTGCTCGTTGGCGCCGCCGTGGACAGCGTCACGCCAACGGCCCGCGCGCGTTCCGGCCATGCGGCGCGCGCGAGTCTGACTGCGTTACAGCCAGTACACGACGACGTACAGCCCGAGCCACACGACGTCGACGAAGTGCCAGTACCATGCCGCGCCTTCGAACGCGAAGTGATGCTCCGCCGTGAAGTGACCGCGGATCATCCGCGCCAGCACCACCGCGAGCATCGTGCCGCCGAGGAACACGTGGAAACCGTGGAAGCCCGTCAGCAGGAAGAACGTCGAACCGTAGATGCCCGAGGCCAGCGTCAGATTCTGTTCGTGGTACGCAGCGAAGTATTCGAAGCCCTGCAGCACCAGAAAGCACAGCCCCAGCGCGAGCGTAGCGGCCAGCCAGATGATCGCTTTGCGGCGATGATTCTCGCGCAGCGCATGGTGCGACACCGTCAGCGTCGCGCCGGACGACAGCAGCAGCGCCGTGTTGATGGTCGGCACCGGCCACGGTTGCATCGACTTGTAGGCCGACACGAGGTCAGCCGGACCGTTGTTCGGCCACACCGCCGAGAAATCCGGCCAGATCAGCTTGTAATCGAGGCTACCGAGTTGATGCAGCGCAATTTCGCGCGCATAGAACAGCGCGCCGAAGAAAGCACCGAAGAACATCACTTCGGAGAAGATGAACCAGCTCATGCTCCAGCGGTACGAACGGTCGACGTTCTTGCCGTACATACCGCCTTCCGATTCCGCGATCGCGTCGCCGAACCAGTGCCACAGCGTAAAGAGCAGCCACAACAAACCCACGAAGACGCCGATCGGCCCCCAACTCTGGTCGTTGATCCAGGCCGCAAGCGATCCGAGCATGACCAGCAACCCGGTAGCGGCGCTGATCGGATGCCGCGACGGATGCGGTACGAAATAGTACGGGCTCTCGTTTTGACCGCTCATTCTTGATTCTCCACTTCAGTCCAGTTGTTCCGGAATCTCCGGCTGTATCTTCGGCGGCGCGTCGATACCGCACCGCTTCACTCTAATTCTTGGGCCTTGCTGCGCGACCCAGGTACTACCCGCGCGGGCCTCGCTTCAAGCTGGCCCGGGCACTGAAGAACGTGTCAACCGACCACGACTCGCACAACCAGAATCAGCACGCCGATAAAGATCGCGGCACCGATCAATGCGGCCAGGATCACATGCAGCGGATTGAGCTGCGTGGCATCGGCCTCCAGATCGCGGCGCTTGCGCACGCCGAAAAACGACCAGAACACCGCGCGCATCGACTGACCGAAACTGCTCTTGCGCGGGCTGCCGCTTTTCTCGCCGCCGTTATCGATCATTTCGCTTCGTTTCCCCTGGTCTTGCTTCGTTCGCGGCTCTCGCCGTCAAACCGGTTTCGCGGGACTCACCGCCGCTGCGGTTGCGGCTGCCGCTGCGGTTGCGGCTGCCGCCGCGCCTGCGTTAACCGTTCGTCGCCTTGGCCTCGGGCACCGCTTCGTCGGCGCTCGCCGCCGCCGGCGTGTTCATTTCGAAGAACGTGTACGACAACGTGATCGTTTTCACGTCCTTCGGCAACTTCGGGTCGACCACGAACACCACCGGCATCCGCCTGGTCTCGTTCGCGCTCAACGTCTGCTGCGTGAAGCAGAAACACTCGATCTTCCTGAAGTACTCGGTTGCCTGCTTCGGCGCGTAGCTCGGAATCGCCTGCGCGCGAACCGTGCGCGGCTGTTCGTTGCTGACCTCATACATCACCGTCGTCACTTCGCCCGGATGCACATCGAGGCTACGTTGCTGCGGCTTGAAACCCAACAGGCCGCGCGCGTTCGCATCGAATTCGATCGAAATCGTGCGGCTCATGTCGACCTGCGTGTTCTTCGCCTCGCGCGCAGTCGTATCACGCTGCACGAGGTTGTTGACGCCGGAAATCTTGCAGATCGCTCGATACATCGGCACCAGCGCGAAGCCAAAACCGAACATCATCAGCGCGACGACGAACAGCTTGATCAGCATCGAACGGTTGAAAGAGCGGTCGGCCTCGGCCGGCGGTTGCGTCGACATCTGAATCCTCAACAAACCTGCAACGGACTACGACGGCTGCTTTAGCTGAACCAGTACTGCTTGACCACGATGGCCACGAAGAACATCGCCGCAATCGCGAACATCACCAGACCGATGCGCTTGTTGCCCGCGCGAATCTGCTCCGGCGTACGTCTTTCCTGTGAATTGCGGGTCATGCTCGACTCATGCTCGACATTCTGAATACTGTTCCCGACTGGCGCGAGGCCGCCGGGTTGACGGCTACCAGCGAAGCGCCCGATTCCGTCAGCAGCGTGCCGCGCCGACGGAACCCGGCACTTCGCCGGAAAAGACTTACTCGACGGTCGGCGGATGCTCGAACGTGTGGAACGGAGCCGGGCTCGGCACGGTCCACTCGAGACCGGTTGCGCCGTCCCACGGCTTGTCGCCCGCTTTCTCGAGCTCACCACCGCCACGGTAGGCCGGCAGCGCCACTGCGAACAGGAAGTAGACCTGCGACAGACCGAAGCCAAACGCGCCGATCGAGATCACCTGGTTCCAGTCGGTGAACTGTGCCGGGTAGTCCGCATAACGACGCGGCATGCCGGCCAGACCGACGAAGTGCATCGGCAGGAACGCGAGATTGAAGAAGATCATCGACGCCCAGAAGTGGATCTTGCCGCGCGTTTCGTTGTACATCCAGCCGGTCCATTTCGGCGACCAGTAGTACCACCCGGAGAAGAGCCCGAACAGCGACCCCGCCACCAGCACGTAGTGGAAGTGCGCGACCACGAAATAGGTACCGTGATACTGGATATCGAGCGGCGCCATCGCGAGCATCAGGCCGGACAGGCCACCGAACGTGAACACGATCAGGAAGCCGATCGCGAACAGCATCGGCGTTTCGAACGACAGCGAACCGCGCCACATCGTCGCGACCCAGTTGAACACCTTCACGCCGGTCGGCACCGCGATCAGCATCGTCGCGTACATGAAGAACAGCTGACCCGTGACCGGCATACCGGTGACGAACATGTGGTGCGCCCAGACCATGAACGACAGGATCGCGATCGATGCCGTCGCGTACACCATCGAGCTATAGCCGAACAGCGGCTTGCGCGAGAACGCCGGAATCACCTGCGACACGATCCCGAACGCCGGCAAGATCATGATGTACACCTCGGGGTGCCCGAAGAACCAGAAGATGTGCTGGTACATGACCGGGTCGCCGCCGCCTGCCGCGTTGAAGAACGACGTGCCGAAGTGGCGATCGAACAGCACCATCGTGATCGCGCCCGCCAGCACCGGCATCACGGCGATCAGCAGGTACGCGGTGATCAGCCAGGTCCACACGAACATCGGCATCTTCATCAGCGTGAGGCCGGGTGCGCGCATGTTCAGGATCGTCACGACGATGTTGATGCCGCCCATGATCGACGAAGCACCCATCAAGTGGATCGCGAAAATCGCGAAGTCCATGCCCGGGCCCATCTGCGTGGAGAGCGGCGCGTACAGCGTCCAGCCCGCGGCGGTCGCGCCGCCCGGTGCGAAGAACGAACCGACCAGCAGGATCGCGGCGACCGGCAGCAGCCAGAAGCTGAAGTTGTTCATCCGCGCGAAGGCCATGTCCGATGCGCCGATCTGCAGCGGCACCATCCAGTTCGCGAAGCCGACGAACGCCGGCATGATCGCGCCGAACACCATGATCAGCCCGTGCATGGTGGTCAGCTGGTTGAAGAACTCGGGGCGCATGATCTGCAGACCCGGTTCGAACAGCTCGGCACGGATCATCAGCGCCATCACGCCCCCAGACAGGAACATGGTGAACGAGAAGATCAGGTACAGCGTCCCGATGTCCTTGTGGTTGGTTGCGAACAGCCAGCGACGCCAGCCGTGCGGCGTTTCGTGGGCATGGTCGCCGTGCACGTGCTCGTGGCCCGCAACTACATCGTGTCCGATGCTAGACATGACAATCTCCTAAAGCGAATTCTGCGATGCTGACCATGAACACGTCAGGCCGCCGGGCTGATCTGTACACGCCGGGCTTCCTTCGCGTCGGTGCCGCCCGTGATCGTTTCCGGCTTCTTCAAAATAATATGGTCTTCGGCGATGCCGGCCGCCTTCAGCGCGTCGCGCACGGCTTCCGCGCGATCTTTCGCGAGCTTCGCGTTCTGATCGGCCGAACCGGTGGCGTCGGTGAAGCCCGACAGCGTGAATTTCGCATCCGGATGCGCCTTCGCATACGCGGCGGCGGCGTCGACCACCGCTTTCGCGTCGGTCGGCAGCGTGCTCTTGCCGGTTTCGAAGTAGACACTGGCCGGCAGCGCCGCGGCGCTGTTCGAGGCCGCCGCGTTATCCGATGCAGCCGGTGCTGCGGACGCTGCTTCCGCGCCCGATGCCTCGGCAGCACCGCTGGCGGCAGCGCCGGCGTCGGCTAGATGGTCGCCGCCTTCCGGCAGCTTGCCGTTGCGTGCGTCCGCGACCTGCTTCGGCTGCAGAATGTCGCCGGTGTGGTTGCCCCACGAGTTACGTTCGTACGTGATCACCGAAGCGATCTCGACGTCGTTCAGCGTCGGCGCCCACGAAGGCATTGCGTTCTTGCCCTTCAACACGAGGCTCACGTGCTGCGCGATCGGACCGTTGGCGATCTTGCTGCCGTCGAGCGCCGGGAATGCACCCGCGCCCTTGCCGGTCGGCTGGTGGCAGACCGCGCAGTTAGCCGCGTAGACCTTGCCGCCGCGCTCCATCAGCTCGGCCATCGTGTAAGTCTTGTTCGGATCGTCCTGGCCGGCGGCCATTTTCTTCTTCTGTACGTCGACCCACTTCGCGTAGTCGTCAGCGGACAGCACTTCGACGACGACCGGCATGAACGCGTGTTCCTTGCCGCACAGCTCGGTACAGAAGCCGCGGAACGTGCCGACGCGGTTAGCCTTGAACCACGTGTCGCGCACGAAGCCCGGAATCGCGTCCTGCTTCACGCCGAAGGCCGGCACGTACCAGGAGTGGACTACGTCGTTCGCGGTGGTGATGATGCGGATTTTCTTGTCGACCGGCACCACGAGCGGGTTGTCGACTTCCTGCAGATAAAGCGTGGAGATCGGCTGGCGGCCTTCGGTCTCGGCGCGCGGCGTGGCGAGCGTGGACAGGAAGTTGATGCCTTCGCCCGGACCCTTCACGTAGTCGTAGCCCCACTTCCACTGGTAGCCGGTGACCTTGATCGTGAGGTCGGCGTTGGACGTGTCTTTCATCGCGACGACGGCCTTGGTGGCGGGCAGCGCCATCAGCACGACGATGACGAACGGCACGATCGTCCAGATGATTTCAACGGTGGTGCTTTCGTGGAAATTGGCTGCCTTGTGGCCTTTCGATTTGCGGTGAGCAAAGATCGAATAGAACATCACTGCGAACACACCGACGAAGATCACGGTGCAAAGCAGCAGCATGAACATATGGAGGCTGAACAGCTCCTCAGCGATTCTCGATGCAGGCGGCTGGAGATTGATCGCATTGACGGCGGGGCCGCCGGGAGCATCGCCCACTGCCAGGGCGGCGCCGGCGAAAAGCAGTCCGCTCATCGCCAGCACGCTCGTGAGCGCTCGCTTGATTGTTTTCATAGCTTCCTTACCCAAATTTTCCATTCAAACCCCTCGACCCCGCTGGCAGCATATCTCGCGCGCCCCCTTGAACCCCGCGTGCCCGGCACCAACTAACAACGTGCCAGCCACATGCGCAGCTCCCCTGCGAACTGCGCGCGCCGATTCTGCGCGAGATGTTGCCCGATCATGATCGTCTGCCCGCGCGAGACCAGTTTGATCTGCTCGCGCGGCGTTGCGCCCGGCTCTATCCGCACCCAGCGCGGATTGAATTCGAACTGCGTAATCTGCTCGGCGCTGACCTGCTCGATCACGAGCCGGTTGGGAAACAACCGGATGCGTTCGTAATCGACAGCATGACGCGCATAGATTGCAAACGCGATACCTACCGTCAGCAACTCGATTCCGGTGAACGGCAACACCAGCCAGGCACCGACCAGAACCAGCATGAAAGCAATTGCCAACGAGAACAACGCAAGCGACACGTACAGACAGACGAACTGCCGCGGCGACATCGAACAGTTGCGCTTCATGGTCCAGTCCTTCAGGACCGGCTCCGAACCCGCCAGCAGATGATCTGATGCCCCCATCGCTGCCTCCCGCGAATTGCCGCGCCCGGTCTGCCTTCTTCTACTTCCGGATGCACCTCACGGCCGCCGCTTCTGCCATCTTCAGCGACCGCGCCAACCCTTACCGCATCACGTCATATTGCAGCCTGCGTGCTGTGCCTGCCACCCCAAATGTGGGACCTCCGGGCCGACAAACTGACGCATTATAGGCGCGATCCATAGCATCGACAAGCAAGCCCCGATTGGCCCACAAGCCAGGTGCGACAAGCCTTCGCGCCATTTTGCCTGGCGTTTTGCGGGTCTTTCGGAGGGCAAATCCCAGGCATAACGGATGTCATCTTTACCGCCTGCGCAACACCGCCATCGCGGCCAGCCATTCAGCCGGCGACATGCGCCAGTGCGCTAACCACGCCTGCCCGGTCCGCGTCCGATGTCCTCGATCCGCACGATTCCATGCCCTTCGGCCGTGGTGCGCGGCACCGCCTTCCATGCATGCCCGTAGATCACTTCGAAGGTCAGCGCGATCGTGCCGTCGGCGCGCCGGCGCGCTTCGAGCGCGGCGAGCAAAGCCTTGTGCAGCCTGCGGGCGACAGCGCCCTCGGCCGCCTCGCGCTCGAACGGATACGCGCCCCAGCGGCGCACATCCGCGAGCAGCGACTCGGGCGACTTATAGGTGATCGTCAGTGTTTCCTGGTCCATCACCGGGATCTCGAAGCCGGCCTCGACGAGCATGTCGCCGAGATCATGCATATCGACGAAGTCGATCACATGTTTGCGCGATGCGACGCCGTGCGCCGCCTCGATCTCCGCGTAGGCGCCGCGCAACTCCTTGAGCGTGTCGGGGCCGAGCGTGCTGAACATCAGCAGGCCGTTCACCTTCAGCACCCGCTGCCATTCGGGAAAAACGAGATCGGGCCGCGAATGCCAGTGCAGCGCGAGATTGGACCAGATGAATTCGAATGCGCCGGCCGCGAACGGCAGCGCCGAGAAGTCGGCCTGCGCGAAGCGCGGACCGCGCGCGCCCAGCGCCTTGCCGAGCGAAGCGGGCAGAAAGCGCCGCCAGCTGGTGTCGCCGGCATCGTGATGAAGCGCGCGCTTGAGCATGCCGTGCGACAGATCGGAGCCGAACACCGGCGCTTCGGGGAAACGTTCGCGCAATGCCGGGATGTCTTCGCCCGCGCCGCAGCCGGCGTCGAGCACACTCGTGGGTGTCACCTTGATGTAATCGAGGCGCTCGCGCATGCGTTGCGCGATCTCGCGCGGCAGGAACGCAACCTCGTCGAAGCTGGCGGCGCGGCGGTCGAAAATACGCCTCAGGCGCCGTGAATCATAGGCCGGACGGCCAGATTGAGCGGATGTTGGGGACATGAGTGTCGTGCTGGCGTAGAGCCCGAAGTATACTCGTTCGCTTACCCGCATTCATCGTGAACGGCTCGCCTCGGCACCCACTCGTGCGATTCCAGTCATTTTCTTCATCCTGTCGCAATCACGTCGCGCGTTTTGCGCGCGGCCTGAATTCGGTCTGGCCGCGCGTGCTGGACGTCGCGCTGCCGAATCTTTGCGCGTTGTGCGGCAATTTGTCGCAGACGACGCTATGCGCCGGCTGCGACGAAGCCTACTGGAATGAGAGCCGACTGCGCTGCACCGTCTGCGCGGTGCCGCTGCCCGCGTCGCGCTGGACCGCTCGTACGCGGTATCGCTGCGTGGATTGCATGGCCGAACCGCCGCCGTTCGACGCGAGCTTCGCGCTCGCCGACTATCGTGCGCCGCTCGACACACTGGCGATCGGCCTCAAGTTCCGCGCGCGCCTGATGCTCGCGCGCGACTTCGCGCAACGGCTCGCGCGTCTCACGCAGGACGCCTCGCCGGATGAAGCCAGCCAGCCCGATGTAATCGCGCCGGTGCCGCTCGCCAGCCGCCGCCTTGCCGCGCGCGGCTACAACCAGGCCTGGCAGATCGCCAAACCGCTCGCCCGCGCACTCGGCGTGCGCGGCGACGCGACGCTGCTGGAGCGCTCGCTCGATACCGCGCCGCAGTCGCAGCTCGATCTCGAAGCGCGCCGGCAGAACGTCGGCCGCGCGTTTCGCGTCGCGCACGCGGTGCGTGGGCTGCACGTCGGCATCGTCGACGACGTGATGACGAGCGGCGCGACGCTCGAAGCGATCGCGCATACGCTGAAGGCGGCCGGCGCGCGGCGGGTCACGAACTTCGTCGCGCTGCGCACACCGAAAAACTAGCTCCACGTGGTCTCACTATGTTTAACGTCGTTCTCGTAGAACCTGAAATTCCGCCGAACACCGGCAATGTGATTCGCCTGTGCGCGAACACCGGCGCGCGGCTCCATCTGATCGAGCCACTCGGCTTTCCACTCGATGACACCAAGATGCGGCGCGCCGGCCTCGACTATCACGAGTACGCGGAAATGAACGTGCATGCCGATTGGGCCGCGTTCATCGCGAAAGAATCGCCGGACCCTTCGCGCATGTTCGCGTTCACGACGCGCGGCTCGGGCCGTTTTCACGACCATGCTTTCCGGCCCGGCGACTGGTACGTGTTCGGCGCCGAAACGCGCGGCTTGCCCGATGCGGTGCTCGAACGATTTCCGAATCAACAGCGCGTACGCCTGCCGATGCGCCCCGGCAATCGCAGCCTGAACCTGTCGAACACGGTGGCAATCGTCGTATTCGAGGCGTGGCGTCAGACCGGCTTCGAAGGCGGCGCCTGAACGCGTTCGAGTTCGGCCTCGTAGCGCGCGAACATCGCGTCGTCGAAACAGGCGAACGTCACGTGCTTCATACGCGGCGTGCGCGGCAACGTGTTGAGCACGGTTGCGATTGCGATGCGGACCGCATCGTCAGCGGGGAAACGGTAGATGCCGCAACTGATCGCCGGAAACGCGATGCTCGTGCAATGCGCATCGCGCGCTACTTCGAGCGAGCGCTGATAGCACGACGCCAGCAGTTCGCCCTCGCCATGCGCGCCGCCGCGCCACACCGGGCCGACCGCATGAATCACGTGCTTCGCCGACAGGCGGTAGCCGCCCGTGATCTTCGCATCGCCGGTCGAACAACCGCCGAGCATTTCGCATTCGCGCAGCAGCTCCTTGCCGGCCGCGCGATGAATCGCGCCATCCACGCCACCGCCACCTAACAGCGACGTATTTGCCGCGTTGACGATCGCATCGACCGCGAGCGTCGTGATATCGACCACGCGCGCTTCGAGCGTGCAAGTTCCGTGACTGAGATTGAATGTGGGCATGGGAACCTCGCTGATCCGAGCCTCGATATCGAGGTGGACAGCAAGGCAAGACAGCCGTTCAACGCGGGTTCGCGCTAAGCGGCTGACAGATGGAGAGTGGGTAAATCAGGGCTGGTGGAACAGACTGATCCGGAAAATTTAACCGGCCTCGCCTGTTCCATCCTGCTTATGCCGACCTGCTTATGCCGTCCCGCTTACTCGGCCTTCGAATCGCGCCGTAGCAATGCGCTGACCGCATCGCGCGGCGCCACGCCGTCGAACAGCACCGCGCAGACCGCCTCCGTGATCGGCATGTCGATCGCGTGAGCACGCGCGATCGCGAGCACCGCCTGCGCGCAACGCACCCCTTCGGCTACGTGACCGAGGCCGCCGAGGATCTCGTCGAGCGTGCGGCCCGTGGCAAGCTGCAGGCCCACGGTACGGTTGCGCGACAGATCGCCGGTGGCGGTCAGAATCAGATCGCCGAGACCGGTGAGACCCGTGAACGTTTCCGCCCGACCACCGAGCGTCACGCCGAGGCGCGACATTTCCGCGAGCCCGCGCGTAATAAGAGCTGCACGCGCGTTAAGCCCGAGCCCGAGGCCATCGGCGATGCCCGTCGCAATAGCCAGCACGTTTTTCACCGCGCCGCCGACTTCGACGCCAATGACGTCATCGCCGGTATAAATCCGCATCGCGCCGTGATGAAACGCGGCAACCGTGCGCTCGCGGCACGCCGCCGACGCGCTCGCGACCGTCAGCGCGACCGGCAGGCCCTGCCCGACTTCGCGCGCGAAGCTCGGGCCGGACAGCACACCGTTGCTCGCGTGCTGGGGCAGTTCGGCCGCGACCGCCTGATGCGGCAACAACTGCGAGTCGGCTTCGAAACCCTTGCACAACCACACGATATGCGCCGGCACCTTACCCGCGTCGCGCATCGTCCGCAGCAGACCACGCAGGCCCGCAACGGGCGTAGCCACGACGCACAGCGCATCGTCGGCGAGCGCGTGATCGAGCGCCGCGCCGAGGTCCGCCTGATAGCGAAGCGCGGCCGGCAAAGCAACGCCCGCCAGATAGCGGGCGTTTTCGTGCGAAGCGGAAAGCTCGGCGATGAGCGCGGACTCGCGCGCCCACAACACCGTGTCGTGCCTTAAGGCCAGATGGCCGGCGAGGGCCGTGCCCCAGGCGCCGGCACCGAGAACGGCGACTTTCATAGCCGGCACTGCGCGCGGCGCCTTAGTGCGTGACGCCGTTTTGCGCGCCGTTGCCCGCCTGAGCCGCGCTCACTTGCGCGAGACGCTGCTCGTAGAGCGCCTGGAAGTTGATTTCGGCGAGGTGGATCGGCGGGAAGCCGGCGCGGGTGATCGCGTCGGCGATGTTCGAACGGAGGTACGGGAACAGGATGGTCGGGCAAGCAATGCCGACGAGCGGATCGATCTGTTCGGCGGGAATGTTGCGAATGTCAAAAATGCCGGCTTGCTTCGCTTCGATCAGGAAGGCGACTTTGTCCGACACCTTCGCGGTGACCGTGCCCGTCACGAGGATTTCGAACACGGATTCGGCGAGGCGCTCGGCCTTGACGTCGACTTCGACTTCGACCGACGGCATTTCCTGCTCGAGGAAGATGGCCGGCGAATTCGGCTGCTCGAGCGACATGTCCTTCAGGTAGATGCGCTGGATGTTGAAGAACGGCTGGTTATTCTCGTCGGACATGATGGTGATTCCCTGATAGGTATGCGTGACGGCGGCCCATGCACGAATGGGCCGCCAGATTGTTGCGACGGATCGCGCGCCCACGGAGGGCACGCATGCGCCGGCTTGTCGAGTCCGAATCGTCCGCCCGCTCGCGCGGCGCGGCAAGCAAACTCAGGCTGCTTCGAGCAGCGGCGTCAGACCGCCCGCGCGATCGAGCGCCGAAAGGTCATCGTAACCGCCGACATGCGTCTCGCCGATGAACACCTGCGGCACCGTGCGACGACCGGTCCGGGTCATCATCTCCTCACGACGGGCCGGGTCTTTGTCGATCAGTACCTTTTCAACGTGCTCGACGCCGCGCGACTTTAAAAGACGTTCGGCCATCTGGCAATACGGGCACACCTGCGTGCTGTACATGATCACTTTGTTCACTTGGCTGCTCCTTGTTTCACAACCGGCATACCGGCTTTCTGCCAGGCGTCGACGCCGCCTTCGAGGACGTGGACTTCCGCGTATCCCGCTTCCTGCACGATACGCGCTGCCTTGTTCGACTGCTGGCCGGTCTGGCATACCAGCAGCACCGGGTTGCTCTTGTTCTTCGCGAGTTGCGCGACCTTCGCCTGCAATTCCGCGAATTCGAAATGCCGTGCCGACGGCAAATGCCCGCTGGCGTAAGCGGCGGACGGTCGTAAATCGATGACCGCCGCGTTGCGCCGGTTGATCAGTTGGGTAGCTTCCGCGGCCGACAGGCCGCTACGTCCACGCCGAATGATGGTCGGCCACAGCAGCAACCCACCAGAGATAAGGACGATTGCGATCAGTACAAGGTTGGTGTAGTCGGTGAAAAACTTCACGGAGGATCCGCCGGAAAGAGAGAAATCGAGAAGGGTGATCCAGCCATTATAAAATAACCGTTTGACGCGATGACGAAGCGCCTGCAGAGGCCCGTCGCAACGCTGACCGCTTCCTTACTACCGACCGGCAATTCTCATGTACAAACTCGTTCTCATCCGCCACGGCGAATCGACGTGGAACAAGGAAAACCGCTTCACCGGCTGGGTCGACGTCGACCTCACCGAGCAGGGGAGCCTCGAAGCACAACAGGCGGGCGTGCTGCTCAAGGAATCGGGCTACACGTTCGACATCGCCTACACGTCGGTGCTGAAGCGCGCGATCCGCACGCTGTGGCACGTGCAGGACAAGATGGATCTGATGTACTTGCCGGTGGTCCATTCGTGGCGCCTGAACGAGCGCCATTACGGCGCGCTGTCGGGTTTGAACAAGGCCGAAACCGCCGCGAAGTTCGGCGACGAGCAGGTACTGGTCTGGCGCCGCAGCTATGACACGCCGCCGCCCGCGCTCGAGCCGACCGACGAACGCGCGCCGTACAACGATCCGCGCTACGCCAAGGTGCCGCGCGAACAGCTGCCGCTCACCGAGTGCCTGAAGGACACCGTCGCCCGCGTGATGCCGCTGTGGAACGAGTCGATCGCGCCGGCCATCAAGTCGGGCCGCGGCATCCTGATCGCCGCGCACGGCAACTCGATCCGCGCGCTGGTCAAGTATCTCGACAACATCTCGGACGACGAGATCGTCGGTCTCAATATTCCGAATGGCGTGCCGCTCGTCTATGAACTCGACGAAAACCTGAAGCCGATCAAGCACTACTATCTGGGAGACCAGGACGCGATCGCGAAGGCGCAAGCCGCGGTCGCCAACCAGGGCAAGGCCGGTTAAGCCCCATACAGCCATGGTGGCGTGGCGCGGTGGAACTGCACCGCGCGGCAGGACGCAACCATGGCTGCAGGGAAATACTGTATTGCGCGGGGTGGCCGTAGTCACCGGCCAAGGTGGCAACCGCCCGGCCACCACCATTGACTGGCTTGGCGCGGCTAGTACCTGAAACTGACCGCCGCGCATCGGGCCGCTCCACTTCGCCATTCGCGGTTCAGATGCCGCGAACCAGGACCTTCCCTCACTGTCGAAGCACGATTGCCTGCACCGCGCCCCTGAGCGGACGGGTGTGCAGTTATACTTGTCCGTCCAATCTTTTATCGACGCTGCCACGCGCTTCCGACCGCAACAGACTCTATGCGAAAGAACCTGAAAAATATCGGCCTGATTGCCGCGGGCCTTGCTACCGGTGTGTTTGCCACCCTGCAATTCTCCGCCTCGGCCCAGCAACCGGCTAGCGCCGCTATCGCACCGCTGCCGCTAGACCAGCTCAGGCTCTTCGCCGAAGTGTTCGGGCAGATCAAGCACGAATACGTCGAGCCGGTCGACGACAAGAAGCTTCTCACCGCCGCGATCAAGGGCATGGTGTCGAGCCTCGACCCCCACTCGTCGTATCTCGACAAGACCGATTACGAAGAGCTGCAGGAGCAGACCAAGGGTCGCTTCGCGGGTCTCGGCATCGAGATCTCGTCGGAAGACGGCCTGATCAAGGTGATCTCGCCGATTGAAGACACCCCCGCTTTCCGCGCCGGCATCCGTCCGGGCGACCTGATCACACGGATCAACGACAAGCCCGTGCGCGGCATGACGCTCGACCAGGCGGTCAAGCAGATGCGCGGCGATCCGGGCACCAAGGTCACACTCACGATCTTCCGCAAGACCGACGACCGCACGTTCCCGCTCACGGTGACGCGCGCGATCATCAAGGTGCAGTCGGTGAAGGGCAAGATCGTCGCGCCGGGCTTCGCTTACGTGCGCATCACGAGCTTCCAGGAGCGCACCACGCCTGATCTCGCGGCCAAGCTGCAGGACCTCGCGCGCCAGGAGCCGAACCTGAAGGGCCTCATCCTCGATCTGCGCAACAACGGCGGCGGTCTGCTGCAAAGCGCGGTCGGCGTGGCCGGCGCGTTCCTGCCGCCGAATTCGGTTGTCGTGTCCACCAACGGTCAGATCCCGGATTCGAAGCAGATCTACCGCGATACCTACGATAACTACCGTCTGCAATCTTTCGACAGCGATCCGCTGAAGGACGTCCCGGCGATCTTCAAGACCGTGCCGATGATCGTGCTGACCAACGCGTACTCGGCGTCGGCCTCGGAAATCGTCGCGGGCGCGCTGCAGGATCAGCACCGCGCGCTGATCCTCGGCAAGACGACCTTCGGCAAGGGTTCGGTGCAGACCGTGCGACCGATGACGGCCGACACCGCGCTGCGTCTGACCACCGCTTACTACTACACGCCGAGCGGCCGTTCGATCCAGAACAAGGGCATCCGCCCCGACATCCCGGTCGATCAATACGCGGACGGCGATCCGGATGATGCGCTCGTGACTCGCGAAGTCGACTACTCGAATCACCTTGCGAATACGCAGGATCCGAACGAGAAGAAGGAAGCGGAGCAACGCGAGCAGGAACGCATGGAGCAACTGCGCCAGCTCGAAGAGCAGAACGACAAGAAGACGCCGGAACAGCGCCAGAAGGATCGCGAGCGCAAGCCGATCGAATTCGGTTCGGCCGACGACTTCATGCTGCAGCAAGCTGTCGACAAGCTCGAAGGCAAGCCGGTTCAGGAGTCGAAGTCGCTGATGGAACGCCGTCTCGCGCAGAACAAGCCGGGCACGTCGGCTTCCGCGCCGGTTGCGGTGAAACCGACGCAACCGGTGCCGGGCGCATCCGGTCCGGCGCCGGCTTCGGCACCCGCAGCGGCTCCGGCCGGCAAGTAAGCAGCAATCCGTGTGTGTCTTCGCGGCGATTCACGCCGCGAAGACACACCGAGCAACTTTTCAAAGCGGCGGCATAGGCTGCGATGCATCGCGGGAAGCTGCCGCAGCTACAAGCAGCAAAGCCTCATCAAAGCCGCCGCTAACCCGCGGCAACAAGCCCCTCCCCCGCGCGATTAAAATAACAGCCACGCGCAACGCCGACTCCCCGTCTGTCTCCAGCTGCGCGACACACTCGCGCGTCCCGCCATGAATGACGATCAACTCCTCCGCTATTCCCGCCATATTCTCGTCGACGAAATCGGCATCGAGGCGCAGCAGCGTTTTATCGATGCTCACGCAATCATCGTCGGCGCGGGCGGCCTCGGTTCACCGGCCGCGATGTATCTGGCGGCCGCGGGCGTCGGCCGTCTGACGCTCGTCGATGCCGATACCGTCGACCTAACCAATCTGCAGCGGCAGATCCTGCACGTCAGCGCATCGGTCGGACGCAGCAAGGTGGAGTCCGGGCGCGACATGCTCGCGCAGATCAACCCGGAAGTCGTCGTGAACGCGGTGGCCGAGCGTGTCGACGACGCGTGGCTCGACCGCGAGGTGCCGCATGCGAACGTCGTGCTCGATTGCACTGATAACTTCGCGACGCGTCACGCGATCAATCGCGCGTGCGTCAGGCATCGCGTGCCGCTGGTGTCGGGCGCGGCGCTGCGCTTCGATGGTCAGATCAGCACCTTCGATTTCCGCAACGACGCGTCGCCGTGCTACGCATGCGTGTTCCCCGAGGATCAGCCGTTCGAGGAAGTCGCGTGCTCGACGATGGGGGTGTTCGCGCCGACGGTCGGCGTCATCGGCTCGATGCAGGCCGCCGAGGCGCTCAAGGTGATCGGTGAAATCGGCACGTCGTTGGTCGGGCGCCTGACGATGCTCGACTCGCTGCGGATGGAATGGAACACGATGCGCATCGGGCGTCAGCCGGATTGTCCGGTTTGTGGTCAAGCGCATCAGTCTTGACGCACGCACGACCCAGGTTTCCAGCCCTGAAATAAAAAACGCCGCACATAGCGGCGTTTTTCATCGAATCAGGTCAGCGCAACCAGGCAACGCAGGTCCTCAAACCAGCGCGACCCGCTTCAGCGCCGCCTGCACCTCCTCCGGCTCGAACGACGCAAGCACGTCGGCCACCGGCTTTTCGAGCGTCTTCAGATTCGAGCGCAACACTTCCTGCTTGACCTCGAGCAACTGGCTCGGATGCATCGAAAACTCGGTGAGACCCATGCCGAGCAGCAGACGCGTCATCGACGGATCGCCCGCCATCTCACCGCACACCGACACCGGCACGCCCGCGCGCTTCGCCTCACGCAGCGTGAACGCGATCAGATGCAGCACCGCCGGATGCAACGGGTCGTACAGGTGCGCGACCGCGTTGTCCGCGCGATCGATCGCGAGCGTGTACTGGATCAGATCGTTGGTGCCGATCGACAGGAAATCGAGCCGCTTCAGGAACAGCGGCAATGCGATTGCAGCGGCCGGAATCTCGATCATCGCACCGACCTGCACGTTCGGATCGTAGGCGATGCCGGCGTCGTCGAGCTGACGCTTGGCTTCGCGGATCAGATCGAGCGTCTGGTCGATCTCCTGTGCGTGCGCGAGCATCGGGATCAGGATCTTGACCTTGCCGAACGCCGACGCGCGCAGGATCGCGCGTAGCTGAGTGAGGAACATCTGCGGCTCGGACAGGCTCCAGCGAATCGCCCGCAATCCCAACGCGGGATTCGCGGCGGTTTCGTAGCCGTCGCCGCCGCTCATCGAATCGAGCGGCTTGTCCGCGCCGACGTCGATCGTGCGGATCGTGACCGGCAAGCCGTTCATCAGCTCGACCGCGCGGCGATACGCGCCGAACTGCTCCTCCTCTTCAGGCATCCGATCCTTGTGATTCATGAACAGGAACTCGGTACGGAACAAGCCGACACCCGTCGCACCCGATTCGACTGCCGCGCGCGCATCGTCGGGCAACTCGATGTTCGCGCACAGTTCGATGCGGTTGCCGCACAAGGTTTGCGTCGGCGAAAACTTGAGGCGCTGCAGCTTGCGCTGCTCAAGCTCCTTTTCGCTTTGGCGGTACGAGTATTCCTCGAGCACGATCGGCGCCGGATCGACGATCACAATGCCGTGGTCGCCATCGACGATGATCAGATCGTCCTGACGAATCAGCGCGCTCGCATGCTGAACACCAACCGCGGCCGGAATGCCGAGGCTGCGCGCGACGATCGCCGTATGCGACGTGCGGCCGCCGAGATCGGTGACGAAGCCCTGGAACGTTTGCGTTTTGAACTGCATCATGTCGGCCGGCGCGATGTCGTGCGCGACCACGATCATCTCGTCGCACGCGCCATGCACGCCGTCGACGATGCCGGGCGCACCCGCGAGCGCTTTCAATACGCGCTCGACGACCTGCTCGATATCGGCTTTGCGCTCGCGCAGGTATTCGTCTTCGATATCGTCGAAATGGCGCGACAGACGTTCGAGCTGCTCGGTCAACGCCCACTCCACGTTGTAGCGGCGCGTACGGATTAGGTCGATGGTTTCCTGAACGAGCATCGCGTCGTTCAGGATCATGGTGTGGACATTGATGAAGGCGCCCATTTCGCTGGGCGCATCGGCGGCGAGATCGGCACGCAACGCGTCGAGTTCGTGATGAACGCGTTGCTGAGCCGCGCGAAAGCGCTCGACCTCCCCTTCGATCTGGGCAGGTTCGATCAGATAGTGGTCTACGTCGAGTGCTGCCGGGGCGATCAGATAGGCCCGCCCGATGGCGATACCGCGTGACACGGGAATTCCATGCAGCGTGAATGACACGCGCACCTCCTCTAGTTGTGTGATGCCGCGGCAAACCGCTGCAATGCTCTCAGACTCTATCGGTCATTATAAATTCCGCGCCTTTCTGAAGTATCGCAAGGGTGTGTGCAGCGCAGCACGAATTGTCGTAATCAACAGTCACGCATAGTCGATGATAGTTCGTTGTCCACATGCCAATAACGATACGCAGGTCCCACGTGTTAAACATGCTCGCCGCCTTACGCGCTCTTTCCGATGTCTTTGCGCACGGGTTAACGCGCGAGCCCTTTCGATATTCAAATGTCGGTGACGAAAAAAAACCGCGTACGAGCCGCGGTTTTTGATCTGTTGAGTTTGCAGCGCGTGCCGCTTTACTGGCCTTCACCGAATTTATCGGCAATCAGTTTCAGCAATGCGTCCATTGCTTCCTTTTCGTCGGAGCCTTCGGTTTCGATCAGCACGGTACTGCCGATGCCGGCGGCCAGCATCATCACACCCATGATGCTCTTCGCGTTGATGCGGCGGCCATTGCGGCTCATCCAGATTTCCGCCTGATAGTTGCCCGCGAGTTGCGTCAACTTGGCCGACGCGCGCGCGTGCAGCCCCAGCTTGTTCACAATAGTCGTTTCCTGTTGCAGCATGTGTTGATCCGAAGCGCGGGTGAATGAAATGGTAAAAGGTGAAACGGCAAACCAGTTGCAATGCGGTTGAAGCCTTCCTTCAGCGACGATTCGAACTACACCCTCGCCTACACGCCGGCCGGGTCCGGCTTGTGCGCCAGATCGGCATCGGCCGGCAACGCCGGAATACAGTCGCCGGGCGCTGCATCGGGTGGCAGCGCCGGCAGGCAATCGCCCGATTCGGCCGGTGGCGCAACGGGCTCCGGCGTCGCGGGCCCGATTGCATGCACGCCCTTGGTCGCACCGGCGAGGGCTTTATCGACCAGCGTGTCGAGCGGCGTCGCGCGATAGCAGACCGCGCGCACCAGCATCGGCAGATTGACGCCGCACAGCACGCGCACGTCCGGCATCGTCGCGAGCCGGCCGGCGATGTTGGCCGGCGTCGCACCGAACATATCGGTGAGCACCAGCGTGCCGTTGTCCTCTCTCAGACGCGCGACTTCCGAATTCGCAAAAGCAACGACCTGCGCGGGATCGCAGTCCGCCGATACGTCGATCACGCCGATGCGTGCCGGCAAACCACCATAGATATGAGAAATACAATCGCGCAACGCGGTGGCGAATGGAGCGTGCGCAATGATCAGAATGCCTGCCATGTCAGCCTTACTGCAAAAGAACGGCCCCAAACCGTGGACCGGGCCGCAGCCCGGTTCGCGAGCGCCCTCGGCCGGCCGTGGGTCGCGAGAGCGGGAACACCTCGTGGAGCGAATGGCTCGCGACGCCCTACCGGCGCTGGCGAGAACGCTGCCCGTTCATGATCCGCGATCCGCGGTGGCGCCCGTTGCAGCCGATAAAGCCGCGGCTGACGCCTCGCGCGGGAGAGCGGGCATTGTAGCAGGCTCATTTTGGCGCCAAACCGCGTGGCGCGCCCGATGCGTGTTCACTACGTAGTTTGGGGGTGCAGCCTGCCGTTCAAGGCGGCTGCGCGAGCGCGGCGCTCTGGCTTGCCGCGTCAACCGGCTGCGCGCTCCAGCGCGTCGACGAACATGCCGGCGACGTCGAAACCGGTCTGATCCATGATCTCGCGGAAACACGTCGGGCTCGTCACGTTGACTTCGGTGAGCCAGTCGCCGATTGCATCGAGCCCGACCAGCAGCAAGCCGCGCGCGGCGAGCACCGGAGCGAGCGTATCGGCGATCTTGCGATCGTGCTCGCTGAGCGGTCGTGCGACGCCCAGCCCGCCCGCTGCTAGGTTGCCGCGCACTTCATTGCCCTGCGGAATCCGCGCGAGCGAATACGGCACCGCTTCGCCGCCGATCAGCAGAATGCGCTTGTCGCCGTCCTTAATCTCGGGGATGAATTTCTGCGCCATCACCGAGCGCGCGCCATCGTGGCTCAGCATCTCGATGATCGAGCCGAGGTTCATGCCGTCCGCCTTCACACGGAACACGCCCATGCCGCCCATGCCGTCGAGCGGCTTCAGGATCACGTCGCCATGCTGCTCGTGAAATGCGCGCAGACGCGCGGGATCGCGCGTGACCAGCGTCGGCGCGACGAATTGCGCGAACTCGCCGATCGCGAGCTTTTCCGAATGATCGCGAATCGCCTGCGGCTTGTTGAAGATGCGCGCGCCGGCACGCTCCGCCATCTCGAGCAGCCACGTCGACGTCACGTACTCCATGTCGAACGGCGGATCCTTGCGCATCACGACCGCGCTGAAGCTTTTCAGCGCGCGCGGCGCGGCGGGATCGGCGGCAAACCAGACGTCACGATGCAGATCGGTGGTATCGCCGACGATCGCGATGCGCTCGACGTTCGCCTCGACGCCGCCGCCCGTCCACGCGAGCTGCTGCGGCTCGCAGGTGTACACCGTGTGACCGCGCCGCGCCGCCTCGGCCATCATCGCGTAGGTCGAGTCTTTGTAGATCTTGAAATGGCTGAGCGGATCGGCGATGAAAAGAATGTCCATGAAAGTCCCGGTGCGCCCCGATGGGCTTCGCATTATTCGTCAATGGAGTCTTCGCGAACGACGCCGGCGGCACGCATCCCGCCAGCCCGCGCGCGAGGTAACTTAGACCTGAATCGCTTCCGGATCGGTCTTTTCGAGTTCGACCGACGCAGCCAGCAGCCCGAGCCGCGCGACCACGCCGTACATATAGAAGCGGTTCGGCGGCGCCGCGCCGGGCTTCGCGTGCGCATCGGGCAACGCGGTATGTTCGAAGCCGAGCGGCACGAAGTGCATGCCCGGCGCGTTCAGATTCTGATCGCGCTCGCGGCTGCCATGCACGCGGTAGAAGCCGCCGACCACATAGCGGTCGATCATATAGACCACCGGCTCGGCCACTTCCTCGCCGATCCGCTCGAACGTGTACACGCCTTCCTGGACGATCACGTCGTGCACTTCGAGGCCGTCTTTGGTCGCCGCCATGCGCGCGCGTTCGCGCTTGGTCAGCGCGGCAACTTCGGACGCGTCGTGCACCGTCATCACGCCCATGCCATACGTGCCCGCATCGGACTTGATCACCACATACGGTTTTTCGGAGATGCCGTACTCACGATATTTGCGCGCGATCTTCTTCAGCACGCCGTCGATCGCATCGGCAAGCGCTTCCTCTCCGGTACGCTCCTGGAAATCGACGCCTTCGACATGCGCGAAGTACGGATTGATCATCCACGGGTCGATCTCGACCATCTTCGCGAACTTCTTCGCGACATCGTCATAGCAGGAGAAATGCGTCGATTTGCGGCGCACGGCCCAGCCCGCGTGCAGCGGCGGCAGCAGATACTGCTCGTGCAGATTTTCGAGCACCGGCGGAATGCCACCCGACAGATCGTTGTTCAGCAGAATCGAACACGGATCGAAATTCTTCAGCCCAAGGCGCCGCGGCGAGCGTTCAAGCGGTTCGAGCACGAGCTTCTGGCCGTCCGACAACGCGATCGTGACCGGACCGTTGATGGTTTCGTCGAGCGTGCCGAAACGCACGTTCAGGCCCGCCTGGCGCATGATCGACGCAAGCCGGGCGACGTTTTCGAGGTAGAACGCGTTACGGGTATGGCGCTCCGGGATCACGAGCAGATTCTTCGCGTCCGGGCAGATCTTTTCGATCGAGGCCATCGCGGCCTGGACCGCGAGCGGCAGCACTTCCTGAGGCAGATTGTTGAATGCGCCGGGGAACAGATTGGTGTCGACCGGCGCGAGCTTGAAGCCCGCATTACGCAGGTCGACCGAACAGTAGAACGGCGGCGTGTGCTCCTGCCATTCGAGCCGGAACCAGCGTTCGATAGCGGGCGTGGCGTCGAGGATCTTCCGCTCGAGATCGAGCAGCGGGCCGTTTAACGCCGTAACTAGGTGCGGAACCATTGATCACTCGCAGACTGGAGAAAAAAGATTGTAGAGCAAATGCTTTGTCCATTTGGGGACGGTTTCTCCATACGCAAGCAGACTGGAATGCATTCTCCCTATGACGATGATAAGCCGGGTAAATCGCCGCTTCCAGTCCGATTGGGCTCAATTTGCTGATCACTCTGGAGCGATTTCAGCACCAATTAAAGGTCGTCGAATGCGGCTTGTAGCTGGCGACGTTTAAAACGCCGCACATAAAAAAGCCCGCGACGAACGCGGGCAAATTGCTGCACTTGCTTCCTGACGTGATTCGTGACCTGATTTCTGACCCAGGCCGGGAGCCAGATCGTGACCTGGCCCGCTATCCAATCTGTCGTCGATCGAGCCCGGCGGCGCGGGCTCGACCGCATAGCGTGATTTCGCAGCGATGCCGCTTATTCGACGTGCTCGCCGTGCAGGCTCACGTCCAGACCTTCGCGCTCCTGCTCTTCGGTCACGCGGATGCCCATCACCATGTCGATGATCTTCAGCAGCACGTAGCTCACCACGCCGCTGTAGATCAGCGTCGTCAGCACGCCCTTGGCCTGCACGATCACGCTGCCGTCCATGCCGCCGATGTCCTTGACCGCGAACACGCCAGTCAGCAGCGCACCGACGATACCGCCGACGCAGTGCACGCCGAACGCGTCGAGCGAATCGTCGTAACCGAGCTTGTGCTTGAGCCACGTGGCCGACCAGAAGCAGACCACACCGGCGACGACGCCGATCACCAGCGAGCCGAGCGTACCGACGAAGCCCGAAGCCGGCGTGATCGCCACCAGACCCGCCACAGCGCCCGACACGATACCGAGCACCGACGGCTTACCCTTGGTCGCCCATTCGGCAAACATCCATGCGAGCGCCGCCGCGGCGGTCGCCACTTGGGTCGCGAACATCGCGAAGCCGGCACGGCCGTCCGCCGCCACCGCCGAACCCGCGTTGAAGCCGAACCAGCCCACCCACAGCATCGCGCCACCGATCAGCGTGAGCGTCAGGTTGTGCGGTGCCATCGCCTCGCGGCCGTAGCCGACGCGCTTGCCGAGCACCAGTGCGCAGACCAGCGCGGCGATACCGGCGTTGATGTGCACCACCGTGCCGCCCGCGAAGTCGAGGATGCCCGCGCTAGCCAGCCAGCCGGTCGGTTCCCACACCATGTGCGCGATCGGCGAGTAGACGATGATCGACCACAGCGTCATGAACACGAGCATCGCCGAAAACTTCATACGGTCCGCGAACGCACCGGTAATCAGCGCCGGCGTGATGATCGCGAAGGTCATCTGATAGACGAAGTAGACCGTTTCGGGGATCGTCGGCGCGAGGTGGCTGACGGTCAGCGTCGTGGCCTTGTCGCCCTTGATGTAGTTCATGCCTTCCATGAACACGCGCGAGAAGCCGCCGATGAACGAGCCGCCCGGCGTGAACGCGAGGCTGTAGCCGATCACGGTCCAGACGATCGTCACCAGACAGGTGATCGCGAAGCTTTGCATCAGCGTCGCGAGCACGTTCTTCTTGCGGACCATACCGCCGTAGAACAACGCGAGACCCGGAATCGTCATGAACAGCACGAGCGCGGTGGAGGTCAGCATCCACGCGGTGTCACCGGAATTGATCTTCGACGAATCGACCGAGAACGGCGCGGTCGGGGCGGCCGGCGCGGCGTCCGCGGCGGGGGCGCTGGCCGGCGCGGCGGCCGATGCATCGGCGGCGGGCGCCGAAGCGGCGGGTGCTGCCGCCGGTGCCGACGCATCCGGTGCCGGCGCGCTCGCCGTCGTATCGGCGGCGGAGGCGGCGGGGGCCGAGGCAGCGGCGGGCGCGGAAGCGTCGTCCGCGAGGGCGGCGCCGACACCGCCCGCAAGCAGCGAGCCGGCCATCAGCAGGGACATCAATAGTTTACGCATCTTGGTTTTCCTCTTGTCGCTAGCTGTATCGCTAAGCTCTGGTCGTTACAGCGCGTCCGCGCCGGTTTCGCCGGTGCGAATCCGCACCACCTGCTCGATCGGCGTGACGAAAATCTTGCCGTCGCCGATCTTGCCGGTGCGCGCGGCGCGCTCGAGCGCCTCGATCGCCTGGTCGACGATGTCGTCCGACACCGCCGCCTCGATCTTCACCTTCGGCAGAAAGTCGACGACGTATTCAGCCCCCCGATACAACTCCGTGTGGCCCTTCTGCCGCCCGAAGCCTTTGACTTCCGTCACCGTGATACCCGACACGCCGATTGCCGATAGGGCCTCGCGTGCTTCATCGAGCTTGAACGGCTTGATGATTGCGGTAATGAGCTTCATAAATTCCTCGCTAGTTGTTGCTGATGCCGTTGCGTACCCGTAACCGTGGTCTGTTGCGTCGCCGGTAAAAGTGCCTTGGCAGTGCGCGCGGGCCCAGTAAAAGCAACTGCCATGCCAACTTGTGTCAGGCTGCGCGTCGAACGTATGGCGCAATGCGCCCGGACGGCCTTGTCCGAACGGCCAGCGACGCGGCCGGCGGTGGCGCGGCATAGTGATCGTTGCTAGAGTGTTCGAAGGTTCTGAACGCGGCGGCGCGCACCGAGCGTGCACCAAGCGCGCTCATGCGGCCACGCGCGGCGAAATACGGCGCACCAGGATCGCTCATTCGCCGCAACGGGGCACGGACGTAACGAAACATGCACATTTTTTGTGCACCAAGGGGAACACCATGAAACAACCGAACGACGTTTTTAACGACTTCCAGGCGCGCGTCAGCGATCTGTTCAAGAACTCGCCCGCCAAGGATGTCGAGCGCAACGTCAAGGCGATGCTGTCGCAAGGCTTCTCGAAGCTCGATCTGGTCACGCGCGACGAATTCGATACGCAGACTCAGGTGCTCGTGCGCACGCGCGCGCGCCTGGAGGAACTGGAGCGCCGCGTCGCCGAACTCGAACAGAAGCTGCCGCTCACCCAGACGCCGTAATCCCTGCACGCAGCCGCTGCGCTGCGTCGTGCTGCACATCATCGGCAAGCGGGCCGTGACGTCATCAGCGTTTTAGGGGATTCGCGCTCAGTTCGAGCGCGCCGTCCGACGGGAGAAAACATGTCGCTTGCCGTGGTGCGCAGTCGCGCGCCGGCCTCTGGCCGCGCGCCCGAAGTAACCGTCGAGGTTCACCTCGCCAACGGACTACCCTCCTTTTCGATCGTCGGCCTTCCGGATCTGGAAGTGCGCGAAAGCCGCGAGCGCGTGCGCGCAGCGCTGCAGAACTGCGGCTTCGATTTCCCGGTGCGACGCATTACCGTCAACCTGGCGCCCGCCGATCTGCCGAAAGAATCCGGCCGCTTCGATCTGCCGATCGCGCTCGGCATCCTCGCCGCGAGTGGGCAGATTCCCGCCGAGTCGTTGCTGCATCGCGAGTTTGCCGGGGAGCTGTCGCTGACCGGCGCGCTGCGGCCGATGCGCGGCGCGTTCGCGATGGCATGCGGAACCGCGCGCGGCGGCATGGCGGCCGGCGATAGTGATACCGGCACCGATGCACCATCTCATTGCTCTCCGATGTCGCCTCTGCCTGGCGGAGAAACGGCCGAGCAACCCTCGCGCGTCCCTCAGCTTTATCTACCCGTCGCCAGTGCGACCGAAGCGGCGCTCGTGCCCGGCGTCGACGTCTATGGTGCGGCCGACCTGCCGTCGCTGTGCGCGCACCTGACGGGCGAAGCCGATGCGCGCCTCACCCCGGTCGAAGCACCGGAGCTGGGCGACCAAGCCGTGCACGCGCCCGACATGGCCGACGTCATCGGTCAGCGCGCCGCCCGCCGCGCGCTGGAAGTGGCCGCGGCAGGCGGCCATCATGTGCTGCTGATCGGACCGCCCGGCGCCGGCAAGTCGATGCTGGCCGCGCGCCTGCCCAGCCTGCTGCCACCGATGACCGATGACGAAGCGCTCGCCTCCGCGGCGCTGCTGTCCGCGAGCCGGGTCGGCTTCAAACCGTCGCAGTGGCGGCAGCGGCCATTTCGCGCGCCGCATCACTCGTCGAGCGCGGCGGCGCTGGTCGGCGGGCGCAATCCGCCGCAACCGGGAGAAATCACGCTCGCGCATCTTGGCGTGCTGTTTCTCGACGAATTGCCCGAATTCGATCGCGTGGTTCTCGAAACGCTACGCGAGCCACTCGAAGCGGGTCGCATCACGATTTCGCGCGCCGCGCTGCAAGCCGATTTCCCAGCCGCATGCCAACTGATCGCCGCGATGAATCCGTGCCCATGCGGCTGGCGCGGCGATCCGGGTGGACGTTGCCGTTGCACGCCGGAGATCGCGGCGCGCTATCTGCGCAAGCTGTCCGGGCCGCTGCTCGACCGGATCGATATTCAACTCGAAATTCCGGCGCTAACGCCCGCCGAACTCGCAGCCCGGACCGCGACGACGGGCGAAGCCAGTGCGGCCATCGCGCAGCGAGTGAGCGCCGCACGCGAGCGGCAACGGCTTCGGCAAGGCAAAACCAACCGGGAGCTGGGCGGGCGGGAAGTGGACGACGTCTGTCGCCCGGATGCGGCGGGCGAAGCGCTGCTGCGTGAAGCCGGTGAGCGGTTCGGCTGGTCGGCGCGGGCTTACTACCGCGTGCTGAAGGTCGCGCGGACTATCGCCGACCTTGCCGGAGCGGCGATGCCGAGCGCCGCGCAGATCGCCGAAGCGATTCAATACCGCCGCGTTTTTGGCTCGTTATGAGGAGAAAAATCTACTGTCAAGACTTGACTTATACACACGTTCGCGATCCTGACAAATTTGGAAACATCTGAAAGACACAGTAACGGGTGTCTCAAAAAGGCTTTGATTTTATTGAGCTTTTTAAAACGCATCGCGCCTGAGAATCCTGACGCAAAGCCCACCGGCCGGGCTTTTCGAGCAAATGAAGCCGAGTTCTCAACAGAGTTATCCACAGGCGCGGCGAGTAACTCAAAAACCTCAACGTAAACCGGGAATTAGCGCGCAAACCTGCGAAAAAACTTTGACTGTGGGCGAGGTCAGCGCGCGCGTTTCACTGGCCAAAAATACCGCCTTCAATACAGCTGGAACGACGAAAAAAACTGGTCGACCTGGTCCTGCGGCAAAGGCTGATCGGCGATGATCGCCGCCTGGTAGGCGTGCCGCCCGTGCGCGACGAGCCGCACATAGACGGTGCGGGTTTCGTGCTTCGCGCCGGCCGCGCCGCTGACCTTCATCTCGAGGCCCGGCGTCTTGCCGCCCGCGGCGAGCGGGATTTGCACCGGGTGTGCATCGGGCGCCGCGCCGACGTTGCGCGCGAGCCCGGCGCGCAGGAAATCGAGCGCGGCGCGCTGGGTCGCGTCGCTGTCGTCCGGCAGCATCACGGTGCCGACCGCGAACACCGCGTGGCCGGCCTCGGCCGTCTGCATCGCCATCTGCATCGGCGTCCCGTTGATCTGCATCGCGCGCTGGTCGTTGCTCGGCTTGGCCGGGAAATCGACGGTGTAGCCGTTGTCGTTGTTCATCACGGTGCGCCAGTCGAAGGTCGGCGAGCAAGCGCTGAGCGCGATGCCGAATGCGAGCGCGCCGAACGCGGTCCCGAGCAACGTTCGCGCGCGCGGCGAATGTTGCTGAACGCCGGCGGAACTGGCGGAATCGCCCGGCCGGCTGGCGTCTGGCGAATGGCCCAGTGAGCGGACCAACAAACGACTTAACAAAGAAAGACCGGACGAAACGCGGGCAAGCAAACGGCGGGGGCCAAAGGCAGTTCGGAGCATGAGGACGAAAGATCGGGCTTACAGGAACGTAAAGCGCTATTATCCGCCGAACCAGTGCTGACGCGGCTTTCCGACGATCTGCCGTGGCGGCGCAACAGCATCAATCGAGCTACAATAGGCGGGCTAACCAGCACCGTCTCAGCATCACCCGATTGCCGACCCATTGCTCCGCGCATCCCGCGCGACTCCCGAGGTTCCGTTCATGAGCTCGAATCCGTCCACTGCCGCCCGGCGCACGAATCCGCTTCGCTACCTGATCGCATTCGCCGTGGCCATCGCGCTCGCGATCGCCGGCTATTTTGCGTTTGCCGGTCAGCAACGTGTGCCCGACGCGACCTTCACGCTGCTGTCGGGCAAGAAGATCACGACCGCGGACCTCAAGGGCAAGGTCTATCTGGTCAACTTCTGGGCGACCAACTGCGACACCTGCATGCAGGAAATGCCGAAGATGGTCGAGACCTATAACCGCTTCAAAGGCCAGGGCCTCGAATTCGTCGCGGTTGCGATGAACTACGATGCGCCGATGTACGTGACCAACTACACGCAAACGCGTCAGTTGCCGTTCAAGGTCGCCATGGACGACGGTTCGGCCGCCAAGCAGTTCGGCAACGTGCAACTCACGCCGACCACCTTCGTCGTCGATAAGGACGGCAAGATCCTGAAGCGCTACGTCGGCGAGCCGCAATTCGCGGAACTCGACCAGTTGCTCGCCAAGGCACTGAAAGGCACGTCGGCCTGATTCGACGCATTCAACGCAAGCTTCAACGCGAAACTGATTCATCCGCGCCGGCGCAAGCCTTAGCCGCCGGCGTTCCCCGCTTCACCGCCGGCGCTCCCCGCCTCACCGCTCCCCTTCCCCTTTGGCCGTCAGGCCATATCGTTTGATCTTCTCGTAGAGCGTCGCCTTGCCGAGCTGCAAGCGATCCGCCGCGACCGCCACGACGCCGCCCGCCTGCTCCAACGCCTCGGCAATCATCGCGCGCTCGAACTGCTCGACCCGCTCCTTCAACGGCTGGGTCACGGTCCCATCGTCGTCGAACGACAGCACGGGTTCCTCGGCGATACCGAGCACGAAGCGGTCGGCGGCATTGCGCAACTCGCGTACATTGCCTGGCCAGTCGCGCTTCATCAGATTCGTGCGCTGGCGATCGGTGAGAATCGGCGCCGGCCGCTGATACCGCACGGCCGCATCGAGCAGGAAATGTTCGAACAGCGGCACGATGTCCTCGCGGCGCTCGCCGAGCGGCGGCAGCGCGATCGTCACCACGTTGAGCCGGTACAGCAGATCGCGGCGAAACGAGCCGTCCGCGACATGCTCAGCCATGTCGCCCTTCGCCGCCGCGACGATGCGGCAATTGACGCGAATCGGCTGGTTCGAGCCGAGCCGCTCCAGCACGCCGTCCTGCAACACGCGCAGCAGCTTCACCTGCAACGCGAGCGGCATGCTCTCGATCTCGTCGAGAAACAGCGTGCCTCCCGACGCATGTTCGAGCTTGCCGATCCGTCGTTTCGCCGCGCCGGTGAATGCGCCCGGCTCGTAGCCGAACATCTCGGATTCGAACATTGGCTCGGGCAGCGCGCCGCAATTCACCGCGATAAACGGCTTGTCGCGGCGCGGCGACAGTTCGTGCAGACTGCGCGCGATCAACTCCTTGCCGGCGCCAGTGTCGCCGTTGATCAGCACCGATGCATCGGTCGGCGCGACGTTCGCGATCAACCGCCGGATCTGCTCGATCGCTGGACTGCGGCCGATGATGCGCGGCGCCACCGTACTCTGTCCGGCCAGCTCGCGACGCAGCGCGAGGTTTTCGAGCACCAGCTTGCGGCGCTCCAGCGCGCGCCGCACGGTTTCGATCAGCCGCTCCGACGCGAACGGCTTCTCGATGAAGTCATACGCGCCGTCGCGCATCGCCTGCACCGCCATCGAAATATCGCCGTGACCGGTGACCAGAATCACCGGCACGTCAGGCGCGCGTTCGTGGCATTGCGCGAGCAGATCGAGACCGCTCGCGCCGGGCAGGCGGATATCGCTGACGATCACGCCGGAGAAGTCCGCGCTGATCGTCCTGGCCGCCGACTCCGCCGACGCGTGGCCGATCACGTCGAAGCCCGCCAGTTGCAGGCTCTGCACGCTGGCGCGCCGCACCAGTTCGTCGTCTTCGATATACAGCACTTGCAGGCCGTCGTTCATTGCGTGTTCCGGGTGAAGTCCGGTGAAATCAGGAGCCCGCGGTCAGCGGGTCCGGCGAGGGGGACGCTTGCACGCGCGCGCGCCGCAGCGTCAGAACGAATAATGCGCCGCCAGCCGGCGCGTTGCGCGCGATCAGCGAGCCGCCGCAATCGCGCGCGATCGACGACGAAATCGCGAGGCCGAGGCCGAGGCCCTGGCCCATTTCCTTTGTCGTAAAGAATGGCTCGAACAGACGAGGCAATACGTCGTCGGCAATGCCGGGGCCGTTGTCGCCGACGGTGATCGACAGGGTCGCGTCGGCGGCCTCGACCTCGATCGTGATGCGCGGCGGACTCATGCCGGCGGTCGCGTCGAGCGCGTTGCCGAGCAGATTGATCAGCACCTGTTCGAGCCGCAAGTCGTCGCAATGCGCGATCAGTTCGGGATGATCGTCGGCGAGATTCAACGGCGTGCGCGCAGCGTCTGCCGCACTAACATCGGCATCACCGCCGGCATGCGCTCCAATATCCGTCAGCACGAATTCAAGCTCGACACCTTGCAGACGCTTCTGCAGCAACCCGACCACGTTACGCAGCGCCCGCACGATCGGCGCGCGCGCACTGCGCGGCCGCGCCCGGCCCACGAACAGTTTCAACTGATTGGTGATCTTGCCCATGCGCTCGGTCAGCGCAGCGATCGCTTCGAGGTTCTCGCGCGCCGACGCCTGGTCGCCGCGTTCGAGCAGCACGCGCGTGTTGTCCGAGAAACTGCGCAGCGCGGCGAGCGGCTGATTCAGTTCATGCGTGATGCCGGCCGCCATCTGCCCCAGCGCGGCAAGCTTGCTCGCCTGGATCAGTTCGTCGTGCGCCGAGCGCAACTCCTGCTCGGCGCGTGTGCGCTCGGCGACTTCCTTGTGCAACTGCTCGTTGGCTTCGGACAGATCCGCGGTGCGCTCGGCAACGCGCTGGTTCAACTCCGCGTAGGCCTTTTGTAGCAGCGCGCGGCTGCGCATCACCTCGCGCACGCGCGCCCGACGCATGCGCCAATAGAACGCAAACAGCACCAGTGACACGTAGCCGAAGCCGGTCACGATGGTCGCGTTGCGCGCGTCGGCATCGACCGGATCGACCGGCGACATCGTGATCAGATGCCAGTCCGGCTCGCCCATGCCGTGACGCGACGCCAGATAGCGCGGCGCGGAACGCCCGCCGCCGATGCGCAGAATCTGCGCATTGCCTTCGAGCGCGCGCACGACCGTCACTGGCAACGGCGCGATCGGCTGCTGCGCGTACTGGCGAGCCTGGTAGATCGAATCGGCGACCTGGCCGGGCAGCGGCCGGATCGTGTGATATTTCCATGCCGGCACCGACGACAGAAAGATCACCCCGTGATCGTCGGTCACGACGAGCGGCTCCGCTGCATCCACTCCCTGGAACCATTCGAGATCGAGTTTGACGACGGCCACGCCGACGATCTTGCCGTCACGTCGCACCGGCTGCGAAATGTAATAGCCCGGCGCCTGCGAAATCGTGCCGATGCCGAAAAATCGCCCCACGCCGCCGTTCATCGCGTCGACGAAATACGGCCGGAACTGATAGCCCGCGCCGACGAAGCTGCCCGGCCCGCGCCAGTTGCTGGCGGCGACGCAATAGCCATCGGCGGAAATGATGTAGGTGACCGTCGCGCGCGCGTGACGGTTCAGGTCTTCGAGATAAAGATTGGCGCGCTTCACGTTATCCGGACTGGGATCGATCAGCACGTCCTGCACGATCGGATGTTCGCCGAGCAGATAAGGCAGCGATTCGTAGCGTTCGAGTGTGCTCTTGAGCACGCTCGCAGTTCGCTCGGCACGCACCGCGGCGTTGCGCCGCAGCATGTCGACGCCGTTGCGCCACGCGATGCTGTAGGTGAGCCAGCATGCCGCCACGAGCCCGGCTGCGAGCACGAAGAGGATCAGCAGGCGGCGCGTCACGTTGGCAAGGTCCGGTCGATGAGGATCGGACATTGTGGCATAAGCAAACGCGGCGTCGGGCTCAGGCCGGCTGCGAGTTTCGCCGGAGGAATGCGCCGAAACAGACGCCTCGGACGCCGGAGGAATCGGTGAGGCCCCAACGGGGCGCGCGGACGCCGGTTTCATGATCAGGCGTCCGCGCTCGTTACGACAACAGTGGTGAACCTACGCGCGGCTCAAACGCCAGCCGGCTCTTTGACGGCCACATCGCCGCGCAGCACCGAGTTCAGCTTGTTGCGGTCGAGTTCCTTCTCCCACGCCGACACGACGACCGTCGCGACACCGTTGCCGACGATGTTGGTCAGCGCGCGGCACTCGCTCATGAAGCGGTCGATGCCGAGAATCAGCACCATGCCCGACAGCGGAATCGTCGGCACCACGGCAAGCGTTGCGGCCAGCGTGATGAAGCCCGCGCCGGTCACGCCACTCGCGCCCTTCGAGGTCAGCATCGTCACCGCGAGCAGCGTCAGCTGCTGGCCCCACGTCAGGTCGGTGTTGGTCGCCTGGGCGATGAACAGCACGGCCATCGTCATGTAGATGTTGGTGCCGTCGAGGTTGAACGAATAGCCGGTCGGCACCACGAGGCCCACCACCGAGCGCGAGCAGCCGAGCTTTTCAAGCTTCAGCATCAGTTGCGGCAGCGCGGCTTCCGACGAGCTCGTGCCGAGCACGATCAGCATCTCTTCCTTGATGTACGCGACGAAACGCAGGATGTTGAAGCCCACCATGCGGGCGATGATGCCGAGCACCACCACCACGAACACGATCGACGTCAGATAGAACGTGCCGATCAGCTTGAGCATCGGCAGCAGCGAGCCGATGCCGTACTTGCCGATCGTGAAGGCCATCGCGCCGAATGCGCCGATCGGCGCGAGCTTCGTGATGATGCGCACCATGCCGAACAGCACGTGCGAAATGCCTTCGATGAAGTTCGTGACGACTTTGCCCTTCTCACCGGCCGTCGCCAGCACCGCGCCGAACAGCAGCGCGATCAGCAGGATCTGCAGGATTTCACCTTGCGCGAACGCCGACGAAATCGTGTCCGGGATGATGTGCATGAAGAAGTCGACCGTGCTCTGGCCGTGCGCCTTTGCCGCATACGATGCGACTGCGCGGCCGTCGAGCGAGGCCGGATCGACGTTGAAGCCGACGCCGGGGCGCAACAGGTGCGTAGCGGCGAGGCCGAGCACGAGCGCGAACGTGGACACGATCTCGAAGTACAGCAGCGCCTTACCGCCGACGCGCCCAACCTTCTTCATGTCCTCCATGCCGGCGATGCCGGTGACCACCGTACAGAAGATGATCGGCCCGATCACCATCTTGATCAGTTTGATGAAGCCATCGCCGAGCGGCTTCATGTCGATGGCGAAGTCAGGCGAGAAATGGCCGAGCACGATACCGATGATGATCGCCACGATCACCTGGACGTACAGCACTTTATGGATAGGTTTCTTCACGATGATTCCTGCGAGGTGGATGAACTCATAACCCGCCGCGGTACGTGGCGTGCGAACGAAGCGTCGTCGCGCGGGCGCACTGCATCAGGGCAACCAAGACGACGAATTCAGAAATACCGGGACGGGAAATCGGACATCGTTGTCTCCTTGCTTTAGTTGTCGGGCCGTGGCGGCCGCGCGCTTTAATTTGCAAGGTCGATGCCAGTTATGCATCGGGATGGAAGCCTTGATTTTTATGGGTTTTCCGGCGATGCACGACGCGCGCCGTCCGGGATTCCGGAAATCCGGACGAAGGGTGTCGGGGAATCCGGAATTCGCAAGGCGCGGAGCCGAGGGGAAACCCGTAGGGGTTTGCGCGGGGGTAGCTAAGGTAGTGGCGACCGGCCTCGCCCCTTGTCGGCCAGCGCGGAGGCTCTGCGTTAAACGCTCAGGACGGGATTGCTGGCGCGGCCGGCAGCATGTCGTGTGTCAGCAGATCGAGGCGGTCCGTGCAGATCATGTCGACACCCCACTGTGCGAGCAGTTGCGCACGCGCCGGGTCGTTGACCGTGTAGGCAAGCACCCGCAAGCCCTCCGCGCGAATATGCGCGACCAGCGGCTCGCTCAGATGCAGATGGCTCGCGTGCAGCGACACGCAATCCAGTTCGCGCACGATGCGCAGCCAGTCTGCCGGCACGTGCTCGAACAGCATGCCGCGCGGCAACGATGGCGCGGCATCGCGCGCGGCGGCGAGTGCGTCGAACGAAAACGACGACAGCAGCGGCGGCGTCTGACCTTGCCACAGCTCCCGCGCGCCATTGGCGACCATCATGCCGGTGATCACCTCGCGGCCCGTGAACGGCTTGATCTCGATGTTCGCCGCAACACCGTCGCGCGCGCACCGCCCGGCCACTTCGGCGAGCGTCGGCAGCCGCGTGCCGGCGAACTGCGCGCCGCGCCAGGCGCCGGCGTCGAGCTGGGACAATGCCGGCCAGCCAAGCGCGACGCCCGACCCGTGCCCATTGGTCGTGCGCTCGAGCGTGTCGTCGTGCATCAGGAAGAGTTCGTTGTCGGCGGACAGCTTCGCGTCGAATTCGACCATCCGATAGCCATAACGCACGCACGCGTCGAAACCGGCCAGCGTGTTTTCCGGCGCCAGCGTGCCGCCGCAGCGATGCGCGACCAGCTGCGGATAAGGCCATTGCGCGGATAGTCCGCGATCGTTCCCATGTGCCACGTGTCGATCCCTTTCTGATTGAGCGGTCAGTGTGCTCGTGACGTGTTACTGATGCGTTGCCGAAGGCGTCTTTGTCGGCTTGGCGCGCAGGCCCTGTGCGAGAGCCCGCGCGTAGTATCGCGCGCCGGGCGCGCCGCGGCGAGAGCCTGAGCGCTGGATCGCCTGATCGCCGTTCCGATGAATCGCCAAACATCCGCGCATGAAAAAGCCCGCGCATCGGCGGGCTTTCTACTGCTATGTGCTACGGCGCGCAACCATGCGCGAGCGCGTCAGACCACGCCGGCTCCATGCGCCTGCAAGTCGGCGTGATAGCTCGAACGGACCATCGCGCCCACCGCGGCGTGCGTGAAGCCCATCTTGTACGCTTCTTCCTCGTACATCTTGAAGGTATCCGGATGCACGTACGAGCGCACCGGCAGATGGTGCTCCGACGGCTGCAGATACTGGCCGATCGTCAGCATATCGACGTCGTGCTCGCGCAGATCGCGCATCACTTGCAGGATTTCCTCTTCGGTTTCGCCGAGGCCGACCATCAGGCCGGACTTCGTCGCGACGTGCGGGTGCAGCGCCTTGAAGTCATTCAGCAGCTTCAGCGAATGCGCGTAATCCGAACCCGGACGCGCTTCCTTGTACAGACGCGGCACCGTTTCGAGGTTGTGGTTCATCACGTCGGGCGGCGCGGCATTCAGGATGCCGAGCGCGCGGTCGAGACGGCCGCGGAAATCCGGCGTGAGAATTTCGATGCGCGTTTCCGGCGACAGCTCGCGCGTCTGACGAATACATTCGACGAAGTGGGCCGCACCGCCGTCACGCAGATCGTCACGGTCGACGCTGGTAATCACCACGTACTTCAGCTTCAGCGCGGCGATCGTACGCGCGAGGTTGCCCGGTTCTTCCGGATCGAGCGGATCGGGACGGCCATGACCGACGTCGCAGAACGGGCAGCGGCGCGTGCACTTGTCGCCCATGATCATGAACGTCGCGGTGCCCTTGCCGAAGCATTCGCCGATATTCGGGCAGCTCGCCTCTTCGCACACCGTGTGCAGATTGTGTTCGCGCAGGATCTGCTTGATCTCGTAGAAACGCGAATTGCCGGTGGCCGCTTTCACGCGGATCCAGTCCGGCTTCTTCAGCTTTTCAATCGGAACGACCTTGATCGGGATGCGGGCGGTTTTGGCTTGTGCTTTCTGCTTCGCGGTGGCGTCGTAGGCGGCGGGGGCCGGCACGCCTTCGGTGGCGAGGGAAGCTGCGGAATTCGCGGTAACGTCAGTCATTCGTTCGATCCAGTCAGGCGGTGAGCGCACCGGCCTGCGGTTGGGCGACGGCCGCGGGATTGCCGTCGAGGTTTGCGGTGAGGCGTGCTGCCAGGGTACGGGCCACGTCGTCCCAGCCGGCGGTGACGCCTAGCGTCGCCATATCGACTGTTTCGAGCCCCGCGTAGCCGCATGGATTGATTGCGAGAAACGGTTGCAGGTCCATGTTCACGTTCAGACTCACGCCGTGATAACTGCAGCCGTTGCGGATTTTCAGACCGAGCGCCGCGATCTTGGCGCCGGCATGAGGCCCGCTGTCGGGCCCGGGCGCCACGTAGATGCCGGGGGCGCCGGCCTTGCGTTCACCGGCGAGATTATACGCCGCCAGGGTATCGATCACGGCCTGCTCGATCCGCGTGACCATCTCGCGCACCATCAGCTTGCGTCGACGCAGATCGAGCAGCAGATACGCGACCACCTGGCCCGGCCCGTGATACGTGATCTGCCCGCCTCGATCGACCTTGACGAGCGGGATGCCGCTATCGGCGGCGAGCAGGTGGGCGGGATCGCCCGCCTGACCTAGCGTAAAAACCGGTGGGTGTTCGACGAGCCAGATTTCGTCTGGGGTATCGGCGGTGCGCGCGTCGGTGAATGCGCGCATCGCGTCGAAACTGGCCTCGTAGGGTTCGCGGCCGAGCCAGCGCAGCGTCGGCGGCGCGATGGAGGGTAAAGACAGTGGAGACGGAGAAACCGGGGTGGCGCACATGATCCCGGGAGTTTACCGAAATATGGGAATCCACGCGCCGTGTGGGGCTTTGCGCGGTGCTTAAACCGTGCGCCAGCCTCCGCGCACCCGCATCACCCACCGCTCGCCGATGCGCGCGAGCCAGTTCAGCGCGCGTTCGTCGCAGCGCGTCGGCACCGAGAACGTCACCTTCGCGACCGCGGCGCCCTCGGCGCTGAGCCACAGCCGTTCACCGCGCCGCAGACGCATCGTGTTGCCCGGCTGCAGCCAATAGTCCTTCGTATCGTCGCTGCGCGTAACCCATACCGCGCCGCCGCGCACGGTCAGCCTGGTGCTGCGCGCGACCTTCAGCGGCAACGTGTCGCCCGTGCGGATTTCATATGCAATGCTAGAGGAAATTTCTCGCATGATGCCCTCGCCAAAAATCGTTTCATGGCTAGAATCGTAGGTGCGGCAAGGGTTTACGCAAAACGATCAATTTTCACCTCTATGTGAGAAATATTGCCATGGACCTCCGGCAACTCCCGGCCTTGAACGCGATCAAGGCGTTCGAAGCCGCCGCCCGCCACGAAAGCTTTTCGCGCGCCGCCGACGAACTGTTCGTCACGCACGGCGCCGTCAGCCATCAGATTCGCGCGCTCGAGGCCGAACTGGGCGTGTCGCTGTTCGCGCGCGACGGCAAGCGCGTGCGTCTCACCGAAACCGGCCGGCGCTACGCGACGCAGGTGCGCGCCGCGCTGCTGCAACTCGCCGACGCGACGCGCTCGATCCGCGCCGGCGACCGCGACCGCCGCCTCGTCGTATCGATGTTGACGTCGTTCGCGGCGCGCTGGGTCACGCCGCGCATCGGCAGCTTTATCGAGGCCCATCCGCAGTGGGATCTCGAACTGCTGTCCACCAATGCGCTGACGGACTTCGCGCGCGATGACGTCGACGTCGCGATCCGCTTCGGCTTCGGCAAATATCCGGGGCTGCACGCGGAGCTGCTGCTCGAAGAGATCTTCTTTCCGGCCTGCGCGCCGGACTTCAATGGCGGCAAGCTGCCGCAAACGCCCGCCGATCTCGCCAAGGTGCCGCTGCTGCGCTCCGATGACGAACTATGGCGCCCATGGTTCGACGCGGCCGGCCTCACCGAGTGGCCGGAGCCGAAGCGCGGCGTGCTGTATCAGGACTCGTCGAATCTGTTGCAGGCGGCCGTCGACGGCCAAGGGGTCGCGCTCACGCGCCGCTCGCTCGCGATGCATGAAATCGCAGCGGGCCGGCTCGTGCGGCTCTTCGATGTGGATGGGCCGAGCCCGTGGCAATACTATTTCATCTGCCCGCAGCAGATGCTCGAAACAGAGCGGGTCAGAGCGTTTCGCGACTGGGTGTTCGACGAGGTGGGACGTTTCAGGCAGCTTTTCGATCTGGCCTGCGCGGCGGGTCCGGCGGCGAGTGCGCGCCTCGCGGCGGAAGGGACGACGGCGGACGCGTTGCGCGTCACGCCGTGAAAGTGCCGAGATTTCGGCTTTAGCTTCAGCTTTACAGCACGACCTTGACCATCGGATGGCCGGTCAGCGCGCGATAGATATCGTCGAGATGCGCGCGGCTCGTCGCACGCACGGTAACGGTCAGCCCGGTGTAGGTGCCGCTGCTCGACGGCCGGGTTTCGACGCGCGATGGGTCGACGTCGCCATCGAACTGCCGCACCACGTCGACGATCGTCGCCTCAAACTCGGGATGCGATTTGCCCATCACCTTGATCGGGAAATCGCAGGGAAATTCAAACAGTGAGTCGTTCTCGGGATTCATTCTCTTCCACTCCTTCTTCTGCCTCGCCGGCCTTGGCTCGCTGATACGCCGCATACAGCGCAGCAAACACCGCGCCCGGCTTGCCCTCGCCAACCGGCTCGTCGTCGAGCCGCGTGACCGGCAACACTTCCTTGGTGGCCGAGCTGACGATGATTTCATCAGCCGCGCGCACTTCAGCCTCGGTAATTTCGCGCGCCTCGAAACGGATCCCGCATTCGGCCGTCAACTCCTCGATCAGACCGTAGCGGATCCCTTCGAGAATCCTGTTGCTGCGCGGCGGCGCCGCCAGCACGCCGTTCTTCACGATCCACACATTCGACGATGACCCTTCGGTCAGCAGACCATCGCGGAACTGGATCGTCTCGAACGCATCGTTTTCGGCCGCGTATTGCGCCATCAGCACGTTGCCGAGTAGCGACACCGACTTGATGTCGCAATTGAGCCAGCGGCGATCCTCGGCGCTCACACAGCGCACGCCGTGCGCGCGCTGCGCCGCATTCGGCAGACTCAGTGCGGTGACCATCACGAACACGGTCGGCTTCACGCCGGCCGGGAACGCATGGCCACGCTTCGCGACGCCGCGCGTGACCTGGATATACGCGATCGCGTCCTGATCGGCTCGCAAGCCGCCGTCCGTCTCGTTGGCCTCGACCACGCGTTCGATCAGCTCGCGCCAGCCGGCGTCGTCGAACGGATTGGCGATGCCGATCTTGCCGACCGAGCGCGCGAGCCGTGCCAGATGCTGCGTCAAACGAAACGCGGTGCGCCGGCCGCTCGCATGTGCATAGAGCGGCGCGACCTCGTAGATGCCGTCGCCGAAAATGAAACCGCGATCGAGCACCGGCACGCGCGCCTCGGACAACGGCACCACCTCACCGTTCAGGTAGACGATCGGGTCCTGCGAAGCCTCGGAAACAACGGTCATTACGGTGCAGCCCTTACTTCTTCTTGTTGAACATCAGCATCATCGAATCCCACACGCGGCCGACCACGCCGGCTTGCTGCACCGGCTGCAGCGCGACCACCGGGAACTGCGCGAGCACCTTGCCGTCAGCGACGAGCTTCGCGGTGCCGACCTGTTGACCGATCGCGAGCGGCGCGACCAGCGGATCGTTCAGTTCGATCTGCGGCTTCGCCTTGTCGGCGGCGCCCTTCGGCAGCGTGATGTACTGATCGCTCTTCACGCCGACCTGCACGCTGTCCGCCGTACCCTTGTAGATGCGCGGCGTGGCTACCACCTGGTTCGCCTTGTACAGACGCGTGGTGTCGTACGCGGTGTAGCCGTAGTTCAGCATCTTCAGGCTGTCCTGCACGCGGTCGTGCTCCTTCGGCTCGCCCATCATCACCGAGACGAGACGGCGCGACGCATCGGGCGCACCCGGCAGCGGACGCTTCGCGCTCGCGATCAGGCAGTAGCCGGCGGCTTGCGTGTGACCGGTCTTCAGGCCATCGACGGTCGGGTCGATCCACAGCAGACGGTTGCGGTTCGGCTGCTTGATCTTGTTGTACGTGAATTCCTTGACCGAGAAGATGTTGTAGTAGTCCGGATAGTCGCGGATCAGACGCGCCGACAGGATCGCGAGGTCGCCCGCGGTCGTGTAGTGCTGCGCGTCGGGCATGCCGTTCACATCGGCGAAATGCGTGTGCGTCATGCCGAGCTTCTGCGCTTCGGCGTTCATCATGTTGACGAACTGCGCCTCGCTGCCGCCGACCAGTTCCGCCAGCGCGATCGCCGCGTCGTTACCCGACTGCACGATCATCCCGTACACGAGGTCATGCACGGTGACCGGCTTCAGCGCCTCGATGAACATGCGCGATTCATCGTTTTTCACGCGGCGCACTGCTTCGCTCGGCTCGATGGTTTGATCCATCGTGATCTTCTTCGTATCGAGCGCCTCGAACACCAGATACGCGGTCATCAGCTTGGTGAGCGAAGCCGGCTCGACGCGCTCATCGGGATTGCCGGAAGCGAGCACCTGGTTGCTGGTGGCGTCGACGAGCACCCACGAGCGCGCGTTCACACCCGGCGGCGGCACCTGCGCAAACGCACTGGTGGCGACGAGCGTGGCGGGCAGAACGATACCGGCGGTGATGGCGCGATGCAGCGAGGTGGGAACGAAGGAAGCGACTGAAGGGAATGACGTGCGGCCAGAGGAGGAGAAACGCATAGGGTCGATTCGTGCAGAAAAATACATCGCGCGGCAGCGCGCATAGTTGGGGGAGCCGGTCGGCGAGCATCTGGCCGTAAAACGGCGCGGCGCCCGTTGGACTTCCGGCGGTGCAATCGGTTCGCAGGCGCAGCGCCACGCACCCGGCGCGCGCTGCAGGCGAAGCGACTTCGCCGCGCGCGAACTACCGGATGAGCGCCGCTGCGCCCCAAAAAAGAGCGCCCATTATACGCGCGGCACCCGGCCAAAATCGCGCCGACAAGCGCGATTCGCACACGTTTGCGCATACCTGTCCCCCACAAAACGCGTGGACAGCGTTTTTTTCTATCGCCACGCGTCGACGATGATCCGCTTCAGCACGTGAAGCTTTCGATGCAGAAAGTGTTCGGCGCCGGGAATCACGACGATCGGTAATTCCTGCGGCCGCGCCCAGTCGTAAACGGATTGAATGGGAACGGTCTCGTCGAGTTCGCCGTGGATCACCAATGTGCTCTCCGGCACCGGCGCGACATCCCAGCGGCTCGCCGCAGTGCCGACGAACACCACGCGCTCGATCTCCTGCCCTTCGTCGACGAGAGCCGCGGCGACGTGCGACAGCACGAAAGTGCCGAACGAAAAGCCCGCGAGCACCAGCGGCAGATCGCCGTACTCACCTTCCGTGCGCATGTGTTCGAGTACCGCGCGCAGGTCGTCGCGTTCGCCGATGCCCGCGTCGTGCTCGCCGTCGGTCTGGCCGACGCCGCGAAAATTCGAGCGATACGTCACGTAGTTCAACTGCACGAGTGTGCGCGCGAGCGTCTGCGCAACCTTGTTGTCCATCGTGCCGCCGAAAAGCGGATGCGGATGCGCGACGAGCGCGATGCCGCGCGGCGCGGCGCCGTTCTCGCGCACGTCGTCGGGCAGATCGAGCGCAACCTCGATCTTGCCGACCGGACCATCGATCAGATATTTCTTCGTGTTCGAATTCATCGTGATGCCTGTTGAGCGGGCTGTAGTTCGCGCCGGATAGTTCGCGTTATTGATCGATTTTCAGACGCTCGACGACCTTGCCGTTTACGAGATGCGACTCGACGATCTCGTCGATGTCGCTCTCGTCGACGTAGGTGTACCAGACGCCCTCCGGATACACGACGAGCGTCGGACCGAGTTCGCAGCGATCGAGGCAGCCCGCCTTGTTGATGCGCACCTTGCCGGGACCGGCGAGGCCGAGTTGCTTCACGCGCTTTTTCGCGTACTCCTGCATTGCCTGCGCGTTGCAGTTCGCGCAACTCGGACGCTCGGCGCCGGGGTCGCGCTGATTCAGACAGAAAAAGACGTGGTGCTGATAGAAAGAATCCATGATGTCGGGGGCAGGACTGAAAAGGAGTGCAGGGGCGTCGTCAGCGCGGGGTAGGCGCAAAGCGCCTGGGTCGTGCGGACGATTATAGCGAGCAGGCTATGCAGCCGCCGGGGGACGGACGAAGGCGTCGGCCTCACCCCGGCTTCGCCCGCCGCTTCAACCACGCCCGTTCCACCGCGAACGCCAGCCACACCAGCGCCGCATACGGCCACACCCACGCGAGCCAGCGCGCAAGTCCGTTGAAATGCAGATAGCGCCCTTGCCGCCAGTCGGCAAGCACGGCATCGAAATACGGATTCACCGGCAGCAGATTGACGAACACCAGCGCGACGACGAGCGTGAACCCCGCCAGCGCCGCGCGCACGCGCCGTCTGAGCGGCAGCGCGACGATTGCCGCGGCGGTGCCGCACACGAGCCCGATCAGCCCGCCGGGCGTCGCCCAGTCGAACGCGAGACCCGACTGCGATTGCAGAAATGTCGCGCCGGCCTTCACACCCAACGTAGCGGCGACGAACATCAGCACCAGCCGCACGCGCGGTGCATGGCGGCGCACCGGCAGCGACGCGAGCGCGAGCGCCGCGAACAGGTTCAGCGTCGTGATGACCGCTTCCCATGCATCGTCGGGTAGCCACGCGGCAGCCGCCGCCGGCCATGCGCCGACATGCCACGCGGACGGCGTCCACGTCAGCAGCGCATCCTGTGACGCCGGATCGAAGCGCAGCCACAGCGCCCGTGGCCAGTTGCCGAGACCGAACAGACGCGGTGCCGGATACATCGTCGCGAACGGCCACGCGGCGACGAGACACACGAGCGCCGCGTGGCCGCGCTCGAACCACAACAGCCGCAGCCGCCTGAGCAGCCCCCGATCGAGCAGCGCGCCGGTCGCGGGCGACATCATCGCCGCGCCGAGCAGCGCGCCGAGCGTGTTGGCGGCAAGGTCGAGATTGGACGCGACACGCGTCGGCAGCCAGGTCTGCACCGCTTCCATCGTGCCGGACAGCAAGCCGCCCAACACGAACGCGAGTGCGACAGCCAGCGTGCCGCGCCAGCGCGGATACGCGGCGATCACGACCAGCGCGCCGAACGGCATATAGCCGAGCACGTTGGTCACGACGTCGAATGCCGTCAGATACTGCGGCATCGGATCGAACAGATACGCGAATGGCGCGATGCCGAGCGAGCGCCAGCCGGAAAACGGATACCACGAGCCGTAGACGATCAGCGCCGTGTACAGCAGCAGCGCCTGACGCGCCAGCGCCGACGGCCGGCGCAGCCACGGACGCTCACTCATGCAGCGCTCCGTCGCGTGCGCCGCGAGCCCGTCATTGCGCAGCGACCAGCGCCTGCGAGCCGAGCCACGCGCTGATCTGCGCGATCAGGTCGTCGCTGGCCGCGGCGAGCGCCTGCGCGCCGCCGGCCGCGTCCGCCGAACGCGCGGGCGCGCGCACGACGAATGTGTGCTGGCTGACCACCTTGCCGTTTTGCGTCAGCGTGGCGCGCGCGGTGATCGCGCCGTGGCTTTCCGTCTGGCTGTCGAACACCTGCTCGAACTGGGTCAGCTCGACCCGCAGCACCGGCGCGGCCACGCCGTCGGAGCCGGTGAGCACGGTGCCGTGCGCGCTCAGCGTGTTGCGCAGGCGCTGCGTCAACAACTGCGACGGCATCATCGTCCAGTGGCTGTTCGCATAGGCCGCCGTTTGCTGCGCGTCGGCGTAGCTCAGCCGATAGATCAGCCGGTCGGATTCGAGCACGCTCGGTGCGCCGACGTCGAGCACCTTGACGGCCGGCAGCGGCGAGGCCGCGGCGGTCTGCGGCGGCGGACCGAAGTCGTAGCGGACATCCGACACCACCGCGGAGGTGCCCGCGCAACCCGCCGCCAGCACGCCGAACGCGAGCAGCGCCGCAATCGCGGCGCGAGGGCACAACAGTCGGTGAATCGAGCGTGACATGAGCATCTTCCTCTGTTCTGGCCTGCGGATTTAGTGAGCTGCCGTGGCGGCCTGAGCGGCAGGCGCGGCGGCGGGCCATGTGAAGCCCGACTCGCCCGGACCCGGCGCCGCGCGCGGCGCGCCGAACAGCACGCTGCGCGGATTGGTGCTGAAGGTATCCGCCGCGCGATCGATGGACTGGGCCGCCGAGCGCACATCTTCAGTCAGCGAATTCACGCGCGGCAGCGTCTCGTAGCCGACCCGCGCCGACAGATCCTGCAGCGACGTATTCATCTGGGTCAGCGCATCGCCCGCCTGCTGCGCGGCCGTGCCGACCTTGTTCAGATTGCGCTCGAACGGGCCGTCCGGCCGGTTCAGGCTCGTGATCATCTGGTTGGTCGATGCGAGCGTGTGGTTCAGCTGATCGATCGTGCCGGGCAGCTTGCCGGCAACCGGCGCCAGCTGCTGCGTCAACACGGCCACGCCCGACGCCGCCTGCGCGATGCTCGCCGCCGTGTCGTGCAGTTGCGCGACCATTTCCGGCGACAGCATGTCGTTGACGTTGTCGGTGACCTTTTCGAGCTTGCGCAACAGGATGTCGCCGCGTTGCTGCAACTGGTCGAGCAGGCCCGGGCGCATCGGCAGTTGCGCGACCTGGTGCACCGACGACGGCAGCGGCGTCAGATCGCGGCCGGTATCGTCGAGCTGGATGAATGCGATGCCGGTCACGCCCTGCAAGCCGAGGCTGCCGAATGTCGAATGGGTGATCGGCGCGCGCTCGTCGACCAAGATGCGGATCATGATCTGCCCCGGATGGCTCGGATCGAATTTGATCGATTGCACTTTGCCGACGTCGAGCCCGCGAAAGCGCACCGCCGCGTCCGCGTAGAGCCCCGTCACATTGGTGCGCGCGATCAGGTCGTACGGCACCCGCACCGAGCGGTCGACGTTGAACAGAAACGCGGCGAGCGCGATGGCCACCGTCAGCACGACCGTGAACAGCCCGGCCCAGAACGCATGTGCTTTGTTTTCCATTGTCAGGGTTCCTGGTTCATAGCGGCCTGCTTCATAGCCTGCTTTATAGCCTGTCTCATAGCGAGATCTCGGAGGACGCCGGCTCGAGCGCCGCCTGCGGCAGCTTCGCGCGGCGCTCCGGCGGCAGCGCCTGCAGCGCGCGGCGCCCGCGCAGGCCAAGGAAATATTCGCGGATGAACGGATGGTCGACGCCCGCCGCCTCCTCGACCGGTGCGTTGACCAGCACCTTGCGATCGGCCAGCACGGCCACGCGGGTCGACAGCGCGACCATCGTATCGAGGTCGTGCGTAATCATCACGACGGTCAGGCCGAGCGCGCGATGCAGCCCGGAGATCAGTTCGACGAATTCGTCGGACGCCTGCGGGTCGAGCCCGGCGGTCGGTTCGTCGAGGAACAGCAGTTCGGGTTCGAGCGCGATCGCGCGCGCGATGCCGACCCGCTTGATCATGCCGCCCGACAGCGCCGACGGCATCTTCGACGCGTGCTTGCACGGCAGCCCGACCATTTCGAGCTTCAGCATCACGATGTCGCGCAGCAGGTCTTCAGGCACTTTGCCGAGCTCGCGCACCGGCTGCGCGATGTTGTCGAACACCGACAGCGACGAGAACAGCGCGCCGCGCTGGAACAGCATGCCGGAGCGGCTGCGCATCAGCAGCGCGGTTTCGGGCGAGATGGTCGCGAGGTTTTCGCCGAACAGTTTGATGGTGCCCGACGACGGCCGCTCGAGGCCGAGAATCTGCCGCACCAGCGTGGTCTTGCCCGAGCCCGAGCCGCCGACGACCGACACGATCTCGCCGCGCCGCACGTCGAGGCTCAGATGCTGATGCACGATGTTGCGGCCGTAGCGCTTGGTGATGTCGATCACCTCGATCACCGGCTCTTCGATCGACGGGGCGGGTTGGCCGCGCACGGCCTCGGAGAGCGGCGCGATCATCCGAGCCCCACGTTCTGGAACAGCATCGCGAACACCGCGTCCGCAAGAATCACGATCGTGATCGAACTCACCACCGAGGTCGTCGTGCCTTCGCCGAGACTCTGCGAATTGGCCTTGATGCGAAAGCCGAAATGACAGCCGGCGATCGCGATCAGCATGCCGAACACCGCGCCCTTGCCGAGGCCGATCCACAGATTCGCGATCGGCACGACGCTCGGCAGTTGCCGCGCGAAGAAACTCATGTCGATGTTGAGCACGAGCTTCGCGGCCACCGCGCCGCCGGTCAGCGCGATCACGTTGGTCCACATCACCAGCAGCGGCATCGCGACGGCGAGCGCGATCACGCGCGGCAGGATCAGCCGCAGGCCGTGCGGAATGCCCATCACGCGCATCGCGTCGAGTTCCTCGGTCACGCGCATCACACCGATCTGCGCGGTGATCGCCGAGCCCGAGCGGCCCGCGACCAGAATCGCCGACAGCACCGGGCCAAGCTCGCGGATTACCGCGAGCCCGAGAATATTGACGATGAACTGGTTCGCGCCGAACATCCGCAGCTGCTGCGCGGACAGATAGCTGAGCACGATGCCGATCAGAAACGCGACCAGCGCGGTGATCGGCAATGCGCGCGCGCCCGCGTTGTAGACGTTCGCGGAAATTTCGGTCCACGGCGTGATTTTGGGTTTGCGGATGATCGCGAGCAGATCGAGCACGACGCGCCCGAGCATCGCGACGCCGCCATACAGATGCTCGAAGAACGAGAAGATCGACAGACCGAGCCGCGTGAACGGATCGAAGCGCGGCACCGGTTCGGCGCTCTCGCGCACGGTGTCGAGCATCGCGATGCGATCGAAGATGTCGCGCTGAGTGTCGGTGAGCGCGGTGCCGGGCGGCATCTTGCGGCCCCACACGCGCCACAGCGCCTGGCCGCCGACGTGGTCCATCCGGTCGATGCGCGACAGGTCCCACTCGCCGATGCCTTGCGCGCCGGTCAGCGAACGCAGTTGCGGGATCACGTGTCCGGTGGCGCGATCGCGCGCGAGCGCGAGCGCCGTCCACTGGCCCGAGAGACGGACGATCTTGCCTTGGCTGCCGGCCGCGACTTCAAGGCCGGGCGGGGTGTCGTAGTTCAAGGATCGCGTGAATCTGGTAATCGGATTAGCGGCCATTGTAACGAAGGCTCGGCCGATGGTCCGCACTCAAAACACGAAGCCCTGGCGAGTGAGCTGTCGCTACAATAGACAGCATGACCGCCTCCCGCACTCCTCCCTCCTCGCCCGCCTCCCGCTCGGCCCAATCGGCGCCCGCGGAAGACTGGCGCATCGACCGCGAGCGCGCGGTCAAGCTGTTCGGCGCGCATGCGCATGACTGGCCGATCGAAATCGTCGAGGAAACCGGCTCGACCAACGCCGACCTGATGACCCATATGAAGGCGCTGCCGCGCAGAGCCAATGCGCTGCCGCGGCCGATCGTGCGGGTCGCGTATCTGCAGACCGCTGGGCGCGGCCGGCGCGGGCGTCCGTGGTATGCGGAGCCGGGCAATGCGCTGCTGTTTTCGGTGGCGTGCGTGCTGCCGCGGCCGCTCGAAGGGCTCGCGGGCTTGAGCCTCGCGGTGGGCGTCGCGCTGGTCGACGGCTTGCGCTCGCTGCCGGTCGACGGTCCCGGCCAGATCGCGCTGAAGTGGCCGAACGACGTGCTGCTCGAAGGCGACAAGCTCGCCGGCATCCTGATCGAAACCGCGTGGAGCACCGAGTACGCGAGCGCGGTGGTAATCGGCATCGGCACCAACGTGAAGGGCGCGGACGAACTCGCGGCGAAGGTCGGCGCGCTGAACGCCGGCGTGCCGCCGCAGGCGCGCGGTACGGTGCCGACCGCGCTGCAGCGCGCGCTGCCGAACGCGAATCTGACCGATACGCTCGCCGCCGAGCTGAACGCGCTCGAACCGGCGCTGCAGCGCTTCGGCGCCGACGGCTTCGCGCCGTTCCAGCCGCGCTGGAACGCGGTGCACGCGTATGCGGGCCGCGAAGTCGTGCTGCTCGAACAGGGCAACGAACTCGCGCGCGGCATCGCGGCGGGTGTCGACGAGCAAGGCCAGTTGCTGCTGGATACGGCCGGGGGACGCCAGAGCATCGCGACCGGCGATGTGTCGCTGCGCCTCGCCGACGGTGCCGCATGACGCAGCACGCGCCGTATCTGCTGATCGACGCGGGGAATAGCCGGATCAAATGGGCGCTGGTGCAGCCGGGTGGTGGACAGTTGGCGGCTGGGGCGTTGGCGCATGATGAGGTTGCGCGGGCCGGGGGGCGGTCGGGTTTGCAGTCCGATTCTCGGCCCGATTCCGAGCCAGGCGCGCAGCCCGGCTGGGCCAATTGGCCGGCGCCGTGCGGTGCCTGGGTCTCCAACGTCGCGGGCGCGGACGTCGCGGCACGCATCGCCGCGCTCGTCCACGCGCAGTGGCCTGAACTGCCGCTCACGACGATCCGCGCGAGCGAGCGCCAATGCGGCGTCACCAATTGCTACGCGGTGCCGCACTCGCTCGGCAGCGACCGCTGGGCGGGCATGATCGGCGCGCATGCGGCGTTTCCCGGCGAGCATCTGCTACTGGCGACGTTCGGCACAGCGACGACGCTCGAGGCGTTGCGCGCGGACGGCACCTTCATCGGCGGGCTGATCGCGCCGGGCTGGACGCTGATGATGCGCTCGCTCGGCGAGCACACCGCGCAGTTGCCGACACTCGACGCTGCCCGCGCGCGCGGTCTGCTCGACGCCAGCGCTTCGGCCGGTGGCGATACCGCCGGCACAGGCCGAAGCGGCCCGTTCTTCGCGACCGATACGCCGCATTCGCTGTCGGCGGGCTGCACGCTCGCGCAGGCGGGACTGATCGAGCGGATGTGGCGCGATCTGCAGGACGAATGGCGGGTGCCGGTGCGGCTGGTCGTTAGCGGCGGTGCCGTCGACGAGGTGGCAAGCGCGCTCAAAGTACCGCATACTCGCCACGATTCGCTGGTGCTGTCGGGGCTCGCGCTGATTGCCGCTGACGATATGGCGCAACGGGGTGCGCGATCCGGCGGCTGATCGATGGAATGGCCGCCGCGGGGGCGTGACACGCATCTGACGTGGCGTCGGTGAGCGGTCGCGGCGAGGCGCTTTGGGATCGATGCCTCGACGTCGAGCCCCCTGGCGGATGTCGACGCGGCAAGCTCAATCCCCTCGATCCCGCGTCAACCTGCTTCTGGATTGGAACAATCGATAATGCTTCGCTGGCCGATCGCCATTCTAATTCTCGCCAACGTGCTCGCTTTCGTCGCGTTGCGCGGCGCGTTCGGCCCGGTGCCTGTCGCCGCCGGACGCGACCCGGCTCATCTGAATCGCCAGATTCATCCGGATTGGCTGAAGGTACGTCCGGTCAGCGCCGCCGATGCAGCCGATCAGGCAGTGGTCGGCGGACCCGCACCGACCGCGCCGATTTCGACCTCCGAACTGCCGCAGTAGCAAGGCCGGGCAACCGGCGATGTGAATGCCCGCGGCGGCGCTGTATTCGCGGCGGCGTCAAATTCGCGGCAGTCCCGCTCCGCCCGCCACCGCGATCCACCCGTCATTCCTGGCTGCGCACCTTCTTCAACAGCGCGGTCGTCGAGCGATCGTGCTCGAACGCGATAGCCAGCGCCTTGCCGCCCCAGCCGCGCACGAGCGCCGACTCCGGCAACGCATCCATGTCGTAATCGCCGCCCTTCACGAGCACGTCCGGCCGCAGCGCCGCAATCAGATCGACCGGCGTTTTCTCGCCGAAACCGACCACATAGTCGACGCTTTCGAGTGCCGCAAGCAGGGCCATCCGGTCGGCTTCGGTGTTGATCGGCCGGTCGTCGCCTTTGCCGAGCATACGCACCGACGCGTCGCTGTTCACACCGACGATCAGACAGGCGCCCAGCGCCTTCGCATCGGCGAGATAGGTCACGTGCCCGCGATGCAGGATATCGAATACCCCGTTCGTGAACACGACCGGCGCGCGCAGCGAAGGACGCAGTTTCACCAGGTCGTCGCGCGTCAGAATCTTGCGTTCAAAAATAGCGGCCATCGCGGAATCGTAGAGAGAGAGAGGAAAAGATTGCCGTCACGATACAGGGTCGGCGGCGTCGAGCACAATCAAGCAAAACGGTCCGGCAAGCTCGCGCCTGCCGGACCGTCTTGAATCTGTCATGAAACCGCTGAATCGGCTTACTGTGAAGAGGGAATCACGCCCACCGTGCGAACCCGGATCGCGGCGCCGGCGGGGATCGCGATGCCGACGTCAACGCGGCATCTACCCGATCACGCCGGTTGCTGCTGCGCCGGATTCTGATCGGCGGCCTGCAGGCGCGCGACCACTTCCTTGCGATAGCGGTTCAGCTCCTGCGCGGTGTTGAACGTGCGCTCGAACAGCAGCGACAGGTTGTGCAGAATGCGCTCGACGACCTTCTTTTCCCAGCCGTCGTCGAAACGGATCTGCTCGTCGAGCCAGCGCTCGAGCCATTCCGGATCTGGCAGACGCGACTGGATCGTGTCGCGCGGGAACAGCGCCTGGTTCACGTGCAGGTTGGTGGGGTGCAGCGGCTTTTCGGTGCGGCGCGCCGAAGCCATCAGCACGCCGATCTTTGCGAACGCGGCACGCGCGATGTCGCCGGTCTGCGTCATCGCCTTCTTCATGTAGCGCAGATACGCGCCGCCATGACGTGCTTCGTCGCGCGAAATGGTTTCGTAAATGTGCTTGATGACCGGCTCGGTGTGCCATTCGGCGGCACGGCGGTACCAGTGATTGAGGCGGATTTCGCCGCAGAAGTGCAGCATCAGCGTTTCGAGCGGCGGCGCCGGATCGAATTCGAAGCGCACCGCGTGCAGTTCCTCTTCGGTCGGGCACAGTTCCGGCTTGAAGCGGCGCAGGTATTCCATCAGCACCAGCGAGTGTTTCTGCTCTTCGAAGAACCATACGCTCATGAACGCGGAAAAATCGCTGTCGTGATGATTGTCACGCAGAAACATTTCCGTGGCGGGCAACGCCGACCATTCGGTGATCGCGTTCATCTTGATCGTCGCGGCCTGCTCGTCGGTCAGCAGCGACGCATCGAATTTGTCCCAGGGAATGTCCTTCTCCATGTCCCATCGAACGGATTCGAGCGATTTATAAAGTTCCGGATAAAGCATGGTGTTCATTGTCCCACCCCTGGTCTGCGCATACTGTGTGTGTCTGTTGCTGCTACGTGTAGCCGTTTTTACCTGCGACGAACGGACGTGCCGTTTATCGGCCAAGCATTCAATTTTACGCGTTAATCAACCGCCCAAATGCATCGGGCAGCAAAGAAGTCCGGGCGATTGCGCAGGTGCCTGAAGCGTGAATCAGGCGCTGCGCGGCCAACCATGGGTGAGGGACATTGGGAATACCCTTTGCCTGAGGTCGAACCAGTCTGTGTTGAAACCGTCCAGCTCTGCACGGGAGTGCCGGCGGCAAATGACGCAAGGGCGGCGGAATTGGTTCTTTTCAGCGCGCGCCCCAAAGTCTTATCAAGCTTACACGATGATAGCACGCGGACTTGACAGAACCTGTGACGGAAACCGCGCAATCGCGCTGTGGGATTGACTTCTCTCAATAAACGCTCGATTGGCGCGAACCGTGCCGCGGTGACCGGCATCGCCAGCGAAAGCGGAACAGCAAGGTTGATTAGCGCTCCCATGCAGCGCGCGTTTGTTTATCGTGGGGTGGCCGCGCATCTTCAACGTCTGCGGGCTCATCGCCACGCGCGGGGCGCTACGCCCGGTATGATGCGCCCCCGCCCCGTGTTGGCCCGCACGCACAGTTACCGTGGCCACCTCTGGCCAGCCTATCTCGTCACTTTTGCGCTCAGGACGATTTCTTCGCCGCTCCGGTGCCCGTGCCATCGCCAGCCGCGCGCTTCGTCGATGTCGACGCGCGCTTCGCGGCCGGCCGTTTGGTCGCGGGCTTCGCGCCCTGAGCAGCCGGGGCCGGATCCGGCGTGTCGGCGGCGCCCGCCGGTGCGGTCGTGCCCTGCGTGCCGCCCCCTGCCGCCGCGACCGCGACAGACGGCTGCGTCATCGCGAACTGGGCAATCTGATTGAACTGCGATTGCAGCAGATTCCACCATGCGGATGCATCGAACGACGGCGCGGCGGCTGCGGGCTCTTCCCCAGCGTCGGCCGCAGCCGCGCTTTCAGCGGCAGCCGCCGGTTCGGCCGGCTTCGCCCAACTCGGCGCGGGCGCGGGACCCGGCGCCGGGTTCGACGCGGCCGCGGCCGGCTGCGCCATCGACGACTGCGCGAACGCGCCGAACGCGCGCAGTGTCGCGAGCGTCGCGCGCTGCACTTCGAGCGCCTGGATCGCCGATTGCAGCATGCTCAGGTTCAGCTTCAGCCACTGCTCGACCGCGCGCATATCGGTGATGCGCTTGTCGAGTTCCTCAACGTTGGTGAGCGGCGCCATCATGTCGGACATCATCGATAGCGACGGCGCCGCGCCGCTACCCGGCTGCGCGCCGGTGAGCACCGAGCCGAACGGCGAGAGCCGCATCATGCCCCACATGCGATCGAGCATTTCAGCGGGCGGAAAACCTGGAAAGCCGGGAAAAGGCGGCGTGGAGTCAGTCGTGTCGGTCATGCTGTCGCCTCAGTGCGTAATGAGATGTCGCGAGATGCCGCGCGGCACGGGCCGCGCGCATTGATTCGATGATACCGTGCGCAAAGCGTGATCAAGACGCGTCGTTGAGCGTAATCGACGACCGCGCTCGGACTTCTTCTCTAGCTTTCGCCGTGCTGCGCGCCATCGCCATCATGCGGTTGCCGCCACGGATCGCCGCCGCCGAAATCCGGCGCGCGCCGCTCGCGCAACGAACTCAGTCCCTCGCGCACATCGGGTCCGGCAAACCCCATGAATTCGAGCGCAAGCGACGCATCGAACGCGGGTCCCGCCGTGCGCAGCCAGTTGTTCAACGCGTACTTGGTCCAACGGATCGCCGTCTGCGAACCGTCGGCGAGTTTGCGCGCAACTTCGAACGCCTTAGGCAGCAGCTCGGTTTCGTCGACGGCGAGCGACACGAGCCCGATACGCTCGGCCTCCTCGCCGCTCACCGGCTCGCACAGCAGCAGGTAGTACTTCGCCTTCGCCATCCCGCATAGCAACGGCCAGACGATCGCCGCATGATCGCCGGCGGCAACGCCGAGCCGCGTGTGGCCGTCGATGATGCGCGCCGTCTTCGCCGCGATCGAGATATCGGCGAGCAGACCGGCGACCAGTCCCGCGCCGACCGCCGGACCGTGCATCGCCGACACGATCGGCTTGCCGCAGTTGATCACGTTATAGACGAGGTCGCGCGCCTCGCGCCAGACCCGCGCGCGCACGTCGAAATCGTTCGCCATGTCTTCGACCAGTTGCAGATCGCCGCCCGCCGAAAAGCCCTTGCCCTCGCCGCGAATGATCGCGACGCGCGTATCCGGATCGCGGTCGATGTCGCGCCAGATTTCCGCGAGTTCGTAATGCATCCGCGCGTTCGCGGTGGCGAGCCCGCTTTTATTCGCGCCCTCGCCGCTCATCACGACTTCGAGCACGCCATGCGGATGGCGCTCTACGCGCAGCGAGCGATAGTGCGCGTAGTACGTGTCACGCGTATTGCCGGCGTCGTGACTTTGCGGTGACTCGGACATGATGAACAACCTCCAGAATGCTGTGTCGAGCGGATCGACGCGTCGCCGTCACGATGTCAGCGCGGCTGATAAACCCACTTGCCGTTGCTGATTTCGACCATCACGCGCGCGCGCTGATCGAGCCCGAGGTGATCGGCCGCGCTCATATCGACGACGCCGTTGGTATCCGCGAGACCGCGCGTCGCTTCGAGTGCATCGCGCAGCGCGCGGCGAAATTGCGGCGTGCCTGGCGCACCCGCCTTTAGCGCAATCGGAATCGCGTGGTTGAGCAGCGCGCCCGCATCCCACGTGTACGAACCGAATGCCGACACGCTGCCCGGCCCATGCTGCGCCTCGAAGCGCGCGATGTAATCGAGCGCGAGACGCTTCGCCGGATGATCGGCCGGCAGTTGCGCGGCCACCAGCACCGGGCTCGCGGGCAGGAACGTGCCGTTGCAATCGGCGCCGCACACGCGCAGGAAGTCGTTATTGCCGACGCCGTGATTGTGATAGATCACGCCCTTGTAGCCGCGCTCGCGCAGCGTTTTCGGCGGCAGCGCGGCGGGCGTGCCGGCCGCGCCGACGACCACTGCATCCGGGTGCGCCGCGAGAATCTTCAGCACCTGGCCGGTCACGCTCGGATCGGTGCGATTGAAGCGTTCGCTCGCGACCACGTCGATGTGATGCAGTTGCGCGAACTTCGCGACCTCGGCATAGAAGGTCTCGCCGAGCGCGTCGGCCTGGCCGATGAAGGCGATCGTCTTCACGCCGTGCGTGCTCGCATGTTCCGCGATCGCCGAGGCCATCATCGCGTCGGTCTGCGGCGTCTTGAAGACCCAGCGGCGTTTCGCGTCGACCGGCTCGATGATTTTCGCCGACGACGCGAGCGAGATCATCGGCGTTTCGCCCTCGGCGACGATGTCGATCATCGCGAGCGAATTCGGCGTGATCGACGAACCGACGATCGCGTCGACACGATCTTCCGAAATCAGTTTCTTGGTGTCCTGCACGGCCTTGGTCGTGTCGGATGCATCGTCGAGCACGATGTATTCGACGTTTTGTCCGCCGATCTGCCTGGGCAGCAGCGCGACCGTATCGCGCGCGGGGATGCCGAGCGACGCGGCCGGGCCGGTCAGCGACAACACGAGGCCGACCTTGACCTGCGCGAACGACGTCAACGGCAGCGCGCAGGCGAGCGCCGCGCATAGCGTGGCGGCGCGGCGTGCGATTCGCGCGAGCGGACCGCGCGCAGCCGCGACGCTCACGCACGGTTTCGCACTTACGCTCCCATGCGGCGCGTGTTCGCACCAGGTTGCAGATTCAACGGATTTCAATCGCGGCATCTTGTCTGTCTCCTCACGTCGGTTTTTCGTTCTGATCGACTGCCTGCGCCCGTCAGTTCACGCGCTTGCAAACACGGGCGCGGAGTCTTGTCTCGATATTGCGTGATTCGTCTGCGATCCTGCTCGACAGCTCAACAACTCGACGGCTTACGCGGATTTGGCGAATTCCGCGCGCCGCCAGCGGCCCGGCCACCCCGGCCAGGCCGCGCCAGTCAGTGTAGCCGCGCCTCTGGGGCGCGGCATCGGGCGAAACCCTTTCGCGCTTATTCGAGCGGCGCGATGCTCTGCTCGATCGCACCGAAAATCGACTTGCCCGCGTCATCGAACATTTCGATCTTCACCGTATCGCCGTACTTCATGAACTCGGTTTGCGGCGCACCGTGTTCGATCGTTTCGAGGCAGCGTTTCTCGGCGATGCAGCAGTAGCCGCGTTTGGCATCCTTGTTCGACACGGTGCCCGAACCGACGATCGAACCGGCACGCAGGTTGCGCGTCTTCGCCGCATGCGCGATCAACTGCCCGAAGTGAAACACCATGTCGGTGCCCGCGTCGGGCTGGCCGACTTTCTTGCCGTTCCAATGGACGATCATCGGCCGATGCACGCGGCCCTCGCGCCACTGCTCGCCGAGTTCATCCGGCGTGACCGCGACAGGTGCGAACGACGTGGCCGGCTTGCTCTGGAAAAAACCGAAGCCCTTCGCGAGTTCGGCGGGAATCAGGTTGCGCAGCGACACGTCGTTGACCAGCGTGAAGAGCCGCACGCCGCGCAGTGCCTGGTCCGGCGTCGCGCCCATCGGCACGTCGGTCGTGATCACCGCGACTTCCGCCTCGAAGTCGATGCCGAACGCTTCCGACGCGCACAGCACGTCATCGCGCGGGCCGATGAAGTCGTCGCTGCCGCCCTGGTACATCAGCGGATCGGTCCAGAACTCCGGCGGCATTTCCGCGCCGCGCGCACGCCGCACGAGTTCGACGTGGTTCACGTACGACGAGCCGTCGGCCCACTGGAATGCGCGTGGCAGCGGTGCCATGCAATCTTTTGCATCGAACGCGAAACTGTTGCGCGCGCGGCCCTGGTTGAGCGCGTCGTACAGATCGTGCAATTGCGGCGCGTAGAAAGCCCAGTCGTCGAGCACGCGCTGCAGCGTGGGCGCGATCGCATCGGCGATCGCCGCGGTGTGCAGGTCGCGGGACACGACGATCAGTTGACCGTCGCGCGTGCCGTCCTTCAGCGAGGCAAGTTTCATAGAGCTGTGAACCGTGGGTTAGTGACGATGGAAGGAATCTATTCTACGATGGTGAATCGGCGCGGCCCAGTGCGGGTGGCGTTGAGTGGCCTGTTGTTACCCATTCGTTACCGATCCGTTACCGATTACCGAACGCGCCGCGCGCGCCTCTTGCTTATGTCCGCCAACGCCCGCTCCGGCACGTCCCGCTCTCGCACCGTCCACGCGTCCGCCAACGATCCGCTCGCTATCGCAGATGCGACCGATGCAACCGATGCAGCCGATCCGCTCGACGCCAGCGCGGACGACGAAGCCGGCGAGCCCGGCGAAGAGAAACTGCGCTCGGGCATCCAGTCGATCGAAGTCGGCTTCCGGCTGCTCGACGTACTCACCCACGAGCCGCGCGCGATGATGCTGCGCGACCTCGCGCAGCGCGCGGGCATGAGTCCGGCGAAAGCGCATCGCTACCTGGTGAGCTTTCTGCGCCTCGGCGTGGTCGCGCAGGATCCGCTGTCGGGCCGCTACGAACTCGGCGGCTTCGCGTTGCAGTTGGGACTCGCGCGGCTCGCGCGCGTCGATGGCGTGACGCTCGCGCGCATCGCGCTCGCCGAATTGCGCGACCGGCTCGATCTCACGCTCGGCATCGCGGTATGGGGCAACCAGGGGCCGACGATGGTGCACTGGATGGAGTCGAGCTATCCGGCCAAGGCATCGCTGAAACTCGGCGACGTGATGCCGCTTCTGAGTTCCGCCACCGGCCTGCTGTTTGCCGCCTACCTGCCGGCCGGCAAGATCGCCCCGATGCTCGAGCGCGAACTGGCCGACTCGCGCCGCTGGTCGCACAGCGGCGCGCCGCGCACGCGCGCGGAGGTCGACGCGGTGCTCGCCGAGGTACGCGAACATCAAGCCGCGCGCGTCGAAGGCATGCTGCTGCCGACGATCCACGCTTTCTGCATGCCGGTGTTCGATTCGACTGGTGCGCTGGCGCTCGGTATCGTCGCGCTTGGCCATGAAGGCGCGTTCGATATCCGCTGGGGCGGCGAGATCGATATGGCGCTGCGCGAATGCGCGCGCAAGCTGTCGTACGAGTTGGGCTATAGCGCGTCGCCGCGCAGCGAGAACGGTTGATCCCGCGCGACGTTTTTCACACAGCCACACACACTCATCGCCGATGGCCTTTGCTTCCGCCTCCCGCCACTCCGATCGCATGCCGCCGGCCGGCCATCGGCCGAGGCGCACGTGGCGCTGGCTCGCGGTGCTCGTCGTCGTCGCGGGTCTGCACTGGATCGCCGCGCAGTGGTTCGAGCGCAATCGCGTGAATCTGAATCCGGCCGATCGCGAGCATGTGCCGGTGCAGGTCGCATTGCTGACGCCCGAGCGGGTCGAGCGTCAAGCCGAGCAGCAGCCGGCCGCGCCCGCGCAACATGCGCCGGCGCCCGCGCGCAAGCCGGCGGCCAGGCCGCCGCGCGAACCGCATGTGCTGAGCGCGCTACAGCCGGCCAAACCGGAGGAGTCGGCGGCCACGCCCGCATCCGATGCGGCGGCAAGCGCGCCGCCCGCCGCCGCGAGCGCGAATGTGAATGCGTCCGCCGCTGCGAATGGCAGCGCTACCAACGCGCCCGTCGCGGCAAGCGCGCCGCAGGCATCGAAGGGCGTGAAGTTCTCGGTGCCGCCCTCGGCCGAACTCGAATACGACACGTTCTACAACGGCGTGCGCAATCAGCCGGGCACGATTCACTGGGTCAACAGTGCGCAAGGATACGAAATGATCGTGTCGGTGCCGCTGCCGTTCGTCGGACCGTTCGTGTTTTCGAGCCACGGCAGCATCGATGCATTCGGCCTCGCGCCCGCGCAGTACAGCGAGAAGCGTGGCCGTCGCGCGGAAGACATTGCGATCTTCAATCGCGCCGATAAAAAAATCGGCTTCACGCGCACGCCGGCGACCTTCCCGCTGCCCGACGGCGCGCAGGACCGCTTCAGCGTCGTGATGCAGCTTGCGAGCCTCGTGCGCGGCGATCCCGGCGCATATACGCCCGGCGTCACGCGGCAGTTTTTCGTCGTCGATACGGATAGCGGTGAGAACTGGCCCATCGAGACGATCGGCGACGAAACGATTCGCGCGGCGCAAGGTTATCTACAGACGCGTCATTTCAAACGGCTGCCGCGCCATGAGGGCGATCAACGCCGCATCGACGTGTGGCTCGCGCCGTCGCTCGGCTGGCTGCCCGCGCGCATCCTGCAGACGGAACCGAACGGCACGCAATTCGAACTCGTGTGGCGCGGCAAGCTCGATCTCGATGGTGCTTCGCCCGGAGGTGATGGCGCTGCGCCCGCGGTGCCCACATCGGCCGGGAATGGCGGCAGCGATACCACTGCTAGCCCCGCTGCTCCCGTAACGTCCGTTACACCTACGCCCGTTACACCCGTTACGTCCGCGCCCACCGGCACGCCCGACAGCGTCACCGCACCCGCCACTGCCCCGGCAGTTATGCCCGATACGGCGCCAACCGCACCGGTCGATTCGACCGCTCCCGAAAACATCAAACCCTGATATATCGCGGCGCAAAGCCGCGGACCCGCTACCAGACTGCATCAAGCAGATTCGCGCAATTTCGGCGAAACTTCTTTGGTAGCGTTGACTCGCATCTGATGCAACAAACGTTCGCGCGACGCGCCATCCGGACCGACGCGCCTCATCGTCGAAGCGAACGCACCGCGACAACGAAGCAAGCACCTTTACTTTCTCACTGCATTTCCTTTCTTCAAGGAGCCTGCATGCAAGTGAACCTCAACGGTATCGAAACACGCTACGTGCTGAGCAACGAGGGCGGCGGCCCGTGGCTCACCTTCATCCATCAGTTGGGCGGCGATCTGTCGATCTGGGATCAGCTTGCCGGCTATTTCCGCGACGATTACACGGTGCTGCGTTATGACGTACGCGGCCACGGCGATAGCGCGGTGGCAAGCGAGTCGTTCAGTATCGGCGATCTGTCGGACGATCTCGCGACGCTGCTCGATGCGCTCGGCGCGCCGACCACGCATGTGGTCGGGCTGTCGCTCGGCGGCATGATCGCGCAGCAATTCGCGCTCGCTTACCCGTCGCGGGTCGATACGTTGACGATCGCCGACAGCACCGGCGGCACGCTGCCCGAAAACCGTGCGTTATGGAACCAGCGCGCCCACACCGCACGCACCGAGGGCATGGCTGCGCTCGTGCCGTCGACGCTCGCCCGCTGGCTCACGCCCGATTTTCAGGCCGCGCATCCGGAAGCGGTCGAGCCGATCCGCGAAGTGCTCAGCCGCACGCCGTCGGAAGGCTTCGCGATGGCCTGCGAGGCGTTGCGCGGATTCGATCTGCGTGGCAAGCACGGCGCGATCCGCTGCCCCACGCTCGCGGTAGCGGGCCGCCATGACACAGGCACGCCACCTGCTTCTACCCAGGCGATAGCGGATGCAATACAAGGCGCCCGCTTCGAAGTGCTCGATGCCGCTCATCTTGCGCCCATCGAGCAATCTTAACGTTTTGCCGCCTTGCTCGAATCGTTTCTGGAGCGGCGGGTCTAACCGTCAGGTTCGGAAGAATTACCAGCATCGATCCGAACCCACCCCTTGAATTCCATCTCACATGCTCCACCTACGGTGCAGAAAAGGGCAGGAGCCCAACGGAAATAAGGAGTGTCGCCATGCAAATGATCTACAACAGCCCCAACTACTGTGTCGTCGAATTTCCGCCGCAAGAGGGCCAACTGGCCATGAAGTCGGGCGGCTACGAGATCGTCGACAAGAACATGCAGCGCGAAATCTTCATCGACGGTGCAATGGCTGCGAATTTTCGCGAGCATGTGCAGAAGCTGATCGAAGGCGAGCCCACGCTCGACGAGGTCGACGAGTTCCTCGGCCAGTTCGACAGCTTGATGACTCAACCGGTAATCCTTCACTAACGTCGAGGTAGCACCGCTTAGCGTTCTGGCGACATCGATCGGCCGCGTCCCGCGGCCCCGCGAGCGGTCCGTATCGGGCGGCTGGCGGCGATCAAACGGCCCAGCAGGCTTATCCGCTTGCTGGGCCGTTTTTTATCGCATTTTGTTCCGCTGCGACCGATCGTCGCACCGTCGCCCAATCCCCGAAACCCGCCCGCGCCGGGCGCGTCCGCCCGGCAACGGCTACAATGACAGGCTTTCCGCCATCGTCCGCGCAAGCCTTCTTCCGCCATGACCCAGCCCGCTCAATCCGCCAAGCCAGTCCGTTCCGACGCCGCCTACACGCGCGGCGCGGCGCTGCCCGCGCTGCTGAACTCGCGCATCCTGATCCTCGACGGCGCAATGGGCACGATGATCCAGCGCTACAAGCTCGACGAAGCCCGCTATCGCGGCGAACGCTTCAAGGACTACGCGCGCGACATCAAGGGCAACAACGAACTGCTGTCGATCACGCAGCCGCAGATCATCGCCGAGATTCACGAGCAGTATCTGGCGGCGGGCGCGGACATCATCGAGACAAACACGTTCGGCGCGACCACCGTGGCGCAGGCCGACTACGGCATGGAATCGCTCGCGGCCGAGATGAACGTCGAATCGGCGAAGCTCGCGCGCGCCGCGTGCGACAAGTACTCGACGCCGGACAAGCCGCGCTTCGTCGCCGGCGCGATCGGACCGACGCCGAAAACCGCCAGCATTTCGCCCGACGTCAACGATCCGGGCGCGCGCAATGTCACGTTCGACGAACTGCACGCGGCCTACTACGAGCAGGCCAAAGCGCTGCTTGACGGTGGCGTCGATCTGTTCCTCGTCGAAACGATCTTCGATACGCTGAACGCAAAGGCCGCGCTGTTCGCACTCGACGAACTGTTCGAGAACACCGGCGAGCGCCTGCCGATCATGATCTCCGGCACCGTCACCGACGCATCGGGCCGCATCCTGTCCGGCCAGACGGTCGAGGCATTCTGGAATTCGCTGCGTCACGCGAAGCCGCTCACGTTCGGCCTGAACTGCGCGCTCGGCGCGGCGCTGATGCGTCCGTACATCGCCGAACTGGCGAAGCTGTGCGACACCTACGTGTCCTGCTATCCGAACGCCGGCCTGCCCAATCCGATGAGCGATACCGGCTTCGACGAACTGCCCGCCGATACCTCCGGCCTGCTGAAGGAATTCGCCGAAGCCGGTCTCGTGAACATCGCAGGCGGCTGCTGCGGCACGACGCCCGAGCACATCGCGGCGATCGCGAAGTCGCTCGCCGAGCTGAAGCCGCGCAAGTGGCCGACGCAGTATCGCGACGCGGCCTGAACGAAGCCGCGAAGCCGCGCGGCGCTGACGCCGCGCACGTTCCGAACACAGGCCGCCGAACGCACGCTTCTGACGCACGCCCCTTTTAACGCACGCACCCGATTCGCACTCACGCCATGACCGATCACACCATGCGCCTTAGCGGCCTCGAGCCGTTCAACGTCACGACCGGCACGCTCTTCATCAACGTCGGCGAACGCACCAACGTGACCGGCTCGAAAGCGTTCGCGCGAATGATCCTGAACAACCAGTTCGACGAAGCCCTGGCCGTCGCGCGCCAGCAGGTCGAAAACGGCGCGCAGGTGATCGACGTCAACATGGACGAAGCGATGCTCGATTCGAAAGCGGCGATGGTGCGCTTCATGAATCTGATCGCGTCGGAGCCGGACATCGCGCGCGTGCCCGTGATGATCGACTCGTCGAAGTGGGAAGTGATCGAGGCCGGGTTGAAGTGCGTGCAAGGCAAGGCGATCGTCAACTCGATCTCGCTGAAGGAAGGCGAGGAAGCGTTCCGTCATCACGCGAACCTGATTCGTCGCTATGGCGCGGCGGCCGTCGTGATGGCCTTCGACGAACAGGGCCAGGCCGACACCTTCAAGCGCAAGACGGAAATCTGCAAGCGCTCGTACGACTTTCTCGTCAATGAAGTGGGCTTTCCGCCTGAAGACATCATCTTCGATCCGAACATCTTCGCGGTCGCGACCGGCATCGAGGAACACAACAACTACGCGGTCGACTTCATCGAGGCGACCCGCTGGATCAAGCAGAATCTGCCGTATGCGAAGGTGAGCGGCGGCGTGTCGAACGTGTCGTTCTCGTTCCGCGGCAACGACCCGGTGCGCGAGGCGATCCATACCGTGTTCCTCTATTACGCGATTCAGGCGGGGATGGACATGGGCATCGTCAACGCGGGCCAGTTGGGCGTATATGCCGAACTCGATCCCGAACTGCGCGAGCGCGTCGAAGACGTGGTGCTGAATCGCCGCGAAGACGGCACCGATCGTCTGCTCGAAATCGCCGACAAGTTCAAGACCGGCGCTGCGAAGAAGGAAGAGAACCTCGAGTGGCGCAATCAGCCGGTCGAAAAACGTCTCGCGCATGCGCTCGTGAGCGGCATCACCACGTTCATCGTCGAAGACACCGAGGAAGTGCGCGCGCGAATCGCCGCTGAAGGTGGCCGTCCGATCAACGTGATCGAAGGTCCGCTGATGGACGGCATGAACATCGTCGGCGACCTGTTCGGTCAGGGCAAGATGTTCCTGCCGCAAGTCGTGAAGTCGGCGCGCGTGATGAAGCAGGCGGTCGCGCATCTGATCCCGTTCATCGAAGAAGAAAAGCGCCAGCTCGCGGCGGCCGGCGGCGACGTGCGCGCGAAGGGCAAGATCGTCATCGCGACCGTCAAGGGCGATGTGCACGACATCGGCAAGAACATCGTGTCGGTGGTGCTTCAGTGCAATAACTTCGAAGTGGTCAACATGGGCGTGATGGTCTCGTGCAACGACATTCTCGCGAAAGCGAAGGTCGAAGGCGCGGACATCATCGGGCTGTCGGGGCTCATTACGCCGAGCCTCGAAGAGATGGCCTACGTCGCATCGGAAATGCAGCGCGACGACTACTTCCGCATCAAGAAGATTCCGCTGCTGATCGGCGGCGCGACGACCTCGCGCGTGCACACCGCGGTGAAGATTGCGCCGCACTACGAAGGCCCGGTCGTGTACGTGCCGGACGCGTCGCGTTCGGTATCGGTCGCGTCGAGCCTGTTGTCCGACGAAGGCGCGGCGAAGTACGTCGAAGAACTCAACGCCGACTACACGCGCATCCGCGACCAGCACGCGAACAAAAAAGCGCAGCCGATGGTCACGCTCGCCGAAGCGCGTGCGAACAAAACCAAGATCGACTGGGCGAACTACCAGCCGGTCAAGCCGAAGTTCATCGGTCGCCGCGTGTTCAAGAACTTCGACCTGAACGAACTCGCGAACTATATCGACTGGGCTCCGTTCTTCCAGACGTGGGATCTCGCCGGCCCGTATCCGGCGATTCTCAATGACGAGATCGTCGGCGAATCGGCACGGCGGGTGTTTTCGGACGGCAAGTCGATGCTCGCGCGCCTGATCCAGGGCCGCTGGCTGCAAGCCAACGGCGTGATCGCGCTGCTGCCGGCCAACACGGTGAACGACGACGACATCGAAATCTACACCGACGAATCGCGCACGGAAGTCGCGCTCACGTGGCGCAATCTGCGCCAGCAAAGCGTGCGGCCGGTCGTCGACGGCGTGATGCGGCCGAACCGGTCGCTCGCCGACTTCATCGCGCCGAAAGACTCGGGCGTGGCCGACTACATAGGCATGTTCGCGGTGACGGCGGGTCTTGGCGTCGACGTGAAGGAAAAGCAGTTCGAGAAGGATCTCGACGACTACAGCGCGATCATGCTGAAGGCGCTCGCTGACCGGCTCGCCGAAGCTTTCGCCGAAGCGATGCATGCGCGCGTGCGGCGTGACCTGTGGGGCTACGCGAATAGCGAAACTCTGTCCAACGACGAACTGATCGGCGAAAAATACCTTGGCGTGCGCCCGGCGCCGGGCTATCCGGCCTGCCCGGATCACCTGGTCAAGAGCGATATGTTCGACGTGCTGCAGGCCGAGGATATCGGCATGAGCCTGACCGAATCGCTGGCGATGCTGCCGGCAGCGAGCGTGTCGGGCTTCTACCTCGCGCATCCGGACAGCGCCTATTTCTCGGTCGGCAAGATCGGCCAGGATCAGCTGGAGGACTACGCGCAGCGGATGTCGCTGTCGAAGGCGGATGCGCAGCGCGCGTTGGCGCCGTTGTTGTAAGCACTGGCCACATTGGGAAGCGGCGTAGGCCAGCATACGGCCCGGCCACCAGCCTCATCAACCACTATATCGGCCCCGAAAGACTGGATATTTGCGGCCACGGCGTTTTTGGCATTTTCGGCTCGGTAGACTGACCCGGCTTTCACCCTGTCAGGCGCGACCGTAATGCGCCGGCTCATCGAGACTGCAACCGACAACGGAGAAAATCGTATGAAGAAGCTGACGCTGTTACTGACCGCCGTTTCGCTGGCCGCGGGCGCTTCCGCGGCACTTGCGCAACCCGCCGCGCCAGGCGGCTCGAGCGCGGTCAGTTCGTACTCGCCGCCGATCCAGAAGCATGTGAAGAAGCCGAAAAAGCAGAAGGCGAAGAAGGGCGCGTCCGAACCGATGGCCGCTCCGGCCAATTCCGCCAGCCAGTAGAAAGCGCGGCGAGTTCCGGTTTCCGGCCGCTCAATGACAAAGAGCCCGCATCGAGCGGGCTCTTTTCTTTGCACCGGGAATTTGCTTCAGCCCAACCGGCCGAAAATCAAATCCCCCAGACGATATCCGAGCCTTCCTTCTGCGCCGCGCGCAACATATCGAGGAACGGATACGCGCGCTGCGCGAGTCCGGGCGGAATCTCATGATGTTCGTGGCCGTCCTCGCCTTCGTGGAAATGGCCGTCGTGCTCGGCGCGTTCCCGCTTGTCGAAAGTGATGGCCGCTTCGAGTTTCTCGATGGCAGGCCCCGTTTCCTCATGAGTGATGACGCCCCGCTCCCCAAGGCGTTTGCCGACAATGCCGACCAGATACTGCGCCAGATTTTCCAGCATCATCACGTCCGGGCAGGCGTGGCATTTGAAAGTAATCAGCATGACTGTTCCCTTTTTCGTTATATCGGGTGACGCATAAGCGACCCGCGGATGATGCCGGCGCGCCTGGCGTTGCGCCGTGCAGGGGCGGCGCCCACGCCCCTGACGGGCATCTCAATTGAACATATTAGCACCTGCTAAAATCCGTCTGAACGGAAAAGCGCGCCGCCATTCGCCGCCCGCGGCGAAGCGCGACAAGCGTGACGACAGGCTCGGCGCAGGTGCGCGGCAGAGTAGCTGAATTTTGTGTCGCAAGCCATATGCCGGGTGTGCCACGGCAAACCGGCGTGCAGAGTGCACCGCGTCGCGTGCAAGCTGCATGGCCGAGGCCGAGGTCGAACCCGGCGCCGGCACCGCGACGCGTCGCAGCCGCTTTCCATGCTTCCGACACCGGCCGCGGCCGGCGCCTCTTCCGCCTTACCGGATTGCCTCACTGGACTCGCAACAAGCATGCTGCCTGCACATAAACAAACTCTCGAAACACTGCTCGCCGAGACAGTGAAACAGGTCGCGCTCGCCTCGCAAGGCGCAACCGAAGCTGCATTCGTCTCCCCCACCATCACGCTCGAACGGCCGAAAGTCGCCGCTCACGGCGATGTCGCGTGCAACGTCGCGATGCAACTGGCCAAGCCGCTGCGCGCCAATCCGCGCCAGCTCGCGCAGCAGATCGTCGATGCGCTGCTCGCGCAGCCGCAAGCCAAAGGTCTGATCGATGCCGCCGAAGTCGCGGGCCCCGGCTTCATCAATCTGCGTCTCTCCGCCGCCGCGAAGCAGGCGGCGGTGTCCGCCGTGTTCGCCGAAGGCGACGCATATGGCCGCTCGCAGCGCGACGCCGGCAAGCACGTGCTGGTCGAATTCGTGTCGGCCAATCCGACCGGTCCGCTGCACGTCGGCCACGGCCGCCAGGCCGCGCTTGGCGACGCGCTCTCGAACGTGCTCGCGTCGCAGGGCTGGGACGTGCACCGCGAGTTCTACTACAACGACGCCGGCGTGCAGATCCACACGCTCGCGCTGTCGACCCAGGCGCGCGCGCGCGGCCTCGCTCCGAACGACGAAGGCTGGCCCGCATCGGCCTATAACGGCGAGTACATCGCCGAGATCGCTCGCGACTATATGAACGGCGTCACGGTCGAGGCGAGCGATGGCGCGCCCGTCACCGGCGCGCGCGACATCGAAGACCTCGACGCGATCCGCCGCTTCGCAGTGGCGTATCTGCGCCGCGAACAGGACATGGACCTGCAGGCGTTCGGCGTGAAGTTCGACCGCTACTACCTGGAATCGTCGCTGTACACCGAAGGCCGCGTCGAGAAAACCGTCGACGCGCTGATCGCCGCCGGCAAGACCTACGAGCAGGAAGGCGCGCTGTGGCTGCGCACGACTGACGACGGCGACGACAAAGACCGCGTGATGCGCAAGAGCGACGGCACCTATACGTACTTCGTGCCGGACGTCGCCTATCACGTCGCGAAGTGGGAGCGCGGCTTCACGAAGGTCATCAACGTGCAGGGCTCGGACCACCACGGCACGATCGCGCGCGTGCGCGCCGGCCTGCAAGGTCTCGGCATCGGCATTCCGAAGGGCTACCCCGACTACGTGCTGCACAAGATGGTCACCGTGATGCGCAACGGCGAAGAGGTGAAGATCTCGAAGCGCGCCGGCAGCTACGTGACGGTGCGCGACCTGATCGAGTGGTCGGGCGGCGCGACGCCGGGCTCGGAAGCGGCGGTCGATCTGATCGACGAGGAGACCATCCGCCGCGGCCGCGACGCGGTGCGCTTCTTCCTGATCTCGCGCAAGGCCGACACGGAATTCGTGTTCGACATCGACCTCGCGCTGAAGCAGAACGACGAGAATCCGGTTCACTACGTGCAGTACGCGCACGCGCGGATCTGCTCGGTGATCGCCGAGTGCAACACGCGCTACGGTCTCGACGAGAGCACGCTCGCGAGCGTGGACCTCGCGCCGCTCGCAAGCGAGCGCGCGATGGCATTGCTGAACAAGCTCGCCGAGTTCCCGGACATGCTGCAGCACGCCGCCGACGAGCTCGCGCCGCACGCGGTCGCGTTCTATCTGCGCGACCTCGCCGGGGAATTCCACTCGTTCTACAATGACAAAGCCGAGCGCGTGCTCGTCGACGATGCGGCCGAACGCAACGCACGCGCCGCGCTGCTTGCGGCCACGCGCCAGGTGCTGGCCAACGGTCTCGCGACGATCGGCGTCTCCGCTCCCGTCAAGATGTAACTCCTCCGGCGTAATATGCACGCGGCCGTCGCTCTATATAATCGGCGGCCGTTCCTGGATTCTTTTTGCAGGTGATTCGTACGATGGCAAAACCACGCCGCACAACAAAGCAGTCGAAGCAAACCGGGGGCACTTTTCTCGGTATCGTGCTGGGCCTGATCGTCGGCCTGGCGATCGCGGTAGTGGTGGCGCTGTATATCACCCGTGCGCCTACGCCGTTCGTGTCGAAGGTCGCGCCGCCCGCCGCGCCGGAAAACGGCGCGAGCCAAGCGCAATACGATCCGAACCGTCCTCTGCAAGGCAAGACACCTGGCCAGCCGGTGCCACAGGCCGCGCAACCGGCGCCGCAGAACACCGCGCCGGGCCAGACCAATTCGCAGACGCAGTCGGGCATGCTCGAAGAACCGCAAATCGTCGAAGTGCCGCCGTCGGCCGGCAATGCCAACAACAACGCCAACGCGAACGGCACCGCCGTTGCGCCGAAGCCCGCGCAGGATAACGGCACCGGCGGCATCGTCGCGCCGGCTCCGGTGAAAAAACCGCAGGCGGCAAGCACGCCGGCGGGCACCGCCACCGCCGCCGCGGGTTCCGCGCCGAAGAGCAACAACGCAGCGCCGGCACCGGGCGATGCGAACACCGGCTACTTCCTGCAGGTTGGCGCATACAAAACCGCCGCCGACGCCGAACAGCAGCGCGCGCGTCTCGCGTTCCAGGGCTTCGAGTCGAAAGTGACCCAGCGTGATGCGGGCGGCGTGACGTACTACCGCGTGCGCATCGGGCCGTTCTCGAAGTTCGAGGACATGAATTCGAGCCGTCAGCGTCTGTCGGATGCGGGTGTCGATACCGCTGTAATTCGCTTCACCAAACAATAAATAAACGGTAACGCAGGTCTGGGCAGCGCACCGAACCATCGGTGCGCCGCCCAGGTCAGAAGCACGATGGCGGCGCCGCCTTGTCTCATTGCCTGGCGACGCAGCCATGCCGAATCGAAATCCGAAAGCGGCGGCGCGGGCATCCAGCATGGCGTCACCGCTCTACCGCCATACTTGGGTCAACACAACATGAAAAAGCTGCTGAGCATCCTGTTTCTCTCGCTGGGCCTGATCGCGGCCACGGCGCATGCATCGCCGGCCGCGCCGGTCGCCGGCAAGGACTACACCGTGCTGGCCACGCCGCAGCCGACCGACGTGCCGGCCGGCAAGATCGAAGTCACCGAATTCTTCTGGTACGGCTGTCCGCACTGCAACGAATTCAACCCGTTCCTCGAATCGTGGGTGAAGCGCCAGGGTCCGGACGTCGTATTCCGCCGCGTGCCGGTTGCGTTCCGCGACGACTTCATCCCGCACTCGAAGATGTACCACGCGCTCGACGCGCTCGGCGTCGCCAACGACCTGACTCCGAAGGTCTTCAACGAAATCCACGTCAAGAAGAACTATCTGCTGACGCCGGAAGATCAGGCCAAATTCCTCGCGACGCTCGGCGTCGATCCGAAGAAGTACATGGAAGCGTACAACTCGTTCTCGACGCAAAGCGCGCTGCAGAAGGACAAGAAGCTGCTCGACGACTACAAGATCGAAGGCGTGCCGACGCTCGCGGTGCAGGGCAAGTATGAAACCGGCCCGGCTGCCACCGGTTCGCTGCCCGGCACGTTGCAGGTACTCGACTACCTCGTCTCGCAAGTCCGCACGAAGAAGATGTAATCACGAGGCGCCGGTATGACCTCTGCATTGAAGGTTTTCATTACCGGCGCTTCGAGCGGCATCGGCCTCGCGCTCGCCGGCGAATACGCACGGCGCGGCGCGATTCTCGGCCTCGTCGCCCGCCGCGGCGACGCGCTCGCCGCGTTCCAGCAGTCCCATCCCCAGAACACCGTCTCGATCTATCCGGTCGACGTGCGCGACGCGGAAGCGCTCGCGGATGCGGCCGCGCGCTTCATCGCCGCGCACGGCATGCCCGACATCGTGATCGCCAACGCCGGCATCAGCCGTGGCGCGCTGACCGGCCACGGCGATCTGCGCACGTTCCGCGAAGTGATGGATATCAATTACTTCGGCATGGTCGCGACGTTCGAGCCGTTCGCGGCCGCGATGGCCGAAGCCAAACGCGGCACGCTGGTCGGCGTCGCGAGTGTCGCGGGCGTGCGCGGTTTGCCGGGCTCGGGCGCGTACAGCGCGTCGAAATCGGCGGCGCTCAAGTATCTGGAGTCGTTGCGCGTCGAGATGCGGCCGTTCGGCGTCGGCGTGGTCACGATTGCGCCCGGCTATATCCGCACGCCGATGACCGATCACAATCCGTACAACATGCCGTTCCTGATGGACGCGGACCGCTTCGCCGAGAAGGTCGCGCGGGCCGTCGAGCGGCAGGTGTCGTTCGCGGTGTTCCCGTGGCAGATGCGCGTCACCGCGATGCTGCTGCACGTACTGCCGCGCTGGCTCTACGACCGCGTGTTCGAACGCGCGCCGCGCAAGCCGCGCGCCTCCGCCGAGTAAGCGATGGCACCCGGCGCGCTCGATGCAGCCGGCGTCGCGCACAGTCCAGCAGGCGCCGAAGCGCGCATCGTGTCGCTGGTGCCGAGCATCACCGAAACCCTGTTCGCGCTCGGCTTGGAGCGGCAAATCGTCGGGCGCACCGGCTTTTGCGTGCATCCGCGCGACAAGGTGCGCGCGGTGCGCAAGGTCGGCGGCACCAAGGCCGTCAAGCTCGACGCGATCCGCGCGCTACGCCCGACCCACCTGATCGTCAATATCGACGAAAACGAACGCGAGACCGTCGAGCAACTGCGCGCGTTCGTGCCGCATATCGTCGTCACGCACCCGCAGACACCGCGCGACAACCTCGCGCTCTATGCGCTGCTCGGCGCGATCTTCGGGCGCGTGCGGGAAGCGCGGCGCCTGAGCGACGCGCTCGAAGCTCGCCTGAGGGAAGCCGCCGTGAGCAGCTTCAGCGCGCAAAACGTGCTGTATCTGATCTGGCGCGAACCGTGGATGACGGTCGCGCGCGACACCTACATCGCCGCGATGCTGCGGCTCGTGAACTGGCATACGCTGCCCGACGTGCAAGGCGGCATCATGGGCGCGGCGCGCTATCCAATGTTCGACTTCGACGCGGCGCCGTGGCTCGCGCAAGTCGACCGGATCCTGCTGTCGAGCGAGCCGTACCGCTTCACGTCCGCGCATCGCGACGCGCTTGCGCGCGATCCACGGCTCGCCGGCAAGCGCATCGAACTGATCGATGGGGAAATGACGTCGTGGTACGGCGTGCGCGCGATCGACGGCGTCGGCTATCTGCTGCGCCGCGCCGCGGCGACCTGAGCGGCGACCTGAGCGGCGACCTGAGCGCCGGCGTACGGTTGACGCCCCATATGGATATGTAGATTAAATTGTTGTCGCGACCCGGCCCCTTCGATAAGCTTTCGCGAAGGCGCGCCGCCAGCGGGACCGGTACCGAGCCCGCGCAAGACCGGCATCGCCCGGCCTGTGCGACGGCGCCGGGAACGGATCACAATCATCACGACGCCCGCGCCCGTCCCGCGTCATCGACATAAGCACAACCAGACACAACCAGACGCAAGCCTGACTGCGCTCGTTACCGGAGATCCTATGCGCTTCAAACTGCTCGCAGCCGCCATCCTGTTCACGGCGCCCGCGCTCGTGCTCGCCAAGCCGCTCACCGTCTGTACCGAATCGAGCCCGGACGGCTTCGACGTCGTGCAATACAACTCGCTCGTCACGACCAATGCGTCCGCCGACGTGATCTTCAGCTCGCTGGTGTCGTTCGACGAAGCCGCGAAGAAGGTCGTCCCCGCGCTCGCCGACAAGTGGGAAGTGAGCCCCGACGGCCTGACCTACACGTTCCATCTGCGCCCGAACGTGCAGTTCCAGACCACCGACTACTTCAAGCCCACCCGCGCGCTGAACGCCGACGACGTGATCTTCACGTTCGACCGCATGCTCAACGACAGCAATCCGTGGCACAAGGTGGCGGGCGCGAGCGGCTTCCCGCATGCGCAGTCGATGGGGCTGCCGAAGCTGATCAAGTCGATCACCAAGGTCGACGACAACACGGTGAAATTCGAACTGAACGAGCCGAACGCGACCTTCGTGTCGATCCTGACGATGGGCTTCGCGTCGATCTACTCGGCCGAATACGCGGACCAGTTGCTGAAGGCCGGCAAGCAGGTCGACCTGAACGCGAAGCCGATCGGCACCGGCCCGTTCGTGCTGAAGAGCTATACGAAAGACGCGGTGATCCGTTACGACGTGAACCCGACCTACTGGGGGCCGAAGCCGAAGATCGACCGCCTGATCTACGCGATCACGCCGGATGCGACCGTGCGCGCGCAGAAGGTGAAGGCCGGCGAATGCCAGATCGCGCTGTCGCCGAAACCTCAGGATCTCGCCGACGCGAAAAGCGACAAGTCGCTCGCAATCGTGCAAACGCCGGCCTTCATGACCGCGTTCGTCGCGCTGAATACGCAGAAAAAGCCGCTCGACAACCAGAAGGTGCGCGCCGCGCTGAACATGGCGTTCGATCGCACCAGCTATCTGAAGGCGGTGTTCGACAACACCGCGACGCCGGCGGTGAATCCGTATCCGCCGAATACGTGGAGCTACAACCATTCGATCAAGGGCTGGCCGTACGATCCGGCGAAGGCAAAGCAGTTGCTCGCCGAAGCAGGCTATCCGAACGGCTTCGAAACGACGATCTGGGTGCGCCCGAACGGCAGCGTGCTGAATCCGAGTCCGAAGGCCGGCGCGGAAATGCTGCAGGCCGACTTCGCGAAGATCGGCGTGAAGGCGGAAGTGAAGGTGATCGAATGGGGCGAGCTGATCAAGCAGGCCAAGCAAGGCCAGCATGACACGCTGTTCATGGGCTGGGCCGGCGACAACGGCGACCCGGACAACTATCTGTCGCCGCTGTTCAGTTGCAATGCGGTGAAGTCGGGCATCAACTTCGCGCGCTTCTGCGATCAGGATCTCGACAAGCTGATCGCCGACGGCAAGGCGACGTCCGATATCGCCAAACGCACGAAGGCGTACGAAGCCGCGCAGCAGATCATCCACGACGAAGCGCTGTGGATTCCGCTCGGCTATCCGCCTGCTACCGCGATCACGCGCAGCAACGTGAGCGGCTATCACGTGAGCCCGTTTGGAAGGCAGAATTTTGGCGCGGTGTCGGTGCAGTAAGTTCGCACTGCGCGTTGCTGGGAGCGCCCTGCAAAAAACAGGTTTGAACTGCACCCCGAAGGCTGGACGTCGGTCCGGCTTTCGGGGTGTTTTTTTGAGTCACGCAGATTTTATTCAACGCGTGAATTTGATCTGAATCCCAAAGCTGCGCACCGAATTAGCGCGCCCGGCATAACGCTGTTCGTGCCGCCTCGCGCATCGCTATAACACTCGGTAACTGTTGTTCGACGAAGTCTCGGGCCTTTGCCCGTCATATTGCCTGCTGACGCTATTTTTCTTAGGCAAGGGGCTGACAATTGCTTGTCGCAATGAGCGGAACACAATTTGACAGGACAAGCGATGGCAATTCAGACGCCGACACGGACAGGTTTCGAACGGTGGCAGGACGGCATCAACAAGGCTGTAAGCGACGTCAGATGGGATTCTTGGGATTGCGAGATCCGGGTGACGGTCAGTAAGTACAACCACCATCTATCCGGCACCGCCGGATACCTACCCTTGGATTGGCAGCTTATCAAGGCGATGTTGTGGGTCGAAACAGGTGCCGATCATCCTCAATGGAACTCGCGGCCGATGCAAATCGGGGTCGCAGGTGATCCCGGATTAACATCGTTCCTTTCGGGCAATGAAGGCGGTGATCTGATACTGCCGCCAATCTGGAAAGGACCGCTGACAACAACATTAGTCAGAACGACACCAGCCTATAACATCTGCGCTGGTGTTGGTTATCTGCTTATGCGTATGGCAAATTTTGAGTACCGAAGCGTACCCGGTGCTGACTCTAATATCTATGAAATCGCCGTCAAGTCAGGCGATAGCCTGGACAAGATCGCGAGAACTCAAGGCAGCACAATCGATACGTTAAGAAAGCTGAACCCAGCAGTCACTGTTTTGCGCCTCGGACAAACATTGAAGTACCGGAAAGCTTCAGTTCAGAAAGTTATCGCAAGCTGGCGACGCATCTCCACAACGTCGATAGCCCAGCGCTATAACGGAGGCGGTGACCTCAACTACGCCAAAAAGCTCGACTACGCTTTGTTGTTGGTACGCGAAAAAAAAGCCGCCCTATGCCCACAATAAAACTGATCTGCTTGAGCATCGCAGTCTGTTTGCCAGCAATCGCTGTCGCCGCCACAACGGTTCCTGCGACGGGCGAGCGGGCTCTGAGGGAGGAATGCAGCGCATTCTCACAAGCGGGAATGCGGGACTGTCTGCGGGAAAAGGTCGAGAGCAGTCAAAAGGCTCTGACCCAGGCCGAACAGAAGATGATCGGCGCCCTCTCCAAATGGGACGAAGATGACCGGTACATCCGCGAGGCCAAGACAAAACTGGTCGCATCGAACAAAAAGTTCGCCGAGTATCGCGAAACTCAATGTGAATTCTCAGCGTCGCTAACTGGCGGCGGAGCAGGCGATGCGCACGATATCCGCCGGCTGGCTTGCGTTTCGGAACTCAACAACAGGCGAGCCGAGCAACTAGGCAACGCCGCATCCGACTTGCCCCTGAAGTAGTTCGCATGAGCACGCCCAGCATCGTTGCGCCGCTCAGTGCCTTCACGTAACGCAGACCTCTTCGGCCACGCTATTGCACCAGCAGCGAACGAAGCTGAGTTTTAGCAAGGCCCGCGCTCCACGCCCGGGCTTTTTTATCCGCAAACCAGCTTCAAAACCGCACTCAAATCCACCCTCCGCCGCTCAAACCGCCGCAAACCGAATCACCCCATCCGCATCCAGCGTGCGCTTCAGCTCCCCCTTGCGCCACAGCAGATGCAAATGCGCGAGCGCTTCGCCCATTGCGAACGTCATCTGATGGATATCGAGTTGGCGCTTGAACATCAGCGGCACGATATCGGCGGCGCTGTGCGGTTTTTGCGCGCACGCGTCGCGCACTTCGGCGAGCCGCGCGTCGTGATGCTCGCGCAACTGGCGAATCCGCGTGCGCACGCCGCGAAACGGCTTGCCGTGCGCGGGCAGCACGAGCGTGTCTTCAGGCATCGTCTCGTAGCGGCCGAGCGATTCCAGATATAGCTCGAGCGGCGAGCCTTCCGGTTCGATATCGAACACCGATACGTTGGTCGAAATGCGCGGCAGCACCATGTCGCCGGACAGCAGCGTGCCGGTCTCTTCGCAATAGAGCGCGCAGTGCTCCGGCGAATGGCCGAAGCCCGTCACCACACGCCACGTTCTGCCGCCGATCTTCACGCCTTCGGCTTCGCGCAAACGCCGGTATTGCCGCGGAATCTCCGGCACGAGCGTCGTGTAATAGCTCTCGCGATTGCGCAGTTTGTCGAGCGATGCTTCGTCGTTCAGGCCGTGCCGACCGAAGTGCCGCGCCGCCGCCTCGCCGCCCGCGTTCGAGCCGTCGCCGGTGGCCATCACGCGCGCCTGCATGTATTCGCCGAGCGTCATCCACAGCCGCACGTCCCAGCGCTTTTTGTCGCCGCCACTGCACACCCAGTGCGCGAGGCCGATGTGATCCGGATGGCAGTGCGTGACGATCACGCGCAGCACCGGCAGGCCGTCGAGCGCGGTGTCGAACACACTCTCCCAGTTCTGCTTGATCGTGTCCGACGTGATCCCGCAATCGACCACGGTCCAGCCCTGCTGCCCGTCGATCTCGTCGCGCAGCAGCCACAGGTTGATATGGTCGAGCGCGAACGGCAGCGGCATGCGCAGCCACTGCACACCGGGCGCGACTTCCAGCGTGCGGCCGGGTTCAGGCAGCGTGTCGTTGAAGGGGTAATCGAGTTGATGTTCGAGTGCGTTCATGGGGACCTGTCTTCCTCCGGCGATCATCCGGCATGGCGAGGTGTGCGATGCCGGTCGGTCGGGTTGTGGTTGCGTTCCGCTCAAGTTGACGATAACGTAAACGTCGATTCTATCGTCCATTTCCGGTTTTGTGCCCGGCCACGGGATATTCCGATGAATACGCAATATACGATCACCGAGCTCGCCCGCGAATTCGACGTCACGCCACGCGCGATCCGTTTCTACGAAGATCAGGGTTTACTCTCACCGAGTCGCGAAGGGTCGAGCGGCTTGCGCCGCGTCTATTCGGGCCGAGACCGCACGCGGTTGAAGCTCACGCTGCGCGGCAAACGGCTCGGCTTCACGCTGTCGGAAATCCGCGATCTGCTCGACGTGTACGAATCGCCGACCGACACCGTATCGCAACTGCATGCGTTTCTCGCGACCGTCGCGCGTCATCGCGAAGTGCTCGAACGTCAGCGCGAAGACCTGAACGCGACGCTCGAAGACCTCGCGCAGTACGAAGCGCAGGCGCGCACGCTGCTCGAAAGCGGCCAGCACACCGAGAAGTCCGTCTGACTTTGCGTGACGTTCGCCGGAGGCCGCAACGTGATGAATGACTTCCTCAAAGCCGACGCGCAAACCACGCAGATCGCGCAGACCATCGCACCAGGCATACCGGTCGCACACACAGCCCGCGCATCTGACGTGAACACGCCCACAAGCATCGCCGGAACGCGCCGCCGCGCACCCAGGTAACGGCCCGGCCGGCCTCAAGGCCGGGCCCCTTCTTCGGAGGCATCATGAACACGAAGCCTATCCCCGCCGATCATCCGCTCGCGCATCTGTTCGACAACAACGATGCGTGGGTGCGGCGCATGCTCGCCGAAGACCCCGAATACTTCTCGCGTCTCGCGCATCAGCAGACGCCCGAGTATCTGTGGATCGGCTGTTCCGATTCGCGCGTGCCGGCCAATCAGATCATCGGCCTGCCGCCGGGCGAAGTGTTCGTGCACCGGAACATCGCGAACGTGGTCGTGCATACCGATCTGAACTGTCTGTCGGTGATTCAATTCGCGGTCGATCTGCTGAAGGTCAAGCACATCATGGTGGTCGGCCACTACGGCTGCTCGGGCGTCGGCGCCGCGCTGCTCGGCCGCCGCGTCGGTCTCGCCGACAACTGGCTCGCGCACGTGCAGGACGTCCGCGCGAAGCACGCGGCGCTGCTCGACGAGTGGCCGATCGGCGAGGCGCGTCATCATCGTCTCGTCGAATTGAACACGATCGAGCAGGTCGCCAACGTGTGCGGCACGACGATCGTCGAAGATGCTTGGGCGCGCGGTCAGCAGCTGACCGTGCACGGCTGGGTCTACGGCGTGCACGACGGCCGGATGCGCGATCTCGGCATGCGGGTGGACAGCGCGGCCGCGCTCGAACCGACGTACAAGGCGTGCGTGGCCGGCGTGTCGGCCAACCGCGCGCGCAATGCGGACAACGATATGGTCGCCGCCGACGCCGCCCGTTTGGACGGCGTGAAGGCGGTTGTCGAAGGTGTGATCAAGGAGTTCGGAAATGAGTGATGCAAACCGCAGTGGAACCCAGGCAGATCCGGTTGTTATCGTCAGCGTCGCGCGCACGCCGATGGCGGCCTTTCAGGGCGACTTCGCGTCGCTGACCGCGCCGCAACTCGGCGCGATCGCAATCGAAGCCGCCGTGCAACGCGCGGGCCTGAAGCCCGAGCAGATCGACGAGGCGGTGATGGGCTGCGTGCTGCCCGCCGGCCTCGGCCAGGCGCCCGCGCGCCAGGCCGCGCTCGGCGCGGGTCTGCCGCTTGCCACCGGCTGTACGACGGTCAACAAGATGTGCGGCTCCGGCATGCGCGCGGCGATGTTCGCGCACGACATGCTGCTGGCCGGCTCGCTCGACGTGGTCGTCGCGGGCGGCATGGAAAGCATGACGAACGCACCGTATCTGCTGCCGAAAGCGCGCGGCGGCATGCGCATGGGTCACGGCCAGGTGATCGATCATATGTTCTACGACGGCCTCGAAGACGCGTATGAAAAGGGCCGTCTGATGGGCGCGTTCGCCGAGGAATGCGCGGCGTCGTTCGACTTCACGCGCGACGCGCAGGATGCGTTCGCGGTCGAATCGCTAAACCGCGCAAAGCGCGCGAACGAAGATGGCTCGTTCGACTGGGAAATCGCGCCGGTGAAAGTAGCGGGCCGCAAGGGCGACGTGACGATCACGCACGACGAGCAGCCGTTCAAGGCCAACCTCGACAAGATTCCGACGCTCAAGCCCGCGTTCAGCAAAACCGGCACGGTGACGGCGGCGAATTCGTCGTCGATTTCGGACGGCGCCGCCGCGCTCGTGATGATGCGCGAGTCGACCGCGAAGCGTCTCGGCGTGACGCCGCTCGCGCGCGTGGTCGGTCACTCGACCTTCGCGCAGGAGCCGGCGAAGTTCACCACCGCGCCGGTCGGCGCGATCCGCAAGCTGTTCGACAAGAACGGCTGGCGTGCCGGCGACGTCGATCTGTACGAGATCAACGAAGCGTTTGCGGTCGTCACGATGGCCGCGATGAAAGAGCATGGCTTGCCGCACGACAAGGTCAACGTGAATGGCGGCGCATGCGCGCTCGGCCATCCGATCGGCGCATCGGGCGCGCGGATTCTCGTCACGCTGATCGGCGCGCTGAAAAACCGCGGGCTCAAACGCGGCGTCGCGACGCTGTGCATCGGCGGCGGTGAAGCAACGGCGATGGGTGTCGAACTGGTCTGACACTCAGCAACGAGTCGGGCAACGAGTCGGGCAACGAGTCGAGCAACGAATCGAGCAAGGAAGGCAGGCGATGAAAACAGTGTTGATCGTCGGTGCGTCGCGCGGCATCGGCCAGGAATTCGTGCGGCAATACATGAAGAGCGGCTGGCGCGTGCTCGCTACCGCGCGCGACGGCGCCGCGCTCGACGCGCTCGCCGAACTCGGCGCGCAGACCTTCGCACTCGACGTGACCGCGCCCGAAGAGATTGCCGCGCTCGGCTGGAAGCTCGACGGCGAACGGCTCGATGCGGCAATCCTGGTATCGGGCGTGTACGGCCCGCGCACCACGGGTCTCGACATGGTCACCGCCGAGGACTTCGATCACGTGATGCACACGAACGTGCGCGGCCCGATGCAGTTGCTGCCGATCGTGCTGCCGCTGGTCGAGGACGCAAACGGCGTGCTCGCGGTGATTTCGAGCCGCATGGGCAGCATCTCCGAGGCGAACGGCACGACCGGCTGGCTGTATCGTGCGAGCAAGGCCGCGCTGAACGACGTGCTGAAGCTCGTATCGCTCGATACGGAGCGCGCGACCTGCGTGTCGCTGCATCCGGGTTGGGTACGCACCGACATGGGCGGTACGCAGGCGGCCATCGATCCGGCGCGCAGCGTCACCGGCATGCGCGAACTGCTCGCACAAGCGGCGGCATCACGCGACGCATTTCATGGCCGCTTCTTTCAATACGACGGCACGGAACTCGGCTGGTAAGCCATTTTTTGCATTGATGAGGAGACACGCTCATGGTGCTTGATCAGGACCACCTGATGGTGCGCGACGCGCTGCGCACCTTCGTACGCGAGGCAATCACGCCGTATGCGGCCGCCTGGGACCGCGAGCGCACCTTTCCGCGCGACGTGCATCGTCAGCTCGCCGAACTCGGCGCGTATGGCGTGCTGGTGCCCGACACGTATGGCGGCGCCGGCATGGATGCGCTCGCGCTCGCATTGATCCTCGAAGAAATCGCGGCCGGCGACGGCGGCACGTCGACCGCGATCTCGGTCAACAACTGCCCGGTGTGCAGCATCCTGCTCAGCTACGGCAACGACGCGCAGAAACGCGACTGGCTCACGCCGCTCGCGCGCGGCGAGATGCTCGGCGCGTTCTGCCTGACCGAACCGCAGGCGGGCTCCGATGCGTCGGCGCTGCGCACCACCGCGACACGCGACGGCGACTCGTACGTGCTGAACGGCGTCAAACAGTTCATCACGAGCGGCAAGAACGGCGACGTCGCGATCGTGATGGCCGTCACCGACAAAGCCGCCGGCAAACGCGGCATCAGCGCGTTCATCGTGCCGACCACGACACCCGGTTACGTGGTCGCGCGCGTCGAAGAGAAACTCGGCCAGCATTCGTCGGATACCGCGCAGATCCTGTTCGAGGACTGCCGCGTGCCGGCCGCGAACCTGATCGGCGCCGAAGGCGAAGGCTACCGGATCGCGCTGTCGGGGCTCGAAGGCGGACGCATCGGTATCGCCGCGCAGAGCGTCGGCATGGCGCGCGCCGCGTTCGAAGCCGCGCTCGCGTATGCGAAGGAACGCGAGAGCTTCGGCGCGCCGCTCTTTTCGCACCAGGCGGTACAGTTCCGTCTCGCCGACATGGCAACGCAGCTCGAAGCCGCGCGTCAACTGATCTGGCATGCGGCGGCGTTGAAGGATGCGGGCCAGCCGTGCCTGACCGAAGCGGCGATGGCGAAACTATTCGCGTCCGAAGCGGCCGAGCGCATCTGTTCGGCGGCGTTGCAGATTCACGGCGGCTACGGTTATCTGAGCGACTTTCCGGTCGAACGGATTTACCGCGACGTGCGTGTGTGCCAGATCTACGAAGGCACGAGCGATATCCAGAAGATCCTGATCGCTCGCGCGCTCAACTGAAATTCCAATGACCAAGCCTTTGTTGTCGCAGCAACGACCCGCCGACTGTCCGTGCGGCGGTGCCACGCCCGAAGCGCGCGGCGGTGCCGCTGCAAAGGCGCCGCGCTTCGCGCAGTGCTGTGGCCGCTATATCGACGGCGGCGAAGCGGCGCCACGCGCGCTCGAACTGATGCGCTCACGCTATAGCGCGTACGTGCTCGGCGCCACCGACTATCTGCGCGCCACGTGGGACCCACGCACCTGCCCCGCCGATCTCGACGCGGACCCCGCCGCGCCCGACGCGCCGCGTTGGCTTGGCTTGCAGATCAAGGCGTTCGCACAAAGCGACGCCGATCACGCGACCGTCGAATTTGTCGCCCGCTACAAGGTCGGCGGACGCGCGCATCGGCTGCACGAACTGAGCCGCTTCGCGCGAGGCGAAGACGGACGCTGGCGTTATGTGGATGGCGATGTGAGCGAGTAGTCGTCCATCGCCACTCGTCGGCCAGATGACAGTGCAATATGAAAACGGGCTTTCCACTGTCTTTCACGATCTGACAACACGCTTCCCACCGCTTCAAACGAGGCCCTCATCGAGGGCCTTTTCTTTGTCGGCATCGCGCGACAGCACCGCAATCCGATTTTTCCGTGAGCCTCGGCCATGCGCCGCAAAGCCCCGCCAGGCAAGGCTTTCGAGCCCTCCCACGTGACGCGGCAATTTTTGCGACACGGGTTCTCCTTGATTGCCCAAAACAAAATTGGCGTGCCAGGATGACCCCGTTGTTCCATGACGTCACGTTGCGACAGCGAGCCTTACCCGCTTCGCACGATGCGACAGGAAACCGTGCCGGCCACTCCATCGGGGCGAGCTGCGGCGGTTCAAGAACGCATCAGGTGACGCTCATCATCGGCGCGTGGGGTCGCGTCGGCCGTTGGGTTCATCCCGTGCGATCTCGATTGGCGTAGTGCGCTTCGCGCACTACGCATGCGAGTGAGTTTGTGTGTCGAAAACGCGAGCGTAAGCAGATTGTGAGCTGCGAATTTCGACAGACAGATCGCACGGAGTTCGGGACAGGTCTCTAAGGCGGGTGCGTCAATGGGGTTGAGCAAGGTACTGACGAAGTGTGCGGCGATCTGCGCCGCGGCCACTTGCGCCGTTGCGATCGCGCACGCCGATCCGCTCGCCGCTGCGCCTTCCGTCACGCGTACTGCCGCCTTCGGCTCCGCGCCGCTCAACGACACCCAGGCAGGACCGCTGTCGCGCGCACGCGTGCCGCGCCTCTCGCTCGGCGACGATGTATATCTGCCTACCGCGCACCTGAACGAACAGATCATCCGCGTGCCGGTCGACGCCGACGGCACGATCACGCTCGAAACGACGATCTACAAACCGGACGGCCCCGGCCCGTTCCCGATGATCGTGTTCAACCACGGCAAGATTCCGGGCGATCCGCACGTCCAGGAACGCAGCGACCCGCTGCCGTTCGCGCGTGAATTCGTGCGCCGCGGCTACGTGGTGGTCGCGCCGAACCGCCAGGGCTTCGGCCACTCGGACGGCGTGTATGAGCAGGACGGCTGCGACGTCGAAGCGAATGGCCTGGGCCAGGCCGGCGACGTCGCCGCGACGATCAATTACATGTCGAAGCAACCGTATGTCGACGCCACGCACATCGCGGTGGCCGGCACGTCGCATGGCGGTCTCGCGACGATCGCCTACGGCACCGAAGCCGCGCCGGGCGTGCGCGCGCTGATCAACTTCTCGGGCGGCCTGCGTCAGGACGCGTGCGAAGACTGGCAAGGCAATCTGACGCGTGCATTCGGCGCGTATGGCGAAAAGACCAAGGTGCCGTCGCTGTGGCTGTACGGCGATAACGATTCGGTCTGGAACCCGCAGCTCGTCGCCAACATGTACGCCGCGTATGGCGCGCACGGCGCGGGCGCGAAGATGATCGATTTCGGCAGCTACAAGAACGACGCGCATCGGCTCGTCGGCGACCGCGATGGCGTGCACGTATGGTGGCCGGCCGTCGAGTCGTTCCTCGCGCGCGCCGGCATGCCGACGGCCGTGCAGTATCACGTCGCCGATCCGGCCGCGCCGAAGCCGACCGGCTTCGCGTCGCTCGATGCGGTCGATGCGGTGCCCTACGTCGACGAAGCGGGCCGCAACGGCTATCGCAACTTCCTGCATCAGTATCCGAGCCGCGCGTTCGCAGTGTCGGATTCGGGCGCATGGTCGTGGGCCGAGGGCGGCGACGATCCGATGTCGGTCGCGATCGCCAACTGCCAGAAGCAGAGTTCCGATCCGTGCCGGCTCTATGCGGTCGACAACTCGGTCGTGTGGGGCAACCAGGGTTCGCAGACGGCGAATGCGGATAGCGCCGCGCCGGCAGCCGATGCCGATGGCCGGCATGCTCTGGCGAGCCGCGAGTGACGGGCGGATAGAAGCGGGATAGAACCGGTTCTGATCCATGAAGGCCTGCTGTTTCAGCAGGCCTTTTTGTTTTGACGCCGGAAAAAACTCCGCCCGCGGCAGATTCTCGCCAGTAATAGCCCATTACTTTGACGTCGTCATCTGCATCGATCAGCGAGCTTCGATCCCGAACTCGTTCTAGCTGTGTCGAACAGCGCCGAACCTCGGACCAGCAAGGAAAAGCGCCTATTTTTCCGCAGGTGCGCGCGGCTCAATAAACCGCTAATCTCGACCCCGCGCACTCATCAAACTCGCGCGCCGTCTCCCATGGAAAGACATGGCGTAGCGAAAAATGCCCTTCAAACAGGGCTCGAAACGGCTCTCTTGCGTGAGCGCAGGCGAGTGGCGGTGAGCAGCAAGCAAAGCACCCTGGAGTACCCCTTTGGAAAACCCGGCAGTCCCCTCGATCGCACCGTCAGTCGCCCCACAGGCCAGCCCTGAAGATTGGGTCGCCCGCAGCCTGCGCGCGGTGTGGCATCCGTGTACGCAGATGAAGCATCACGAACGTCTGCCGCTCGTGCCCGTCGCGCGCGGTCAGGGCGCGTGGCTCTACGACCGCGCCGGCCATCGCTATCTGGATGCGATCAGCTCGTGGTGGGTCAATCTGTTCGGCCACGCGAACCCGCGCATCAACGCGGCGCTGAAAGACCAGCTCGATACGCTCGAACACGCGATGCTGGCAGGCTGTACGCATGAGCCCGCGGTCGAACTCGCCGAACGTCTGCATGCGTTGACCGGCAATATGCTCGGCCACACGTTCTTTGCGTCGGATGGCGCGTCGGCGGTCGAGATCGCGCTGAAGATGAGCTTCCATAGCTGGCGCAACCGGGGCTTCGCCGACAAGCAGGAATTCGTCTGCGTGGCCAACAGCTACCACGGCGAGACCATCGGCGCGCTCGGCGTGACGGACGTCGCGCTATTCAAGGATGCGTACGATCCGCTGATTCGCCACGCGCATGTAGTCGCGTCGCCCGATGCGCGGCTCGCGCAAGCGGGCGAATCTGCCGCCGACGTCGCGCGCCGCGCGCTCGATAACGTGCGCACGCTATTCGACGCACGCGCGAACCACATCGCCGCGCTGATCGTCGAGCCGCTGGTGCAATGCGCGGCCGGCATGGCGATGCACGACGCGTCGTATGTCGCCGGCCTGCGCGCGCTGTGCGACCAGTACGGCGTGCATCTGATCGCCGACGAAATCGCGGTCGGCTGCGGGCGCACCGGCACCTTCTTCGCGTGCGAGCAGGCCGGCGTGTGGCCGGACTTTTTATGTCTGTCGAAAGGCATTAGCGGCGGCTATCTGCCGCTGTCGATCGTGTTGTCGCGCGACGAAATTTTCGAAGCCTTCTATCACGACGACACCGCGCGCGGCTTCCTGCATTCGCATTCGTACACCGGCAATCCGCTCGCATGCCGCGCGGCGCTCGCCACGCTCGATCTGTTCGAAAGCGATGACGTGCTCGCCGCGAACGCACGCAAAGCTGAAACGCTGAAGGCCGCGCTCGCGCCGCTCGGCGACCATGCGCAGGTGCGCAATCTGCGTCAGCGCGGCACGATCTTCGCGTTCGACGCGGCGATCGACGATCCTCAGCTTGCGAAGACTTTTTCGCGGCGCTTCTTCGAAAACGCGTTGCAACGCGAACTGCTGCTGCGCCCGATCGGCACCACCGTGTACCTGATGCCGCCGTATATCCTCGACGACGAAGAACTCGCGCTGCTCGCCGCGCGCACGCGCGACACCTTCGACGCAACACTCGCGGAGACCCGCTGATGCATCTGCTCGACACGCTGGCCGAAGGCCTCAAAGACATCGACGCGCGCGGCCTGCGCCGCCGCCGCCGCACTACCGACACGCCGTGCGCCGCGCACATGACCGTCGATGGCCGGCCGATCATCGGCTTCGCCAGTAACGACTATCTCGGTCTCGCCGCGCATCCGCAGCTGATCGACGCGATCGCCGAAGGCGCGCGTCGGTATGGCGCGGGCAGCGGCGGCTCGCATCTGCTCGGCGGCCATTCGCGCGCGCATGCGCAGCTCGAAGACGATCTCGCGGCCTTCGCCGGCGGCTTCGTCGACGATGCGCGCGCGCTCTACTTCAGCACCGGCTATATGGCCAATCTCGCGACGCTGACCGCGCTCGCGGGCCGCGGCACGACACTGTTCTCCGATGCGCTGAATCACGCGTCGCTGATCGACGGCGCGCGGCTGTCGCGCGCCGACGTGCAGATCTATCCGCACTGCGACATGGACGCGTTGAGCGCGATGCTCGAAGCGTCGGACGCGGACGTGAAGGTGATCGTCTCCGATACGGTGTTCAGCATGGACGGCGATATCGCGCCGCTGCCGCGTCTGCTCGAACTCGCGGAACGGCACGGCGCATGGCTGATTGTCGACGATGCACACGGCTTCGGCGTGCTAGGCCCGCAAGGCCGCGGCGCGATCGCGCAGGCCGCACTGCGCTCGCCGCATCTGATTTCGATCGGCACGCTCGGCAAGGCCGCCGGTGTGTCGGGCGCGTTCGTCGTTGCGCATGCCACCGTGATCGAATGGCTGGTGCAGCGCGCGCGGCCGTATATCTTCACCACAGCATCGGTGCCGGCGGCCGCGCATGCGGTGTCGGCGAGCCTGCGCATTATCGGCTCGGAAGAAGGTGACGCGCGCCGCGCGCACCTTCAGCAGTTGATCGAACGCACGCGCGCGATGCTGAAAGCCACGCGATGGCTGCCGGTCGATTCGCATACCGCCGTGCAGCCGCTGATCATCGGCGCCAATGATGCGACGCTCGACATCGCCGCGTCGCTCGATCGCGCGGGCCTGTGGGTGCCCGCGATCCGTCCGCCGACCGTGCCGGCCGGCACGTCGCGGCTGCGCATCTCGCTGTCCGCCGCGCATTCGCACGCGGATCTCGACCGGCTCGAAGCCGGCCTTCGACAACTCGAGGCGCGCGCCGCATGAGCAACCTGAATCACCAAGGCAGCGCGCTGTCGTTGTTCGTCACCGGCACCGATACCGAAATCGGCAAGACCTTCGTGTCGTCGGCGCTGTTGCGCGGCTTCGTCCGCGAAGGACTGCAAGCGGCCGCGATGAAGCCCATCGCGGCGGGCGCGTTCGAACTCGATGGCGTGCTGCACAACGAAGACGCGGACCAGCTCGATGCGGCATCGAGCGTGCTGCTGCCGCCGGAGATGCGCACGCCGTATCTGCTGAAGGAGCCGGCCGCGCCGCATATCGCCGCCGCGCTGGAGAACGTGACATTCGATGTCGAACATATCGTCGCATGCCACCGGCAAGCCGTGCAGCGCGCGGACGTGGTGGTGGTCGAAGGCGTCGGCGGCTTTCGCGTGCCGTTGACCGCGACCGAGGACACCGCCGATCTCGCGGTTGCGCTGAATCTGCCGGTCGTGCTGGTGGTCGGCATGCGGCTCGGCTGCATCAGCCACGCGCTGCTGACCGCCGAGGCGATCGCCGCGCGCGGCCTGACGCTCGCGGGCTGGGTCGCGAATCGCATCGATCCGGACATGACGTTCCCCGACGAAAACATCGCGTCGATTCGCGCGCATCTCGCGCGTGCCTACGACGCACCGCTACTTGGCGTCGTGCCGCATCTGAGTCCGATCTCACCGGATCTGGCGGCCGAACAGCTCGACATTCAACGGCTTCTGCAAACGCTGCGCGCGGCGCACGCGGCGCAGAGCTGAACCCCTTTGCATCGCTACACGAGGATCGATCACATGACGCAACTGAATATCACCCCAGACGCGCTCAGCAACACTCCGAACAACGCAGTAGCCGTTGATGCGAAGCCGCTCGCGCGCTGGCGCGTCGCCGACATCGTCGCGCTGTACGAACTGCCGTTTAACGATCTGCTGTTTCGCGCGCAGCAAACGCATCGCGAGAACTTCGATGCCAATGCGGTGCAACTGTCGACGCTGCTGTCGATCAAGACCGGCGGCTGCGAAGAGGATTGCGCGTACTGTCCGCAATCGGTGCATCACGACACCGGTCTCGAAGCCGACAAGCTGATGGCCGTCAACGACGTGCTCGCCGCCGCCAAGGTCGCGAAAGACAACGGCGCGACGCGCTTCTGCATGGGCGCCGCATGGCGTAATCCGAAGGATCGCCATCTCGAACCGATCAAGGACATGATCCGCGGCGTCAAGGCGATGGGCCTCGAAACCTGCGTGACGCTCGGCATGCTCGAAACGCACCAGGCCCAGGCGCTGCGCGACGCGGGCCTCGACTACTACAACCACAACCTCGATACGTCGCCCGAGTTCTACGGTCAGATCATTTCGACGCGCACGTACCAGGACCGGCTCGACACGCTGGAGCGCGTGCGCGACGCCGGTATCAACGTGTGCTGCGGCGGCATCGTCGGCCTCGGCGAATCGCGCCGCGAGCGCGCGGGGCTGCTCGCGCAACTCGCGAACATGGACCCGTATCCGGAGTCGGTGCCGATCAACAATCTGGTGCAGGTGCAAGGCACGCCGCTGACCGGCACCGAAGCGATCGATCCGTTCGAATTCGTGCGCACGATCGCGATTGCGCGCATCACGATGCCGCGCGCGATGGTGCGTCTGTCGGCCGGTCGCGAGCAGATGGACGAAGCGTTGCAGGCGATGTGCTTCCTCGCCGGCGCGAATTCGATTTTCTACGGCGACCAGTTGCTGACGACCAGCAATCCGCAGGCGGAAGCAGACCGCAAACTGCTCGCGCGTCTGGGCATTCGCGCGGAAGCCGCGCAGCAGATGCCGGTCGAACAAAGCGGTTGCGACGCCGGCTGCGGGCATAGTCATACGGCTGCGAACTGAGCGGACGCTCTAGCAGGGCAATGCTTAGCAGGGCAATTCACACACGCGCATGAAAAAAGGCTGCCTCGCGATACCGCGAGGCAGCCTTTTTCTTGCACCACTCAGTTCGACATTTACTTCCGGTCGACGATGATCTGATCGAACGTGCCGCCATCGGAGAAATGCGTGTCCTGCGCTTTCTGCCAGCCGCCGAACATCTCTTCGACCGTGAAGGTTTTGATCGGCTTGAACTCGGCGGCGTGCTTCGCGAGCACGTTTTTATCGCGCGGACGCAGATGGTGCTGCGCGATGATTTCCTGCCCGGCCGGAGACCACAGATAGTCGACGTACGCCTGCGCCTCCTTGCGCGTGCCGCGCTTGTCGACGACCTTATCGACGATCGATACCGGCGGCGCTGCAAGCAGGCTCACCGACGGATACACCGCTTCGTAGCTGCCCGCGCCGACGCCCGTGTCGATCAGCGACACTTCGTTTTCGAACGTGACCAGCACATCGCCGATACCGCGCTGCGTGAACGTGGTCGTCGCGCCGCGTCCGCCGGTATCGAGCACCGGCACGTTGCGGAAGATCGCTTTCACGAAATCGAGCGCCTGCGCATCGGTGCCGCCGTGCTGCTTGCGATAGCCCCACGCGGCGAGATACGTGTAGCGGCCGTTGCCCGACGTCTTCGGATTCGCGATCACCGCCTGGATGCCGGGCTTCGCGAGATCGTCCCAATCCTTGATGTGCTTCGGATTGCCCTTGCGCACGAGAAAGACCATCGTCGTCGTGTACGGCGCGCTATCGTCCGGCAGACGCGTGCGCCAGTTCGCGGGCACCAGGTGCCCCTTTTCCGCGAGCAGATCGATATCGTTCGGCTGGTTCATCGTCACGACGTCGGCCTGCAGACCTTGCAGCACCGACAGCGCCTGCGCGCTTGACGCGCCGTGCGACTGTCGCACCGCTACCGTCTCGCCGCTCTTCTGCTTATAGGCGGCGATGAAACCCGCGTTGATGTCCTTGTAGAGTTCGCGCGTCACGTCATACGACACGTTCAGCAGCGACGTATCCGCGTGCGCAGCCGGTATGCCGCCGAACGCGAACGTAAGCGTGATCATGAGCATCAACGCCGTGATGCCGGCTGCGAGCCGGCGAGATGTCCCCGTGTTGCCCTTCATTTTTCCCCGCCTGTCGATGATAAAAACCAGTGGCCGCCAGCGCGCGGCGCGATGCGGGATTCTAACGGATCGCTTACCGCGCGAGCCGCGCGTTGTCTTGCCACGCCGCGCGGCCAGAGCGCGGCGAATTACTCACATAAGAGGCTAACCAGCTGCTCACACCAGCGCATGCCGCCCCGCCTCCACCGCTTCGTCGCGAAAGCGCAGCGGCGCCGCGCAATGCACGAGCGTATCGATGAAATACTTCGCGCGCGGCCACGGACCGAAACCGGCCGCCGTGTTGATATGCCCCGCGTCGCCGAGATTGACGAACGCGCTGCCGAAACGCCGCGCGAGATCGCGCGCATCGGCGAGCGGCATCCACGGATCGGTTTCGCTGCCGATCAGAATCGACGGCACGCCGACACGCCTCGCGTCGAACGGTCCCGCGAATTCGAATTTGCGCGGGCTCGCGGGCGCAACGAATAGCACGCCGATCACGTCGTGCGCGAACGGTGCCTGCTGCAGCGCATGCGCTGTCGCGAGGCAGCCGAAGCTATGCGCGGCCAGCACGAAAGGACCGCGTTCGCGCGCCAGCAACTCGCGCAGCGACTGCGCCCACAACGCGAGATCGGGGGCATCCCAGTTGGCTTGCTCGACGCGCAGCGAGCGCGCGAACTGCCGCTCCAGCCAGGTTTGCCAATGCGCGCCTTCGCTGCCGTGCAAACCGGGCACGGTGACGAGCCGTGGCGGCCATGTCGATCGGGTGCATGAAAGCATGTGCGTGCCTCGCTGCGGAAATCCGGACAGTCATTGTGCTGTTGAATATCACGCGGACGAACCAAGTTTTTGTGCTTTGGTTATGGCTCGGACAGGGTTCGAAACGGGCACGCCGCGCCTATGTCGAATCGCACGTCCGTGCGCAAATTCCCGCGATTGGCGGCGAAAAAGTAGAATGACCGTATGAAAATCCTCTTCTACTCGCCGCTCAACGAAGCCGACGTGTGGCTGCACGATCTTGCACGCGCGCTGCCCGATGCCGATCTGCGTGAATGGCTGCCGGGCGATCACGCTCCCGCCGATTTCGCAATCGTCTGGCGTCCGCCGCGCGACATGCTGGCCGGCCGCGACACGTTGCGCGCGATCTTCAACCTCGGCGCGGGTGTCGATGCGATCCTCGCGCTCGAACGCGAACAGCCAGGCACGTTGCCGCCGAACGTACCGCTGATCCGTCTCGAAGACACCGGCATGGGCGTGCAGATGGCCGAGTACGCGACGCATGCGGTGCTGCGCTATCTGCGCCGTTTCGACGAATACGAAGCCCAGCAGCGCGAGCGTCGCTGGAAAATGATCGAGCCGCATCCGCGCGCGAGCTTCACCGTTGGTGTGCTCGGGCTCGGCGTGCTCGGCACTCAGGTCGCGCAAACGCTCGCGTCGTTCGGCTTGCCGGTGCGCGGTTATAGCCGCGGCGCGAAACACATCGACGGCGTGACGACGTTCGCGGGCGAAGCGCAGTTCGATGCATTCGTCGACGGCGCGAAGGTGCTGGTGAATCTGCTGCCGCATACGCCCGATACCGAAGGCGTGCTGAGCGCGCGCACGTTCGCGAAGCTCGCGAAGGGCGCGTATCTGATCAACGTCGCGCGCGGCGCTCATCTGGTCGAAGCGGACCTGCTCGACGCGCTCGCCAGCGGCCAGCTTGCCGCCGCGACGCTCGACGTGTTCCGCGAAGAGCCGCTACCCGCCGATCATCCGTTCTGGCAGACACCGCGTATTACGATTACGCCACACACTTCGGCACTGACATTGCGCGACGAAAGCGTCGCGCAGGTCGCGAGCAAGATCGGCGCGTTGATGCGCGGCGAGCCAGTGAGCGGCATCGTGCAGGTGGAGCGCGGGTACTGATGCCTGCGCGACACTCCGAATTGAATTAAGTTGAGTTGAAAGTTGAGTTGAGTAAGAGCAGCGCAGCAACGCCGCGCCACGCGGCAGGAGACAGATCATGGCCCTACCGAAGCAGGTGAAAATCGTCGAAGTCGGTCCGCGCGACGGACTGCAGAACGAAAAGGAATTCGTACCGACCGCGACCAAGATCGAGTTGATCGACCGTCTATCGGCGGCGGGCTTCCGCAACGTCGAATCGGCGTCGTTCGTGTCGCCGAAATGGGTGCCGCAGATGGCCGACGGCGCCGAAGTGATGGCCGGCATCGCGCGCCGCACCGGCACGATCTATTCGGTGCTGACGCCGAATCTGCGCGGCCTCGAAGGCGCGCTCGCCGCGCGCGCGGACGAGATCGTGATCTTCGGCGCGGCCAGCGAAGCGTTTTCGCAGAAGAACATCAATTGCAGCATCGCCGAGAGCATCGACCGCTTCGCGCCGGTCACGGCGGCCGCGAAGCAGCATGGCTTGCGGATTCGCGGCAGCTTGTCGTGCGCGCTGGGCTGCCCGTACCAGGGTGAGGTGCCGGTCACATCGGTCATCGATGTCGTCGAGCGCTTCGCGGCACTTGGCTGCGATGAGATCGATATCGCCGATACGATCGGCGTCGGCACCGCCGAGCAGACGCGCGCGGTGTTCGAAGCGGTGACCCGCGTGTTTCCGCGCGAACGTCTGTCGGGGCACTTTCACGACACGTACGGCCAGGCGCTTGCGAACATCTACGCGGCGCTGCTCGAAGGCATCGAGATTTTCCACGCGTCGGTCGCGGGGCTCGGCGGCTGTCCGTATGCGAAGGGCGCGACCGGCAATGTCGCGACCGAAGACGTGCTGTATCTGATGAACGGCCTCGGCATCGATACCGGCATCGACCTCGCGCAGGTCGTCGCGATCGGCGACTTCATCTCGACTTCGATCGGCCGGCCCAATGTGTCGCGCGCCGGCAAGGCGCTGCTCGCGAAGGCGCGCAGCGAAGCGAATACCTGCGTATAACCGCATTCACACACTTGAATCAGGATCTCCAACGATGACCGACCTCGCGTCCTTCGAATCCGACGATCTCGCCGCGCTGCCCGACTCGGCACGCCGCGTCGCGCTGCTGCTGCGCGAACGCGGTCACGCTGGGCGAATCGTGATGCTGCCGGAAACCGGCAAGACCTCCGCCGAAGCCGCCGCCGGCCTCGGCTGCTCGGTCGCGCAGATCGCCAAGTCGATCCTGTTTCGCCGCCGCGAGGACGACGCGCCGGTGCTCGTGATCGCGAGCGGCGCGAATCGCGTCGACGAAAAGAAGGTGGCCGCGCAGGTCGGCGAGATCGGCCGCGCGGATGCGAAATTCGTCCGCGAGAAAACCGGCTATGCGATCGGCGGCGTGTGCCCGGTCGGTCATGCGACCGAGCCGGTCACGCTAATCGACGCCGATCTGCTCGAACTCGACAGTCTGTGGGCGGCGGCCGGTCATCCGCATGCTGTGTTCAATCTGACTGCGCACGAGCTGATCGCGCTGACGGGCGCACCGGTCGTCGACGTCGCGCTGCGCGAGCCGGCCTGAAAACAATGACGATGACGATGGCGCCGACGACTGACGAGAACGGCGGCAACCAACACGACGACGGCCCGGTGGCGTCGCCGTGCATCAACGTGTGCCGGATGGATGCGTCGACCGGCTGGTGCGAAGGATGCCTGCGCACGATCGACGAGATCGCCGGCTGGTCCAGCTTCGACGATGACACGAAGCGCGCGGTGTGGGATGCGATCGAAGCGCGTCACGCTGAATGCATCGCGAAGCGCGCCACGGAGTCACAATGAACGCCGCGCCGCGCGTCGTCACGCTCGGTGAGACGTTCAGCTCGACGCTCGCGTTGTCGACGGATTCGATCAAGTCGTTCGCGACGCTGGTCAACGATCTGAACCCGCTGCATCACGACGACGCGTACGCGGCGCAAAGCCGCTTTGGCGGACTGATCGCATCGGGCACGCAGCCGACCGCGCATTTCATGGCGCTGCTCGCGACGCATTTCTCGACCTACGCGCAGCCGCTCGGACTCGAATTCGATATCAAGCTGAAGAAAGCCGTGCACGCGAGCGACACGCTGACGATCACGTGGCGCGTGCGCAACGCGCACTGGAAGCCGAGCCTGAACGGCGATCTGACCTACCTCGAGGGCTCGGTCGTCAATCAGCGCGGCGAACTGGTGCTGACCGGCACGTCGACGATTCTGGTGATGCCGAAGCCGGATACGGCAGCGCCGGCCGACACAGCAGGCACGCCGCGATGATCACGCTGCCCGCATCGATCCAGGTGTTCGAGCGCGGCTGGCTGTCGTCGAACAACGTGCTGCTCGTCGACGACGCGTGCGCGGCGCTGGTCGATACCGGCTATGCAACGCATGCAGCGCAAACGGTCGCGCTGGTGCATAACGCACTGACCAGCGCACCGAACACGCGCCCGCTCGACCTGATCGTCAACACGCATCTGCACTCGGATCACTGCGGCGGCAACGCGCTGTTGCAGGCAACGTGGCCATGCCACACGTTGATTCCCGCTTCCGAAGCCGACGCCGTGCGCGACTGGAACGAAGCGCGTCTGACCTTTCGCGCGACCGGTCAGCACTGCGAGCGCTTCGGCTTCACCGGCACGATCGCGCCCGACACGCAACTACGGCTCGGCGCGCTCGACTGGCAGGTGCTCGGCGCGCCCGGTCACGATCCGCATTCGCTGATGCTGTATTGCGCCGACGAACGCGTCCTGATCAGCGCGGACGCGCTGTGGGAAAACGGCTTCGGCGTGATCTTTCCGGAACTCGAAGGCGAAAGCGGTTTCGCCGAACAACAGGCCGTGCTGGATACGATCGCCGCGCTCGACGTGCGGATCGTGATCCCCGGTCACGGTGCGCCGTTTACGAATGTCGAACTGGCGCTCGAACGCGCGCTATCGCGCGTCGCATGGCTGCGCGCCGATCCCGCGCGCAACGCGAAAAACGCGTTGAAAGTGCTGATCGTGTTCAAACTGCTCGAAGTGCGCGAGATGAGTTTCGACACGTTGCTGCGCATGCTCGACGATGCAGCGGTGATGCGCGCCGCCGCGTCGATGCTGAAGCCGCGCGATGAGTGGCGCGCCTTGCTGACGGATATGGTTCGGGAGTTGGCGGCGAATCAAGGACCGCTCGAAGTGGACGGCACGCGTATTGTCGCGCGGCGCTGATACGCGCTAATGGCCGACGTTAATGCACGCCGCTAATGGGCGGTTAATCGCGTGAATAAATCGGCAAGCTATTTCTAAAGCGGCAAGCGTGATAGAAGCGGCACGGTAACAGAGTGATTCCGCGTGCTGAATGCGCAAAATCGTGGCCACAAAAAGAAAGCCGCTCGACGAAGCGAGCGGCGGAACATCTTGTTGGACGTGATCAGCGTCGCTACGAATTATACGCGTGCTGCATTTTCTCGACGCATCGGTAATTTCCCTACAGAAATTTGACAGTTCATTTCAAAGCCGAATGCATGGGAATGTCATGGAACGACGCTATGCGTTTAGCTCGTGCAATTGATCCGCTTATATGAACAATGACATCCGCAAGCGTCGATCACTTAATACGCGCGTTGATCCGTGCATTAATCGCTGAGCGCCGGCTTTCTCCGCGCGCTTCACGTCGACGAAAAACGCTTCTGCGGCACGATGCGCCAGCCGAGATTGACGCCGGCTGCCGCGAGCAGAATCAGCGCGGCGCCGAGCACCTGAATCCACGCGAGCGTCTGCCCGAACGCGACGCAGTCGACGATGATCGCGACCACCGGATAGATGAACGACAGCGCGCCGGTCAGCGACGTCGGCAGCTTCTGGATCGCACCGTACAGCAGCACGTACATGAGCCCGGTGTGAACGACGCCGAGCACGACCAGGTCGAGCCACTGCGCGCCGTTCGCCGGCAGCGCATCGAAGCGCACGAACGGCGCGAGCAGCAGCACGCCGAGCGACACCTGAATCAGTGCAAGCAGATGCGGAGGCGTACCCTTCAGCCGCTTCGTGATGATCGACGACACCGCGTACATCGCCGCCGCGCCGACCGCATACGCGACGCCGACCAGATACTGCCCCGGCAGCGCGAGCACCGCCGGCTCGACCTTCACAACGAACACGAGCCCGACGAACGCGACCGCGAGCCACGCGATCGTCGATGCGCTGATGCGCTCGCGAAACACCAGCGCGCCGAGCGCGACCAGCATGAACGGCTGCGTGTTGTAGACGGCCGTCGCCATCGAGATCGACGCGCGCGAATAGGCGGCGAACAGCAGCACCCAGTTGACGACGATCGCCGCGCCGCCGAGCAGCGCGAGGCCGAGCATCTTCCACGAGAACAGCTCGCGCCTGAACAGCCCGAGCACCGCGCACACGAGCGCGAGCGTCGCGCCGCCGAAAATGCAGCGGAAAAACACCACGTTGAACGGGCTTTGCTGCGACGACACGACGAGCCAACCGATGGTGCCCGACATTAACATCGCCATGCTCATTTCGGCCGCGCCGCGGCGGATATCGCCGGACGTATTGCCTGAAGTCTTACCTGAGGCTTGATCTGAAGCCTTACCCGCGGTTTTGGCCGAAGCCTGGTTTGAAGTCATCATTCGATCCCGGATCTGATTCCTGCATGACTCGCAGTGTAATTAATCCGGCGGCCCGAATACATGACTAAACTTAAGCGATTCCGGTTTTTTACCTCGCAAACGAAGGCCATCATGAGCAAACGCCTTGCTTCGCCCGGGCCCGTCGCACTCGATGACACCGATCGCGCGTTGCTCGCCGCGCTCGCGCAGGACGCGCGCCAGCCGGTCAGCGAACTCGCGAAACTGGTCGGCTTATCGGCGCCGAGCACCGCCGAGCGCGTGCGACGGCTCGAAGCGCAAGGGGTGATCGAGCGCTTCACCGTGCAGATCGATCCGCGCGCGCTCGGCTTCACGCTGCAGGCAATCGTGCGCGTCAAGCCGTTGCCCGGTCAGTTGCATCTGGTGGAGGAGGTGATCCGGCGGATTCCGGAGTTCGTCGAATGCGACAAGGTGACCGGCGACGATTGCTTCATCTGCCGCCTGTACCTGCATTCGATCGAACAGTTGGACGAGATCCTGTCGAAGGTCACCGAACGCGCGGAGACCAGCACCGCGATCGTCAAGACGACGCCGGTGGCGCGGCGCTTGCCGCCGCTCGGTTGAGCGGCGCGGTATCGAAGAACGTCGCCCATTGAGGCTGTGAAGTCGGTGCTGCCTCGATGAGCCTCGATACACTGCGAGGCGCCGCGAAGCGACGCGCCTTACGGTTCGACTGCCTCGAAGAAAGACAGCATTTCCGCGACCAGTTCGTCCGGCGCCTCTTCAGGCAGATAGTGCCCGCAGGACAGCGCGCGCCCGCTCACATCACGCGCAACGTGCCGCCATTCGCCAAGCGCGTCGAAGCATTTCTCGATCACGCCCTTGTCGCCCCACAGCACGCGCAGCGGACAGCCGATCTTGTTGCCGCGCTCGATATCGGCGCGATCGTGTTCGAGGTCGATGCTCGCCGACGCGCGGTAGTCCTCGCACATCGCATGCACCGCGCCCGGTTGCGCGAGCGCCGCGCGATACGCGTCGAGCGCGGCGGGATCGAACGGCGTGAGGCCCGCGTAGCGGCTTCCCATCACCGCGTCGACATACGCGGCCGGATTCGCGCCGATCAGCGTTTCGGGCAGCGGCTCGGGCTGGATCAGGAAGAACCAGTGGAAATAGTGCGTGGCGAACGCGCGGTCGGTGGCCTCGTACATCGCCAGCGTCGGCGCGATATCGAGAAGCATCAGACGCTCGACCGCGTCCGCATGATCGAGCGCCATCCGGTGCGCGACGCGCGCGCCGCGATCGTGCGCGCAAACGAGAAAGCGTTCGAAGCCGAAGTGGCGCATCACGGCGACCTGGTCGGCGGCCATCGCGCGTTTCGAATAGGGCGTGTGCGCGACATCGCTGGCCGGCTTGGCCGATGCGCCGTAGCCGCGCAGATCGGTGGCGATCACGGTGAAGTGCTGTGCCAGCTGCGCGGCGCAGCGCGCCCAGATCAGATGCGATTGCGGATGACCGTGCAGCAGCAACAGAGGCGGCCCGGCGCCGCCCTTCACCCCGAAGATATCGACATCGCCCACGGCGACGCGAAAGGGCGTGAAATTGTCGAAGGCCATGGGGTCTCTCGGGTCGTTTGAAGTTGTGTGCATTGTAGAAGCCCGGTATGTCCGCGCGGGGTGGGATAACCCACGCAAACATAGAACCTGAACACTCCTTCGAACTGTTGCAAACGGCATTGCCACACGGCTACTGAATGCTTCGCCTATAATCGAACGATCGTTCTTAAATCATCGGACGGCTACGGCTTACGGCGCTCATCCCGCATCGTTGATCACGTATCGTTGATCAAGCACCGCAGTCGCCGCGCCGCAAACGCTGTGCCGCTACACTTCGTTCAACACCGGGCACGCGACGCCGCACCGGTATTTCAAAACAGCAACCGCATTTCATAAGACCAGAACAGTTGCCGAAGCACCTACTCTGGTCAGACATTGGAGACTCGCACCATGGCATTGCCCGCCGTTCTGCAAAACCTCGCGCTGCCCGTCGTCGCTTCGCCGATGTTCATCGTCAGCTATCCCGAACTCGTTCTCGCGCAGTGCAAGGCCGGCATCGTCGGCTCGTTCCCTGCCCTCAACGCGCGCCCGGCCGACCTGCTCGACGAATGGCTCACGCAAATCCAGGCGCAGCTCGCCGAACACAAGGCGGCGAACCCCGGTGCAATCATCGGACCCATCGCGGTCAATCAGATCGTTCATCAGTCGAACGTGCGGCTCGAACACGACGTGCGCGTGTGCGTCGAACACAAGGTGCCGATCTTCATCACGAGCCTGCGCGCGCCGGCGCGCGAGATCGTCGATGCGGTACACAGCTATGGCGGCATCGTGCTGCACGACGTGATCAATCTGCGTCACGCGCAAAAGGCGCTGGAGGCTGGCGTCGACGGGCTGATCCTGGTCGCGTCCGGCGCGGGCGGCCACGCGGGCACCACGTCGCCGTTCGCGCTGGTCGGTGAAGTGCGGCGCATTTTCGACGGGCCGATCGTGCTGTCCGGTTCGATCGCCAATGGCGGCTCGATTCTCGCCGCGCAGGCGATGGGCGCGGATCTCGCGTACATGGGCACGCGCTTTATCGCGACCAAAGAGGCGCATGCGGTCGACAGCTACAAGCAGGCGATCGTCAACTCGACGGCGGCGGACATCATCTATACGAACCTGTTTACCGGCGTGCACGGCAACTACATTCGCGAGAGCATCCTGAACGCGGGGCTCGATCCGGATGCGCTGCCCGAGTCGGACAAGACCAAGATGAACTTCGGCGGCGACAAGGCGAAGGCGTGGAAGGACATCTGGGGCGCGGGCCAGGGCGTGGGGTTGATGGACGATATCCCGACGGTCGCCGAGCTGGTGAAGCGGTTGACCAGCGAGTATGACGACGCGAAAGCGCGGCTGGGGATCGCGCGCTGACACGTCGCCTGAACGGCGGCGCGTGCGCGGTGGGTCGCGCTACATATTCCGCCGATACTGCCCGCCGACCTCGAACAGCGCGTGTGAAATCTGCCCCAGCGAACACACGCGCACCACGTCCATCAGCACCTCAAACACATTGCCGTCGTCGATCACCGCGCGCTTCAATCGCTCCAGCGCGACCGGCGCTGCCTCGCGGTGCCGCGCCTGAAAATCGCGTAGGCGCGTCAACTGGCTCTGCTTTTCTTCGTCGGTCGAACGGGCCAGCACCAGTGGCCGCGGTGCTTCATGCGGATACGCGCTCAGGAACGTGTTCACGCCGACGATCGGATACGAGCCGTCATGCTTGCGATGCTCGTACAGCATCGACTCGTCCTGGATGCGTCCGCGCTGATAGCCGGTTTCCATCGCGCCGAGCACGCCGCCGCGCTCGGTGAGCCGCTCGAATTCCGCGAGCACCGCTTCTTCGACCAGATCGGTCAGCTCGTCGATCACGAAGCTGCCCTGATTCGGATTCTGATTCTTCGCGAGCCCCCATTCGCGGTTGATGATCAACTGGATCGCGACCGCGCGGCGCACCGATTCTTCGGTCGGCGTCGTGATCGCTTCATCGAACGCATTGGTGTGCAGCGAATTGCAGTTGTCGTAGATCGCGATCAGCGCCTGCAGCGTCGTGCGGATGTCGTTGAAGTCGATCTCCTGCGCATGCAGGCTGCGCCCCGAAGTCTGCACGTGGTATTTGAGCTTCTGACTGCGCTCGTTCGCGCCGTAACGCTCGCGCATTGCGACCGCCCAGATACGTCGCGCGACGCGGCCCAGCACTGTGTACTCGGGGTCCATGCCGTTCGAGAAAAAGAACGACAGATTCGGCGCGAAGTCGTCGATCGACATGCCGCGCGCGAGATAAGCCTCGACATACGTGAAGCCATTCGCCAGCGTGTACGCGAGCTGCGAGATCGGGTTCGCGCCGGCCTCGGCGATGTGATAGCCGGAGATCGACACCGAATAGAAATTGCGCACGCCGTGCTCGACGAAATACGCCTGGATATCGCCCATCACCTTCAGGCTGAATTCAGTCGAGAAGATGCAGGTGTTCTGCCCCTGGTCCTCTTTCAGGATGTCGGCCTGCACGGTGCCGCGCACGTTTTCGAGCGCATTGCGGCGCGTCTGCGCGAGTTCGTCGGCGCTGAGCGGGCGGCCTTGCTGCTGTTCCCGCAACGCGATCTGCTGATCGATCGCGACGTTGAAGAACATCGCGAGGATCGTCGGCGCGGGACCGTTGATCGTCATCGACACCGATGTCTGCGGCGAACACAGGTCGAAGCCGTCGTACAGCGTTTTCATATCGTCGAGCGTCGCAACCGACACCCCCGAATTGCCGACCTTGCCGTAGATATCGGGGCGCTCGTGCGGCTCTTCGCCATAGAGCGTCACCGAGTCGAACGCGGTCGACAGACGCTTGGCCGGCATCCCCTCGGACAGCAGCTTGAAGCGTCGATTGGTACGTTGCGGATCGCCCTCGCCCGCGAACATGCGCGTCGGGTCCTCGTTCTCGCGGCGAAACGGAAACACTCCGGCGGTGAACGGGAAATAGCCGGGCAGATTGTCGAGCATCAGCCAGCGCAAGATTTCGCCGTGATCGACGAATTTCGGCAGCGAGACTTTGCGTATCGACGAGCCGGACAACGTCGTCACCGTCAGCGCGGTGCGGATTTCGCGCTCGCGGATGCGCACGATGTGTTCGTCGCCGGAATAGGCAGCGACGGTTTGCGGCCACGCGGCGAGCAGCTTGCGTTCGGGCTCGCCGAGCGCGACGGTGCGCTGGTCGATCAGCGCGTTGAGAGACGAGAGCAACAGGTTTGGCTGGATCGCATCGGGGCTTGCGTTCGAGCTTGCATGCGAGCTTGTGTGCGCCTGCGCACCGGACGAATCGTTGCCGATGGCGCCCTGCACCGCGTTGGCATCGCTCCGCGCATTGGCGTTCGTATCCACGCTTGAACTGGCGGTCCCCGTCGCTACCTTCGCCGTTGCCGCCACGCCTGTTTCGCCGAGCATGCGGCGCGTCTCGATCAGTTGCCAGCGCTCGCGCGCGATGCGCGCCTGCGCGTCGGCTCGCTCGCGGTACACGTGCACCGTCTGCGCGATATCGGCCAGATAGCGCACGCGCGCGGGCGGCACGATCGCGTGCAGGTTACTCGAAAAGCGCACGCCGTCGGGCGCGCCGAGCCGGCCGCCGTGCGTGGTCCGCAGGCCGTGGCGACGCAGCGCCTCGGCGATGTGTCGATACAGCGCGGTCACGCCATCGTCGTTGAAGCGCGACGCGATCGTGCCGAACACCGGCATGCGCTCCGGCGGCGTCGCGAAATCGGTGCGATTTCGCTGCACCTGCTTCGCGACGTCGCGCAGCGCGTCCTGCGCGCCCTTGCGGTCGAACTTGTTGATCGCGACGAAACTCGCGAAGTCGAGCATGTCGATCTTTTCGAGCTGGCTCGCCGCGCCGAACTCGGGCGTCATCACATACAGCGATTCGTCGACGAACGGCACGATCGCGGCATCGCCCTGGCCGATCCCGGACGTTTCGACGACGATCAGATCGAAGCCCGCCGCCTTGCAGAGTTTGAGCGCATCGGGCAACGAATCGGAGATTTCGCTCGACGCGTCGCGCGTCGCCATCGAGCGCATATAGACTCGGGCACCGCCGCCCCAATCGCCGATCGCGTTCATGCGGATGCGGTCGCCGAGCAGCGCGCCACCGGATTTGCGGCGCGATGGGTCGATCGCGAGCACCGCGATCGTCAGCGCGTCGCCGTAGTCGAGACGGAAGCGGCGGATCAGTTCGTCGGTCAGCGAGGATTTGCCCGCGCCGCCGGTGCCGGTGATGCCGAGAACGGGGATCTTTGTGGATTGGGTGAGGGTCGAGAGGTGGTCGCGGGTGCTCGCGTCGATGGTCTTCGTTTCGAACGCGCTGATCAGTTCCGCGAGTCGGCGGAAGATGGGAGTGGCAGGGTCGGCGGAGCTGGTGCCGACGCTGGCGTCGGGGCTTGTGCCGCCGCTTGCGGCTGCGGACACGCCGTTCGCCTTGTCGTTCGCCTGGACGAGCGACGCTGCGTCGGTCGTTCCACCGCTGGCGCTATCGCCGCCGCCGTTGTTGCTCCTGCGTAGGCGAGCCGCTTCCAACGACTTGCTTGCGACAGCGCGTTGCGAGTCTTGCGCGTCATCCGCCACCGGGCTTGCCGGGCTCGCACTGCTGGACCGCTCATCGACCCGCGCCGTCTTGCGCACATCAGCACCGCCAAAACGCGGCAGCGGCCGTGCCGCGAAATCGGCGAGCCGTTCGCTCACCGGTGTCGGCCGCGCCGCGTCCGCCGCCCGCGCGCCTTCGACACAGCGCGCGATCATGTCGTCGATCATGCCTTGCAGACCGAGCCGCTGGCCGTCGTGCGGCGAGTAGATTTTCTCGACGCCGTCGCGTTCGAGCGCGGCAATCTCCTCGGGGACGATCACGCCACCGCCGCCGCCGAATACCTTGATGCGCTCGCCGCCGCGCGCGCGCAGCAGTTCGACGAGATAGCGGAAGTATTCATTGTGGCCGCCCTGGTAGCTCGACACGGCGACGCCGTCGGCGTCCTCGTTCAGCGCGGCGGTCGCGACTTCATCGACGGAGCGGTTGTGGCCGAGGTGGATCACCTCGACACCGCTCGCCTGCAGGATGCGCCGCATGATGTTGATCGACGCATCGTGGCCGTCGAACAGCGCGGCCGCGGTGACGAAGCGCAGACGCCGGCCCGCGGGCAGCTTGTGACTGCCGGCGCGCTGCGGCGTGGACAGATCGGTCATGTCTCCCCCAGATCGTTTCGCGTATGGGTGCTGGCAACCAGTATAGCGAAACGGGGTTCAGCGGCAGGGGGCGGGGTAAGGCGTTGGACAGTCGCCCCCTACCTCACCGCCAACGCCTTGATCTGCTCCAGCGACGGCCACAGCGACTCGTTCGCGAAGCGCGCCGCCAGAAAATCGACGAACGACCTGACCTTCGCCGACAGATGCCGCCGGCTCGTATAAACCACATGAATCGGCAGCTCGCGCGGCGGCACTTCGTCGACGAGCAGCGGCACGAGCCGCCCTTCGGCGAGATCGCTGCCGATCACCTCGGTGCCGAGCATCGCGATGCCCGCGCCATGCAGCACGATTACGCGCTGCGCCTCCAGCTGGTTGACGATCAGATTGCCCGACAGACGCACGCGCGACGATGCATCGCCGGTCGCGACTTCGAGCGCCGACACGCCCGCGTACTGCAGATAGTTGTGGCGTGCGAGATCGGCGACGCTCTTCGGCGTGCCGTGCTCGCGCAGATACGCGGGCGACGCGCACAGCACGAGGTGCGCGGTCGCGATCTGCCGGGCGATCAGCGACGACGACTTGAGCCCGCCCGGCGAAGCGCGGATCGCAACGTCGAAGCCCTCGTCGATCAGTTCGACGACGCGATCGGACAGCGTCATATCGACGGTGACCTGCGGATACTGCGCGGCATAGTCGGCGACCGCGGCCATCACATGACTCAGACCGAACGCCGATAACGACGACACCCTCAGCCGCCCTTGCGGCACCACGCTCGCCGCGCCGACCGCCTGGCCGGCCTCGTCGAGTTCGGTGAGCGCCTGGCTCAGGCGCTCGTAGTATTCACGCCCGGCCTCGGTCGGCGCGACGCGGCGCGTCGTGCGGTTCAACAAACGCGCGCCGAGCTGCTGTTCGAGATGCATCACATGCTTGCTCGCCATCGCCGCGGACATCTCCATCTTGTCCGCCGCGCCGACGAAGCTGCCCGCCTCGACGACATGGCGGAACACTTTCATGCTGACGAGGGTATCCATCTCAAATCTCTCGCTCCAGGAATCAATCGACGCCATTTTGCCGGGTTTATCAAAAGCTGGTCGGCAAAATGCTGCGATCGACAGCAAGGCTGGAAGAGACGAAGCCCGCGTTCCTCGGAGAAGGAACGCGGGCTTCGATTGATTGATCAGACCGAGGCGCCGTATCGGGCAGGCGGCCTGGAGACGGCTTAGAACTTCGTGCGCAAGCCGGCTCCGTACGTATTACCACTCGACTGTCCAGTGATGTGATCGTACAGATACGCAGCGTAGATATCGGTGCGCTTCGACATCGGATAGTCGTAGCCGATCGCCGCCGTCTGGCGTGTCTGGTTCGAGCCGCCGCCGTTACGCGAATAGGCATACGACGCCATCACCGAGCCCGGCCCGAACGGCACCGTGACACCGCCCTGCCCGGTGTTCACGTGCCAGCTCGTCACCTGCTGGTTGTTGTACGTGTACATGTACTGGCCGTACAGCTTGACGAACTTCAGGTCGTACGACACGCCCGCCTGCGCGACGCTCTGACTGCGCAAGCCGGGCACGCCGGACGTCTCGAAGCTGCCGAGATCGCCCGGCACGTTGTTGAAATTCACGTACTGGTAGACGGCGGTCGCCGCGAACGGGCCGTGGAAGTACAGCACCTGGCCGCTCCACTTCTTCGCGCCGTTCTGCGTGGTGTTGCCAAGCGCGTACATCGCCGTCGCCGACAGCCCGTTGAAGTTCGGCGACGCGTACGACACCGCGTTGTTCCAGCCCGAATCGCCGGTCACGCCCTGATCGGTCGTGTAGGTCGGAAACGTACCGAGGCCGAGGTACGTGTGATAGACCATCGGCGAGAACACATACGAGTCGATGAACGGATTGAACAGGATCGTCGACACGAACAGCGGCGTCGTCAGACGCCCGGCCGTCACGGTGCCCCACGGTGCCTCGATACCGACGTACGCGTTGCGCGAGAACGTGGTGTCGCCGTCGAAGCGGCCGTACGAGCCGGTCTGAGCGCGGAAGAAGCCTTCGAGCGTGAAGATCGCCTTGTAGCCGTTGCCCAGATCTTCGGTGCCCTTGAAGCCCCAGTACGAGGTCGACATGCCGCCGCCGGACACTACGACCGAGGTCTTGCCGCCCGGGAATTTCTGCGAGCCGACCCATTCGTCGACCTGACCATAGAGCTGCACGCTCGACTGCGCGAACGCCGACGAAGTGCCCGCCAATACGGCGACGCACGCGGTGGCCTTGAGAGTGGTCTTCAGCGCGCTACTGAGGCTTGTTTTCATGAATTCTCCAAATCTTTGTCAAAAGGGTGCGGCTGTGCGAAAGGGGACGCTCGCGCGAACCATTGTTGTTATCTGTTCGACTATCGAGCCAATCTGGGCCGGACCATCTTTGCGGACCATTTTTATGAATAGAAATGCTGGCGCTTATTGCCGGTATATCGGTCTGGTTAGTTTGGTCGTCTATCTGCCCGATATCGCGGGCCACTGGCGCCGATGCAGGGACGCCGTCGCCAGCGCGGCCGCGTTGCAACATGCTGCTGGACGCCGCGCCGAAGCGGCCGGCGACGTATCAGATGTCAAACCGATGACGCGGCGCGGCCGGTTGCCGCGATTTAACAATCGCAGGCGCCTCGCGGACGAGAATTTTCAAAAAAGTGTGGCGCCGACGCGTCAGATTGGCGGAGTTGCGGCGCGGTAGGTGGGGTGAGACGGAGGAAGACTCGGCTCGGAGAACGTGGACCGAGGCCGCGTGCCGGTTCGGGAAAGTCAGCTCTCAAGCGGCGTGATGCCGCTTCGGCGATCGCCGGAAGCGAGCCGGCGAGGTGTGCGAGGTGTGCGAGGTGTTAATGAAGGGAACGTTGAACAGGCACGGGACGGCGCTGCTTGCACTTCGAGTGCACAGAGATTCTGTACCGCGCTGTTCATGCCGATCGCGACGAACGCATTTCGCGTCGCGCGGCGGCGATTGCGAGAACCGCTGCCGTGAGGGACCTTCGGCCAGCTAGTTGCGATACGGCGAACCTTCCGGCGGACGCGGATCGTCGGCGGGACGCTGCAGCGAGCGCCCGGCACCACGCTCTTCGTTATAGCGGGCGACGTCGGCACGGATCGAACCGTTGCGCATCGGCATATTGGACGGCGGACGCGGCACCGGACGCGACTCCGCGCTGACCGGCGTAATCGCACCGGCGTATTGCATGCGCCCGCGCTCGTCGGCATAGCCGGATGGTGTGCCGAGACGGCGAACGCCGCCGTTATAGCCACCGGGGCCGTACCCATAGCCGTAGTTCGCATCCGCGAAACTGTTGCCGCCACGTTGACCATGCGAGTCGCGCGACATCGTCGAATTGCGAGAGGCTCTTGCCGAAGGTGCGCCTGCGGCACTGGCGTACCGGCCGCCGCCGTGCATCTGCACGTGCATAGCGCGATCGGCGTTGCCGTGCGAATAGGCTCCGCTGCCATGCGCGCCGCCCGGCACCTTTGCATAGGCGAACGAACAGAGTGCGGCGATAACCGCGCCCAATGCCCAGTGCCTCGTTCTCGACAACCCGTCCACCTTCTGACTCTCATGCCCGAAGACTTGCCTCAAATCCATCGTTCGAGCTGCGACGGACCCGTTGCGGGACTCACGAAAAGCGCCGCGTTTCTGTCGCGACGCAGAGCATCCCTGCGGCCATTGAACGGTAATTTATGGGCGGCAGCAGAGGGTGTCGAGCCAAAAAGTGTTAGGCCTAGCCCTCGGATGTAACACCTTGTTACTGCGACGCTTTTCCGCGACAGAGCCCTTGCGCGAAGGCCTCGGAAGGGCTTGCCGGCGCCCCTTTTTACGAGTGCCGCGCAGGCCTGCCGGAGCCTTGCTGGAGAGTCAACGACTGCGACGCTTTTTGCTTCCAACGGTTTAAAAATTTCGCTGGCTCAGATCAACCGGGTCGCCAATACTGAAACTTGGCGGATCGCGACCGAGCCGCGCGAATCGAAATCGGCGAGATCGACGGGTTGATGCGCAACAGTCATTAAACAATTCGGTAAATGAATTTGCCTTTTCAATCGAATTTCAACAACAATAGGCGCTTTCCATTGGTAGCGACGGCGCCCTTTGCGCGCGCATCCCACGCTATTCCGCGTCATTGAATCGAGATTCCGACATGGCCCGCCCGAAATATCTCCCCGACAATTTCACCCTGTGCCTCGTGGGCACCGTGATCCTCGCCAGCCTTCTACCGGTTCATGGGCAGGCCGCCGCCGGGTTCAACTGGGTGACGAACATTGCGGTCGGCCTGCTGTTCTTCCTGCATGGCGCCAAACTGTCACGCGAGGCGATCGTGGCGGGTGCGACGCACTGGCGCCTTCACGTGGTCGTACTGCTGAGCACGTTCGCGCTGTTTCCACTGCTCGGCCTCGCGCTTAAACCGATTCTTTCTCCGCTTGTGACGCCTTCCCTCTATGCCGGAGTCCTCTTCCTCTGCACGCTGCCGTCGACGGTCCAGTCGTCGATTGCGTTCACGTCCATCGGCAAGGGCAACGTGCCAGCCGCGGTATGCAGCGCCTCCGCGTCGAGCCTGCTCGGTATCTTCGTCACCCCAGCCCTCGTCAGCTTCATCGTGACCAGTCAGGCTGCGAGCGGCGGCGCGTCGCCGTGGCATACGGTCGGCAACATCGTGCTGCAACTGCTCGTGCCGTTTATCGGCGGCCAGTTGCTGCGCCCGCTGATCGGCAAGTGGATCGAGCGTAACCGCAGCGTGCTGAAGTTCGTGGACCAGGGCTCGATCCTGCTGGTCGTGTACGGCGCATTCAGCGAGGCCGTCAACGAAGGCCTGTGGCACACGATTCCGCTGTCCGCGCTCGGCGGCCTCGTGGTGGTGAGCGCCGTTCTGCTGGCACTCGCGCTGGCCGTGACGATCTTCGCGAGCAAGCGGCTTGGCTTCAATCGCGCCGACCAGATCACGATCATCTTCTGCGGTTCGAAGAAGAGCCTTGCGGCCGGCGTGCCGATGGCCAAGGTGATCTTCGCGTCGCACGCGGTCGGCGCCGTCGTGCTGCCGCTGATGCTGTTCCATCAGATCCAGTTGATGGTCTGCGCCGCGCTCGCGCAGCGCTGGGGCGCCCGCGACCTGAGCGGCGAGACTCAGGCCGCCGCGCAGGCTGCTCCCGCCGCGGCCGTCGCGCGCCGTTGAGCTCACGCGCAATGCAAACAGGACATTCATAAGCGCCCTCCCTGAGCGTCGTTTGATCGTGTGAAGAAAGCCGCCTTGCGCGGCTTTTTTCTTTTGGCGTTTGCGTTCGCCTTGTCGTTATTTCACGCTCAAACGTGGGCGCTGTCGCCTCGGCCGGATGGCATAGGAGGATTCCTGGCACGCCTCAATCTTGCTCTCAACACATCTGTTTATGTGTATTTTACTAAACAGTATTGAAGCGCATAATTCCATGAAATACGGGTATTTACGGGTGAAACTACGCCGTTTGTTGGGCTGTTTCAGCCGCGTTTTACTATACAATCGCCCGAATTAAAACACGCAAAGCCGCGCTCCGGCGGCGGCTTGATCCGATGGCCACAACCATCCGTGACGTCGCCCGCGCGGCCAGCGTTTCGATCGGCACCGTATCGCGCGCGCTGAAAAACCAGCCGGGCCTCTCAGAGGCCACGCGCGAACGCGTCGTCGAAGCGGCGCGGCAGCTCGGCTACGACCCCGCGCAACTGCGCCCGCGTATCCGCCGCCTGACCTTCCTGCTGCATCGTCAGCACAATAATTTCGCCGCGAGCCCGTTCTTCTCGCATGTGCTGCATGGTGTCGAAGACGCCTGTCGCGAGCGCGGCATCGTGCCGTCCGTGCTGACCGCCGGCCCGACCGACGACGTGATCCACCAGTTGCGTCTGCACGCACCCGACGCGGTCGCGATCGCCGGCTTCGTCGAGCCCGAAACGCTCGCCACGCTGGTTGCGATGCAACGCCCGCTGGTGCTGATCGACCTGTGGTCGCCCGGCCTGCGCTCGGTGAATCTCGACAACGCGGCCGGTGCCACCCTCGCGATGCGCCATCTGTTCGAGCAGGAGCGCAAGCGGGTCGCGTTCATCGGAGGCTCGCTCGCGCACTTCAGCATCGCCGAGCGCGCGCTCGGCTACCGGCGCGCGTTCTTCGAAGCGGGCCTGCTATTCGATCCATCGCTCGAAGTCACGATCGACGCCGGCCTCGATCCCGACACCGGCGCCGCGCGCGCGATGCAGCGCCTGCTCGATGCGCCGGGCCTGCGCCCCGACGCCGTGTTCGCCTATAACGACGCCGCCGCGCTGGCGGCGCTGCGCGTATGTCGCGCGCGCGGCCTGCGCGTGCCCGACGACATCGCGATCATCGGTTTCGACGACATCCCCGCCACCGCCCACGCCACGCCGCCGCTGTCGACGATCGCGGTCGACAAGGAAGCGCTCGGGCGACGCGGCGTCGAACTGCTGCTCGAAGACTCTCCCACCGAACTCGAAGTCCGCTTGCCCGTTCAACTCGTTGTCCGTGCCAGTACTTTGGTGAAAAAGCCATGACGCAATCCGATCCGCTTCACCCTTGCGGCGACGCCGCGAAGGCACCGCCCGTCGCGAACTTTCGCGACCGCGAATTTCTGCTGTCACACGTGCAGGACACGCTGCGCTTTTACGCGCCGAACGTGTTCGACCCGAGCGGCGGCTTCTTCCATTTCCTGCGCGACGACGGCTCGATCTACGACCGCACCACTCGTCACCTGGTCAGCAGCTGCCGCTACGTCTTCAACTATGCGATGGCATATCGCCAGTTCGGCGATCCGAAGCATCTCGAATACGCGCGCCACGGCCTGCGTTTCCTGCGCGACGCGCACTGGGACGCGCACAACGAAGGCTACGACTGGGAACTCGAATGGCGCGACGGCAAGAAGCGCACGCTCGATGGCACCCGCCACTGCTACGGCCTCGCCTTCGTGCTGCTCGCGTACTCGCACGCGGCGATGGCCGGCATCGAAGAAGCGAAGCCGATGATCGGCGCGACCTTCGAGCTGATGGAACACCGCTTCTGGGACGCCGCCGCCGGCCTCTACGCCGACGAAGCGTCGCCGGACTGGCGTGTCAGCACGTATCGCGGACAGAACGCGAACATGCACACCACCGAGGCGCTGCTCGCCGCGCACGGGGCGACCGGCCATCTGGTCTATCTCGATCGCGCCGAGCGGGTCGCGTCGAACATCACGCTGCGCCAGGCGAAGCTGTCGCAGGGTCTGGTGTGGGAGCACTTTCACGCGGACTGGTCGGTCGACTGGCACTACAACGAGGAAGACAGTTCGAACATCTTCCGCCCGTGGGGCTTCCAGCCCGGCCATCAGACCGAATGGGCGAAGCTGCTGCTGATTCTCGAACGCTTCCGTCCGCTGCCGTGGCTGTTGCCGCGCGCGATCGAACTGTTCGACGCCGCGATGACGCACGCGTGGGACGAAGACCACGGCGGCCTCTATTACGGCTTCGGCCCGGACGGCACCGTGTGCGATCACGACAAGTACTTCTGGGTGCAGGCCGAAACTTTCGCGACGGCGGCGCTGCTCGGCAAGCGCACCGGCAACGAACGCTTCTGGGATTGGTACGACGAGATCTGGCGCTATAGCTGGACGCACTTCGTCGATCACAAATACGGCGCGTGGTATCGGATCCTCACCTGCGACAACCGCAAGTACAGCGACGAAAAGAGCCCCGCTGGCAAGACCGACTATCACACGATGGGCGCGTGCTACGAAGTGCTCGCCCATGCGCTCGGCGACGTGGCATCGGCCGCATCGGCACAAACGGTTGGCTCCGCCGCCGCGCGTTCCGCGGAGAAAGCACAATGAACGCGAGCGCCAATCTTCCCGTTTTCATTTCCGCCGGCGACATCCTCACCGACCTCGTGCGCACCGGCGCGTCGCACTGGCTATCGCGTCCGGGCGGCGCGGGCTGGAACGTCGCGCGCTGCGTCGCGCGGCTCGGTTTGCCGACCGCGTGCGCGGGCTCGCTCGGCGTCGATAACTTCTCCGACGAACTGTGGGACGCGAGCGTCGCCGCCGGGCTCGACATGCGCTTCATGCAGCGCGTCGAGCGTGCGCCGCTGCTCGCGATCGTGCATCGGACGCATCCGCCCGCGTACTTCTTCATGGGCGAAAACAGCGCCGATCTCGCGTTCGATCCGGCGCGTCTGCCGGCCGGCTGGATGGACCAGGTGAAGTGGGTGCACTTCGGCGGCATCAGCCTCGTGCGTCAGCCGCTCGGCGGCACGCTGGCCGCGCTCGCCGCGCAATTGCGCGCGCACGGCGTGAAGATCAGCTTCGATCCGAACTACCGCAATCTGATGGAGCACGGCTACGAGCCGACCTTGCGCCAGATGGCCGCGCTCGCCGATCTGATCAAGGTATCGGACGAAGACCTGCACATGCTGTTCAAGACCGATGACGAAGCCGCCGCGCTCGCGCAACTGCGTGCGATGAACCCAACCGCCACCGTGCTCGTGACGCGCGGCGCGGAAACGGCGCAGCTGATCGACGGCACCGCGGTATTCGAGGCGAAGCCGCCGCGCGTCGAAGTGGTCGACACCGTCGGCGCGGGCGACGCATCGATCGGCGGGCTGCTGTTCAGCCTGTTGAGTGCACCGCGGCGCGCATGGCCCGAGCATCTCGCGTTCGCGCTCGCGGCGGGTGCCGCGGCCTGCCGGCACGCCGGCGCGCATGCGCCCGCGCTCGACGAGATCGTCGCGTTGCTGTGACTGCGTTGCTGTGACTGCGTTGCTGTAATTTTTCTGCCCTGGGGCGCGCGTAGTGTCGACCATGTCGATGGACATCGCGCGACGCGGACAGCGCCGCCCAGGCGGAGCCGAACCTTCAGCCCCGTGCTACGATCAAAGCATCGAGACCTTTGTGAAAAGGAGCGAGGCCATGGAAGACATCACCTACACCAAGGGTATCTACACGGCCACTGCGTCGATAAGAGAAGTGTCGAAGGACGCCTGGCAGGGTCTCGTCACACTCGCGCGCGACGAAGGCGAAGCTCGCGCCGATCAGGAAACCACGCAGTACGAAGTCGACTCCACTTCGTCGACGCCGGAAGAAGCGCTCGAAGAAGCCAAAGCGCTCGCTCATCGAATCCTCGGGGAAATCGAACTGTAGGCCGAACACGGGCGCGCGCCGCGCATCGTCCGATGCGTCGCGCGCGCCGCCGGGCCGGCCGGCTGGAGGCGATCATGGGTGAACAACTGTTCCAGTACGGCGTGTATTCGATACACGTGCGCCCCCTCGAACTCAGCGGCGCACGCTGGGACGCCGAATACGAAATCCGTCATCGCGACAAGGCCGTTCAGGCGTGGACCACGGTCGGCGGCGACGCGGGCTACGCGGACGAGAGCGAAGCGATCGCCAGCGCGCATCGCCAGGCCGTCGACGACATCGAGCATGGCGCGGGTATTCCGAAGCCGCATGCGTTTCCGTGAGCGATGAGTGGTGAGCGGCAGTTTGTGCGTAGTGCGGCACGACGCCCGGAGTGCCGCGCGATACGCGCGCCCTTCGCGCACGCCGCCGCGAGCACGGTTCCTCTAGCAAGCCCGCGCTTGAAGCAAGCCAGTCCGGCTTAAAGCCCTTGCATCGGAACCGCTGCCTGCGACGACCATCCCGCGCTATGCCGCGAAAATGGGCATCACACGGCGCACGCGGGGGCGCACATCACGCGTGCCGCGGCAACCGAATCAGCCGCGTATTCAGGCCCAAACCGCACCGCTTCTCGCCCCGTTTACCGCGCCGAAAATCCCGCTGCGCGCGCCACGCCGCATGCTACGCTGTGGCCGTTTTCATCCTCACGAGCGCGTGATGGCAAGCGAACCGTCAGACCGTTTCTCCACCCTCGACGACACCGATGCGAGCGCGCCGAAGCGCCGCGCGCGCGGTAGCCGCGAACTGCGCCTCGACGATCGCGTGGTCATCTCGCACGGCATGCCGACGCCGCTGTGGCAGGACCTTTATCACCGTGCGCTGGTGGTGCGCTGGCCGGTCTTTTTCGTGTCGCTCGCGGTACTGTTCCTGCTGCTCAACACGACGTTCGCCGCGCTCTATATGCTCGGCGACGCGCCGATCGCCAATCAGTTTCCCGCCGGCTTCGGCGGCGCATTCTTCTTCAGCGTCGAGACGCTCGCGACCGTCGGCTACGGCGACATGCACCCGCAAACGGTCTACGCGCACTGGATCGCGACGCTTGAAATCTTCGTCGGCATGTCGGGCATCGCGTTGGCGACTGGGCTGATCTTCGCGCGCTTCTCGCGCCCGCACGCAAAGATCATGTTCGCGCGCTACGCGGTGATCCGGCCGATCGACGGCCGCATGACGCTGATGGTGCGCTCGGCCAACGCACGCCAGAACGTGATTGCCGAAGCGCGCGCGCGGCTGCGCATCCTGCGCCAGGAAACCTCCGCCGAAGGCTTTACGCTGCGCAAGCTCTACGACCTCGCGCTCGTGCGCGATCAACATCCGATCTTCAAGCTCGGCTGGACGCTGATGCACGTAATCGATGAAAGCAGCCCGCTGTTCGGCGAAAGCGCCGAAACGATGAAGGGCCGCGACACGACACTGCTGCTCACGCTCGAAGGCGTCGATGAATCGACGTCGCAAACGATGCAGGCGCGCCACCGCTGGAATTGCGACGAAATCTTCTGGCAGTACCGCTTCGTCGACATCATGACCGAGCGCGACGGCGTGAGCCACATCGACTATTCGCATTTCGACGAGATCGTGCCGCTCGACGCGGCGCCACTCGATCCGCACGCAACCGCGCACACGGCGACGCCTTAGGCGCGCACGTTCGTTCAAGCGCGCGCTGTGCATCATGCGCGCACCCAACACCCATCACCACAAGCCCGCCGCCGCGATCGCCGGCACCCAGGGCATACCCGAAGCCCCGCGCCGCATGGCAAATCCGGCTCAAAAGCGGGCCGAAACGCGCGACTCTTCGCGCCCATTCGCCAACACCCGATTAAAGAAGCAAAAATTCTCTCCCGCGGGCGCTAAAAAATAGAGTCTCTTTCCGCAGCGCGCATCCGTGGCCCCACCACCGCGCGCGCGGAACAATGAACACACCCTTGCATGGGATCGGCGTCAGTGCTCCGCACCAACTTCGATCGACAGGAGATTCGCCCATGACCGCCCGCCTGCCCATCGACGGCACGCCCGCTCTCGCCGACTACCGGCTATCCGACAATCTCACCGCGACGCGCGGCCGGATCTTTCTGACCGGCACACAGGCGCTCGTACGTCTCGCGCTGATGCAGCGCGCGCTCGACCAGAAGCACGAGCTGAATACCGCCGGCTTCATCAGCGGCTATCGCGGCTCGCCGCTCGGCATGGTCGACCAGCAGTTGTGGAAGGCGAAAAAACTGCTCACCGCGAGCGACATCCGCTTTCTGCCCGCGATCAACGAGGAACTCGGCGGCACCGCGGTGCTCGGCACGCAGCGTGTCGAAGCGGACCCGGAGCGCACCGTCGAAGGCGTGTTTGCGATGTGGTACGGCAAGGGTCCCGGCGTCGACCGTGCGGGCGACGCGCTGAAGCACGGCAACGCATACGGTTCGTCGCCGCATGGCGGCGTGCTGGTGGTGGCCGGCGACGACCACGGCTGTGTGTCGTCGTCGATGCCGCATCAGAGCGACTTCGCGATGATGGCGTGGCATATGCCGGTCGTAAATCCGTCGAACATCGCCGACATGCTCGAATTCGGCCTGTACGGCTGGGCGCTGTCGCGCTTCTCGGGCGCGTGGGTCGGCTACAAGGCGATCTCGGAGACCGTCGAATCGGGCTCGACCGTCGATCTCGATGCGCTGCAAACCGAATGGAGCGTGCCGCAAGATTTCGACACGCCCGCCGGCGGTCTGCACAACCGCTGGCCCGATCTGCCGAGCCTGACGATCGAAGCGCGCCTGCATGCAAAGCTCGACGCGGTGCGCCACTTCGCGCGCGTGAACAGCATCGACAAATGGGTCGCGCCGAGCCCGCACGCGAACGTCGGCATCGTGACTTGCGGTAAGGCGCATCTGGACCTGATGGAAGCGCTGCGCCGGCTCGATCTGACGCTCGCCGATCTCGACGCGGCCGGCGTGCGCATCTACAAGGTCGGCCTGTCGTTTCCGCTGGAGATGACGCGCATCGACGCGTTCGTCTCCGGTCTCACCGAAGTGCTCGTGATCGAGGAAAAGGGTCCCGTCATCGAGCAGCAGATCAAGGACTATCTGTACAACCGCACGCAAGGCACGCGGCCGGCCGTAATCGGCAAGAACGCCGAAGACGGCACGCCACTGTTGTCCGCGCTCGGCGAGCTGCGTCCGTCGCGTATCCTGCCGGTGTTCGCGAACTGGCTCGCGAAGCACAAGCCCGCGCTCGACCGGCGTGAGCGCGTGGTCGATCTGGTCGCGCCGCAAATCCTGTCGAATGCGGCGGACAGCGTAAAGCGCACGCCGTACTTCTGCTCCGGCTGCCCACACAACACGTCGACGAAAGTGCCGGACGGCTCGATCGCGCACGCGGGCATCGGCTGTCACTTCATGGCCTCGTGGATGGAGCGCGACACCACCGGCCTGATCCAGATGGGCGGCGAAGGCGTCGACTGGGCGTCGCATTCGATGTTCACGAAAACGCGCCACGTGTTCCAGAATCTCGGCGACGGCACCTACTTCCACTCCGGCATTCTCGCGATTCGCCAGGCGGTCGCCGCGAAGGCGACGATCACCTACAAGATCCTCTATAACGACGCGGTCGCGATGACCGGCGGCCAACCGGTCGACGGCAGCATTTCGGTGCCGCAGATCGCGCGTCAGGTGGAAGCCGAGGGTGTATCGCGCTTCGTCGTGGTCAGCGACGAACCCGAGAAATACGACGGCCATCACGGTCAGTTTCCGCAAGGCACGACGTTCCATCACCGCAGCGAAATGGACACCGTGCAGCGCGAGCTACGCGACACCGACGGCGTGACCGTGCTGATCTACGACCAGACCTGCGCGGCCGAAAAACGGCGTCGTCGCAAGAAAGGCGAATTCCCCGATCCGGACAAGCGGCTCTTCATCAACGAGGAAGTGTGCGAAGGCTGCGGCGATTGCGGCGTGCAGTCGAACTGTCTTTCCGTCGAACCGGTGGAAACCACGCTCGGCCGCAAGCGCCGTATCGACCAGTCGTCATGCAACAAGGACTACTCGTGCGTGAACGGCTTCTGTCCGAGCTTCGTCACCGTCGCCGGCGGCAAGCTGAAGAAAGCCGCGGGCGTCGCGTTCGATCCGCAAGCGCTCGCCGCGCACGTCGCCGGCTTGCCGCTGCCCACCACGCAACTCGATGCCGCGCCGTACGACATTCTGGTGACGGGCGTCGGCGGCACCGGTGTCGTGACCGTTGGCGCGCTGATTAGCATGGCCGCGCATCTGGAAGGCAAGAGCGCGTCGGTGCTCGATTTCATGGGCTTCGCGCAGAAAGGCGGCTCGGTGCTGTCGTTCGTGCGCTTCGCCGCGCGCGACGAATGGCTGAACCAGGTGCGCATCGACACGCAGCAGGCCGACGTGCTGCTCGCCTGCGACATGGTGGTCGGCGCGAGCGCCGATGCATTGCAGACGGTGCGGCATGGCCGCACGCGCATCGTCGTCAACACGCATGCGATCCCGAACGCGAGCTTCGTGCAGAACCCGGACGCGACGCTGCACGCCGACGCGCTGATCGACAAGATGCGTCACGCGGCGGGCACCGAACGGATGTCGACGTGCGACGCGCAAGCGCTCGCGACGCGCTTTCTCGGCGATACGATCGGCGCCAATATCCTGATGCTCGGTTTCGCGTGGCAACTGGGGCTCGTGCCGGTATCGTTCGCCGCGATGATGCGCGCGATCGAACTGAACAACGTCGCGGTGCAGATGAACCAGTTGGCGTTCTCGATCGGCCGCATGGCCGCCGCCGACCCGGCCGCGCTCGAAGCGCTGTGGCAGGCGCGTCATCTGGCCGCGCCCGCAGCGGTGCGCGTCGATACGCTCGACGAACTGATCGCGCATCGCGAAGGGCGTCTGCTGACGTATGGCGGTGCGGCTTATGTGAAGCGCTATCGGGCGCTCGTCGATGCGGCGCGCCGCGCGGAAACGCAAGTCGACGCCGCGAGCGAGCGCCTGACGCGCGCGGTCGCGACGACGTTCTATCGTCTGCTCGCGGTGAAGGATGAATACGAAGTCGCGCGTCTGCATACCGACGCCGCGTTCCGCGAAGCGCTCGAAACGCAGTTCGAGGGCGTCGCGGGCAAGGACTTCAGCATCAGCTTCAACCTCGCGCCGCCGACGCTCACGCGCGCGCAGCCTGGCGTCGCGCCGACGAAGAAAACCTTCGGTCAATGGATGTGGCCGGTGCTCGGCCTGCTTGCGAAATGGCGTGGTCTGCGCGGCACGGCGCTCGATCCGTTCGGCCGCACGCTCGAACGCAAGATGGAGCGCGAACTCGCAAGCGACTACGAGATCACGATGCAGCGCGCGCTGTCGAAGCTCAACGCGAACACGCTCGATGACGTCGCGAAACTCGCCGACCTGCACGCACGCGTGCGCGGCTACGGTCATGTGAAACTCGCGAATCTCGCGGGCGTGAAGCGTGGCGAGCGCGATGTTGCGGCTCGCCTCGGCATCGATGCGGCAACCGGTGCGGCGGTGAAGAAGTCGCTCGAAGAGATGAAGGGCGCCGGACAGTTGCGCGGGATTCCGGTGGTGGTCGCGAAGTAAAAACCGTTCGCGGCAGTCGATGTCGCGACATGATGCTCTTGCAAAAAGCCGCTTCGGTTTCAATGCCGAAGCGGCTTTTTTTTCAGCCGTGAGCTTTACACGTCAGCGCGCCGTCGCACTGTCGGTCGCATCGAGCAGCGCCCTCACCTTCGCGACCTTCGCAGGGTCAACGGGCGCGAGGCCGTTGCCGTCCACACGCACGCCCGAGCCGAAATGCACGGCTTCGACACCAGTCGCGGCCACAAAACCCGCCACCGCATCGATCGTCAAACCCGCGCCCGCGAGTATCGTGCAGCGCGAACCGGACGCTTGCCGCACCAGCTCACCGATCATCGTTTCCGCTTGCAGCACCGACGGCTTTCCGCCCGACGTCAGCACGTTGGTCACCGCATCGAAATCGAGCAGCACGTCGAGCGCTTCGCGCAGATCGCGCGTTTCATCGAACGCGCGATGGAACGTGATCGCCAATCCGTCGGCGGCATCGCAGGCACGCTTCAGCGCTTCGCGGTCGATCGCGCGATGCGCGTCGAGCATGCCGATCACGATGCCGTTCGCGCCCGCCGCCTTCACCGCGCGGATGTCGCGCTGCATCACCGCATAGTCGTCGGCATCGTAGACAAACGAGCGGCTATGCGGCCGCACGATCACGTTGACGGGAATTTGCACCGCGACGACGACGGCCTCGATCAAGCCGACGCTCGGCGTCAGGCCGCCCTCGCCCATCGCAGTCACGAGTTCGAGACGGTCGGCGCCGGCCTGTTCGGCGGCGCGCGCATCGGCGACGGTCGTCGCAATCACTTCCAGCAGCACGGACATGAAGCCAACCCGGTGTCGTTGAAAACGACATCATCGCAGAACCGCGCCACCCGTCGAGCTACTCGTCCTGCTACTCGTCGACCCAGTCGATATCGCCGCACAGCACGCAGAGCTGCTCGCCGACGCGCGTCGCCATCGACAACGTCACGCACGGCAACGCCTCGTTGATCGACAGATACGGCTGCGTCACATGCACGCGTTCCGGCGCATTGATCGCGGCGCTGAAATACGGGCGCCGCAGCCAGTTCGCCCCCTGCGCGTCCGCGAGCGGCAAAAAGCGCGTTTCATGCGCGGCGCGATCGGCGCGCAACACGACATTGCGGCCCGCCTGGCGCCCCTTCGCATCGAGCAAGAAGCAGCGCGCCGCGTGATCGAGCGCAAGGAAATTCCAGCACACTTCGTCGAGCGGTTCGCCTGCGGCCAGCCGTTCGGCGGCGCGCTCGAACGCGCGCAGATACGGAGCGAGACGGCTCGCGCCACGGCGCTCGCGCGCTTCGGCATGCTCGCGATAACGCTCGGTGACTTCGCCGATGCAGGCCGCCGCGTGCACCGCGTCGGCGGGTCCCGGATTCGGCCGGCCGAAGAAAAAACCCTGCACAAAGTCCGCATTGCAGGCGAGCGCCATCTGCGCTTCGTGCTCGGTCTCGACACCTTCGATCAGCACGAGCTTGCCGGCCTCGTGCAGCATCGCCACCAGTCCCGGCAGGATCGTCGTCATATCGGCATGATGTCCGCCGTGCGACAGCATGATGCGGTCGAGCTTCACGATATCGGGATTCAGTTGCCAGATCCGCTCGATATTCGAATGGCCGGCGCCGAAATCGTCGAGCGCGATCAGGAAGCCGCGCTCGCGAAACTCACGCACCGCATCCGCGAGACGGTCGATATCTTCAGCGCGCTGCTCGAGGACTTCGAGCACGACGCGCCGCGGCGACAGATCGAGCCGCCGCAGATTCGCGAGCAGGGCCGCCGCCAGATACGGATCGAGCAGCACGCCGGGGTTCACGTTCAAAAACAGCCATTCGCGCTCGGCGCCGAGCATCCTGAAGTTTTCCAGATGCAGCGTCTGCGCGAGCCGGTCGAGTTGCAGCGCTTCGCCGACGCGCGCGGCTTCGCCGAACACGTCGAGCGGCGACACCGCGCGGTCGAGCACGTCGTGCGCGCGCAGCAGTCCCTCATAGCCGACCGCCCGCATATGCGACAGGCTGAAAATCGGCTGGAAAACGCTCGTGAGCGTCAGCTCGCCATGCTGCACCGAATAGCGATGAAGCCCCGAGGCCACTTCGACCTCGAAGCCGTGCGGCGCGCTCGCCGCTCTGTCCTGTTGCGCAATCGTCATCCAATCCCCTCACGCAGGAACCGGCCGCTCCGAGCGGGAGACGGACAGGCGGCGGTTCTAAAAATGTGCGTTATTGATCAGAGTTAAGCAAGCTCCATGCGCACGCTGGCGCACATAGCACGGCATTTGATGCGCGAACTCGGCACCGGCTGCACCGCGCGTGGGCCGCGCGCGGGCACGGGCCGCACCGTTTCGGTGCGCGATGATGCAAACGGCCCAGCAGCAATGGATCGCGCGCGGCGTGAGCACCGCACGTGACACAAGCCACGCACACGCGTTGTGCGAACGCGGCGGCAAGCGGCGCGCGCCGCCGGGCTACACTCGACCCTGCGCGTCGCGGCGCCTTGCCTCAGCGCCTGGCATCAGCGGCTTCGATCACGCAAGCGATACACGCCGCGCCGTTCTCCAAAGCAACCCCTTCATCCGCCCGGAACATCCGATGGAAATTGTCTTCACCGTCCTGATTCTGCTGCTCGCGGTCGCGGCGTCCGGCATCCTGAGCCGCACGCTGCCGTTCAGGCTGCCGCTGCCGCTTGCGCAGATCGCGATCGGCGCGCTGCTCGCGTGGCCACGGCTCGATCTGCACGTGAAGTTCGATCCGGAAATCTTCATGCTGCTGTTCATCCCGCCGCTGCTGTTCGCGGATGGCTGGCGCATCCCGAAGCGCGAATTCTTCATGGCGCGCCGCGCGATCCTGATGCTCGCACTCGGGCTCGTGTTCATGACCGTGCTGGTGGTCGGCTATTTCGTGCATGCACTCGTGCCGCAGATCTCGTTGCCGGTCGCGTTCGCACTCGCCGCCGTGCTGTCGCCGACCGACGCGGTCGCGCTGTCCGGCATCGCCGGCAAGGGCAAGATTCCGGGGCATCTGATGCACATCCTCGAAGGCGAGGCGCTGATGAACGACGCGTCGGGTCTCGTCGCGCTGAAGTTTGCGATCGCCGCCGCGCTGACCGGCGCGTTTTCGCTGCGCGAGGCGTCGATCAGCTTCGTGATCATCGCGGTGGGCGGCCTCGCGGTCGGCGCGGCGGTGAGCGCGCTGTTCAGTTTCGTGTCCACGCGTTTTCTGAATCTCGCCGAAGAAGGCGACCCGGCACCCGGCGTCGTGATGACGCTGCTGATTCCGTTCGCCGCCTATCTGAGCGCCGAGCGCTTCGAGCTGTCGGGTATCCTCGCCGCGGTGTCGGCCGGCATGACGATGAACTACGCAAGCGTCGCGAACGCGTGGCAGGTGTCGTCGCGGGTGCGCGCGAGCAACACCTGGACGATGATCGAGTTCGTGTTCAACGGCATGGTGTTCATCATGCTCGGGCTGCAGTTTCCGCACATTCTCGGCAGCGCGCTGCTCGACGCGCACGAAACCAGCGACGCGCAGGTCGGCCTGTTGATCGGCTATATCGTCGCGGTCGCGATTGCGCTGTATGCGATGCGCTTCGTGTGGGTATGGCTGCTGCGCTGGTTCGCGAGCCGCGGCGCGGCGAAGCACGGCGTCGCGAACGCCGTGCCGGGGCTGCGCATGGTGTCGGTGACGACGGTGGCCGGCGTGCGCGGCGCGGTGACGCTCGCGGGCGTGCTGTCGCTGCCCGAACTGCTGCCGGACGGCACGCCGCTGCCGGGACGCGATGTCGCGATCTTCATCGCGTCGGGCGTGATCCTGCTGTCGCTGCTGGTCGCGGTCGGCGCATTGCCGCTGTTGCTGCGCGGCTGGCGGCGCGGCAAGGATCCACACGCCGCCGAGGAAGCGCTCGCGCGCACGCTGGCCGCGCAGGCGGCGATTCGCGCGGTCGACGACATCCACGATACCGAGTGCGCGGACCTCGAAGAATCGGCGGCGGCGTATGCGGCCGATGTGACCGCGCGAGTGATGGACGTGTACCGCCGCCGTCTCGCGACGCTCGATGACGAACAGGAACGGCGCGAACTCGCGCGCCGCGCCGACGCGCTCGAATTCCGCATGAAGCTCGCGGCGATGCGCGCCGAGCGCCGCGCGCTGCTCGATCTGCGCGGCACGCAGCAGATCAACGACGAGACGCTGAACAAGCTGATGCGCGAAGTGGACCTGTCGGAGACGGCGCTGACCGCGCGCAAGCGGTAGCAGGCTCGCCGCTCACGCGCACCCTCAGGCCACCGGCCCCTGCGGATTCCTTCTCAGCAGCGCATAGAGGATGATCGCGCCGAACGTCGCGGTGCCGATCCCGCCGAGCCCGAAGCCGCCGAGCTTCAGCGAGAAGTCGCCGGCGCCGAGCACGAGCGTCACGGCGGCGACGATCAGATTGCGGTTATTCGAGAAGTCCACCTTGTTGACGACCCAGATGCGCGCGCCGGTCACCGCGATCAGCCCGAACACGACGATCGACACGCCGCCCAGCACCGGCCCCGGAATCGTCTGGATCACCGCGCCGAACTTCGGCGAGAAGCCGAGCACCAGCGCGATCACCGCGGCGATCACGAACACCAGCGTCGAGTAGATCTTCGTCACCGCCATCACGCCGATGTTCTCCGCGTAGGTCGTGACGCCGGTGCCGCCCGCGAAGCCGGACACGATGGTCGCGAGCGCATCGCCGAGAAACGCGCGGCCGATATAGCGGTCGAGGTTCTGCCCGGTCATCGCACTGACCGCCTTGATGTGGCCGAGATTTTCGGCGACGAGAATCACCGCGATCGGCGCGAGCAGCGTCATCGCGTGCGGATCGAACACCGGCGACGTGAAGTGCGGCATGCCGAACCAGGCGGCGTTCGCGACAATCGAGAAATCGATCGGCTTGCCCATGCCGAGGCCATTGGTCACGATCGCGTAGATCACGTAGGCGACCAGGAGGCCGATCAGGATCAACAGACGCTGCAGCATGCCGCGCGCGAACACCGCGACCGCGCCGACGCACAGCACCGTCACGAGCGCCATCCACGAATCGAAGTTGCTGCCGCTCACGCCATGCACGGCGATCGGCGCGAGATTCAGGCCGATCACGCAGACGATCGCGCCGGTCACGACCGGCGGCATCAGCGTTTCGATCCAGCGCGTGCCGACCGCCGACACGATCAGGCCGATCACGCCATACACGACGCCGCACGCGATGATGCCGCCCAGCGCGACCGGAATATTCGGATTCGTGCCGTGGCCGCCGTAGCCGGTCACCGCGATCACGAGGCCGATGAACGCAAAGCTCGAACCGAGATAGCTCGGCACGCGCCCGCCCACCAGCACGAAGAACAGCAGCGTGCCGATCCCCGACATGAAGATGCACAGATTGGGATCGAAGCCCATCAGCAGCGGCGCGAGCACCGTTGAGCCGAACATCGCGACGACGTGCTGGATGCCCATCGCGAACATCTGCGGCCACCCGAGCCGTTCGTCGATGCCGACGATGCTGCCCTCGGCGGCGGCGGGCTGGCGGCGCCAGCGGGGGAAATAGGATTCGGCCATCGCGGGGGTTCTCCTCTTGGGTCGGCGCGTGGGGCGCGGCTTACGCGTTATCGCGTAGCGGCCGGCAGGTTACGCGCGAGTTTACGAAGAGCAATAAGGACTGACAAGCGGAGTTGAAAAGCCGGCGCGAAAAGCTGGAGTGCAAAGCCGGGTTGCAAAGCGCGATGTCGCACCGGTCGCGCCAGCGCTGCCCACTAAGTGGGCCGACGCGTGCGTCAATCGGCGCCCCGCCGGTTGATATCCGGTGTAACGGCGTCGCCCTCGGCATGAGCGTCATCCGCACTCGCGAGATAGCTCATCACGCGGTTACGTCCGGCGTCTTTCGCGTGGTACAGCGCTTCGTCGGCGGCATCGACCAGCGCGCGATACGTCGCGATCGCGAGGCCGTGCGCGGTCGCCGCGCCGACGCTGACCGTCAGCACGTGATGCGCGCTCGCCACATGGCGGCACTGCAGTCCCTCGACCGCCGCGCGAATTTTCCCGGCGATGCACAGCGCGCCCGCCTCGTCGGTATCCGGCAGCAACACCGCGAACTCCTCGCCGCCGTAGCGCGCGGCGGTATCGCCGGGACGCCGGATGCCGTCGGCGATGCAGCGCGCCACGCCGATCAGCGCTTCGTCGCCCGCTGGATGGCCGTACAGATCGTTGAAGTTTTTGAAGTAGTCGACGTCGATCAGCAGCAGCGACAGCGGCCAGCCGTTACGCTGCGCGCGGCGCCACTCTTCGTTCAGATGCTCCTCGAAACTGCGGCGGTTGTTCAGCCCGGTCAGCCCGTCGGTGCGCGCGAGTTCGTGCAGTTCTTCCTCGGCCTCGCGGCGGCGCCGCAATTGCTGCGAAAACAGGATCGCGAGCGCGATGATCGTCAGGTCGAGCGCGCCGATCAGCGTGCCGATGATCCATGCGCGCCGCCGCCACTGCACGTAGATATCGCGCGTCGACAGCGCGACGTCGAGGATTAGCGGATAGGCGTCGATATGGCGGAACGCGTACCAGCGCTCGACGTGATCGATCGCCGCCGTGCCGAAGAAGTCGCCGCTCGGCCGCTGCACGAAACGCGTGTAGTTCGCGGTGCCGGTCAGGTTGATGCCGATCGTTTTCGGATCGTACGGACGGCGCATCAGCATCGTGCCGTCGGCGAGCATCAGCGCCATCGAGCCGCTCGGCCCGAGCTTCATGCCGTCAAACAGCCGGTGAAAATAGGTGAGGCGCAACGTGCCGACCACCACGCCGCCGAAGCTGCCGTCCGGCCGCGAAATGCGCCGGCTCAGCGCGATCCGCAAGTCCTCTTCGCGGCCACTCGGGTTGAACGGATGGCTGATGAAAAGGCCCGCGTCGGGCGAATCGCGCTGCACCTTGAAGTAGTCGCGATTGGCGAGATTGAGCGGCGTTGCCACCAGTTCGCGCGAATCGAAGCGCACGTTGCCGTGTTCGTCGAGCACGAACACCGAGCCCATGTCCTTCGCGCTGATCGAGCCGTCGAACAGCACCATCTGGCGGATTTTCGGCGGCAGTTCGAGCACGCCCGGCTGGTTCAGCCCGTCGATCACCGCGCGCAGCGACAGATCGTAGATCTCCAGATTGCGCGACACGTCGCGTTCGACCAGCAGCGACACGTTGAAGACCGCGTCCTGCGCGCGCCGCAGCGCGTCATCGCGCATCTGCGCGAGCAGCAAAACGGCGATCGCCAGAATCGCGCCCGCTAGCACGATGCTGATCGCAATCACGGCGTTCGGTCGACGCGTCACCATTCGCTGTTCGTTCTGCAAGGCGCTGCACCACGCGCGTAAAGAAACGGCCGCGCCTCGGTAATTACCCCAGGATCGCAACCTGTGAACCGTTAGCGTAGCAGACGCCACCGCCCCACAAACGGCCGAATAGACCTATTTTGCGGGTTTGCCCCAATGCCGCGCGCATGGTCGGCGCGAAATCCGCGTGACGCCCGCCAGTCAAGCCGATCCGGCCATCGCGACAGTCATGCCGGCTGACTATGCAACCGCCCCGCCGGGCCGGCCGCATTAATCGGATAGCAAATGCCAACTGACTGGATAGTTCGCCCCGCCGATTGGGTATTCAATCGGGTCCATCGATATTCAAACGATTGAACAAGGAGTGGGACACATCATGAGCGAGAAGGTTAGCGAAAAGCGCAGCGCCTCCGAATGGAGTGAATTCGTCAGCGGTTGTGTGGACTTCCGGCCCGCGGAAGGCGTGTACCGGATTGCCCGCGAGATGTTTACCGAACCCGAGCTGTTCTCGCTCGAGATGGAGCACATCTTCGAGAAGGCCTGGATCTATGCGTGCCACGAAAGCGAAATCGCCAACAACAACGATTTCATCACGATGCGCGCGGGCCGCCAGCCGCTGATCGTCACGCGCGACGGCTCCGGCAATCTGAACGCGATGATCAACGCGTGCCAGCATCGCGGCGCGACGCTCACGCGCATGACCAAGGGCAACCAGTCGACGTTCACCTGCCCGTTCCACGCGTGGTGCTACAAGAGCGACGGACGCCTCGTGAAGGTGAAGGCCCCGGGCGAGTACTGCGACGACTTCGACAAATCGGTGCGGGGCCTGAAAAAGGCGCGTATCGAGAGCTACAAGGGCTTCGTGTTCGTGAGCCTCGATGTCGACGGCACCGACACGCTCGAAGAGTACCTGGGCGACGCGCGCATCTTCTTCGACATGATGGTCGCGCAATCGCCGACCGGCGAACTCGAAGTGCTGCCGGGCAAGTCGACCTACACGTTCGACGGCAACTGGAAGCTGCAGAACGAAAACGGTCTCGACGGCTATCACGTGAGCACCGTGCACTACAACTACGTCGCGACGGTCCAGCATCGCCAGGAATCGAACGCGAAGAAAGGCGACACGCCGGGCGGCACGCTCGATTACAGCAAGCTCGGCGCGGGCGACGCGGAAACCGACGACGGCTGGTTCGCGTTTAAAAACGGCCATAGCGTGCTGTTCAGCGATATGCCGAACCCGGACGTCCGCCCCGGCTACACGAGCGTGATGCCGCGTCTCGTCGAAGCACACGGCCAGCAGAAAGCCGAATGGATGATGCATCGACTGCGCAATCTGAACGTGTATCCGAGCCTGTTCTTCATGGATCAGATCAGCTCGCAGTTGCGCATCGTGCGCCCGGTTGCATGGAACAAGACCGAGATCATCAGCCAGTGCATCGGCGTGAAGGGTGAATCGGCGAAGGATCGCGAAAGCCGCATCCGCCAGTTCGAAGACTTCTTCAACGTGTCCGGTATGGGCACGCCCGATGACCTCGTCGAATTCCGCGAACAGCAGCGTGGCTTTCAGGCGCGGCTCGAACGCTGGAGCGATATCTCGCGCGGTCATCACAAGTGGCAAACCAGCGCGACCGCGAGTACGACGCTGCTCGGCATCGCGCCGAATATCACCGGCACCGAATTTACCCACGAAGGGCTGTACGTGAACCAGCACGGCACGTGGCGCGACACGATCCTCAAGGGCCTCGCTAAAACCAACGAATCGCAGGGAGAGCAGGCATGAGCCAACTCCAACACTCCATCGAGCAGTTTCTGTATCTGAAGTCCGATCTGTGCGACAGGCAGCAATGGGACGAGTACGTCGATCTGTTCGATCAGCAGAGCGAGTTCCATGTGCCGCAGTGGGATTCGGAGCATGTGTACACAACCGATCCGAAGCAGGGCATGTCGCTGATTTACTACTCGGATCGCACCGGCCTCGAAGACCGCGTGTTCCGGCTGCGCACCGGCAAGTCGGCCGCGTCGACACCGCTGCCGCGCACGATGCATCAGATCAGCAACGTACGTCTGAGCGAACGCGACGATTCGCTCGTTGAAGCAGCCGTCAACTGGTCGACGATGTACACGCGTCACGGCTCGACCGACTACTTCTATGGCCGCGCGACATACGACCTGAAACCGTCGGGCGATAGCTGGAAGATCACGCGCAAGCATGTGCTGCTGCTGAACGACCACATCAACGCGGTGCTGGATTTCTACCATCTGTGAGCCGGGAGCACGACGATGAAACATAAGGTCGCGTTGAGCTTTGCCGACGGCAAAACCGCGTTCTTCGACGTCAGCCCGAACGAGCTGCTGCTCGACGCGGCGCTGCGAAACGGCGTGAACATTCCGCTCGACTGCCGCGAAGGTGTGTGCGGCACCTGTCAGGGCCGCTGCGAATCGGGCGAGTACACGCTCGATTACGTCGACGAGGATGCGCTCAGCGAGGAAGACCTCGCGCAACGCAAGATCCTGTCGTGCCAGACGCGCGTGAAGTCGGATGCGTCGTTTTACTTCGACTTCGATTCGACGCTGTGCGAAGGCGCCGGCACGAATACGGTCAGCGCCAAGGTGGTAGCAGTCGAACTGGTGTCGGCGACCACCGCGATCCTGCGCATCGACGCGAGCGCGCATCCGCAGCAGCTCGATTTTCTGCCGGGGCAGTATGCGCGCGTCAAGGTGCCGGGCACCGACGAATGGCGTTCATACTCGTTCGCCAATCACCCGAACGGGCGCAACGAATTGCAGTTCCTGATTCGTTTGCTGCCCAACGGCGTGATGAGCAACTATCTGCGCGAACGCTGCAAGGCCGGCGACACGATCGAGTTCGAAGCGCCGCTCGGCGCGTTCTATCTGCGCCAGATCGAGCGTCCGCTCGTGATGGTCGCGGGCGGCACGGGTCTGTCGGCGTTTCTCGGCATGCTCGACGACATCTCCGCGAAACGTAATTGCGCGCATCCGGTGCACCTGTACTACGGCGTCACCAATGCGGGCGATCTGTGCGAGACCGAGCGCATCAACGGCTATAAGGCGAGCATCGAAGGATTCGCGGTCGAAACGGTCGTGATGAACGCGGCGCCGGAATGGTCGGGCAAGACCGGTTTGATTCCCGAGCATTTCAACCGCTCGTTCCTCGAATCGAACGGCTTCGATATGTACGTGTGCGGTCCGCCGCCGATGGTCGAAGCGATCAAGACCTGGCTCACGGACCAGCGTATCGAGGACTACCGGCTCTACTACGAGAAGTTCGGCGAAAGCAACGCACGCTAGGCGGCGTTTTTACTTCGCGTGCTCAACTGTCTCGTTCCCTGTCCCGTTCCGTCGTGAAGCGATGGGGCGGGACAGTTTCGTTTGAACCCGGTGCGTTTATATGAGCTTGATACGAGTTTCGACCTAGCGCTTGATCGCGCGCTTCAGCGTATCGGACGGCGACTCGCCGAACATCGCCTTGTACTCGGTCGAGAAACGCCCCAGATGCGACATCCCCCAGCTCAGCGCAACCGATGAGATATTGCGCACCGAGCGGTCTTCGAGAATATCGCGCCGCACCGATTCGAGCCGGTAGCGCTTCAGATACGCGATCGGCGCGCAGCCGAAATACTCGCGGAAGCCGTCGAACAGCTTGAAGCGCGACACGCCGGCCGCGCGCTCGATGTCTTCGAGTGCAATCGGCTCGCGCGCGTTGTCGTGAATGAACTGGCGCGCGCGGGTCAGATAATGCGGCGGCGTCTGCGCCGACGCATTGGCCAGTTGCACTGAGTAGTTATGCGGCTGCGACAGCAGCAGCCCCTTCAGCAACGTCAGTTCGAGTTCGCTGGACATATAAAGCTGCCCCAGCGACGGCCCCGAGCGCTCCATCTCGCCGGCCAGGAACTTGATCATGCGCCACCACGCGCCCTGATCGCCAGCGGCCGCATCCATATCGGGCTGGAACACGAGCGGTGCGTCGACCGGGCGTTGCAACATCGTCTGCAGCACCTGCTGAAGCGCGGAGCGCGGAATCGCGACGTGCAGCTTGCGGCAATTGCCCATGATTGCCAGATCCTGCGATTCCTGCGGACTGACGATCACGCCACGATCCTGGTCCGACAGCCATCGCTTGCCGTGCGCGGCCAGTTCCTGCTGACCCACCACCGGCAGGCTCACGCTGTAGCAATTCAGCGGACTGTCCTCGCGCACCGCGACCGTGACGTCGGTGCCGTACTCGACGTAGCCGATCGTCGTCGCCATCGAGCGCAGCACGGTGCCGGACTGATGAAAGCGCAGCCGCTCCGGACGGCTGACCTGCAAGCCGTGCGGGCCGCAAATGGACGCCATCCACGCGCGCGCGCCGTCCAGGTCGCTCAATGCGGCACGGATATCGTGATTGCGTGGCTCCGGAGTTGATCGCATACGCAGAAAACTGACTACGGGAAATTCGCGCCCCAGGGATATCCATGAGAGCGCGGAATGTGGGACGTCGCGGGTTCGCTAAGACTACCTCAACTGCCGCATTTATGCGTAATGAAGAAAAATATGGCCAGCAACGACGGGTTCGTCGTTATGCGAAAGGAAATATTTTCCTGATAAGCATAAATAAAAATATCAACCGGTGACATTTTCGATTTTCCCCCTGCATCACATGCAAGCTTTCATCGTGATGACATATTTTGCTTAAGTCCGGCAGTGTTAAATCCGATAACCAGTAGTTGGGATACACCTTTCGTGTCTGGCGCTAGCCATGCATCGAAGGGCAAAAAAAGGAGTCCGCCGGTAGGCACGGCTGGCTCGACGACGACGTGCTCCCATCGACCGGACCTGAGAGTCCATTGCGAACCGTTTTACGTTTCGTTATTGGAGAAAATAAAATGCCCCTCAATCGACTCACCATCAAAGGCAAGTTAATTGCTGGCTTTGGCGTGCTTTCGCTGATCGTCGTCGGCGTATCGGCGTTTTCGTTGCAAGCTCTAAGCAATTCGACCGATCATTTTTCCGACTTCGTGCACGGCGCCAGAGCACGCGCGGACATGGTCGAACAGGTGCGAACCGCGATCGACCGGCGCGCGATCGCCGCGCGCAATCTCGTGCTCGTCACCAAACCGCAGGACATCGAGCTGGAAAAGTCCGATGTGACGCGCGCGGACGACGACGTGCGGCGCTATCTGAAGCAGCTCAACGACATGGTCGCGGACAAGAGCGAGACGTCGGAACAGGCGCGCAGCCTCGTCGCCGAGATCAATCGCGTCGAGGCTTTGTATGGCCCGGTGGCAACGCATATCGTCGGTCTCGCGCTCGACGGCAAGCGCGACCAGGCGACCGTCGAAATCGACGACAACTGCCGCCCGCTGCTCGCCGCGCTGGTCCGCGCAACCGATGCGTACGCCGCCTACATGCGCACCCGTCAGGAAGAGATGATCGGCGTTCAGGCCACGCACTATCAGAACCAGCGCAATCTGCTGATCGCGATCAGCGTCGCCGCGGTGGCGCTGGCGATCGCGGCGTGCTGGCTGATCGCGCGCGCGATAACCGGGCCGTTGAACTTTGCGATCGGTGTCGCGCGCACGGTGTCGGAGGGTGATCTGCGCACCCGCATCGACGCGGGCGGCCAGGACGAAACCGGCAAGCTGCTCCATGCGTTACGCGACATGAACGAGCGGCTCACCGCGATCGTCGCGCGGGTACGCGACAGCAGCGCGAGCATCGCGGGCGCCGCGCGCGAGATCGCCGCGGGCAATATGGATCTGAGCCAGCGCACCGAGCAGCAGGCCGCGTCGCTGCAGGAAACCGCGTCGAGCATGGAGCAGTTGACGTCGACAGTCAGGCAGAACGCGGAGAACGCGCAGCAAGGCAGCACGCTCGCGGCGAACGCGTCGTCGGTGGCGCAGAAAGGTAGCACGGTGGTCGGCCAGGTGGTCAGCACGATGCAGGAGATCAGCGACAACTCGACGAAGATCGCGGACATCACCGGCATCATCGAAGGCATCGCATTCCAGACCAACATCCTCGCGCTGAACGCGGCCGTCGAAGCCGCGCGCGCGGGCGAACAGGGCCGCGGTTTCGCGGTGGTCGCGAGCGAAGTGCGCAGCCTCGCGCAACGCTCGTCGAGCGCGGCCAAGGAGATCAAGGATCTGATCGCGACTTCGGTGGAGCGGATCCGCGACGGCTCGACGCTCGCCGGTGAGGCCGGCGAGACAATGAGCGAAGTGACCACTGCCGTTGCGCGCGTGACCGACATCATGGCCGAGATCGCCGCGGCATCGACCGAACAAAGCCGCGGCATCGAGCAGGTGAATCTCGCGATCACGCAGATGGACAACGTCACGCAGCAAAACGCGGCGCTGGTGGAACAGGCGGCGGCCGCGTCGCGCTCGATGGAGGACCAGGGGCAGCAGTTGAACGAAACGGTCGCGTTCTTTCGGGTAGCGAATGAAAGGGCGGCGCCGGCTTCCTTTGCGACGGCGGCTCCGGTTCGGGCTTCGGCTGCTGTTGCGTCAGCGGCTTCGGGCAGCCGGCCGATGGCGAAGCGCGAAAGCTCAGCCGCGCCGGTTGCTCAGCGGACGGCACGGGCAACCGCACCCATGCCGGTGCCGGCAGTGGCATCTGTCGCCATGAGCGTCGCGGGCATGCCGGCCGGCGCCGATGACGGCTGGGACAAGTTCTGAAACGAAACCTTTGCGCTAGCGCACCGCGCGTTCCGTGCGGGGCGGCGCTGGCGCAAAGCACCGCCGATCGATGTGCGCATCCCGCCGCGCGCAAGTCGTATGTGCAAGTCGCACCCAAATGCAAAAACCGGCTCAACGCCGGTTTTTGCATTAAAGCCCTCGTTGAAAATCTCCTAGCGCGACTCGCCGCGCTTCATCTGCCGCCATTGCGCGAAGCTGAGCAGCCCAGGCTCGAGTTCCGATCTGTCGAGACGCGTCAGGCTGTAAAAAGCGCCCGGCCAATCGGGCACCGGCGTCGGCTCGACCGTGCGGATCTCGGCTTGATCCGCGTGATAGGCCTGATGCGGCCAGAACACCGGCATCGCCCGGCGTTCCACCATATCCTGGTGCAGCCATTGCGGACCGCCCGCATCCTCGACCATGTCGCACTGGAACGCCCAATCGTTGTCGTCCCACGCAACGAGCACGGCCGGCTCGCCTGCGGCATCGAACATCAGCACGGCGTTCTGCTCCGGACGCCAGTAATACTCGACGTAGCTTTCGCGCGCGGCCAGTTCGTCCAGCAGGCGGACGACGCGGGTATCGCGATAGCTCGCGCCGACGTCGTGAACCGGGATCGCTCCGCGCAGGCTGCAATGATTTTTCTTCGCGTCCGCCAGCGCATTGGTCAGCTTTTGCGGCATGGCGGCGTCGCCCTTGCGGATATAGAAGTCGATCAGGCCAGCGTTAAAGGCTTCCACCGCCTCGCGGTCGCCCGCCGCGCCGGTCAGCAGGATCTTCGTGCACGCGGCATCGTTGATCGACGACAGGAACTGGATGCCGTCGATTTCCGGCATTTCGTAATCGACCACCACGGCGGCGACTTCTTCGAAGCGCGCGTCGTCGCTCAGCGCGTCCCTGCCCAGCGCATTGCTGCCGCCCTTTTCGACCTCCGAGTAGTCGGCGCCGGCGATTCGTGTCAGCGGCACGCCGCGATCGCGCGACAGCATGAAATCCAGCGCCACCTGTGGCCTGGTAAAAAAGCGGTTCAGCTCCCGGTCGCGGAAAAGCCCCTGCAGTCCATTCAGAAAGTCCTCGCTATCGTCGAGAAAGACGACGGAAACAGGGTGAAACATCGGTTGCCTGATAAAGAAACTCATACCGATCCCGGGAAAAGAATTTGTACAAACCGCGTTTGAGTGAAAGAAGCTGCCTGCGCGGATTATCCAGTGTTATGCGGAATGTGAGCAACTTTGCAAAATTCTCGCGCATATCCATGCGCCTTTGATGTCAGCGCGCAATCCGTTGTTCGGCTTCAGGCGTTGCTTCCAGCGCAACGCCAAATTGGGGCGGAGAGAATCAGCCATTCGCCGCGCAGGCGAATGTGCCGCTACCACACGTAGCGATTCTTTCGTGGAGTTCTATTCATGTCGACCCGAGATGCAATTCCCCATCTCCTTTCCAATGGCACCGCACTGTTGACGCCCGAAGCAATGGCCGTCCCAGCCGACAACACCTTTCACCACGTAATCGATATCTACCTGAAAGACTCGAATGCTTTTATGAATACCTATTTCGCAAGGTACTTCGAATGGCAAGGGATTTGTCGCGAACGCTGGTTTCATCAATGTGTCGACAATAACCTGCTCGGTTTGAACGGCGCGTTCGTCACCAAGCGCGCGCATCAGGAGTACGTGCAGGAAACCTTTCCGTTTCAGCGCGTCGATTGCTATCTGAATACGCTGGAAGTGAGGCAGTGCTCGGCGTACCTGGTGTTTCGTTTCTATGTGGACGGGCGCCCGGTTTCGATGGGGTATCAGCAGGTCGTGTTCGCCGGCTCGGACAAGCGCATTCGTCGTTTGCCGGCCAACGTCGGCGAGCGCTTCATGGCCTATGAGCTGAGCACGCTGGCAACCGCGGCCTGACGCGTGTGATTCATCCGACGCGATAGCGTCGTGACGGAGGCGGCAGATCGTGTCGTCCGCGATCCGCCGCCGATCCGGGCTCCGGCAGACGCAATGTGAAGGTCGTATGTACGCCGGGCTCCGACTCGCATGAAATAGAGCCGCCGAACGCGTCGCACACGCGGCGGCAGAAGTTCAGCCCCATTCCCGAGCCGCGGCCGTGTGCCTTGGTCGAATAGAACGGCTCGAAGATCTGCGGCAGCACGTCGGGCGCAATGCCTGGACCGGTATCGCTGAAGCGCAGCACGCAGAAACCATCGCGGCGGTGCGCACCGATCTCGATGTGGCCGTTGCCGGCCGAATGAATCGCATGAAGCGAGTTCTTCAGCAGGTTGAACAGCACGAAGATCAGCAGCGAATCGGAACCGGAAAACTGGATATCCGGATCGATGTGCGCGACGGAAACGAGCTCACGCTCGCCGGGGCGGAACGGAAAACGTTCGAACGCGGATTCGACGCACGCCGTCATCGAGTGGGCGCCGAAGCTGCGCTTGTCCAGCCGGTGCAACGTCATCGACGCGAGCGACATTTCCATCACCGCGCTCGTGCTGTTGACCTGACGGCGGATCGCGGACGCAAGCGCCGGCAGCCGGTCCGGCTCTTCCGCCGAGTACAGCGTGTCCTCGCACAGCTGGTGCTGCACCGCCAGGCGGTAGCCACGGATCAGTTCGGGCAGCGCGGAGCGCAGTTCGTCGGCGTGTAGACCGATCGCCGCGAGTGGCGTCGCGACCTCGTGCGCCATCGTCGCGAGTACGAGGTAAGGTCCCATCAGGCCATAGCGGACGATCGAAACGGCGAGAATGCCGAGACTCGTCGTGATGAAGATAAAACCCGGCGGATAGAACGCAACCGCGTAATTGACCGCGTAATCCACGGCGGCAAGCGAATACACGACCACGCCGACGAGGCACAAACCGAGCAGCTTGCGAGCACCCGCGGCACTCGTGTGGCGCCGCGCATCGAACAGCAGCCACGCGCTGCGGCTGACCACCACGACGGTCTGCACGACATGGACCGGATGAAGCCGGCCGGCCCGCGGATAGTCGCCGAAGAAAAACGTATTGAAGCCATCGACGATTTCATTGCTGCTCATCAGCAGCACCGCCAGTACCACGCACAAACTGTAGGACATCAACAGCACCGGCCGCTCGCCGCGGCGAGAAACCACTTCTATTGAGAAGTGATACAGCGCGGTGGGCAGAAACAGGATGAACAGATAACCGAACTTGACGAGCAGATTCGCGACGTCCGGATTGGTGGTCTGGAACAGAAAAGCCCACGTGCCCTGCCAGACGAACGTCGTCGCGCACATCACTGCAAACGGAACCGAGATGCGCGTGATGCCCTCGCGAATCAGCACGTAAGTGCCGAAGCCGAGAAACAGCGCGGAGACGAATGCGGGCAATATCGAGTACATGAGGACTGTTCGCGTTTTCCGTATTCTTGCGAGCGCGTCGATCTACGGTTGAGCATCTCCATTCGCAAACGGACGCATCGTTTGCTGTGCACGGCGGAGAATTATTTCAATTATTTTTCCATCTATGCCGAGTGCATTTTCTGGTGCCGGAAAGCTTCGGATCGGCAGAAAGCGCGATCTTATCGCATTGCGTACTTCGGGCTACATAAGCTATTGCCGATGAATAGAGCGACTGCTCGGATATGCAGATCGCGTTGCGATTCGAATCAGTTTATTTACTACTCGGATTGAGACATCACGATGAAAGCGGGCCGTAAACGCCGGTAAAAAAACACCGCCAAAGAATTTCTCGCCTCACACCTTCCATTCAGCCGCAATCGGGCTCGACTGTACGTATCTCCGCTGCTGTCTTCATCAATCTTGAGGATAGCGCCGGCCTTTTCGGCCACCTAGTCTCGCTTCAGCCTGCATGACGGGCGGATCTTTCGTGGGAATCCCAATCACCTCTTTTCCTGTGGAGAGCTTCATGGCTTTCATTCCAAATCTCAGATCGCGTGTGCAGGCTGTCGAATCGTTTTCATATATCGATAATCTTTTCGACTACGGCGCATTTATCCAGGGTGCGACGGAGGCCATCGGTATCATCCCCGCGGCGCAACAGAACGCACCGATTGCGGTGATCGGCACCGGCATCGCGGGACTTAGCGCCGCCTACGAACTGCTGCGCGCGGGCGCGCGAAACGTCGTGATTTACGAAGCGACGGGGCGTCTGGGCGGGCGCACCTGGAGCGCCAACTTCGCGAGCGCGCCGGCCAACTTCTATGCGGAACTCGGCGCGATGCGGTTTCCGCCTAGCGAATTCGGTCTTTTCACCTATCTGAACCGATTCCACATTCCTTATGCATCGAATTTCCCCGACCCCGGCAAGGTGGATACGAATATCGGCTATCAGGGCAAAACCTATGACTGGCCTGTAGGCGGTAACCCGCCGGCGATTTTCAACACCGTCAACGCGGGCTGGAATGCTTTCGTGGCACAAGGCTTCCAGGTGCCGAACGGCCCGAAGCTGATGGCGCCCGTGGCCATCACGACGCTGCTGCAGCAACGCAACTTCGCCGCCGCTCAAGCCGCATGGCAGCAGTACATCGACGTGTTCGAGAACGTGTCGTTCTACAACGGGCTCGTGCAAATGTTCACGAGCGCGAATCCGCCCGGCGGCACGCCGTGGCAACTGCCCGGCGACTTCCAGCTGTTCGGCGCGCTGGGGCTCGGTTCGGGCGGCTTCGGTCCGCTCTACTCGATCGGCTTTCTCGAACTCGTGCGCCTGATCGTCGACGAACTCGAAACGGATCAGCAATTCGTGCCCGGCGGCATTCAGTCGCTCGCGACTGCGTTCTCGAATCAGACCATCAACGGTGCGCCGATTTCGGCTCGAATCCGCTACAACACCGAGGTTGTCGGCGTGACCTCGCCGGGTCCCGGCAAGCCGGTCACGCTGCTGCTGTCGAATGGCACCGCGCCTCAATATAGCCGCGTCGTCATCGCGACATCGAACCGCGCAATGCAAATCGATCTGGGCCTGTCGAAGAGCGCGGGTCTGATATCCGCCAATCAGAACAGCGCGCTCAATCAGGTGCACATGACCAGTTCGTCGAAGGTATTCGTGCTCACCAGGAACAAGTTCTGGCTGACGAATCCGGGACTGCCCGCGAACATTCAGACCGATACGCTGGTACGTGGCGTCTATTGTCTCGACTACACACCGGGCAATCCGCAGGACCCCGGCGTCGTGCTACTCAGCTATACATGGGAAGACGACTCGATCAAACAGATGGCCATGGGCAGCAACCAGGCGCGCGTGCAGGAACTCGTCGCCGACGTCGCGCTGACCAACCCCGAGTTTGCCCAGTACGTCGTACCGATCAACGGCGATTACAACGGCAACTGCGTCATTATTGATTGGGACGAGCAAGCTCATTACTATGGCGCTTTTAAGCTCAATTTCCCCGGTGACGACGGATTGAGTCAGGCGCTGTTTTTCCAATACCTGGCATGCCTGACTCCGCAAACCGACACAGGTGTATATTTAGCTGGCGATTCGCTTTCGTTTACCGGCGGCTGGATCGAAGGCGCGGTGCAGACCGGCGTCAATGCAGCATGCGCGGTCATCAAGGCGCTAGGGGGTTCGATGTACACCCGGCTTAACCCCGTCGATACACCGCAGCAGAACGCCTACAACTATTACCCGTAATCGATGCGGTTTTCGGCGCGCCCGCGCAGACCCGGGCCGCGCCGGATTTCAGGCAGGACAGCAGCGGACCAAGATCCGCACGACAACAGACCAGATACGCAGTGCCATAACAAGCGCAGTGCCATAAAGACCATTGAAGGACCATTGAAAACGGTGATGCCACCGGTGGCGGTGACCTGATACGGGGGAGTTTCAATCATGTATCTAAGCAGCGATCAATGCCGCATTCTTCCGCAGATCATGGCGACGCTTGCGGAACCGTTCGACCGCGAGACCCTCAGGTGCCGGCTCGGAGAATTGTTGTTGAAGCTGCTGCGCGCGGATTTCTTTGCGAGCTATCAATGGTCTGATACGGATGCGCGTTTTGTGAGCCGCGTGTCGATCAACATGACCGACCGCAATCTGCACGACTATGAAAAGTACTACCAGTTTCACGATCCTATTACGCATGTACTGAGGCAACGCCTCGCGCCCACTCGGGTCACGCAGATTCTTCCGCAGGACAAGCTCAGACGTACCGAGTTCTTCAACGACTTTCTGTGGCGCGACGGTTTGTACTGGGGCCTGAATCTTCACATTCCGGTCGACGGCACGAGCACCGCCGACTTTCGCATCTGGCGATCTCGCGTTAGTTCGGATTTCGAAGACGACGATCTCGAGTTGCTGAAGATGATTACCCCGGCAGTCAGTATCGCGCTGCGGCGCTCGCACCGTCGCGAGCAGATCGATGCCACGCCGGCGTTGCAACAGATCTGGCATTGCGCCGGTCTCACCGCGCGCGAACTGGAGACCGCGATGCTGGCGGCGCGCGGCCTGCCCGACAAAGAAATCGCGCGGCAACTCGGTATTTCGTTCACGACGGTACGCACGCATCTGAAACACGCATTTCGCAAGCTCGATCTGGAAAATCGCGTCCAGCTCGCGGCTTCTCTGCGCCCGCCGTTCTGATCGCCGCGCGCCCGCGCGGCTACGCTTTTCCCCTCTGACAATCTTTAGCGTTCCTCCTCACTCGCGGCTGCGTCCTCCTCAATCGTCAGGATAGACCGCGCAATTTGGCCCCTCCATATTGGCGTCACATAACGATGCATTCAGCACATCGCGGCTGTTAAGCATCGCGAGTTCTATCTCCTGTCCCAACCTAACTGACGATGAAGATAAAGATAATTACGCGCGTCGCCGCTTCGATACTGTGCACCCTGCCGCTGCTCGCCACGGCTCAATCGAATGTCACGTTATACGGTGAAATCGACACCGGCATACAGTTCCTCACGCATGCTGGCGCCAATGGCGGCAATCAATGGTCGATGGCATCGGCCGGATACCAGCCTTCGCTATTCGGCCTCACCGGCACCGAAGATCTGGGCGGCGGCTATCGCGCGCTATTCCGCCTTGAACAAGGGATCAATTCGAACGATGGCTCCGCGCTGATTCCGGGCGACATGTTCGCGCGCGCCGCCTATGTCGGTATTGCCAACGACAACCTCGGCACCTTGACCGCGGGCCGTCAATTCAGCGTGCTGTTCGATAACACGATCATTTACGACCCGACGTTCTTCTCCAACTACTCGCTCTTTTCCGATTACTTCATTCCGTTGTCGAACGTGTGGGTGAATAACTCGGTGAAATACCGTTCGCCGATTCTCGGCGGCTTTACGGCCGAAGCACTGTACGGCTTCGGCGATCAGATCGCCGGCGACTCGCGTTCCGGACGCGTGATGGAAGTCTCGCTTAAATACACGCAAGGCGGCTTCGCGGGCAGCGCGACATGGGCGCAGACCAACGGCTCGCACGAGCCGGGTGCGGCCGCTTCGGCATCGGGCGAACTCGATACGCGCGCCGCGCTCGCCGCGCGCTACGCATTCGATCGCCTGACGATCTATGCCGGCTACGAGAACATCTCCGGTTCGTTGCAACTGACGCCGCGCGGCAACACCTATTTCGTCGGACTCGGCTACGACGTGTCGCCGTTCCTGAAGCTGACCGGCCAGGTCTACCGCTATGACCAGGGCGGCTCGTCCGCATCGACCATGGGCTACGTTGCCTCCGCCGGCTATCTGCTGTCGAAGCGCACGACGCTCTACGCCAACGTCGGCTACGTGAATAACCGCAATGGCGCGAACTTCGGTTTGAACCCCTACACGACAACGGCCAACGGTCAGAGCCAGTTCGGCACCACTGTTGGGATTCTCCACAGGTTCTAGGCGGCTTCCATGCAGCCGTGACCTGACGACACAGCGCCTCGAACTACTTGCAGAGAACTTGCCATTCCATGACTTCCGATCTGCTTGACCTCTCCCTTCTCGACGTGCGGCGCGGTCTAACGCACAAGCACTTCTCGTGCACCGAATACGTCGAAGCGTTGTTGCACGCGCGAAACGCGCAGCGCGCGCTGAACTGCTTCATCACGTCCAACGATGAAGCGCTGCGTATCGCCGCGCGCGCATACGACCGGCGCCCCGGCGCCGGGCCGCTGGCCGGCATCCCTGTTGCACTGAAAGACAATATCGACGTCGCGGGACTGCCGACGACGGCGGGCACGCATGCAATGCGCGCACATGTGCCGGGCGCTCACGCGCACGTCGCGCAACGTCTGTTCGAAGCCGGCGCGCTGTTCGCGGGCAAGACCTCGATGCATGAACTCGCGCTCGGCATCACGACCAACAATGGCGTATTCGGTCCGTGCCGTAATCCGTGGAATCCCGCAAGGATTCCTGGCGGCAGCAGCGGCGGCAGCGGCGCGGCAGTCGCCGCGCGGCTGGTGCCCGCCGCGCTCGGCACCGACACCGGCGGCTCGGTGCGCTTGCCGGCCGCACTGTGCGGGGTGGCGGGGCTGCGCCCCACCGTCGGCCGCTATCCGCAAGCAGGCATCGCGCCGATCTCGCATACACGCGATACCGCGGGTCCGATCGCTCGCACGATCGACGACCTCGCGTTGCTCGATGCGGTGCTGGCCGATATCGCGAACGAAGGGCCGCCACCCGAACTACATCCCCGTTCGCTGCGTTTGGGCGTATTGCGCGAGCAGGGCTTCGCCAGGCTCGACCCGGCCGTGCGCGAGGTGATCGAAGGCTCGCTCGACACACTCGCGCGCGCCGGCATCGAACTCGTCGACGTGTATATCGAAGGTCTCGATACGTTGAATGACGCGATCGGCTTTCCCGTCGTGCTGTACGAATTCGTGCGAGACCTGCCCGCCTATCTGGCCGCGGGCGGCAGCACGCTTACGCTGCGCGACATCGCGGCCGGCATCGGCAGCCCGGATGTCGCCGACATCGCCCGCCTGGCGATGGACGACCCGGTGTCCGACGCGGTCTATCGCGGCGCGCTCGACGCGCGCATCACATTGCAGGCTGCGTACCGGCGCGCATTCATGGATCACGGCATCGACGCGCTGGTGTTCCCGACGGCACCGCTGCCTGCTTGCCCGATCGCCAACGATGCGGTGCTCGTCGATGGGGTCTCCGTGCCGGTGTTCGCCGCCTACATCCAGAACACGGATCCTGGCAGCAACGCGGGCATACCGGGCGTCACGCTGCCGGCCGGTCTGACACGCGATGGCCTGCCGGTGGGCCTCGAACTCGATGGCCCCGCCGACTGCGACCGGCATCTGCTCGCGGTCGCACGAGCGGTCGAAAGAGTGCTCGGCCCGATACCGAGGCCATGACCCGGTCCGATCGTCGTCTTTAAGCCAATCCATTTATCGAACAATTACAAGGTACGTTGTATGAAACGTCGAGAGTTTCTGAAGCGTGGCGCGTCGCAAGCCGCATGGGTCGCGCTGGCGCAAACGGCGGGCATCTGCGCTGTGGGTACGACGGTGTCGATGGGCGCGCGCGCCGCCGCGCCGCTGAAGGTAGCCGTGATGATTCCGCAAAGCGGGCCGGCCGCGCTGTTCGGTCCGTCGAGCCGCAATTGCAGCGAGCTGGCGGCCGCCGATCTGAACAAGTCGGGCGGCATACTCGGCCGCCCGATCCAGTTGCTGTTCGGCGACGCGGGCGCGGGCCCCGATGCAGCGCGCCAGACCGCGCTGAAGCTGTGGAAGGGCGAAGGCGCTGAACTCTTCGTCGGCATGCACGACAGCGCGGTGCGCGGCGCGCTGACCAGCCTGTTTCACGGCCAGATCCCGTACTTCTATACCGCCAGCTACGAAGGCGGCGAATGCTCGCCGGGCACCTACGTGACCGGCGAAACGCCGCAGCAACAGCTGGCGCCGGTACTGCCGTGGTTTGCCGCGCATCAGAACATCAAGCGCTGGTACTTGATCGGCAACGACTATGTGTGGCCGCGCAGCACCAATGCGGTCGCCAAAAAGTACATCGCGAATTCGGGCGGCACCGTGGTCGGAGAAGAGTATCTGCCGTTCTCGGTCGACAACTTCGATACGAGTCTCGCGCGCATCAAGTCGAGCGGCGCGCAGGGCGTGCTCGTCACGCTGGTGGGCGGCGCATCGGTCGCGTTCAACCGCGCCTTTGCGAGCTTCGGACTCGCGAAAGACGCGATTCGCGTCGGCACGCTGATCGAGGAAAACACGCTGGCCGGTATCGGCGTCGACAACGCGGCCAATCTGTATTCGTCGGCGGGCTATTTCGCTTCGCTCGATACGCCTGCCGCTCGCGCGTTCGCGAGCCGCTATACCGCGAGCTATCCGGATCCGTCCGCGCAACTCAATTCGCTCGCGGAATCGCTTTATGACGGGTTCCTGATGATCAACGCGATCGCGCAGCGCGCCGGGCAGATTTCGGTGCCGGCGTTCGATCACGCCTCGGAAGGCGCGCGCTATATGGGCCCACGCGGACTGATCCAGATGAACGCGCGTCACACGGTCGAGAACATCTATCTCGCGCGGGTCGGCCAACACGGCTTCGAAATCGCCGAGACGTTCCCGCAGATCGGCGCGCAGCAAAACTGTCGTGTGTAAGCGGAGCCGATGATGGCCGCAACTCTCACCTTCGGACTCAACCTCGGCTATCAGCTCACCGTGCTGGCGATGCTGGCACTCGGGCTCGCGATCGTCTTCGGACTGCTCGGCGTGATGAACATGGCGCACGGCGAATTCGTGATGCTGGGCGCGTACAGCGTCGTGCTCGCGCAGCGCTGGGGACTGTCGCCGCTCGCCGGCGTGCCGCTCGCGATCGTCGTGTGCGCGGCGACCGGCTGGATCGTCGAACGGGTGCTGGTCAGGCCGCTATATCGGCGTCCGTTCGATACGCTGCTCGCGACATGGGGCGTATCGATTCTGCTGCGCGAGGCGGTCCGCGCCAGCTTCGGCGCCGGCTACCAGAACGTCGCGGTGCCGCTCAGCCACGCGGTGACGTTCGCGGGCGTCGCCTATCCGGCCTGGCGCCTCGTACTGATGCTGGTAACCGCCGCGTCGCTGCTCGCGATCGGCATCGGGTTCACGCGCAGTCAGGTCGGCGCGTGCCTGCGGGCGAGCATCGGCAACCCGGACCTCGCGCGCGCGATCGGCATCGACACGCAACGGGTGGCCACGCTGACCTTCATCGCGGGTGTGGTCAGCGCGGGGATCGCCGGTGCGATGCTCGCGCCGCTCGTGACGATCTCGCCGTACATGGGCCTCGATTACCTGCTGAAGGGCTTCTTCGTGCTCGTCGTCGGCGGCATCGGCACGATCGGCGGACTGCTGGCGGGCACGGCGATCATCGGCGGCGCGCAAAGCGGCGTGGCGTCGGTGCTCGATCAAACCGCCGGTTACGCGGCCGTGCTGCTTCTCTCGATCTTATTCCTGTGGATGCGACCCGATGGCATCGTTACGCGCCGATAGCGGCGACTCCCTGATTCAGCCCACGCGCGCCATATGGGCTCGCCATGCGCTCGTGTTCGCGCTCGTGGTGGCAATGATTTGCGCCGTACCACGCCTGTTCGGCGATTACTTCTCGTATCAGCTCGGCCTGTATCTGCTGCTCGGTATGGCCACCCAGGGCGTGGCCCTGTGCTGGGGACGCGCCGGCCTGCTCAATCTCGGGCAGGCCGCGTTTTTCGGACTCGGCGCCTACGGCTCGGCGCTCGTGCTGCGAGCAACCGATGGCGGCGCGCCGGCGTGGCTCGCGCTATGGCCGCTCGCGATCGTCGTGCCGGCGCTGATCGCCTGGTGTATCGGCATTCTGGTGTTCAGACGACGCAGCGACAGCGGCCCGTATTTCGCGCTGATCACACTCGCGATATGCATGCTGCTCGAACTGCTGGCGACGCGCGAAACGGCCATCACCGGCGGCTTCAACGGCTTGACCGGCATCCCCGATTTTCCCGGCACCGATCGCTACAGCAGCCTCTACTACGTGATCGCGAGCGTCACGCTGGCCGTGACGGTTGCGCTCGGCTGGCTCGTGCGCACACCGCTCGGTACGTTGTGGCGTGCGCTGGCGCAGAACGAAATACGCGTGCAGAGCCTCGGCTTCGCGAGCTATCGCTTCAAGGCGCTCGCGTTCGCGATCGGCGCCGGGCTCGCCGCGCTGGCCGGCGCGCTCTATGCGCCGCATGAAGGCATCGTTACGCCGCAGTCGATCGGCGTGATGCTGTCGGCGCAGTTCGTCGTGTGGGCGGCGGTGGGCGGGCGGCGAAGTCCGGCGGGGGCGCTGTTCGGCGCGGTGGCGATCGGCTTTCTGTCGTCGGCGTTGCGCGATCGCTATCCGTTCTGGGAAGCTGCGGTTGCGCTGGTTTTTATCGTCGTGGTTCGGTGGCTGCCTGATGGATTGTCGGGCGCGATTGAGGCTGCGTGGCGGCGTGTTGTTGCGATGCAGGTCGGTACGCACGGCGCTTACGGCTCGGCCGATTCAGGCGTCCACTCGACGCCACCCGATGCGCTGCTCGCGCCGCCACTGATCCGCCACGCCAGTGAAGAACACATCGCGCTGCGGTTCGACGCCGTGCGCGTCACGCGCGGGCCGGTGCGGATCCTGCAGGAGCTTGCGCTGACCGTCGATCGCAAGGGCATCGCCTGCGTGATCGGTCCGAACGGCGCGGGTAAATCGTCGTTATTCAACACGCTCACCGGCAGTCTTCCGGCGGACTCGGGGCGCATCCTCGTCGATGGTGTCGACGTTACGCGATTGCCCACGTGGCGCATCGCGCAACTCGGCATCAGCCGCAAGTTCCAGATTCCGTCGATCTTTGCCGATCTGACGGTTGGCGAGAATCTTTGCGTCGCGTTGTGGAGTCATCGCCTGCGCGTGCGCACGCTGTTCGACATGCAGGCATGGCGATGGCGTTCGGCGCTGTACGACGCGTTGATCGTGCGCTTTCCGGCTCTCGCCGCGCAACATGACACACGCGCGGGAAACATCTCGCAGGGCGACCGCCAGGTACTCGAATTCGTCATGGTCGCGCTGACCGAGCCGCGCCTGATGTTGCTCGACGAGCCGTGCGCCGGCCTGTCGCCGCAAGAGACGCAGCGCATGTTCGACGCGATCGGCTGGGTCGTGCGCGAACTCGACGCCACCGCGTTGCTGATCGAGCACGACATGAACGCTGTCGCGGCGCTGGCCGAGCATGTCTATGTGCTTCATCAAGGCCAGTTGCTCGATGAAGGCGAATTCGCCGCGATCCGCGCGTCGACACGCGTTCGCGCGGTTTATGCGGGAGGTGTCAAATGAATCCGCAACCAATCTGGTCGACGCTGCGATTTTCCGGTCTCGTATCCGGTTATCAGGGTACGCGGGTCCTGCGTGGCATCAGCGGCGGCGTGACGCCGGGCGAAGTGCTCGGCGTGGTCGGCCGCAACGGGGTTGGCAAATCGACGCTGCTGCGAACGCTCGCGGGTATCGTCGAACCGGATGAAGGCACGATCGAGATCAGCAACACGTCCGGCGCCGTCGTGCCGCTAGGCGGGGTGCCGGTCTCGCGGCGGCGCCATCTGGGGATCAGTTACGCACCGCAGGAACAGATCGTGTTCGACGATCTGACGGTCGCGGACAATCTGACGCTTGGCCGCAAAAGCCGCGATCTGAAGACTTTCGACGCAGCGTTCACGCGCTTTCCGCGCTTGCGCGAACGCATCGCGCAACCGGCGGGCAAGATGAGCGGCGGCGAGAAGAAGATCCTTTCTTTCGTGCGCGTGCTTGCGGAAGCGTCGCCGATCACGTTGATCGACGAACCGACGGAAGGCGTCGCACAGGAGAATCTCGATCTGATGGCCGCAAGCATCGACGAACGCAAACGCACGGGTGCCGCGTTTGTGATCGTCGAGCAAAACCTGCAGTTCCTGCTCTCGATTGCCGATTCGATCCTCGTGCTCGACCACGGCGAAGCGGTCGATTCAGGCTGCGCGCACAAGTTCACGCGAGCGCGGCTCGAGCGCTATCTGGTGGTCTGATTACGCTCACGCTGCCTGCCTGCACGGGCGTGCGCAAAATCTGATATTCGCGGCGCGGGAATTTTTTCCGTTCTCGTCCGTTATCCCCACTCGACCGGTCCTGGCGAACCCGCCGCGCGCCTGCCCTGGGTGGGACGCGCGGCGGATCGCCGGCTGGTCGCACAACGAACGTCTATACTCGGCAAACGCTGACTCGCCTGGCCTCTCGCCTCTGAGTAGCGTGAAGCGATAGCAAGCTGAGAAAACCGTTCAGAACCCGGCAACCGTGGCACGGACGCGCGAAACGCGTGCCGTCCCGGCCCTGTCCCACTGGAGAAAACAAATGGCTATTTCGACAACACGACGAGCACTTTTTACGGCTTTGATCGGCGCTGCGTGCGCGGGCGTATTCGGCATCGCGCAGGCCGCACCGGTTTCGTTCACGGTGCCGCTGACCGGCGCGCAGCAGGTCCCGCCGGTGCAGACGCAAGGCAGCGGCAGCGCCGCGCTGACCTATGACGCAGCGACCAAGGTCGTGACGTGGAACGTCACGTTCAGCGGCCTGTCGAGCGACGCGACGATGGCGCACTTCCACGCGCCGGCCGCTGCCGGCAAGAACGCCGGCGTCGCGGTCTGGATTTCGGAGAAGGGCAAGCCGGTCACGAGCCCGATCACTGGCCAGGCAACGCTGACCGCCGACCAGGCGAAGGAATTCGAAGACGGCAATATGTACATCAACGTGCATACCAAGACGAACCCGAACGGCGAGATCCGCGGTCAAGTGATGCCGCCGAAGTAATTCGGTATCGCGTATTCGCGGCGCCGGCTCGATCGGTTGGCGTCGTGAATGCGGTCTGCGCGGTGCGCGCGATGTTCGCTATCGATGCGATCTTCATGTCGAACGCGTCGCGCATCCAGCCTCCGTTGCCTACACCTATCTTACGCGTCAGACACGCGCCATCTTCGCGCCACCTTCACGCCATCGGCGTCACCCCTGGCGCAATTCAGGCATTGCACGAAGCACGATTGCATTCTCGTGTGCTATACATGGCGACCTGTTTGATGCTTCGACGGAGACGCGATGGGCAACAGATGGATCGGCTTGGCGGCATCGTTATGGACATGCGCGGTACTCATCGCGTTGACGTCTTACTGGCTCGTGCATCCGGGCTTCGCGTCGGCGGCAAACGCAACTGCTAACGCGACGACAGCCAGCCAGGCTGCGCCCTCGGCCGATCAGATCGCGTTGCTCAAACACGGCGCGAATCTGGCCGCAATCGGCGACTGCGCGGTCTGTCATACGGCGAGACCCGATGCGCCGTTCGCCGGCGGACGCCCGCTCGATACGCCGTTCGGCACGATCTACTCGACCAACATCACGCCCGATCGTCAGACCGGCATCGGCGCCTGGACACTCGCCGACTTCACGCGCGCGATGCGGCGCGGCGAGTCACGCGACGGCCATCTGCTCTATCCGGCGTTTCCGTATCCGCACTTCACGCACATGACGGACGCCGACATCGCCGCGCTCTACGCGTATCTGATGTCGCGCGATGCGGTGCAGGCGAGCGCCCCCGCCAACCACTTGATGTTTCCCTTGGGTTTCCGCCCGCTGGTCGCGGTATGGAATCTGCTGTTCCTGCATCCGGGCGTCGAAGCGGATGGCACCACGCAGGGGTCGGCTTCATCACAGTCCGCGTCGGCCGACGCACAGTTATTGCGCGGCAAATATCTGATCGACGGACCCGCGCATTGCGCCGCGTGCCACACGCCGATGAATCTGTTCGGCGCGGAAAAGAGCGGCGAGGCATTCGGCGGCAACGTGATCGAAGGCTGGGAAGCGCCTGCGTTGACCACGCTGATGAGCGCGCCGCAACCGTGGACGCACGATCAGCTCGTCGCGTATCTGCGCAGCGGTTTCGCCACTGAACATGGCGCGGCGGCCGGGCCGATGCGCGCGGTCACGCAGTCGCTCGCCGATGCATCCGATGCCGATGTCGATGCGATGGCCGCCTATCTGCTGTCGCTGCAAAAGCCGCGCACGTCATCAGCCGCCGCGGGCTCGCCTATCGTGCAGACCGCGCAAACGAACCCGGCCCCCGCCGACGACGAACACATCCGCAATGGCGCGGTGCTGTTCTCCGCCGCGTGCGCGTCATGTCATGCAACGCATGCGCCGATGACGACGTTCGGCAGCCGGCCCTCGCTCGCGCTCGGCACGGCCGTCAACGCACACGATCCACGCAACGCGCTGCGGATGATTCTCGACGGCATTCCCACTGAGCGCAGCAACCGCGCCGTGTATATGCCGGCATTTGCCAGCACGTTCACCGACGCGCAGATCGTCGATATCGCCGCGTTCCTGCGCGCCCATTTCAGCAGTCAACCCGCGTGGACGCTCGATGAATCCAACGTCGCGCGGCTGCGCAAGGAGAACCACGAACCATGATCACGCTGACCGTGAATGGCGTGCAGCATCAGCTCGATATCGATCCATCGACGCCGCTGCTTTACGCATTGCGCAACCAGCTCGACCTGCACGGCGCCAAGTATGGCTGCGGCCTGGGCCAATGCGGCGCGTGCACGGTGATCGTCGGCGACCAGCCGGTGTTCTCGTGTCTGCTGCCGGTCGCGGCGATCGGCACGCGGGCGGTGCGCACGATCGAAGGACTCGGCAGCACGGAAAAGCCCGGCAGGCTGCAACAGGCGTTCATCGACCAGCAGGCGGCGCAGTGCGGCTACTGCATCGCCGGCATGGTGATGCGGGCGCAGGCGCTGCTCGATCGCGTGCCGTCGCCGAGCGACGAACAGATCCGCGCGCACATGGAGCCGAACCTGTGCCGCTGCGGCACGCATATGCGGATCCTTGCGGCGATCCGTCAGGCGGGGCAACAGGCTGAGCAACACGCGGGGCAACACTCATGAGCGATACCCGCACCCTGCCCGACAGTGCCAGCCGCCGCCGCTTCCTGGCGGCGGGCAGCGTGATGGTCGGCTTCACGCTGCTGCCCGCGGCGCGCGCGCTCGCGCAGACCACCACGACCGAAGCCGGCACCTTCACCGCGGCCGCGCCGAATCTGCCCGGCAGCCTGAAAACCTCGCCGTTGCTCGACGCGTGGGTCAGGATCGACGAGAAAAGCCGCATCACCGTATTTACCGGCAAGGCCGAACTCGGTACCGGCATTCGCACCGCGTTCATGCAGATCGCCGCCGAACAGCTCGGCGTGACACCCGAACGCATCACGCTCGTCACCGCCGACACCGAAGCGACGCCGAACGAAGGCTATACGGCGGGCAGCCACTCGACCGCCGATAGCGGCACCGCGATCGCCAATGCGACCGCTCAGGTGCGCGTGCTGCTGCTCGAAGCTGCCGCGGCGAAACTGAATGTCGACGTCGCGACGTTGACGACGCAAAACGGCGAAGTCGTCGCGAGCGACGGCCGTCGTCTTGCATTCGGCGAAGCGGTCAGCGGCGTCGATCTGCATCGCAATGCGCAGCCGGGCGTGCCGACGAAAGATCCGCATACGTTCAAGGTGATCGGCCAGTCGCTTCATCGCGTGGATATTCCTGGCAAGGTGACGGGCGCGCCACGCTATGTGCAGGACCTGAAACTGCCCGGCATGGTGCACGCGCGCGTCGTGCGGCCACCATCGTACGGGGCGACGCTGAAGACGGTGGACGTCGCACCGGTACGCGCGATGCCCGGTGTGATCGCCGTCGTACACGATGGCAACTATCTCGCCGTGGTCGCCGACGACGAATGGCGTGCGATCAGCGCGATGCGCGCACTCGCGGATGCCGCGCAATGGCAGGGCGGACCGCCGCTGCCCGCGCAGGCGACGATTCACGACACCCTGCGCAAATTGCCCGCGCAGGAAATCGCCGTGGCAAACACGACTGGTGCGGCAGCTCCGGCCGCGCAGACACTGCGCGCGCGCTTCACGAAGCCGTATCTGACGCATGGCTCGATCGGACCGTCATGCGCGGTCGCGTGGCTCAACGACGGCAAGATGACGGTGTGGACCCACACGCAAGGCGTCTTTCCGATGCGCAAAGGGCTGGCCGAAATGCTGTCGATGCCGCCTGAGCGCGTGCACTGCATTCACGTCGAAGGCTCCGGCTGCTATGGACACAATGGCGCCGACGACGTCGCCGCCGACGCCGCGTTGATCGCGCGCGCGGTGCCCGGCCGACCGGTGCGCGTGCAATGGATGCGCGAGCAGGAACACACGTGGGAGCCGTTCGGGCCGGCGATGTCGAGCGAGATCAGCGCGTCGCTGGATGCGACCGGGCAGATTGTCGACTGGAAGTTCGAGGTCTGGAGCAACACGCATAACAACCGCATCGAGAATGCCGGGCGCTTCATGCCGACATGGTTTCTGTCGAAGCCGTTCACGCCCGCGCCGCCGAAGCCGATCCCGATGCCGGAAGGCGATGGCGACCGCAACAGCATTCCGCTGTATCGCTTGCCGAACCTCTCTGTGCAATATCACTTTTTGCCGGACATGCCGATTCGCGTGTCGGCGATGCGCTCGCTCGGCGCATATCACAACGTCTTTTCGATCGAGAGCTTCATCGACGAACTGGCGCTCGCCGCGCATACGGATCCGATCGAGTTCCGGCTCAAGCATCTCGACGATCCGCGCGCACGCGCGGTGATCCAGCGTGCCGCGCAACGCTTCGGCTGGCCGCATCGCGGGCGCGCCGGCACTGGCGGGCCGATGCGTGGGGTCGGCTTCTCGTTCGCGATGTACAAGAATCTGATGGCGTACTGCGCGCTCGCGATCGAGGTGTCGGTCGAACGCGAAACCGGGTACGTGACGATAGAGCGCGTCGCGTGCGCGATCGATTGCGGACAGATCGTGAACCCGGACGGCGTGCGCAATCAGGTCGAAGGCGGCATCATCCAGTCGGCCAGCTGGACGCTATTCGAAAGCACGACGTTCGACGAACACACGATCACCAGTTTCGACTGGAGCGCGTATCCGATCCTGCGCTTCTCGTCGGTGCCGAAGGTCATCGACGTCGATCTGATCGATCAGCCGGGCGCGCCGTTTCTCGGCGTGGGCGAAGCATCGCAAGGGCCGATGCCGGCCGCGCTCGCGAATGCGATTGCGAACGCGACCGGGCAACGGTTCAGGGATTTGCCGCTGTCGCCGGAGCGGTTGCGGGCGGCGTTGCGGGTGTAGGGGGGTTGGGGGAGGCCGGGTGTTGGCGAACCGCGAAATCCGGTTAAACGCGCCGCAAAAACAAAAAGGGTTACAGGCGAATGACCTGTAACCCTTCGATATTCGTGGTGGAGAGGAGGAGGATCGAACTCCCGACCTTCGCATTGCGAACGCGACGCTCTCCCAGCTGAGCTACCCCCCCGACGTGCTGACAATTCTAGCACAGGCATTTTCCCTTTTGCCAAGCGCCTGGCCTCGGGAAAACCTCATTTGGACGGCGCGCCGGCGAGTACCCAATCGACCACCGCGTGGATGTCCGCATCGCTCATCGATTGATGGGCCGGCATTGGAATCATGCCCCACACGCCGGAGCCGCCGTCCTTCACCTTGCGCGCGAGTTTCGCCGACGCGTCGCGATCGCCTTTGTATTTCGCGGCGATCTGCTGGAACGACGGGCCGACGAGTTTGCGGTCGACCGCATGGCATCCCATGCATGCATTCGCATTGGCGACCTGCTGGCCGCGCGGCGCGTCGGCCGCGTAGGCGGCTGATGCGCCCACGCCCATCAGCGCGCCGCCGAGCACGAGCGCGAACACGACGCTGACGCGAGCCCTACGCAGACGCGCGGACCGGGCCGCAGCCCGAACCACCGCGCGCGTCACGGCACCGCCTTTGGATTACCCGGACGAACCGACGTCGAGTTGCTCACCGGCGCCGGCGCCTGCTGTTCAAGCGGCCGCGCGCTCACCGACGAATCGGGGATCGCATCGACCGTCGGCTCGCTCGCCTCCGGCTGCGACGCCGCCGCGGGCGCGGTAGCCGCCGCGGCGGCCGCAGCCGCGGCTTCCTGCGGCTGGATGTACTGGAATAACTTCACGACCTGGACCACGCCCGGCACCCGGCTCGCGACATCGGCGCCGCGATTGCCTTCGTCCATCGTGACGAGGCCCATCAGATACACGTTGCCCCGCTCGGCCACCACCTTGAAGTTGTTCGCCGAAATGTCCTTCTCGGCGATCAGCGCGGTCTTCACGCGCGTCTCGAGATAGGTATCGTTGGTGCGCGACGAGAACGAACTCGCCGGCATGATCGCCAGTTCGTTGACGATCGTATTCACGTTGTTCAGACCGCGCACGATGGTCTCGGCGCGCTGCTTCGACGCATCGCCCGCGACCTCGCCGGTCAGCAGCACGCGCCGGTTGAACACCGCGACGTTGACGTGCGCGGAGTCCGGCAGATTCTGGCTGATCTGCGACAGCGCCTTCACCTGGATTTCGCGATCTTCGGTCTGCGCGCCGAGCGTGCGACGGTCGGTCGCCATCAGCGCGCCGCCTCCCGCCGCAGCGCCGACAGCGAGAAAGCAACCCTGCAGCGTGGCCGACAGCCCCGCCGCGAATCCCACTACCAGCACGGTTCTCACCAGTGTCTTCTTGACGCGGAATGCGCTCATCAACTAGCTCTCCTTCGAAATCAATCTCAGTCTTCGCCGAGCAACATGGCATCGATGCCGTCGCACAGGCAGTGGATGGTCAGCAGGTGCACTTCCTGGATGCGCGCGGTGCGATCGGACGGCACGCACACATGGATGTCGGTATCGCTCAGCACTTGCTGCGCGCGTCCGCCGCCCTTGCCGGTCAGCGCGACGACGATCATTTCGCGCTCGTGCGCGGCTTCGATCGCGGCAAGCACGTTCGCGGAATTGCCGGACGTGGTGATGGCAAGCAGCACGTCGCCCGGCTGACCGAGCGCCCAGACCTGCTTCGCGTAAATCTGTTCGAACGAGTAATCGTTGGCGATGGCGGTGAGCACGGACGTATCGGTGCTCAGCGCGATGGCCGGCAAGCCGGGCCGCTCGCGCTCGAAGCGGCCGATCAGCTCGGCGGCGAAATGCTGCGCGTCGGCGGCCGAGCCGCCATTGCCGCACGCGAGAATGCGATTGCCGTTGGCAAGCGCGGCGAACATCGTGTCGATCGCCGCGGCGATCGGCATCGAAAGGGTTTCGAGGGCTTCGAGTTTGACTGCCGCGCTGTCGCGGAAGTGTTGTTGGATGCGTTCGACTGACATCGAGTCTCTATCTTCTACCGCGAATGGGCCGCACTGCGCGGCCGTGTTGTGAAGTCATATCGTCAGGCTGCGTCCCGCCGAGGAGCCGCGCACGGAACGCGGCGCGCGACGGCGAAAGACATCGTGAAACATGCTGCTTGTTGCTTCGTTCCTGCTTTGTTTCTGCGTCGTTGCCGCGTCTCGCTGGTGGCGTGGCTCACGCGGCCCGCGCCATAGATGCCACGGATGCTGCTCTTCGCGCACCATCGACGGCGACATGCGAGCGCAAGTTTATCGCACTCACGCTTGCCGACCGCACGAGCGATCAGACTTCGTCGGCGCGAAACGCATCGCGCAGCCACACGAGCCGACCGCCGTCGAAGGCGATCACATCGAAGCGGCACGCGGGCTGCTCGCGTGGACTACCGCTCGCTGCCGCGCGTGTCGCGAGATAATGCCGCGCCGCGCGCACGATGCGCCGTTTCTTGTGCCAATCGATGCTGGCCGCCGCGCCGCCGTAATGACACCTCGCCCGCGCGCGGACTTCGACGAACACCAACGCGCCGTCGCGGTCGCGCATCACGAGATCGATCTCGCCGCCCCGGCATGCGACGTTTGCCGCGATGAAACGTAGGCGCTGGCGTTGCAGAAATTCGCGTGCGCGCGCTTCGAAGGCCGCGCCGACGGATTTGGACCCTCGGGCCGCGGAAAAGTTGTGAGGCGGCACACGCGGGATTTCCGGCTGGGTTTTCCGCGAAGTCTTTCGAGCAACTCTTGAGGTTGCCGTTGCGGTGCCCGTGGTTCTCGCCGTTTCCCGCACGCTCGTCGTTGCCGCGGGCATTCTCGCCGAGCCGTGCTGCCGCAGCCGCCCGCTCGCGGCGGATTCGCCCGGCCCCACATGGCACAATGGCGGCCTCGTTTCGTCTGTTTGTGTCTTCCGTGTCATGACTCCTCTCTCCGAACTCGCGCAAGGACAGCAGTACCCCGCCGCCGCGCTCTATGTAGTGGCCACGCCGATCGGCAACATCGCCGACATCACGCTGCGCGCGATGCATGTGCTCGGACTCGCGGATCGCATCGCCGCCGAAGACACGCGCAATACCGGTCAATTGCTCGCACGCTACGGCATCTCGAAGCCGCTCGTCGCCGTGCATCAGCACAACGAGCGCAGCGCGGCACAACGCGTGATCGAGCATCTGCAGGCGGGCGAGCGGGTGGCTTACGTGTCCGACGCGGGCACGCCGGGCATCTCGGACCCCGGCGCGAAACTCGTCGACGCCGTGCGCGAGGCCGGCTTCGCGGTGATCCCGCTGCCCGGCGCGAGCGCGCTTGCGACCGCGCTGAGCGTGGCCGGCGACTGGGTCGCGACGTTCTCGTTCCTGGGTTTCCTGCCGCCGAAGCCAAAGGCGCGCGCCGCCGCGCTGCAGACGCTCGCATCCCATCCGCACGCGATGGTGTTCTACGAAGCACCGCACCGGATCATCGAAACAGTGCAGGCGCTCGCCGACGCATTCGGCGGCGAACGCCGGTTGCTGATCGCGCGGGAACTGACGAAGTTACACGAAGCGCTGCATCGCGGCACCCTGGCCGAAGGGCCAACGTGGCTCGCTGCCGATCCGAACCGGCAGCGCGGCGAGTTCGTTGTGGTGGTCGAAGGCGCGGCACCGGAAGCTGCCGGCGAACACGATCACGACGCGTTACTGAGCGTGCTGCTGGAAGAGTTGACGGTGAGCAGCGCGGCCAAAGTGGCGGCCGCGCTCACTGGCGCGTCACGCAATGCGCTGTATACGCGCGCGCTGGCGCTGAAGGAAGACAAGCCCGACGCGTAGGGCTTGAGATGGTCGGACAAAACAAAAGGGCCGCGCGATGCGGCCCTTCGTTTTTTGCTGAGTGATCGTCGACAAACACTCCGTACAGACAGGCGCAAACCCGTACCGCACGGCGACTCGTAGACGCTCCGCCTGGCTTACTTGCCCGCGTCCGAACCCGAGTTCGACGCCAGCGTCTCATTCAGTTCGGCGCGCGCTTCCTGCTGCGTGAGCCCTTCGATCTGCACCTTCGCCGTACCGCTGTGACGCATGTCGAGTGCGGATGCTGCCGCCATCGACAGATCGATCACACGGCCGCGCGCATACGGGCCACGGTCGTTGATCCGCACGATCACGGAACGCGAATTGGCGGGATTGGTTACGCGCACGTAGGAGCCGAGCGGCAACGTGCGGTGCGCGGCCGTCAATGCGTGCATGTCGTAACGCTCGCCGTTGGCGGTGCGGCGGCCATGGAAAAAGCGTCCGTACCACGACGCGCGTCCGGTCTGACGGAACTCGGGAATGTCGAGGCCGTCATCGGTGAGCGGATGCGCGTCGGCGAGTGGCGTGCTTGGCGCGCTCGCGCCGGAAGCCGGCGCGCTGCCGAAAGACTGAGGTCCGAAGGCGCTCAGATGCACATTTTTTGTGCGCTGCGGCGTGTCGTTCGCCGAGGTATCGGTCGCGCCCGGAGGCGTGGCACAGCCGGCCAGTACAAAAAAGGCAAAAATAGTCCCCAGACCACGGGTTAGCCGAGTTTTCATAAGACGTGCAATCACGTTGTCGAGCCGCGTCACCCCAAAAGCTGGGTGTGTTGCTAGCGACTCCGGCGGCGGGACGACGACATGCCGCGCCAAAAAACGCAGTACGCCAAAGCCCGGATGCGGCTCATTCAGCCGCTACCGCACGGTTAATTTTCACGTCTGGCGCAACCTGTCCCCGGCAGCCTGACCAGACCCCACATGCCGCCATCGAACGTGGCAAACACGTTCTTGCGCGCGCAACTCAGCGTGCAGGAACGGCGGCGTAGGCCCCACCCAGCGTCACGGCGGTTAAGTCCGTAGCAGGCGCGCGGCGCCTGGCTGGGCAAGACGTGTGCATCGAACGCATCGATACTTGATGGCCGTCAAAGAGTCGACAGCCCTTACTTGAACGGCGAGCGGCGTACCCACTGTTGATGGGGACGCATCGCCTTGTGGCAGCACAAATCGTTGTGCATGACCCGCATTATACCCAAAAGAATTTTTCGGGCTGCCGAGCGGCACCAAAACCCGCCCAATCTTCACATTTATCGCAAAAATGGTGGCACCCGGAGCCTTCCCGGCGCGACGCGCGGGACCGTTCGCGCGGGCGGCGGACACGCTCGCGAGGCCGGTACAATCGATATTTTCCCAGCGCGTCGTCCAGCCATGAAAGCCACCCTGATCCCCGTCACGCCGTTCCAGCAGAACTGCTCGCTGCTCGTTTGCGAGGCAACCGGACGCGCGGCCGTCGTCGATCCGGGCGGCGATATCGACGTCATCCAGCGCGAGATCGCGCGTCAGAACGTGACGGTCGAAAAAGTCTTCCTGACCCACGGCCACGTCGATCACTGCGCGGGTGCCAAGACGCTCGCGACGCACTACGGCGTGCCGATTGACGGTCCGCACCCCGACGAACGTTTCTGGCTCGACAAGCTGCCCGACCAGAGCACCCGCTTCGGCTTCCCGCCCGCCGACGCGTTCGAGCCGGATCGCTGGCTGCAGGACGGCGACACCGTCCAGTTCGGCGACGAAACCCTCGAGGTCTATCACTGCCCGGGCCACACGCCGGGCCACGTGGTGTTCTTCAGCCGCGCGCATCGGCTTGCGCTGGTGGGCGACGTGCTGTTCGCCGGCTCGATCGGCCGCACGGATTTTCCGCGTGGCAATCATGCGGATCTGATCCGCTCGATCCGCGAAAAACTCTGGCCGCTCGGCAACGACGTCACGTTCGTGCCGGGCCACGGCCCGACCTCGACGTTCGGCGCCGAACGCCGCAGCAATCCCTATGTCGCCGATGGAGTGGCCGCATGAGCAGCGAAATCTACGTCAGCACCGACGTCGAAGCGGACGGCCCGATCCCCGGCCCGCATTCGATGCTCAGTTTCGCGTCCGCCGCGTACACCGAAGACAAGCAGCTGATCGCGACCTTTTCGGCGAATCTCGAACTGCTCGAAGGCGCGACGCCGCATCCGGTGCAGGAAGCGTGGTGGAAAACCCAGCCAGAAGCATGGGCCGCCTGCCGCAAGGATCTGCAGGCGCCAGCGGCGGCGCTCGCCGCGTATGTCGACTGGGTCGAAGCGTTGCCAGGCAAACCGGTATTCGTCGCGATGCCGGCCGGCTTCGACTTCACGTATATGTTCTGGTACATGATGCGCTTCGTCGGCCGCTGCCCGTTTTCGTGGTCGGCGCTCGATATCAAGACGCTCGCGTTCGCGATGACCGGCCTGCCGTATCGCAAGAATATCAAGCCGCGCTTTCCGAAGCACTGGTTCGACGAGCATCCGCATACCCACGTCGCGCTCGACGACGCGATCGAGCAGGGCGCGCTCTTTTGCAACATGCTGAAGGAATTGCGCGCGAGCCAGCCGGCGGTGCCCACGGACGGCAAGGATGATGGGGACGGCTCAGGGCAAAACGCCGCTCCTGACCCACTAAATTAGGGCGATCTCCCTCGCGAGAGCCGTTTTACATTGCGTTTCGTTTTCGAGCCCTCTACCATGCGTTGATACGGCGACGCTAATGGAGGCGCAGTTGACACTCGATACGTTCTCACAGAAGATCCTGCGCCTGCTGCAGCTCGATGCGCGCCGTTCGGTGCAGGAAATCTCCGACCAGGTCGGGCTGTCGAGCACTCCGTGCTGGCGGCGCATCAAGGACATGGAGCAGTCGGGCGTGATCCAGCGCTATACGGCGCTGCTCGACCGGGAAAAGCTCGGCCTGCACGTGTGCGCGCTCGCGCATATCCATCTGACCCGCCACACCGAGGGCGGTGTCGAGCAGTTCGAGCGGGAGATCGCCACCTGTCCGGAAGTCACCGAGTGTTACAGCACGACCGGCGAATCGGATTACATCCTCAAGATCGTCGCGCCCGACATCAAGTCGTACGACAGTTTTCTGCACGAACGCATCTTCAAGATTCCGGCGGTTGCGCAGGTGCGCACGAGCGTCGTGCTGCGCGAGATCAAATTCGATACGCAGTTGCCGTTGTAAGGCAAGTCGCGGTGGGAGAGCCTGGGCTGTAGCCGCCGGAACTCCGGTAGGTTCGGCGCCTGGCGCCCAGGCCGCAGCGTCCGGCGCTTGGCCATGCGCCGGACTCAGCCGGCGTCGTGAGGTTCCGTCTTTCTCGACTGATCGGCCGCTGTGCCGATTCCGACCTCGGCTGGCGCATGAACCTGCGCCGCCGACACATCCTGTTGCAGCAGCACGTCCAGCTTGCGCGCGCCGAGGCGGCGCTTCAGCCCATTCAGATCGACACGAGCGAGCGATTGGGCGTCGTCTTCCAGCACCCGGACGGCATCCTCGGCACCTGAACCCGAAGCACCGGACGGCGACGCCGCCGGCAATATCACCTCGACGTCGAGCCCCGCGCTCAGGTAGTGGAGATTCACCGCCGCGGCTTGCAGGCCGCCCGTCGCCAGTGCCGCGTTGACCTCGCTGATCACCCGCTCGCGGGGCGGCAAATCGACGGGCGGATGGGCGAGCGCATCGTTTTCCGGATCGACATGGATCAGCGCGTCGAGCACGCGTTGGTCGCTCAGCACGCGCAGGCGCGCCGACTCCGCGATGTAGTGCCCTTCCGATACCGAAATCAGCGGATCGACGAGGATATGCGCATCCACGAGGGCAAAGTCGCCCATCTTCCGCGTACGCAATTCGTGCACGTCGCGCACGCCAGGGGTCGAGAGCAACAGCGCGCGCATATCGGCGGTGGCGGCCTCGTCGAGCGCGCGGTCCGACAGGTCCTGCAGCGCATCCCAACCGAACGTCCAGCCCATGCGCGCGACCATGAAGCCGACGATCGCCGCCGCGATCGGATCGAGCAGCCGCACGCCGGCGAGACTGCCAACGACACCGATACCCACCACCAGCGACGACGCCGCGTCCGAGCGCGCATGCCACGCGTTTGCGACCAGCATCGCCGAACGCACACGCTTCGCCTCGCGCAACATGTAGCGAAACAGCGACTCCTTGGATACCAGCACCAGCACAGCGACCACCAGCGCGCTCAGATGAACCGCCGGAATATTTTGCAGATCGGAGAGCCGCGTGCCGGCTCTCCATAACATGCCGACGCCGACGGAAATCAGCAGCGCGCCCAGAAATAGCGAAGCGACCGTTTCATAACGGCTATGCCCGTAATTGTGGTCCGCGTCCGGCTTTGCGCCGCTGTGCCGATTGGCAATCAGCACGACAAAATCGGAAATCAGATCGGCGAGCGAGTGGATACCGTCGGCAACCAACGCTTGCGAGTGCGCAAACGTTCCGATTGCGATTTGCAGCGTCATCAGCACCGTATTGAGCGCAATACTCACAAAGGTACTTTTGCGTGCAACGCGTTGTTTCTCGGTGGATTGGGCGATGGCGGCGGAGGGCATCTTCAAAAAAAAGAAACGAGTTCAGTCTCGTTATTGTACGCGCCGCGAATCGGAAACACGCTCGAAACACACAAAAAAACCTTTTGAATCAATCCCTTATCTAAACGAAAAGCATTCGCGTTCCAGTTATCTGAAGCGACTGCGACAAAAAAATTAATAGCGTTGTTTGACAAAAAGCCGCGCCCTGAACGGTGCGCGGCTTTTTGGAGATCCGGGCAGCGCGTAATATGCGCTGCTCATTGCCAGTATTCGTATTACCTGCACGCCGGAAGCATTACCTCCGGCAGTGGGCATTACTTCTGGATCAGGAATTTTTCACGGTCGAGACCAGCGATCCAGCGCGGCGGCTTGCCGCGGCCGGACCACGTGCTGCCGCTATCGGGGTCGCGATATTTCGGCGCAACGCCAGCGCGCGGACGGCTGGCTTTAGCAGCAGCGCCCTTCGGTGCACGGCCGCCGCCGAGTTCGCTCAAAGAAATGCCATAGTCGGCCATTTTCTGCTTGATTTCATTCAGCACTTCCGCGTATTCACGCGACTTCGCTTCTTCAATCTGCTTTTCGAGCTTCTCGCGCTGCGCGAGCAGTTCCTTGTAAGAGGACATAGGTTCCCTTGTGGTATGGATAAATGACCACCGATCTGACGCCGGCTCGCCTTTGAAGTTTCATGCCTCGGAATTTGATGGCGAGATTAACACAAAATAGAAAGCCTGCAAAAGAGAAAGCGAAATTTAATTTAATTTCGTTTCAAAAAGTTTCCAACCTGACTCTGTCTGACCACTGGCTTTCAATTTCGTCAATTCGCATTTCACTGAAAAGCGTGTCGCGCGGCGTCTCTAATTTTCGAGATTAACTATCAGAAAATGCCACTGAAAATGGCTATATCAGATCAACATTTCACGCCATGAAAGCTTTTGTCTCAATGAAGCTTACTCATTGAGACGAAAAAGCCCTGCCCAGCTGATGTCCTGGCGTGTTCTCCACAAAACCAATAATGCTTAATTGAGATACCGCTGGATACAAACCTCGAGTGCCGCGCGCAATGTCCCATTGTCGGACCGGGCAGAGTCGAATGCGAGGCGCACGCGCGCGCCGTCGCGTTGCAGATCGGCGCCATAGCGATCGACGCCGAGCAATTTCACCGCGCCGGCGGCCGCCAGTCGCGCGCCGAACTCGTCCATCAGTTCGTTCTCTTCGATGGCGTGGAGCGGTGCAAGCGGATCGAGCTCATTGCCATTCAACCAGCCCATCGCGCCGAAGCCGCCGATATATCGCAGGCGTTCGAGTTTCATCGTCCAGAACGAGAAGTCGCCCAGCACCAGATAACGCTCGGCGTCCGGGTGATATCGCAGATAGCGCCGCACGACTTCCGGGCTCGAGTCGATCGGCTCGAAGGTGCCCAGCAGCGTGACGCGCTGACCGCCGAGTACGTCGCCATCCGGGGCGTCGACCGCGAGGAAGCCGGCTCGCGGGTCGGCATGCAGGTTGTGCGTGTGCTCGGCGAGCCGGCTGATCAGGATCGTCGGACGATGCCGCGCGTCCGGCGCGAACGGCAGCATCGACGGATAAGGAAAGCCCTCGGGCTGGCGCGCGTGGGTCGCGAGGGTGCCGACAGCGGCCGTATGCAGCAGGTGCAGCGGGGCGTGAGCGGGAATGTTCAAGCGAGCGGACCTCGGTGGATGACGGAGTGGACCGTATCAATCGTAGCCGTCGCCGCGGACCCGTCCAAGTCCTTTGCACGCCATGCAAGCATAAGAGACAGTGCTTCGATAGAATCGGAAGTCCGCTTTCAATGCGCTTTCTCACGCGCAACTCCCCCGAGACCTCCGTGCCCGATCCTCAAGCCCCCGAAGTCGCCGTCCTGCCCGCCGCTCATCGCGACCTGCCCGTCACCGCGCGGCAGCGGGCACGCGTCGCGACGATGGCGCTGTTTTTCATCGCCGGCATGATGTACGCATCGTGGGGCGTGCATGTGCCGACCGTGCGCGACCGCTTCCATCTGAATGCCGCGTTGCTGTCGTTCGCGTTGCTCGCGGTGGCCGGCGGCTCGATCGGCGCGATGGTGACCAACGGCTCGTGGATCGCCCGGGTCGGCACCCGCCGCGCGTGCCTGACCGGCGGTCTGGCGATGGCCGCATGCGCGGCGCTGATTCTGGTCGTGCCGGCCTACTGGATGTTGCTGATCGTGCTGGCCATATTCGGCGCGGGCATGGCCACGCTCGACGTCGCGATGAACGCCGAGGCGAGCGCCGTCGAAAAGGCGCTCGGCAGACCGATCATGTCGGCGCTGCACGGCATGTTCAGCCTCGGCGGGATGTTCGGCGCGGCGGTCGGCGGCGCGTTGCTGTCGCGCGGCATGGCACCGGCGCTGCATCTCGCGCTCGCCGCCGCGGTCAGCGCGCTCGTGCTGCTGCTCGCGTGCCCGTCGGTGCTGCCGCACGTGCCGCACGCCGAGCATCCCGATGCCGCCACGCCGCGCGCGAGCCGCTGGCGCTCGGGCGCGCTGTGGGCGCTCGGCACGATGGCGCTGGTCGCGCTGATCGCCGAAGGCGCCATGTACGACTGGGCCACTGTTTATATGCGCGACGTCGTGCTGGCGACACCCGCGCTCGCAAGCGCGGCTTACGCGGCGTTTTCGGGCGGCATGGCGGCGGCCCGCTTTGCCGGCGACGCGGTGCGCGCGCGGTTCGGCGCACCGCAACTCGTGATGATCAGCGCCACGCTCGCATGCGCGGGCATGGTCGACGCGCTGCTGTTGCCCAATCCGATCGCCGCGCTCGCCGGCTTCGCGCTGATCGGTCTGGGCCTCGCGAACATGATGCCGGTGCTGTTCGCGGCAGCCGCGAGCGTGAAGGGCATCCACGCGGCCGAGGGGCTCGCGCACGTCGCGGGGCTCGCGTATTTTGGGCTGCTGCTCGGGCCGGTCATCATCGGCGCGGTCACGCAGATGACCAATCTGACGATCGGCCTGTCGGTCGTCGCCATATGCTCCGCGGCAATCGCATTGGCCGGGCCGAAGGTGCTGCGGCGTTTGAACGTCTGACTCTGAACGTCTGGCTCTGACGCGGCGGCATCGCTGGCACCTGCGCGTCGCGATCCGCAAGAAGCAGGAAACACGAATCCACAATAAAAAAGGCACGTAAGCCTCGCGGCCTACGTGCCTGATCAACAGTGAATCGAAGACGGCTTGCGCCGCCTCCGGTCACGTAAATTACATCTTCACCACGTCGAGCAGTGTCTTCTTGCCCTGCTTGTAGTTGTACAGCGAGATCACGCCGTGCTGAAGGTCGCCCTTCGAGTCGAACGTCGTTTCGCCGATCACGCCCTTGTAGTCGGTCGTCGGCATCGCTGCGAGGATCTTCGCCGGATCGGTCGAGCCCGCACGCTTCATCGCGTCGACGATGATGTACACCGCGTCATACGTGAACGGAGCGTAGATCTGGATCGGCTGGCCGAAGCGCTTCTCGTACTTCGCTTCGAACGCCTTGCCGCCCGCCATCTTTTCGAGCGCCATACCGGCTTCCGAGCAGACGATGTTGTCGGTTGCGTCGCCGGCCAGGTCCGACAGCTTGTCGGTACAGACGCCGTCACCCGCGAGCACTTTCGCGCGCAGGCCGAGCTGCTTCGCCTGCTTCGCGAACGGGCCGCCGGTGGCGTCCATGCCGCCGTACATGATCGCGTCCGGGTTTTCGCCCTTGATCTTCGTCAGAATCGCGCGGAAGTCGACAGCCTTGTCGTTGGTCGCGTCATGCGACACCACGTTCAGGCCGAGCGCCTTGGCGGTCTTCTCGAATTCGTTCGCGAGACCCTGGCCGTATGCGGTCGAGTCGTCGACGATCGCGACCGACTTGATCTTCATACCCTTGGCCGCGTAGTTCGCGAGCGCCGGGCCTTGTTGCGCATCGGTCGCAACGACGCGGTACGTCGTCTTGAAGCCTTGCTGCGTGTACGCCGGGTTCGTCGCCGACGGCGAGATCTGCACGATGCCTGCATCGCTATAGATCTTCGAAGCCGGAATCGAAGTGCCCGAGTTCAGGTGGCCGACCACGGCGACGACCTTGTCGTCGACGAGCTTCTGCGCAACCTGCGTGGCGGTGCGGGGGTCAGCCGCGTCGTCCTGCGCGTCGAGTTGCAGCGTGATCTTCTGGCCGCCGATCGTCAGACCCTTGGCGTTGATTTCTTCCACGGCCAGGCGTGCGCCGTTTTCGTTGTCTTTACCCAGGTGAGCGATACCGCCAGTCAACGGCGCAACGTGACCGATCTTGACGACCGTGTCGGCAGCGGCCGATGTTGCCAACGTCGCGAACAGCATCGCCGCAGCGCTGATCGGCAACAGCTTTTGAATTTTGATGATCATGTAAGTCTCCAGTTTCGGTCAAAACAACGTAATCGCCCTTGTGCCCCGCTTCCCCAACTCGTGTCGCTCAGTCCCGTGGACGACCACGCCGGTTGCATCGTTCATGCACTTGGCCAGCACGATTGCCGGACTGTTTGTGACAGGTGGCAAACCGTACTTGCGCGCAAGTGTAGGCTAACAAATTAAATTGGGGGAATTTTTTGAGAAAGTGGGAAGAACACTAATAGCGCTTATCCCATGAGAGCCGCTTGGAGCGTAGAGGGCATAGCCGCAAAGCCCCATCTGATGCGGGTTTCCGCTAATCGGAGTTTCTCGCCGAGAACGCCGTTTGAGACTTTTCCCGGCATAAACGGCGAGTGATTCGAAGGGTTTTTCAACTAAAAATGAGGCGCGTCGCACAGTTTGGCGAGCGCGCCTCAAAATGTGAAATCAGCCGGGCGTCAATCGTGAATCGGCCGTCAATCAATCATGCTCCGGCGGCGCATGATTCAGCCGTCGACTAAATAATCAGCCTTTGAATGCGGCGACACGCGCGGTGGACGCCCGCCATTCGTCGTCGAGTTGCGCCATCAGTTCGGCGGCGCCCAAACCTTCGGCGCGCGCCCGCCCGAGCGGCGCGCCCTGCCCGGCCCACAGCGACAGATAATCGCCGTTCTGCGCGCGGCCCGCGTTTTGCCGCAATTCCTGCGTCAACGCGTTTTGCACCGGATACGGCGCGATGCTGTCCGCCGTTTCGCTCAGACGCCGCATCAGCGGATTGCGGATGCCGCGCGCATGACGGCCGGTGATCGCGCGCGTCACCTCCGTCGCCGTATCGGACATGCCGCGTACGCGGGTTTTCCATACTTCGGGAATCGCGCTCTCGCGGCAGGTGAGAAATGCGGTGCCCATCACCGCCGCCTGCGCGCCGAGCGCGAGTGCGGCGACGATGCCGCGGCCGTCCATGATGCCGCCGGCTGCGAGTATCGGCAGCCCGGTCGCGTCGACGAGCTGCGGCACGAGCGCCATCGTGCCGACCAGTGCGTCTTCGAACGAGCCGATGAACGTGCCGCGATGCGCGCCCGCCTCGGCGCCTTGCGCGGCGATCGCATCGGCGCCGACGTCGCGCCACGCGATGCCTTCGGCGACATGCGTCGCCGTGCCGACCACATAGGCGCCGCTCGCGTGCAGACGTTCGACATCCGCCGCCGGCAGCAAGCCGAACGTGAAGCCGGCGACCGGCACGCGCAGTTCGATCAGCGTGTCGAGTTGCGCGCGAAAGTCCGGCCCGTAGCGATCGAGCGGCTTGCCCGGCGGAAGGCCGAGATCGGCGCGCAGCGGATCGATTGCCGCGAGCGCGCGGCGCACGGTGGCATCGTCGGGCGATGCGGGATCGAGCACGAACAGGTTCACGCCGAACGGGCGATCCGTCAGCGCGCGAATCGCCGCGACTTCGCTCGCGATCTTCTCGGGCGACAGCGCCGCGCCCGCAAGAAAGCCGAGTCCGCCCGCGTTCGAGACCGCCGCCACCAGTGCCGGTGTGGTCGCGCCGCCGGCCATCGGCGCCTGCACGACCGGCACGCGCATCTGAAAACGCCTGGCAAACGGCGTCACGAAACTGCCTTCATTCATGATGGTTTCCTTTGCCGGCGCAACACCGGCGCTATTCTCGCCAAGGGGCTCGCAAACGTATTCACCGTTACTTTCGCCGCGCGATTGCAGCGGCTTTTCGTGCTGGCTCCGGCATGGTTTCGCCGCCGTTCCGATCCGCGCGAGCCGTCACTACAGACTGTAGCGAGGCGCGCGTCGGCGGAGAAATGAATTATCGAGATTGTTTCAATCGCCTTACGAGAATCGAGTCGCGCGGCGCGGCAAAGGCCCGCCCAGCGCCACTGCACGCCGATTCTTTTGATGGCAAACTAACCGCCGCTTCAGGGCCTCCCGGTCTCTGGCGTTTCTATACACCGACCTCGCGCGGCACGCGCGCGAGTCAATGGAGAACAGCATGAGCACGACTTCCCGATGGATCGACATCCCCGCCGGCAACGACAGTTTCGGTGGCTACCTCGCGCTGCCGAAGGGTGGCAAGGGGCCGGCCGTCATCATCATTCAGGAAATCTTTGGCGTGAACAGCCATATCCGCTCGGTAGCGGATCAGTACGCGCAGGACGGTTATGTCGCGCTCGCGCCGGATGTGTTCTGGCGGGTTCAGCCGCGCGTCGAATTGACGTATGACGGCAAGGACCGCGAAAGAGCCATCGAGCTGATGCAAAAGACCAATGTCGCCGACGCGGCCGCCGACATCGGCGCGGCTGCCGCCGCATTGCGCGCGCTGCCGGAAGTGACCGGCAAGATCGCGGCGATCGGCTACTGCTTCGGCGGCCGGCTCGCGTATCTGGCCGCGGCGGCCGGCTCGGTCGATGCCGCGATCGCCTATTACGGCGGCGGCATCCATACGCATCTCGACAAGGCCGCGAGCGTCAAGGTACCGATGCAGTTCCATTACGGTGAACTCGACACGCATATTCCGCCGTCGGACATCGGCCAGATCCAGGAGCGCTTCGCGGGCCGCGCGGACGTGCAGTTCAATATCTACCCGAACGCGGAACACGGCTTCAACTGCTCGGACCGCGCGTCGTACAACCAGCGCGCGGCCGCCTTGGCGCATGGCCGCACGCTGACGTTCCTCGGCGAGCAGATGTAATTCTGCGGCTCCGGGCTCCGGGCTCCGGGCTCGGAGCCGCGAGCTTCCTTTAGTACCCACGCGCCGCGCGCGTATCGCTCGCATCGCTTGCACCCTTCGACAGCCGCATGTGAAGTGCGCGGCCGCATCGATGCGAGTCACGCGGACGCGTAACTCGGGTACGCTCTGAAAGACGGCGTGTCGGTAACGCCGTCTTTTTTCCATCCGCGACTTTTGAGCCGGCCACCGCCGCACGACGAAACGGATTCGTCGCGCGCGTCCGGCAAACGGCATTGCGACCGGCGAAGCAACCGGCCCATTCAGCGCGGACGCAAATCTTCAGCACCGACGCAAACCCAGACGCAAACCGATAGCGAGGACCATTTCCGTGCACTCAGACTATCTCGCTCACGACGCCATCGGCCTCGCCGAACTCGTACGCACGCGCGAGGTCAGCGCGCGCGAACTGATCGACGTCGCGATCTCGCGCACCGAAGCCGTCAATCCGGCGATCAACGCGGTCGTGCTGAAGGATTACGATGCGGCGCGCCAGCGCGCGTCGCGTGACGATGCCGCTCGCAGCGCCAACGGCACAGGCGCCAGCAGTGCAAACGGCACCGACACCGCCGCCGCGCACGCAGCACTCGCGGGCGTGCCGTTTCTGATCAAGGACCTCGGCGCGCCGGTCGCCGGTTTGCGCATGGCGATGGGCAGCCGTCACTATCGGCACTTCATCCCGACCGAAGACGCGCCGGTCGTCACGCTCGCGAAGGCGGCCGGGCTGAACATCTTCGCGAAGACCAGCACATCCGAGCTGGGCCAGATGCCCTATACGGAGCCCGAACTATTCGGCGCGTGCCGCAATCCGTGGAATCTCGATCACACGCCGGGCGGTTCGAGCGGCGGCGCCGCGGCGGCGGTTGCGGCCGGCATCGTGCCGCTCGCGCATGCGTCGGACGGCGGCGGTTCGATCCGCATTCCGGCATCGTGTTGCGGACTGTTCGGGCTGAAGCCTTCGCGCGGACGCGTGCCGCGCGTCGCGCCGCCCGGCCCCGGCGAACTCGGTATCGATCTCGCGGTGTCACGCAGCGTGCGCGACAGCGCGCTGCTGCTCGATCTGTTGTCGGGCAATGCCGAGCGGCCCAGCGGCGCGCCCGGCACGTTTCTCGGCGCGACCCGCGAGCCGTGCAAGCCGCTGACGATCGCATACGTCACCGAGCCGATGCTCGCGCCGTCGTTATCCGCCGATGCGCTCGCCGCACTCGACGACGCCGCGCGACTGGCGGCATCGCTCGGTCATCGTCTCGAACCGGTATCGCTTGGTATCGATTTCGCGGCGGTCCGCCATGCGTTTCTGACACTGTGGTCGGTGAGCGCCGAAGACCTCGTACTCAACGCGGAGCGCATCACCGGTCGCAAGCCGGTGCGCCAGGAATTTGAAATCGCGACGTGGGCGATCGCGCACATCGGCCGCAAGCTCGGCGAACAGGGCCTGCCCGCCGCGCTCGACGAACAGCGCCGCATCACGGAGCGCCTCACCGATCTGCTGAACCGCTACGACGTGCTGCTGTGCGCGACGCTGGCCGGCGCGCCGATCAAGATCGGCGAGATGCAACCGACCTCCGTCGAGCGCATGCAGATGCGCGCGGTCACCACGATGCCGCTCGAACCGCTGATGAAGAAGATGCTGCTCGAAGCGTCGAACAAGGCGTTCGCATGGGCCGGATGCACGGAGCTGTTCAACCTGAGCGGACAGCCGGCGATGTCGGTGCCGCTTTACTGGAACGCGCGTGGCTTGCCGATCGGCGTGCAGTTCGCGGCGCGCGCCGGGGGTGACGCGACGCTGCTCAGACTCGCCGCGCAACTCGAAACGGCACGGCCGTGGTTCGACAAACGGCCGCCGTTGATGAATGCACGGCGCTAGAAAAGTTGCGGTGAACGGGAAAGGACCGGCCGCCGGGCGTGTAATCCGCCACTGGCCGTAGAAGGCGTTGCGCGGAATGCGCCGCGATATTGCGTGCGGCACATTCCGCGTAAGCCGGAAAACACGCTAGTGCGAGGGCGTCAGGCTTTCTTGTTATAGGCGCTGCACCAACCCTTGGCCGCTACCTGCTTGCCCGCGAACATCGGACAGCCGCCGTAGGCGTCGCCCGCCTTGCCCTGGAAGAAGCTGCAGTTGCCGCAATCCTGACCCGGTGCGAATTTGGCGAACTTCGCCTTGTCGACCTGGCTGGCATCCGCACGGTAGCCGAGCGCCTGCGCGGTCGGATCGGTTTCGGAGACTTTAGGTGCATCGGCGAACGCCTGGCGCGACAGCGCAAGCGTCGAGGCCACACCGATACTGGTAATCAAAAACGTACGACGGGAAGATCTCATGGGGACTCACTCCATTTATATGGAAACAACGCCGTTCTGCTGACAGCGTCCCCAAGCATAGCAATGAAGCCGCCGCGCGTGAGCATCCAATGATGGAGATAAGCGGATCGGTACGAGCGCGGACGCATCGCACGCAACGCGAATTTGCCGCGCGCCAGCCGCGAGTCCGCCCGGCGTCCGGCGCCCGCCGCGCGTAGTGGCCCCCTGCGGCAGTTAGCCGCGGCCGGCCAGCTCGCACACGCGCTGCGCGATCGCGAGCGACGCCGTCAGCCCCGGCGACTCGATACCGAACAGATTGACGAGCCCGCGCACGCCATGCGCGGCCGGTCCCTGGATCACGAAGTCCGCGGCGGGCTCGCCGGGGCCGGACAGCTTCGGACGAATGCCCGCGTAGGCCGGCTGCAGCGCGTGATCGGGCAGCGCCGGCCAGTACGCGCGAATCGCCGCGTAAAACGAGTCCGCGCGACGCGGATCGACGTCGTAACTGATCGCGTCGACCCATTCGACATCGGGACCGAAACGCGCCTGGCCGCCGAGATCGATCGTCAGATGCACGCCGAGTCCCGCCTCGTTCGGCATCGGATAGATCAGCCGGCTGAACGGCGCGCGCCCGGAGATGCTGAAGTAGTTGCCGCGCGCGAAATAAAGCGGCGGCACATGACGCGCATCGAGCCCGCGAATCTTGCGCGCGAGCGCATTCGCGTGCAGCCCCGCGCTGTTGATCACGCATGCGGCGCTGATCGTGGTCGGCGCATCGCCACCGACTGACACGATAAAGCGGCCGTTGTGCGCTTCGACCGCCTCGACCGGCGCATGAAACGCGCAGACTGCGCCGTCGCGCTCGGCATCGCCCTGCAGCGCGAGCATGTACTGATGACTATCGACGATGCCCGTCTGCGGCGAGAACACCGCCTCCACGCATTCGAGCGCGGGTTCGAGCGCCTGCGCCTGATCGCCGCTGACACGCATCAGGTCGAGCACACCGTTGTCGCGGCCCTTGGCCATGATGGCTTCGAGCTGAGGAATCTGGTTGCGCGAAGTCGCGACGAGCAGCTTGCCGCAGCGCGAATGCGGCACGTTGCGCTCGACGCAATAGTCGTACAGCATCTCGCGGCCGCGCACGCACAGCGTGGCCTTCAGCGAACCGCGCGGATAGTAGATGCCCGCGTGAATCACTTCGCTGTTGCGCGAGCTGGTGCCCGCGCCGATCGCCTCGGCGCCCTCCAGCACGATCACCTCGCGCCCGCGCGCCGCCAGTGCGCGCGCCGTCGCAAGGCCGATCACGCCGGCGCCGATCACTACACATTCGATCTGATCCATATCCGTTGACGCGGCCCACTACGCCGCGCGCTGCCTCGTTCAGCCAATGGAAAGAAGGACAGAATGCCGCGCCTCGCTGCCACGGTCCGCTCGTTATCGAACGCCTCTGTCCGGTTTTTGCGCTGGTTTTTACCTGCTCGATCATTCTTGACCACCGCCACGCAACCTCGTCGCACGCGATATAGACAGCGATGCCCGCGGGTGGCGGGCATCGCTGCCGCGAGCGCGTGCGACGCGCGGCGGCCAACTGCTTCGGTTTTTGAGTCTTTCAGACTAAGTAGTGTATGCCGCCGGAAGCGATGGCGCGGGTTTCTCGCGATGTTCTTCATCGTGCGTGCTTGACCGCGCGGACGGCAAAACCAGCCAATGCGAGGCATTCGGCCCGGCATCTCAAAAATAGCAACAATTGCCGGGGCATTCACTGCGTCGACGTAAAAATTCCAGCCCTCAGCCAGAAGAAATCGCCGAAAGAGCCCTTTTCTGGCCAAAAAGGGGCCAAAAAGCTCAAAAACCGATCGGTTTTCGACGGTTGCCGTAATCGAGCCGGATATCGGCCGGTTCGATCCGATCACGTCCAGCGATTCGCGCGGCGCCGAAGCCGTTCAGGATCGCGCGACGCATTTCGCGCGGCGACGCGCGCTTCAGCGAATCGAGCGTCGCCTCGCCGAGAGACTGCGGAAACCGCAGACCCCAGTTGTGCGCCGAGCGGATCTCGTCGTAGATCGCCTGCGCAATGCGCCGCGCGCCGTCGTGATCGGGTGGCTCGATCTCGTACACGTTCATCCGGTTCAGGATCGGCTCGGGAATCGCGCGTTCGTCGTTGGCCGTCGCGATCCAGATCACGTTGCCGGCGTTGATCGGAATCTCGGCGAATTCGTCGATGAAGCTTTGCGCGGTGTCGTGTTCGAGCAGCGCGTACAGCGCGCCGAGCGGATCGTATTGCGAATCGCCGGTGGCCTTGTCGATTTCGTCGACGGCGATCACCGGGTTCGCGTAGCTGCCGTTCACCAGCGCATCGAACACCTTGCCCGGCTTCGCGTTCTTCCATTGCGACGACGCGCCCGACAGAATCCAGCCCGCCGTCAGCGAACTCATCGCGACATATTGATAGGCGGTGCCGAGCAGCCGCGCGAGCTGCTTCGCGAAATGCGTCTTGCCGATGCCCGGATCGCCGAGCAGCAGGATCGGCATCAGTTCGAGCCGATCCTCCGTTTCGAGGCACAGCGCGACCTGCTTGCGGACGTCGTCGAGCGGGGCGGCGAAATTGGGCAGCGCGTCGATCAGATCGTCGATCGACGGCATCCGGTTCGGCTTCACGCAAAAGCGCAGATTGCCGGTTTTCAGCATCTTTTCGTAGGTCGCGCGCAGCGCCTCGCTCGAGCCGTCGCCGAGACCGTTCAGCGCGGTTTCGACCTGATCGAGGTCGTACACCCGGCTGAACGACGCCAGCGCGATTTCCTGTTTGACCATTGCTGTTGTCATCGCATACCCCGTCTGACTGGTCCTGCCAATGCGGCGCCTTGTGGGCGTCGTTTTCAGGTCCAGTGTAGCGAGGGCATAAATGCATGCAAGCCAGCAGTCGTGCGGCTCTGCTGCTAACAGCGCGCGCGGGCGCGTCGTTTGCGGGGGCGCTCGTTGTGTTACTCATTGCATCACTCGTTGCGTCGTTTATCGCGTGGTTTGTCGCGGCGTTGGACGCTTGCTTTCAGCGATTGCCGTCCTTATCTGGAATGGATTGTTGCTGAACCGGTCCCCACCCGACATGTCAGAAAACGTTCTGGCCATCGGGGGTAAGATGGCTTTCTGATCACGCGGAGACCTGCCTGGAAATGCCCTCGCCACCAAGCGGGCCGGGGCTGGGAGTGGAGATTCCTTCTATGTGGAAAACCAGTATCGCGGCCATGCTGCTCGGCGCTTCGTTGCTCGCTCACGCGCAACAACGGCCGGCGCAGCAGGTCGTGCAATGGCAGTTGCAGGTGATCCAGGACGGCCAGCAGATCGACACGTTCGATGGCACGACCACGGTCGGCCAGGCGCGCACCGATACGCATCATCGGGTCGTCCAGCACAACGTCGGCTGCAAGGATCAGCCGGCCGGCAGCATCGACCTGTCGCGCACGCTGACCGTCTCGCCGCTGCGGGTGGATCCGGAAGGCGTGATGATGTCGATCGACACGCAGGAAACACTCGAAGACGACAGCTCGGCGCGCACCGATATCGGCTGCAAGCTGCCGCCGCAGCCGCGCCAGCTGAGCGCGAATCATCCGGGCCTCGTCGTGCCGCCGGGCCAATGGGCTAGCTGGACGATCGTCGCCAGCAATCCGAATCTGGTTTATCGGGTACGCGCGAGCGTTGTGGACAACGGTGCGAACGGGGCAAGCAGTACGGGCGGCGATGCGGCCGGCAACGCCAACGGCAACACCAGCACCAACGCGCCCAGCAGCGCGAACTGAACATGAACAGCGGACTTGAGCAGCGCGCGCTACCGACGCGCTCAAACAGAACACGTGGATAACACGGCATGCGAAACCCAGAAGAATTGATCCGCGAGAACCTCGCGCCGAACGATTTCGTCGCGGTGAGCTGGAACCTGCACAAGGGCCGCACGCCGCTTGGCTTTCAGGCCTGGCAGGCAATGCAGAGCTGGGTGCAGTCGACCCACGCCGATGCGTACTTCCTGCAGGAAGCGATGGCGCGGCGCCTGCCGTCGCCGGTGCTGGCAAGCAGCTTCGGCGCGCCGATGGGCGATCCGCAGACCGACGTCTGGCACTGTCAGGCGACCGAAATCGCGCGCGCGCTCGAACTCGAAGTCGCGCTCGGCCCGAACGTATTCAAGCCGTCGTGGCGGCACGGTAATGCGATCCTGTCGCCGCATCCGCTCGATCTCGGCGGCCGCTGGGACATCTCCGCGCATCGCTTCGAAAAACGCGGTCTGCTGGTCGCGCGCGCGACCTTCGGCGGGCGCCTCGTCACGCTGCTGTGCGCGCATCTCGCGCTCACGCGCCCGGCACGGATGCGCCAGATGGAATGGATCGCGCACTGGATCGCGAAGGAAGCACCCGCCGGCCCGCTCGTGCTGGCCGGCGATTTCAACGACTGGCGCAACGACTCGGTGCCGCTCTTTCGCGAGCATGGCCTGCAGGAGGTCGCGACGCTGCTGGGCGAGCCCGCGCGCACGTTCCCGGCGTTCTCTCCGGCGCTGTCGCTCGACAAGATGTTCGTGCGCGGCATGCAGCCAGTCGAATGGATCCAACCGGCCCAGGAGACGGCATGGCTGTCGGACCACCTGCCTTATATGGCGCGATTGCGGCTCGATTAGCCTGAGCCGGCGACATTCACGTGACCGCGCGCCGTGCCCGGCCGGCGCCGCTTTGCCAGTTTCCTCAGCAGGGTCAATGCTGCAGCGCATGCTGCGTTTCGGTATCATCCTGAAATTGTTGTGCGCGCGGCGCGGTGGTTTCGCCCCTGCCGCACAGCCAATGGCAGCCGCCCTGCGCGGCATTCGCCGAATCGCCTTACCCCGCTGAAGCACGGCCGCTCTCACGCCAACGTACTTTGCGGCGCCAGCAATCCAGGCGCCGCCGCTTGCTGGTCCGGCAATCCGTTTCACCACGCTCGAGCGCCGCGCCGCGGCTCCGCATCGCGGGCACGGTAAAATAGCGGATTGCGCGTGACTTCCGACCACGAATCAGCGCAGCATCGCCCCTTGCCGTGCCGGCCGGCTCAGACGACTGGCCGCCTTTGTTTTCGCACTATCCAAGAAGCCATGAGCAACCTCAATTCACAAACCGTCCTGAGCGTCCATCACTGGACCGATACGCTTTTCAGCTTCACCTGCACGCGCGATCCGTCGTTCCGTTTCGAAAACGGCCAGTTCACGATGGTGGGCCTCCCGGTCGACGGCAAGCCGCTGCTGCGCGCCTACAGCCTCGCCAGTGCGAACTACGAAGAACATCTCGAATTTTTGAGCATCAAGGTGCAGGACGGCCCGCTCACGTCGCGTCTGCAGCATCTGAAGGTCGGCGACGAAGTGCTGATCGGCAAGAAGCCGGTCGGTACGCTGGTGGCCGATAACCTGCTGCCGGGCAAGACGCTGTGGCTGCTGTCCACCGGCACGGGCCTCGCGCCGTTCATGTCGATCATCAAGGATCCGGACGTGTACGACCGCTACGAGCGCGTGATCCTCACGCACACCTGCCGTTTCGTCGACGAACTCGCGTACAAGGAATACATCACCGACCACCTGCCGGCGCACGAGCATCTCGGCGAGCTGGTGCAGGAAAAGCTGCTGTACTACCCGACCGTCACGCGCGAAGCGTTCGAGAACCGCGGTCGCATCACCGAACTGATCGAAACCGAAAAGCTGTTTGCCGACCTCGGCGTGCCGGGCTTCTCGCTCGAAAACGACCGTGTGATGCTGTGCGGCAGCCCGCACATGCTGCGCGACACGCGCAAGCTGCTCGACGACATGGGTTTCAAGGAAGGCAGCAATAACGAGCCGGGCCACTACGTGGTCGAAAAGGCCTTCGTCGGCTGAGTCAGTACCCTGTTTCGCGGCCCCGGCGCCGCGCATCCGCAAAAAGGAGCCCTCGGGCTCCTTTTTTTTGCCGGTTACAAATCGCTGCCGTCGATCTGACATTTTGCGTCAGTATTATTCCGACACGCAAAAATGCAAAAAACATCAAGCGCCGTCTCAAATACCAGGCGCTAACCCTTGGTGCAACTGCATTTTTCATTTTTTTGAGATATCATCGCGCCGCAGGAGAAGTCGCCTTGGCAAGCCAGAAAAAGTCCGTTCGACTTGTTACCGAATGTAAATTTCGTTACGTTCGACATAGGGATTCGGACAGTTGTCCGTGGGTGACAACCGCCTTCGGAGGTCCGGAGTTCGCAGGCCCCAGTTCGCGTAGTCCTTTTTTTGCGCCGTCTATGCGCATCCGCTTCGCCGTCCGCACCGCTTCCTGAAGAGGGAAATTCATGGATACGTCGATTGCCGTCCCGTTCAACGCTCCGCTGGCGCCGTCAGCGGAGTGTGATGGCTTCGACGCGCAGTCGCTCGCCACCGTGCGCGAGCTGGCGCAGCTGCGGGCGCGAGTGCGCGAACTATCCACCGAACTCGTGCAGGCGCAGGAAAGCATCCGCCGTCATGTCGCGCGCGAGCTGCACGATGGCGTCGGCGCTGAGCTGACCGCGACGCGCTTCGCGCTCGCCAATATCGAAACCTGGTTGCCCGCCGATGCCCCACCGCAATGCGTGCGTGCGCTCGCGGTCGTCAGCCGTTCGCTCGACGCCGTGTGCGCGGCGAACCGCGACGCTGTCGAGCAACTGCACGCGCCATCGTTTGACATGGGGCTCGCCGACGCGATCAGACGCTGGACCAATGCATTCGCGACGCGCACCGGCTTGCGCGCCACCTTCATCAGCACCGACGACGCGCGGCTCGCGCGCCTGCCGGCCGACGCGGCGCTCGCCGTGTTCCGCGTCGCGCAGGAAGCACTGAACAACGTCGCGAAGCATGCTCGCGCGGCATCCGCCGACGTGCGCATCGAAGCTGACGCGAGCCATCTGACGCTGCTCGTCAGCGACGATGGCGTCGGCCTGCCGCGCGGCGGGTCGAAAAACCGCCGCGGCCGCAGTAATCGAAGCGACAAATCCGGCCAGACGAGCCAAACCGGCCAAGCCGGCCATTTCGGCCTCGCCGGCATGCAGGCGCGCTGCGCGGCCTTCGACGGCACGCTGTGCGTAGGCGCCGCGCGTAGCAAAAACGCTGGTAGCAATCTCCCGTCGGCTACGAGTCACGGCGGCAGTCGCGACCGCGTCCACGACGCTGCACGCGCCGCCGGCACCACGACCGCCGACACCGCCACAAGCCATGCATCGAACCCACAACCCCACCGCGGCACCCTCGTCCAGGCCCGCTTCGCGTGGGACGCGCTGCTCGCGCCCATCGTCACGTCGCGCGCCGCCCGGCGCATGCAAATCGTGAACTCGTGAACGCCCGACCATGAGCCTGCGCATCCTGATCACCGAAGACCACGCCGTCGTCCGCGAAGGCGTGCGTCAGTTGCTACTCGATCGCGGCATCGCGCGCGATGTCGCCGAGGCCCAGAACGGCTCCGAAGCGCTCGATGCCGTCGTCCAGCAGAGCTTCGACGTCGTGCTGCTCGACATCTCGCTGCCCGACATGAACGGCGTCGAAGTGCTCAAGCGCCTGAAGCGCAAGGCACCGCGCGTGGCCGTGCTGATGTTCTCGATGTACCTCGAGGATCAGTACGCGGTGCGCGCGCTGAAGGCCGGCGCGTCCGGCTATCTGTCGAAATCGGTCGACGCCGCGCAGATGATCGCCGCGATCCAGCAGGTCGCCGCGGGCCGCAAATACGTGAGCCCGGCGATGGCCGAAGCGCTCGCCGACTATGTGTCGTTCGACGGCGAGCAGTTGCCGCACGAAAAGCTGTCCGACCGCGAATATCAGACCTTGTGCATGCTCGCGTCCGGCAAACGGCTCACCGATATTGCGGCGACGCTGTCGCTGTCGGTGAAAACGGTCAGCGTGTACCGCACCCGGCTGCTCGAAAAAATGAAGCTGCGCAACAACGCGGAGCTGACGTTCTACGTGATGAGCAATCGGCTGGTCGATCTGAATCCCGCGATGGCGGGTTGAGCCGCGGCCGAACATCGCCGGCGCCAAGCTGAGCCGTGGCGCCATTAGTCATTGCGCCCTCATCAGTCACCGCGCTGCCGTCACATTCGTTGACGGAGAGATTCCCTCCCCATTCCTTGCGTATCCAGTAAAGACCTTACTGGCATCCTGTTTGCGGCGGCACGGACCACCCTAAATGTCCGTTCGAACAGGCGTTTCCGCCCTGCTGACCAGACCACGGAAACACCGCCACCTGTAAGGCGAACAGCGCGCTTCCGCTAAAATCGCGGGTTTTCCCCGACATCGGCGCGCAACACGCGTGCACTACTGGAGACCCACGCCAATGTCCCTGTTTCGCAAAAAGAGCGTCGAGCACATGCTCGCGGCGAGCGCTCAGAACGCCGGCCTGAAAAAGGCGCTCGGCGCGCTCGACCTCACTTTCCTCGGTGTCGGCGCCATCATCGGCACCGGCATTTTCGTGCTGACCGGCACCGGCGCCGTGCAAGCCGGCCCCGCGCTGATGGTGTCGTTCGTGATCGCGGCGATCGCCTGCGGCTTCGCCGCGCTCGCCTACGCCGAATTCGCGTCGACGATTCCGGTCGCCGGTTCGATCTACACGTACTCGTACGCGACGCTCGGCGAACTCGCCGCGTGGATCATCGGCTGGGACCTGATGCTCGAATACGGGCTCGCGACCTCGGCGGTATCGGTCGGCTGGTCGGGTTATCTGCAGTCACTGCTCGCGGGCTTCGGCGTGTCGCTGCCGGTCGCGCTGAGCGCCGCGCCGGGCGCGATTCCCGGCGTGCACACGCTGTTCAACCTGCCGGCGTTCCTCGTGATGATGGCGATCACGACGCTGCTGTCGCTCGGCGTGCGCGAATCCGCGCGGATCAACAACATCATGGTCGCGATCAAGGTGACCGTCGTGCTGCTGGTGATCGCGGTGGGCGTGTTCCACGTGACGCCGGCCAACTGGCATCCGTTCATGCCGAACGGCTGGAACGGCGTATTCGGCGCGGCCGCGGTGATGTTCTTCGCGTTTATCGGCTTCGATTCGGTGTCGTCCGCCGCCGAGGAAGTGAAGAATCCGAAGCGCGATCTGCCGATCGGCATCATCGCGTCGCTCGGCGTATGCGCGGTGCTGTACGTCGCGGTCGCGGCGGTCGTGACCGGCATCGTGCCGTCGGCGAAGTTCATGGGCATCTCGCATCCGGTGTCGTACGCGCTGCAGCAGGCGGGGCAGAACTGGGTCGCGGGCTTCATCGATCTCGGCGCGGTGCTCGGCATGCTGACCGTGATTCTCGTGATGGCGTATGGCCAGACCCGCGTGATCTTCGCGATGTCGCGCGACGGCCTGTTGCCCGCGAAGCTGTCGAAGGTGCATCCGCGTTACGCGACGCCATTCTTCACGACGTGGCTCGTCGGCATTTTCTTCGGTCTGATCGGCGCGCTGGTGCCGCTCAACGTGCTGGCGGAGTTGATCAACATCGGCACGCTCGCGGCGTTCTCGATGGTATCGATCGCGGTGCTGGTGCTGCGCAAGACGCATCCGGAACTGCCGCGCGCATTCCGCTGCCCCGGTGTGCCGGTCGTGCCGGTGCTCGCGGTCGCATCGTGCCTGTTTCTGATGCTCAATCTGCAGGGCATCACATGGGCAGCATTTGGGATCTGGCTGGTAATCGGCATGGTGATCTACTTCGGCTACTCACGCCGTCATTCGAAACTGGCGAAGTAATGTCCGTTTTCGCCGGGCTGTGCCGTTGAGCCACATAAACCACATAAGCCACATAAACCAGTTGCTCGCGAAATCAGCACGGCTTTAGCACTGATCGATCGATGCGCCCCGTCATGCATCTGCTTATGCACTTGCTGATGCACTTAAATACGGGGCGCAAGTTTTTGCAGCATCCCGCTTCACACGCGTAACGCCCTTCTTCCCGCGCACTCGCGTTCCAAACACACTTCCCCTCATAGCGCGCTCGCGCGATTTGTGCTTTACTTTTCGGCAGCCCCATAAAAACCCGTAGCACCCTCGTCGGACCTCGCGAATAGCAGTCGGTACGCAGTCGAAGGAAAGCAGCGGCAATAAAAAATCACAGGTCCGGTCTCACCCACAGCAACCATCTTGCATGGGATCGCGGCAAGCGCTGAAGCGCCTAATCCGGTCGACACGGCAAAGCGTGCGGCTGGAGCCAGTGCCGAAGCACTCGCTCCGATCGACAAGGAGACAGCTTCATGGCAATCAGCATCAGTCTGACGGTCAACGGTGCGCCGGTTAGCGCCACGGTCGACCCCGGCACCCTGCTTGTCCAGTTCCTGCGCGATCAACTCCGTCTGACCGGCACGCATGTCGGTTGCGATACGGCTCAATGCGGCGCCTGCACCGTGCATCTGAACGGCCGCGCAATCAAGTCCTGCAATATGCTCGCAGCGCAAGCCGATGGCGCGCAGGTCACGACCATCGAAGGGCTCGCGCAAAACGGCACGCTGCATCCGATGCAGGCCGCGTTCAAGCACTGCCACGGTTTGCAATGCGGCTTCTGCACGCCCGGCATGGTGATGAGTGCGATATCGCTCGCCGAGCGTCAACCCGATCTGACCGGCGACGACGTGCGCGCGCAGCTCGACGGCAATCTGTGCCGCTGTACCGGCTATCACAACATCGTCAAGGCCGTGCTCGAAGGCGCCGAAGGCATGAAGTCCGGCGCGCATGGAAGCACAAGCGCGGGCACGAGCGCCAATGCAAACGCAGGCGCGGCCACCGCGCCCGCCGCCTGAGGAGCCGACGATGAACGCACCCGATACCCCGAGCCTGATCGGCGCCGCCGTCGAACGCAAGGAAGACTATCGCTTCCTCACTGGCAAAGGCCAGTACACCGACGACATCGTGTTGCCGCAGCAAACGTACGCGGTGTTCCTGCGCTCGCCGCATGCACACGCGAAAATCAACCGCATCGACACGAGCGCGGCCAAGCAGTCGCCCGGTGTCGTCGCGATCTTCACCGGCGCGGATCTCGCCGCGGAGAACGTCGGCGGCCTGCCGTGCGGCTGGCTGATCCACAGCACCGACGGCAAGCCGATGAACGAACCGCCGCATCCGGTGATCGCGCATACGAAGGCACGGCACGTCGGCGATCAGGTTGCACTGGTGATCGCCGATTCGATCAAGGCCGCGAAGGACGCGGCCGAGCTGATCGAAGTCGATTACGACGTGCTGCCGGCCGTGGTCGACACCGCGCACGCGTCCGACGCGGGACAAGCCGCGGTACACGACGAAGTGCCCGATAACATCTGCTACAACTGGGGCCACGGCGACAAGGCCGCGACCGACGCGGCCTTCGCAAAAGCCGCGCACGTGACCACGCTCGACATCGTCAACAACCGGCTCGTGCCGAACGCGATCGAACCGCGGGCGGTCAACGCGAACTATTCGGCGCAGGACGACAGCTACGCGCTGTACGTCGCGAATCAGAACCCGCACGTCGAGCGGCTGCTGATGGCGGCGTTCGTGCTGTCGCTGCCGGAATCGAAGCTGCGCGTGATTGCGCCGGATGTCGGCGGCGGCTTCGGCTCGAAGATCTTCCTGTACGCGGAAGACGTCGCGCTTACGTGGGCCTCGAAGAAGATCGGTCGGCCGGTCAAATGGACCGCGGAGCGTTCGGAAGCATTCGTGTCCGACGCGCACGGCCGCGACCACGTGACCAAAGCCGAACTCGCGATGGACGAGAACGGCAAGTTCCTCGCGATGCGCGTGCACACGATCGCGAACATGGGCGCGTATCTGTCGACGTTCGCCTCCAGCGTGCCGACCATCCTGTACGCGACGCTGCTCGCCGGCCAGTACGCGACGCCCGCGATCTACGCGGAAGTGAAGGCGGTGTTCACCAACACGGTTCCCGTCGATGCATATCGCGGCGCGGGCCGCCCGGAAGCGACCTTCGTCGTCGAGCGTCTGGTCGAAGCCGCGGCGCGCGACATGAAGCTCGATCCCGCGGAAATCCGCCGCCGCAATTTCATTACGCAGTTCCCGTACGCGACGCCGGTCGGCCTCACCTACGACACCGGCGACTACAACGCGATCCTCACGCGCGCGCTCGAACTCGCGGACGTGAAGGGCTTCGCCGCGCGCCGCGAGGCATCCGAAAAGGACGGCAAGCGGCGCGGCCTCGGCTACTCGTGCTACATCGAAGCGTGCGGTCTCGCGCCGTCGAACATCGCCGGCGCGCTCGGCGCACGCGCGGGGCTCTTTGAAGTCGGCCAGATTCGCGTGCATCCGACCGGCTCCGTCACCGTGTTCACCGGTTCACACAGTCACGGCCAGGGGCATGAAACGACCTTCGCGCAGGTGGTCGCGGAGCGGCTCGGCATCCCGCTCGAAAGCGTCGAGATCGTGCATGGCGATACCGGCCGCATCGCGTTCGGCATGGGCACCTACGGCTCGCGCTCGATCGCGGTGGGCGGTTCGGCGATCTCGAAGGCGCTCGACAAGATCGAGGCAAAGGCGAAGAAGATCGCCGCGCATCTGCTCGAAGCATCGGCCGAAGACATCGAGTTCAAGAACGGCGTGTTCCGTGTCGCGGGCACCGACCGCACCAAGGCGTTCGCGGAAATTTCGCTGGCGGCCTACGTGCCGCACAACTATCCGCTCGACGTGCTCGAACCGGGTCTCGAAGAAAGCGCGTTCTACGATCCGACCAACTTCACCTATCCGTCGGGCGCGTATATTTGCGAGATCGAAATCGATCCGGACACCGGCGTGAGCCGCATCCAGCAGTTCACCGCGGTCGACGATTTCGGCAACGTGATCAATCCGATGATCGTCGAAGGCCAGGTGCATGGCGGGCTCGCACAGGGCATCGGCCAGGCGATGCTCGAGCGCTGCGTGTACGACAACGACAGCGGCCAGTTGCTGTCGGGCTCGTATATGGATTACGCGATGCCGCACGCGTCCGATCTGCCCGACTTCACCGTCGAGACCGCGAAGGGCACGCCGTGCACGCACAATCCGCTCGGCGTCAAAGGTTGCGGCGAGGCGGGCGCGATCGGCTCACCGCCGGCGGTGATCAACGCGATCATCGACGCGCTCGCGCCATTAGGCGTGACCGATATGCAGATGCCGGCCACACCGCATCGCGTGTGGTCCGCGATTCACGCGGCCAAGCAACCCTGACCCATCGATCCTCAGCGGAGCATTCGACATGTATTCATTCGAGTATCAACGCGCGACGGATCCGAAAGCGGCCGCCGCGGCCCTCACCGCCGACAGCGAAGCGAAATTCCTCGCCGGCGGCCAGAGCCTTCTGCCGACGATGCGCCTGCGTCTCGCGCAGCCGTCGCAACTGATCGACGTCACGCGAATTCCAGCGCTGAAAACCATCACCGTCGACACGCAAACGGTGACGATCGGCGCGGCCGTCTGTCACGCGGATGTCGCCGATCACGCGGACGTGCGGCGCGTGCTGCCGGCGCTCGCGGACCTCGCCGGCCATATCGGCGATCGTCAGGTGCGCGCGCTCGGCACGATCGGCGGCTCGCTCGCGAACAACGATCCGGCCGCATGCTATCCGGCCGCGGCGATGGGTCTCGACGCGACGATCGTCACCGATCGGCGGCGCATCGCGTCGGCCGATTTCTTCGTCGGCATGTACGAGACCGCTTTGGAGCCCGACGAGCTGATCGTCGCCGTCGAGTTTCCGGTGCCCGATCGCGCCGCGTACGAGAAATTCCGCAACCCGGCGTCGCACTTTGCGCTGGTCGGCGTGTTCGTCGCGCAATTCGCGAGCGGCGTGCGTGTTGCGGTGACGGGCGCCGCGTCGTCGGTGTTTCGCGTGCCGGAGCTGGAAAGCGCGCTGTCGGCGAACTTCACGCCCGATGCGGCCCGCGCGGTCAGCGTTCCGTCCGGCGAGTTGAACGAGGACATGCATGCAAGCGCCGAGTACCGCGCGCATCTGATTCCGGTGCTCGCCGCGCGGGCGGTGACGAAGGCGAACGGTTAGCCTCTTCGGCTGACACGAGCGGCTTGCCGCGCATCGAGCATCGATACAGGATGCCGCGCGCAAGCCGGCTTCGTCCGCCCACGCCCACGTCGCAATCGGGCGCGCGGCGTGCTTCGTACTTTCCGCGGCTCGTGCCTCGCGCTTGCGCCCAGGCTTCAGTCATTCTTTAGTCGCAGTCGCGCTTGAGTCGCAGCTCATCGCGCAGATCCAGGACCACCATGCAGCCGGCCTCCATCGACGACACTCTCGCCCAACTCGCCGCCCAACGCTATTTCGCGAGCCGCGAACTGGCGACCGCGCTGTATCTGGCACTGCGCATGGAGCGTCCGTTGTTCGTCGAAGGCGAACCCGGCGTCGGCAAGACCGAACTCGCGAAAGCGGCCGCGGGCATGCTCGGCACCACGCTGTTGCGGCTGCAATGCTATGAGGGGCTCGACACCGCGAGCGCGCTGTACGAATGGGACTACCCGCGCCAGATCATGGCGCTGCGGCTCGCCGAAGCGGCCGGCGAGCGCCCGGACAACGACACGCTGTATCGCGGCGAATTTCTGTTGAAGCGTCCGCTGCTGCAGGCGCTGCTGCCCGACGAACATCACCCCGGCGCGCGGCGCGTGCTGCTGATCGACGAGATCGATCGCGCGGACGAACCGTTCGAGGCGTTCCTGCTCGAACTGCTGTCGGATTTCCAGGTATCGATTCCCGAATACGGCACCGTGCGCGCGGCGCAGCCGCCGCTCGTCGTGATGACGTCGAATCGCACGCGCGAAGTTCACGACGCGCTGAAACGCCGCTGCCTGTATCAATGGATCGGCTATCCGGATCGCGAGCGCGAACTCGAAATCGTCGCCGCGCGCGCGCCGCAAACATCGGCGCAATTGCAGCGGCGCGCGGTCGATTTCGTGCACCGGCTGCGCGGCATGGATCTGTTCAAGGCGCCGGGCATCGCTGAGACGATCGACTGGTGCCGCGCGCTCGAAGCGCTGTCCGTGACGGAACTCGATCCGCAGTCGGTACAGAACACGCTCGGTGTGCTGCTCAAGTATCAGGACGATCTCGCGCGCGTGGACACCGCGCAGATCGCGCAGTGTCTGTCGGCCTGAGGATAGTGGAGATGGCAGATCGAGACGGCACGGACGATCAAGGCAACACGAACCGCGCCGCCGCATCGGCGGACGGCGCGCCGATGCTCGCGCGCAACGTCGTGCACTTCGTGCGCGTGCTGCGTGGCGCAGGCCTGCCGATGTCGCCCGCGCAGGCCGTCGATGCGCTCGCCGCGTTGCAATGGATCGACCTCGGCCGCCGCGACGACGTGCGCGCGGCGCTCGCCGCGCTGCTTGTCACCGCGCCCGACGAGCGCGAGCTGTTCAACGCTGCGTTCGATCTGTTCTGGCGCGATCCCGACTGGGAAGGCAAGCTGCGCGCGCTGCTGTTGCCGAAAGTCCGCGACGGCCTGCCGCCGCCCAAACGTAATAACCGTCTCGCCGATGCGCTCGCGGTGCGCATGCCGCCGTCGCCGCATCTGAACCCGCAGCAGGAAACCGAGCAGCACGAGTTGCACGCGCACATGACGTTCAGCGCCGAAGAGCGGCTGCGTCACCGCGATTTCGATACGCTGACCGCCGACGAATGGCGCAGCCTGCGGCATCTGATTCGCGGCCAGCGTCTGCCGCTCGCAACCGAACCGACACGCCGCCTGAAGGCCGCCTCGCACGGCACGCATGCGGACCTGCGCGCGAGCGCGCGGCACGCGGTGCGCGCGGGCGGCGACTGGATGGTGTGGAAATATCGCGCGGTGGTCGAACGCAAGCCGCCACTCGTGCTGCTGCTCGATATCTCCGGCTCGATGAGCAACTACTCGCGCGCGGTGCTGTACTTCTGCCACGCGCTGCTGCAGTCGCGAGAACGCCTGCAGGTGTTCCTGTTCGGCACGCGGCTCACGAACGCGACGCGCGCGTTGCGCGAGCGTGATCCCGATGTCGCGATCGCGACGCTCAGCGATCAGGTGGTCGACTGGTCGGGCGGTACGCGTATCGGTGCGGCGCTCGCCGAATTCAACCGGCGCTGGGCACGTCGCGTGCTGACCGGCCGCGCGACCGTGCTGCTCGTCACCGATGGTCTCGATCACGAAGCGATCGACGTGCTCGATACCGAAATGGCGCGCCTCGCGCGCTTCGCGCATCGCATCGTCTGGCTCAATCCGCTGCTGCGTTTCAGCGGCTTCGCGCCGAAGGCACGCGGCGTGCAGGCAATCCTGCCGTATGTCGACGCGCATCGTCCGGTTCATAATCTGGATAGCCTCGCAGCATTCGGCCGCGATCTCGCGCAACTCACCCGCGCGCCTCGCCATGCCGTGGCCGCGAAGGCACTCGCTGGAGCAAGCTCATGGAACTAGCCGAAACTCACACGCTGCCGGTCTCGCAGCAGCAAACGTGGGATGCGTTGAACGACACAGAAATTCTGCGTGCGTGCATCCCCGGTTGCGAAAGCATCGACCCCGATGGCGAAAACGCGTACCTGGTCGCGCTCAGCGCGGCGGTCGGGCCGGTCAAGGCGCGCTTCAAGGGTCGTATGCAGTTGACCGACATCGACGCGCCGAACACCTACACGATCGTCTTCGAAGGCCAGGGCGGCGCCGCCGGCTTCGCGAAGGGCAACGCGCAGGTCACGCTCGAAGCCGACGGCGACGCGGCGACGAAGCTCAGCTACACGGCGAACGCACAGGTCGGCGGCAAGCTCGCTCAGATCGGCTCACGGCTCGTCGACGGCGCGGCACGCAAGATTGCCGGCGAATTTTTCAAGCGCTTCAGTGCACAGTTCTCCGGCGGCGAGGACAATGACGCGAAAGCCCCGCCGTCCGGTGACGCGTCGGCCGCGCAAACGGAATCGAATCAAGCCGCGGACGGCGAGTCCGGCGGCGAAGAAAAGAAAGGAAAGAAATCATGGACAGCGTGGATCTCGAAGTTCTGAAGTCCAGCGCCCGCTGGCTGGAAGAAGGTCACCGCGCGCTACTGGTAACGGTCGTGAAGACATGGGGCTCGTCGCCGCGCCCCGAGGGCGCGATGCTCGCGGTACGCGATGACGGACTGGTGGTCGGCTCGGTATCGGGCGGCTGCATCGAAGACGATCTGATCGATCGGGTGCGGCAACGGGGCATCGAACAGACGCATCCGGAAGCCGTCAAGTACGGCATCACGGCGGAAGAAGCGCATCGCTTCGGGCTGCCGTGCGGCGGCACGATCCAGCTCGTGCTCGAACCGTTGACGCCGACCAGCGGCATCGGCGAACTCTGCCATGCGGTGGAGAACGGTCGGCTGGTCGCGCGCGAAGTCAACATGGCGACGGGCGCGGTGCGGCTCGACGACGCGCAGGCCACCGACGGCGTGCATTTCGACGGCGAGCGTCTGCTGACGATCCACGGCCCGCGCTACCGGATGCTGGTGATCGGCGCGGGGCAGTTGTCGCGCTACCTGTGTCATATCGCGGTCGGGCTCGACTATCAGGTCACCGTGTGCGATCCGCGCGAGGAATACACCGACGAATGGGACATCCCCGGCACGAAAATCGTGCGCACGATGCCGGACGATACGGTGATCGACATGAAGCTCGACGAGCGCTGCGCGGTGATCGCGCTCACGCACGATCCGAAGCTCGATGATCTCGCGCTGATGGAGGCGCTGAAGACGCCGGCGTTCTACGTCGGCGCGCTGGGGTCGAGACGGAACAATCAGGCGCGCCGCGAGCGACTGAAGGAGTTCGATCTGAACGAAGCCGAACTGGCCCGTTTGCATGGACCGGTCGGTATCTATATCGGCAGCAGGACGCCGCCTGAAATCGCGGTGTCGATCCTCGCCGAGGTGACGGCCGCGAAGAACGGCGTGTCGCTGCCGACGATACTGCAGGTCGAAGGTGCAAAGGCAGCGCAGGAGATTGCGGCGTCGGGTGGAGCGGCTTGCAGCGTGTAGTGCCTGCTGATTTAGCGCCCGGTGATTGACTGCCCGACGAGCGAGGGTGAGCGTCGCGCACGCTCGCCCTCGCGACAAACGGGTTGTGCGGGCCGATGCGCGAATAATCCGGATTCCGCCGAATGCGCGCCAGCCGCTTGACATCCGCACCGCGCGAACCGACTCTAACTGGCGACCCCGTCAATGTCGATCGTTCGGATATCGCCCGTCATGCGACTCTCTCTGCTGATCCGTCTTGTCTCGGTGGGCTGCCTGTGCGGCATGCACGTCGCGAGCGCGAGCGCGCCGGTCAAACTGGACGACCCCTACACCAACGAAGGCGAGACGCAGACCTTCACCGTCAACGCGGACGGCTCGTATTCGAAGCTCGATGCGCTGACGCTGCGCGTGAACAACGAGGCCGGCGTCGAGCGCGTGGCGCAGCAATACGTGTGGTTCAACCGCAATATGGCCGACGTGCAGGTGATCGAGGCCTATACGATCAGCGCCGACGGCAAGCGTCACGACGTGCAGCCCGAGCAGATCCACGACGTTCAGGAAGCCCGTTCGTTCAATGCGCCGATGTTCCAGGACATCCAGGAAAAGGCGATCGTGTTTCCGGCGGTCGAGCCGGGCGCGCGCGTTCATCTGACCTATCGCAAGACGCAGCGCCAGCCGATCGTGCCGGGTCAGTTCAGCGACTTCACACCGCCCGATCTCGCGCCGACGCGCGACTTCCATCTGATCTACGATCTGCCCTCCGACAAGCCGCTTTATGCCGACGCACGCGGCTTCGAAGCGCTGCCGCCGAGCACGCGCGATGGCCGCACGCGCTACGAATTCCGCTACGACAAGGCGCATTTCGACCGGCTCGAACGCGGCTCGGTCGCGTATGTGTCGTATGGCGACCGGCTGATGGTGTCGACCTTCCCGAGTTATGCCGCGTTCGCCGCATCCTACCGCGACTCGGCGGCAGACCCCGGCGCGCACGAGCCCGCACTGACACAACTCGCGCACCAGCTCACCGCCCACGACCATACGCCGCGCGACAAGGCGAAGACGCTATACGACTGGGTACGCCGCAACGTGCGCTATGTCGCGATCAACGTCGGACGCGGCGCGGTCGTGCCGCATCGCGCGAGCGCGATCCTCGCGAACCGCTATGGCGATTGCAAGGATCACGTCGCGCTCTATGGCGCGCTGCTCGATGCGGTCGGCGTGCGCAACGAGCCCGCGCTGATCAGCAGCGGCACGATTTATACGCTGCCGAGCGTGCCCGGCTATGGCGTGATCAATCATGTGATTACGTGGCTGCCCGATCTGCAGATGTATGCGGATTCGACCGCGTCGGACGTCGAATTCGGCTTTCTGCCTCCATCGGACATGAACCGGCCGACGGTGCTCGTCGACGATGGCGTGCTCGCGCGCACACCCGCCACCGCGCCGATGACGCGCAGCACCGACCTCGCGATCAGGATCGAACCCGATGGCTCGGCGAGCTTCACGTATCGGCTGCAGGACGCGGGGCCTTACGCCGAACAGGCGCGTGCGCGATTGCGTATGCAAACGCCCGCGCAACGCGAGGAATCGATTCAGGCCGAGTTGCGCAACGCGAATCTGCGTGGCACCGCGACACTGACGACCAGCGATCTGAGCGCGGCCGACGGGCCGCTCACGCTCACGATGAAAGGCACGCTGGAGAGCCTCGTCGTGACCGGCATGACGGCGTCGATCCCGGCGATCACGAGCTTGGGCGGCGGCGTCGAGGCGGACACCCGCTACTGGCTCGGCGAGCGTAAGCGCACGCAGCCGTTCGTGTGCCACAACCTCGCGATGCACGAACGCGCGCGCATCGAACTGCCGGCCAATTTCCGCGTGCTCGATATGCCGGAGCCGAAGCGCACGCAGGATCGCTTCGTCGATTTCGAATCGCAGTACACGTTCGATGCGCGCAACAACGTCGTGACGATGACGCGCGACGGCACGACTCATTTCGATAGCGACGTCTGCACACCGGATGATTTCACGCGGATGCAGCCCGCGATCGAAGCGATCGGGCGCGATGTGCGCGCCGAGGTAATCGTCAGATCGACGCTGGTGGAGTCGTCGAGTGTGGTGTCGCAGTCGCCGTGATGGGACGCGTGCACGTGCGCGTGCGCCTGTGCCTGCGCTGCTGCAATTCAAACCGGCCACAACGGCCCTTCCTGCATCGCGCCGATCTGCTCGCGCATCTCCAGAATGCGGTCTTCCCAGTAGCGCTGCGTGTTGAACCACGGAAACGCGGCCGGAAACGCCGGGTCGTCCCAACGACGCGCGAGCCACGCCTGGTAGTGAATCAGCCGCAGCGTACGCAGCGCTTCGATCAGATAAAGTTCGCGCGGCTCGAACTCGCAGAAGTCCTCGTAGCCGGCAAGCAGATCGGTGAGCGCGCGCGATGCGTCGGCGCGCTCGCCCGGCAGCAGCAGCCACAGATCCTGAATCGCGGGGCCCATGCGGCTATCGTCGAAATCGACGAAGTGCGGGCCCGCGTCGGTCCACAGCACGTTGCTCGGATGACAGTCGCCGTGCAGACGCAGCGAGCGAATTTCACCCGCGCGGTCGAACGCATGCGAGACACCTTCGAGCGCGAGGTTCACGACGGTTTCCCACGCAGTGCGCACATCGTCGGGAACGAAACGCTGCGCGAGCAGAAAGTCGCGTGGCTCGTAGCCGAAGGTTTGGATATCGAGCGTGGGCCGCTCCGTGTAGCTTTGCGTCTGACCGATCGCATGAATGCGTCCGATGAAACGCCCCAGCCACTCCAACGTGTCGCGCCGGTCGAGATCCGGCGCGCGGCCGCCGCGCCGCTCGAAGACCGAGAAGCGGAAACCATCGAACGAATGAAGCGTGCGGCCATCCAGCACGCGAGCGGTCACTGCGGGAATTTCGCGCGCCGCCAGCTCGGCGACGAACGCGTGTTCTTCGAGAATCGCGGCATCGCTCCAGCGTGCCGGACGATAAAACTTCGCGACCACGGGCGGCCCGTCTTCGACTCCGACCTGGTACACGCGATTCTCATAGCTGTTGAGCGGCAGCAGACGGCCGTCGGTACGCACGCCGGCCGTCATGAGTACGCCGTCGAGCGCGTCGAGCACGGTTTCCGGTGTGAGGCGGGCAAACGGCACGGCGCTGTTCGCGCCGGCCTCGGGATTGGGAATGTCGGGAGTGGTGTCGTTCATGCCCGCATTGTGCGCCGCGCCGTCGTTAAAGACGAGAGCGACCGCTCACGATGTGAGCCTATGCGCGGCTCGCCGCGAGCACAAAAAGAAGCACAGGGAAGCGCAAGCGTTAATCCTCCCTTACATAAAGACTACGATTTGCACACACATCTGTAATGCCAGCGGTGTTCAATGCGTTTGCGCACCGGCCGGACGTATCAGATCACCGGTATCGATCAGATCTTCGAGGAAAAAGGGTTCGGTGTTCAGTTGCTGCGATGCGCCGGGTTCACCGGCATACCACGCCACCATCGCCATGTCGCCGAGTATGCGCATGACGATTCCGCGCGCACCTTGCGGCACGGCGATATGTACCGAGCGGACAATGGAACCGACTTGCATGATATTTCCCCGTTTCCCTTAGCCGGCTTTATGAATTCACGCCGGTCGAGGTGATGATAAAAAGCGCCGCTTCGCCACTAACGTTGCTAACGCACCCAGTCCGCCGCGCGCCTTGCGCGAAAGAGGTTCGAGTCATTGTTCCCGTTTTGCGGGGCCTTTGGAAGCGCGAATAGATGACATTCACCAGTCGTTTCGCCCTATTCCAATTACGCTGCGCACGGCCGATGATCTCGGCGTGAGCCGTCGTAATGAAGTCCATCATAAACCCTGCCGGGGGGAGACATCAAAAACGTGCGCTGCCACAACGATCTGCCTGATACGAGCGCCGCGTCGCCACGCACTCGCGTTCGCGGCGCACGCAAAACACACGGCACGCGCGCGCTGTGCCGCATGCCTCGCCGCGCCGTTGCTCATTTCACCCACCGGCACTAGCCATGTGGATCGTTCGTCTCGCGCTGCGGCGGCCCTATACGTTCATCGTGCTGGCGCTGCTGTTGCTGATCGTCGGGCCTTTGACGATCCTGCGCACGCCGACCGACATCTTCCCGAACATCGACATTCCGGTGCTGTCGGTCATCTGGTCGTACAACGGCTTGCCCGCCGACGAAATGGAACGGCGCATCGCGCTCAATTACGAGCGCGGACTGTCGGTCGCGGTCAACGATATCGAGCACACGGAATCGACGTCGCTGAACGGCATTTCGGTAATCAAGATCTTTTTCCAGCCGGGCGCGAACATCGACGAAGCGCTCGCGCAAGTGACCGCGCTCTCGCAAACGCAATTGCGTTCGCTGCCGCCCGGCATCACGCCGCCGAACATCCTGCGCTATAACGCGTCGACGGTGCCGATCTTGCGGCTTGCGTTGTCATCGGCGTCGCTGACCGAGCAGGAGCTTTACGACTTCGGCAATAACTTCCTGAAGACACAGCTCGCGACCGTGCCCGGCGCATCCGCGCCGCTGCCGTATGGTGGCAAGCAGCGGCAAATCATGGTCGATATCGATTCGCGCAAGTTGCAGGAGCGCAATCTGTCGCCGATGGACGTGGTCAACGCGGTCACCGCGCAGAATCTGATTCTGCCGTCCGGCACCGCGAAAATCGGCTCGACCGAGTACTCGGTGGAAATGAACGGCAGCCCCGATTCGCTCGAAGGCCTGAACAACATTCCGATTCGCAGCACCGCGAACGGCACCATCTATATCCGCGATGTTGCGCATGTGCGCGACGGCTATCAGCCGCAGACCAACATCGTGCGCGTGAACGGCCAGCGCGCGGCGCTGCTGACGATCAACAAGAGCGGCAACACGTCGACGCTCGACATCGTCGATCGCATCAAGACGATGATGCCGACGTTGCGCAATCTGGTGCCGCCGTCGCTGAATATCGACCCCGTTGCCGATCAATCGCTGTTCGTGCGCGCGTCGGTGCAGGGCGTGCTGCGTGAAGCGCTGATCGCCGCGTGCCTGACAGGTCTGATGATTCTGCTGTTTCTCGGCAACTGGCGCGCAACGCTGATCATCGCGGTGTCGATTCCGCTATCGATGATCACGTCGATCATCGCGCTGTCGGCACTCGGTCAGACGATCAACATCATGACGTTGGGCGGCCTCGCGCTCGCGGTCGGGATTCTGGTCGACGATGCGACCGTTGCAATCGAGAACATCAGTCATCAGCTCGAACAGGGCAAGACGCTCGAGCAGGCGATTCTCGACGGCGCGCATCAGATCGCGATTCCGACACTCGTATCGACGCTGGCGATCTGCATCGTGTTCGTGCCGATGTTTCTGCTGACGGGTGTCGCGCACTACCTGTTCATTCCGCTCGCCGAAGCCGTGGTATTTGCGATGCTCGCGTCGTATGTCTTCTCGCGTACGCTGGTGCCGACGCTGGCGAACTATCTGCTGCGCCATCACCACAACAAAGCGGCGGATGCGCATCACACTCCTATGCCAACGCGCAATCCGTTCATGCGCGTGCACTATGCATTCGAGCGTGGCTTTGCAAGCTTGCGCGAGCGTTATCGCGGGTTTCTCGAAGCGCGTGTCGCGCGGCCCGGTCTCTTCGTCACGCTGTTTCTGGTTTGCTGTGGTGCGTCGCTGCTATTGCTGCCGTTTATCGGCCGCGACTTTTTTCCGGCCGTCGATGCCGGCACGATCGCGCTGCATATGCGCGCGAAAACCGGTATGCGGGTCGAGGAAACCGCGGTGCTGACCGATCGCGTCGACACGCGCATCCGTCAGCTGATTCTCGCCGGCGAGCTGCATTCGATCATCGACAACATCGGCTTGCCGGTGTCGGGTATCAATCTGTCGTACAGCAATACCGGCACGATCGGCACGTCGGATAGCGACATCCTGATCACGCTGAATCCCGATCATCATCCGAGCGCCGGCTACGTGCGCACGCTGCGGCGCACGCTCAGCGACGAATTCCCCGGCGTGCAGTTCGCGTTTCTGCCCGCCGATATCGTCAGCCAGACGCTGAACTTCGGCATGCCGTCGCCGATCGACATCCAGATCGTCGGTCGTGAAGTCGCGGCCAATCGCGCGTTCGCCGCGACGCTGCTGAACCGTCTGCGCACGGTGCCGGGTCTCGTCGATGCGCGCATCCAGCAGCCCGCCGATCTGCCGCGTATCTTCATCGATGTCGATCGCACGCGCGCGCAACAGGCCGGCTTCTCGCAGCGCGATATCGCCAGCGATCTGCTGATTACGCTGTCGGGCAGCCAGCAGACCACGCCGACGTTCTGGCTCAATCCGCACAATGGCGTCAGCTACAACGTGATCACGGAAGCACCGCAATACACGATCGATTCGCTGCAATCGCTCGAGAACATCCCATTGAATGCGAACGGCCGCACCAATATTCTCGGCTCGCTCGCGACGATGCACCGCGACGCCGGCAACGCGGTGCTCACGCACTACAACGCGCAGACCACGATCGATATTTTCGGCACCGCCGACGGCCGCGATCTCGGCGGCGTGTCCGACGACATCCGCAGGATCATCGACGAATCGAAAGCCGGCTTGTCGAAAAGCTCGACGATCGAACTGCGCGGCCAGGTGCAGACGATGAACGAGTCGTTCTCGGGTCTGCTCGCCGGTCTGCTGTTCGCGGTGCTGCTCGTCTATCTGCTGATCGTCGTCAATTTCCAGTCGTGGCTCGATCCGTTCATCATCATCACCGCATTGCCCGGCGCGCTGGCCGGCATCGTGTGGATGCTGTTCGTCACGCACACCACGCTGTCGATTCCGGCGCTCACCGGCGCGATCATGTGTATCGGCATCGCAACCGCGAACTCGATTCTCGTGATCAGCTTCGCGCGCGAGCAGTTGCTGCTGCACGGCGACGCGACGCGCGCGGCGATCGAAGCGGGCTTTACGCGCTTCCGTCCGGTGCTGATGACCGCGCTCGCGATGGTGATCGGCATGGTGCCGATGGCGATCGGTCTCGGCGAAGGCGGCGAGCAGAATGCACCGCTCGGGCGCGCGGTGATCGGCGGTCTTACGGTTGGCACGGTGGCCACGCTGATCTTCGTGCCGGTCGTGTTCTCGATGATCTATCGGCGGCTCGCGGCACGGCGCCAGCGTTCGGCGGAACATGTGGTGGGCAAGCCATGAACATCACGCGCGCGATGAGGGCCGCAGCGGGTGGATGCAATGCGTGCGATACGAGCAATACGCACTGCATGCGCCGCGATCACATAAGAGGCAGCGTCTACGATGGCCCGCCAGTCTCGACAAGAAAAATCTTTGATGAGATCGGAGTGAGCACTAAAACGCCAGCTCCGATCGACAGAGGGGAAGCTTGATGCAAGCGCAACGTCCAGAGGGTCCGGATTCGGGCGATCGCGCGAAGCCCAAGCGCACGCGCTGGCTCGTGATCGTCGCGGCCATCGCGATACTGGCCGTTGCCGCGCAAGGCATCTGGTCGCGCCGCGATGCGCACGCGGCGCTCGAACGCGAGGCCGAGCATACGAGCCAGATGAGCGTCGAAGTCGTGCTGCCGCGCAAATCGTCGGGCGGCTTCAATCTGGTGCTGCCCGGCAACGTGCAGGCATTTCTCGACACGCCGATTTACGCGCGCACCAACGGCTATCTGAAGAAGTGGTACGCGGATATCGGCGCGCACGTGAAGAACGGTCAGTTGCTCGCCGAAATCGACACGCCCGAAGTCGACGACCAGTTGCGCGCTGCCCGCGCCGATCTCGCGAACGCCAATGCGAACTACGCGCTCGCGAAAAGCACCGCCGATCGCTGGACCGAAATGCTCAGGACCAAGTCGGTGTCGAAACAGGAAACCGATGAGAAAGTCGGCGATATGCTCGCGAAAAAAGCCACGCTCGACGCCGCGCGTTTCAACGTTGCGCGTCTGGAGAAAACGCAGTCGTTCCAGAAGGTCTATGCGCCGTTCGACGGCACCGTGACCGCGCGCAACGTCGACGTCGGCGCGTTGATCGACGCGGGCAGTTCGGGCGGTCCCGCGAAGGAGCTATTTCATGTCGCGCAGGCGGACCGGCTGCGTGTCTACGTGAACGTGCCGCAAGGGTACGCGCAGCAGGTGCGTGCGCAACAGAGCGCGTATCTGACGCTGACCGAGACGCCGTCGCGACACTATCCGGGCACGGTCGCGCGCACCGCGGGCGCGGTCGATCCGCAGCAGCGCACGATGCTCGTCGAAGTCGATGTCGACAATCGCGGCGGTGAGTTGTTGCCGGGTGCTTACGCGCAGGTGCATTTCGAGCTTGGCGCGGGCGCGGCGCCGTACACGCTGCCGGGTAATACGCTGCTATTCAGACCCGACGGTGTGAAAGTCGCGACCGTCGATGCACAACACCGGGTGAAGCTGCTGCCGGTGTCGCTCGGCACGGACTTCGGCACGCGCGTTGCGATCGTGTCGGGGCTGCACGGCGATGAGCAGGTGATCGTGAATCCACAGGATTCGATCGTCGATGGCGCGCCGGTGCGGATCGTGCCGCGTGGGGCGGAAGGCGGAGGGGCTTCGGGAGCGGCTGGGGCGAATGGTTCGGCGGGTGCGAGTGCAGCGAATGGTGTGAGTGGTGCGATGAGCGCGACGAGCGTGGCCTGCGTAGTCGGCATGGCGGCGTTGCCGGCCAGAGCCAATCCGGACGCAAGGAAGCAATCATGAAGACGCCGGTTTTGCGTCGAGCGGCGGTCGCGTCGGCAAGCGCATCGGTATTCGCGCGATTGTCTGCGCGAGTTTCAGTTCGCGCGGCACTCGTGCTCGCGGACTCAGACGCGGACGCGCGCGGATCGACCAGCACCTCGCAACGTCCTTCGCTCGACACCGCACTACGTGCCTGCGCTTTGCCGTTGTTGTTCGCCGGTTCGCTCGCGGCCTGCACCGTCGGCCCCGATTACGTGAAACCCACCGCCGTCGCGCCGGCCACCTATCGCGAACTCGACGGCACCGGCTGGAAACCCGCGCAGCCCGCCGATACGCTCGCGCGCGGCGCCTGGTGGCGGATCTACGGCGACCCGGCGCTCGATGCGCTCGAACCGCGGGTCGCAAGCGCGAACCAGGACGTGCAGGCCGCCGAAGCGCGCTTTCGCGCGGCGCGCGCAACCGTCGCGCAATATCGCGCGGAATTCTTCCCGGTCGTGACCGCCGGAGCCCAGTACTCGCGCACGCGGACGTCGGCGAACGTGTTGCATAAATCGACCGCGGGGCTCGCGCTGGACGACTATCTGGTGCAGGTCGACGCGTCGTGGGAACCGGACCTGTGGGGCCGCGTGTCGCGCAGCGTCGAAGGCGCGAAGGCCGGCGCACAAGCGAGCGCCGCCGATGTCGACGCCGCGCTGCTGTCGATGCAGGCCGAACTCGCGACCGACTACTTCGAACTGCGCGGACTCGACCAGGAACGTCAACTGCTCGACGACACGATCAACGCCTATCGGGAAGCGCTCGAACTCACGCAGCACCGCTACGCGGGCGGCATCGCGACCGACGCCGACGTCGCGCAGGCACAAACGCAACTGAAGACCACCGAGGCGCAGGCGCTCGATCTCGGCGTGCAACGCGCGCAACTCGAACATGCGATCGCGATCCTGATCGGCCAGCCGCCGTCTACTTTTACGCTGCCGGTCGCGCCGCTCGTCGCCGTGCCGGTCGTCGCGGCGACGGGCGTGCCGTCTGAACTGCTCGAACGGCGGCCCGACATCGCATCGGCCGAACGGCACGTCGCCGAGATGAACGCGCAGATCGGCGTCGCCACCGCGGCGTTTTTCCCGAACCTCGTGCTGGCCGTGACGGGCGGGCTGGAAGCTACCAACTACAGCCAGTGGCTGCTCGCGCCGAGCCGGCTGTGGTCGCTCGGACCGACGCTCGCCGGCACGCTGCTCGACTTCGGCGGACGCGCGGCCGTCAAGGAACAGGCGCGCGCGCATTATGACGAGAGCGTCGCGCAATACCGGCAGACGGTGTTGAACGCGTTCGGCCAGGTGGAAGACAACCTCGCCGCGCTGCGCGTGCTCGAACAGGAAGCGGCCGCGCAGGACGAGGCGGTGGCCGCCGCGCAACGCTCGCTCGCGGTCGTGTCGGATCGCTACCGGAACGGCGCGATCACCTATCTCGACGTCGTGGTCGCGCAGACGACCACGCTAACGAACGAGCGCAACGCGGTCTCGATCGCGCGCCGCCGGATGGCCGCGAGCGTCGCGCTCGTGAAGGCGCTCGGCGGCGGGTGGGATGCATCGGCGCTGCCGGGCGATGAGGAGATCGTGCATCCGGCGGCGCCGGTGGCGGCTAGTGGGGTGGCGGGGCGGGGTTAGGGTGGTTTTGTGTGGTTCGCGTGGCCTGCACGCGCCACCGCTCCGCATCGGTTTTTCAGCGTATCCTTAACACCTTTTGCGCTCTCTTTCTCGCGCTTTTTCGTCGCCTGTTCGTATTCGTGTCATTCAAGGAGTTGTGTTGTGACCTTGCCGCCGGAATCCCAGCGGACTGCTTCTGCCGTTCCCTCTCCCACCACAGCCCCGGCTGCTTCCTCCGGCGCCCGCGCCGTATCGGACATCCCCTATCTCGAACGCGGCTCACGTGCGTACTGGCGCGCGAGCATCGCGCTGCTGTTCGCCGGCTACGCGACGTTTTCGCTGCTCTATTGCGTGCAACCGCTGTTGCCGTCGTTCTCCGATGCGTTCAACGTGACGCCCGCGCAAAGCAGCCTGTCGCTGTCACTGTCGACCGCCGCGCTCGCGCTCGCGATTTTCGTCGCCGGCTTCGTCTCCGAGGGCTGGAGCCGCCACAAGCTGATGACGCTGTCGCTGACGGTGTCGGCGCTGCTGACGCTCGCGGTGTCGGTCGCGCCGCATTGGCATCAGCTGCTCGTGCTGCGCTTTCTCGAAGGGCTCGCGCTCGGCGGCGTGCCCGCCGTCGCGATGGCCTACCTCGCCGAGGAAGTGCATCCCGACGGCCTCGGTCTTGCGATGGGCTTATATGTCGGCGGCACGGCGATCGGCGGGATGGCCGGGCGCGTGATTACCGGTGTCGTCGCGGATCTGTTTTCGTGGCGCGTCGCGATCGGCACGATCGGTGTGCTCGGCCTGCTGTCGATGCTCGCGTTTCGCGCGCTGCTGCCGCCGTCGCGCCACTTCGTGCCACGCCGCGGACTCGGCTTCGCGCATCACCGCGCCGCGCTGCTGCGGCAGTTCACGCGGCCCGGGCTGCCGCTGCTGTTTCTGCTCGGCTTCGTGCTAATGGGCAGCTTCGTCACGCTGTACAACTACATCGGCTACCGGCTGCTCGCGCCGCCCTATCGCCTGAATCAGACCGAGATCGGCGCGATTTTCATCGTCTATCTGACTGGCGTGGTTGCGTCGCCGTGGTCCGGGCGCATGGCCGATACGTTCGGCCGCGCGCGTGTGCTGACCGCGAGCCTGCTGCTGATGATGTTCGGCCTCGCGCTGACGATGCTGCATCCGCTCGCGGCGATCGCAGCCGGCATCGCGTGCCTGACCTTCGGCTTTTTCGCCGGGCATTCGGTGGCAAGCGGCTGGGTCGGACGACTCGCGAAAGACGCGAAGGGGCAGGCCGCCGCGCTCTATCTGCTTGCGTATTACCTCGGCTCGAGCGTGATCGGCTCGTATGGCGGGCATGTGTGGGCCACGCATGGCTGGAATGGCGTGGTCGGACTGGTGGGCATGCTGCTCGTGATCGGCCTGCTCGCGGCGATGCGTTTGCGCGGGCGCGAATAGCCCGCTGTGTCGAACGATTCAAGCGTGATCGACTCGCGTGACGGTTGCGTTTGAGTTGCTCGGGGTTTGCGCGGCACGGCCGGAATCACAGACATGTTGCGCGTTATCGCGTCGCGAAATTCAAGGTGTACCAATCCGCGTGCCGCGTGCCAACCATACGCCGCGAGGCATCCGTCCGTACGACTCACCCCGCATGGATTCGCGGCAAAACGTAAGTCACATGTAAGCGGGCATTTCATAGTTTTTGCTTCATTTGCTGCGACGCGCCAATCGCCGTATTCCCCGCCCAGCCGCGTTCAGCGCTTTGCGAATAAGCGCCGCCGCGCGATGTGACGCGCAGATGTTCGCGCAGCGGTCTCCTATACTCGAAACGAGCGCGGGCTCTACATGATTTCAGGACCGCAGCCCTCGCCAGAAAAAATGGAGACGAATATGACGACGTACTTTACGATCGGCGACTTCATCCTGGTCATTCCGATGGCGCTGGCGGGCGCGCTGTTCGTCGGCGCACTGCCTTGCAAGACGGAGCTGCGGCACAACGCGTTGCGCGTGCTGGGCGCGCTGATCGGCGTGATGTTCGCGGTGGCGCTGGTCGAGGGTCTGCCGGCGCTCGTATAGCGGCCGAGCGCCCACAAAAAAGCCGCACGCTTAGCGTGCGGCTTTGTCTGTCCACTACTTTCGCGGATAGTCCGTTACGCGATCAGATCGCCTGATCCGTCGACGGCTTTTCCCATAGATTGATCCCGCCTTCGGTTGCAAAGCGATCGATCTCCGCCAGTTCATCCGCCGAAAACGCGAGATTCTTCAACGCGCCGACGTTCTCGCGCACCTGCTCCGCGCGGCTCGCGCCGATCAGCACCGAGGTCACGCGCTGATCGCGCAATGCCCATGCGAGCGCCATTTGCGCGAGGCTCTGACCGCGCCGCTGCGCGATGTCGTTGAGCTTGCGCACGTGCTCGATGTTCTGGTCGCTCAGATGCTCCTGCTTCAGCGAGCCGCCGCCCGCCTTGTTGACGCGCGCATCGGCCGGCACGCCGTTCAGATACTTGCTGGTCAGAAGCCCTTGCGCGAGCGGCGTGAATGCAATCGTGCCCGCGCCGACTTCATCGAGCGTATCTAGCAGGTCGCGCTCGATCCAGCGGTTCAGCATGTTGTACGACGGCTGATGGATCAGCAGCGGCACCTTGTACTCGGCGAGCAGCTTCGTCATCTCGCGGGTCTTCGCCGACGAATACGACGAGATGCCGATGTACAGCGCCTTGCCTTGTTGCACCGCGCTCGCCAGCGCGCCCGCGGTTTCCTCGAGCGGCGTGTTCGCATCGAAGCGATGCGAATAGAAGATGTCGACGTAGTCGAGGCCCATGCGCTTCAGGCTCTGATCGAGACTAGCGAGCACGTACTTGCGCGAGCCGCCGCCCTGGCCGTACGGACCCGGCCACATGTCCCAGCCCGCTTTCGACGAGATCAGCAGTTCGTCGCGATACGGCCGGAAATCGTCGTTGAACAGACGCCCGAAATTGGTTTCCGCGCTGCCGTACGGCGGCCCGTAGTTGTTCGCCAGATCGAAGTGCGTGATGCCGAGATCGAAGGCGGTGCGCAGGATGTCGCGTTGTGTCGAGATCGGCGTGGTGTCGCCGAAGTTGTGCCATAGGCCGAGCGACAGCGCCGGCAGTTTGAGACCCGACTTGCCGCAAACGCGGTATTGCATGTCCGAATAGCGTTCTGAAGCTGCTTCGTAAGCCATTGCTAGTGTCCTTGTCGATGAAATCGCCCGGCGGTTGCGGGCATGAGGAATCGCGCGTTGCGGAGGCGTGCTGCTTCGGAGATTTATTGTTGGGTGCGGCCAGACCGCTATGGTAGCCAATCGACGCGACGCTTGCAGGCACCCAGTATGCGGGATAGACGAGCGCGAAAGGCTCGCCTACACTCTGGCCGATTCAGGCAGAAGGGAGAATTAAATGACGAAAGCGATTTCGATCGCGCTGATTGTCGGCGGTATCGTGCTGCTGTATTTCGGCGGCCAGGCGTTCAATTCGGTAAGCAGCGACGTGTCGCGTTTCTTTACCGGCTCGCCGAGCAACAAGGCGATCATGCTGATCGTGGCGGGCGTCGTCGCGACGCTGGCCGGTTTGACGGGGGTGGTGTTGTCGGGGAGGAAGCGCTGACGCCTGTCGTCATGTGCTTGCGTGCTTGTTGCACGTTTGCCGCCTGCTTCTTCGCGTTCGATCTCATTCATGAACGGACGGAACAGGCGGCGGACAAACGCCGCCGCTGTCCGTCAGCCTAGAACGCGATCTCGGGCTTGGCGGCCGAACGCGTGCCGGGCAACGGCACGTTGCTCACGCCGTGATACGTATACACCAGCGAGAACTTCACCTGATCGCTGAGATTCTTGCCGGCCGAGTGCAGCGTGTTGCAATGGAAGAACACCACGTCGCCGGCCTTCAACTCGGGTGACACCGCGGTGCGGATCGCAGCCTCGTTCTCGGCGAGATCGGCGCGGAAAAATTTCGCATCGTCGAAACGGTCCGACGTGAACGCGGCGCTATGCGATTTCGGCACGAACCACAACGCGCCGTTATCGACTGTTTCCGGCCCGACTGCGAGCCACACGGAAACCAGATCGTCGCGCTCGAACGACCAGTAGCGCACGTCGCGATGCCAGCCGGTCAAGCTGCCGTACGCCGGATGCTTGGTCATCATGCAGTTGTGATGCGCGCGCGACAGACGCGGCTCCTCGCCGAAATACAACTCCATCCAGCCGCGAATTTCCGGCGCGGTCGCCCATTGCGCGAACGCCGGATGACGACCGTACGCGTCGAGCAGACGCCGCACCGTATGCCCACCCGGCGCATCCTTCGACGACGGCGCGCCCGGATACTGCAAATCCGCTTCGAACTCGATCGGCGCCGCCGCTTCGCGCAGTTGCTGCTGCGCGATCCGCTTCAGTTCGTCGCAACGCTCGGGCGACACGAGTCCTGGCACGACGACAAAACCCTGCTCTCGCAACGTGTGAATCTGCTCTTTCTTCGAATGGAGTGACATGGTGTTCCGTGACTGTCGGCTGACCTGACCTTCGATTGTAAAACGGGCGCGATCGGGGTGCGTTGTTTCGCGGATTGTTTCGCTGGCGGTTTCGTCTGGGGTTTTGTCGGCCGTGTCTTGCGCGGTGGGTTCGTTGCCCGATTCCGTTGTTCGGCAGTGTCGCTGGGCGGCCGCACGTCGATGCACCAGATTCTGGCGCAACGCGCGACACACAGCCCATCCACTGGGCACAAACGCACGAAAATCGATCGCAAACGAAGCGATCACGTCGGTGCGCGCGACGTGCTTTTTGCAGGGGCAGACCCGCTTTCGCAGGGTAATAACGGACTTTCTGACGTCACGAATCCCGTGTAGCCTGCGCGTATGTTGATCGCAGCTTACGCACTTCTTTGCCGTGCGCGGGCCGTCCGGCTTCGTGCCGGCGGTTTCTCCGCATTTTTCCGCCGCCTCGTTTTGCGCCGACTCTCGCGTCGCAGCCTTCGTCATAGCGATGCGCCCCGGATTTCCGGCTTTCAGGCCCTTCATCGCAAGCCCGTCATTGGCACATTTGGTGCTGCTTTCCGTGCGCATCCCGGCGCACGTGCCGACGTGCGGTACATTGCCTACTCGTGAAGCCATGCATACTCTTTTGAGCACCCGTCTTACCCGCGCCGCGCTGAAAGCGGCGCGTCCCGCGCGCCGTCACATGATGCGCGCGCTGCGCCACCATGCTGCGCGCACCCGCGCGCTCGGCGAGCAGTGGCGTGACGCCAAGGCTGTCGACGGTATCCGCACCTGGTTCCATACGTTCTTCTCGGCGCTGCGCCAGCAAGGCGGCACGCGCCGTCTGTCGCTGCGCACGCTGCTGCGCAAGCCGACGCCGGTGCGCCTTGCCGTCAGGAAGCGCGCGCCGGAAGTGCAGGTTCATACGAGCCGCCGGCCACGTCGGCTATCGACGAGCAGCAGTGGGTGGTTTGCGTTCGCGTTTGCGAGCCGGTGAGGGTTCGGTTACTGAGTTGAGCTGTTGAGCTGTCGCCGGGCGACTTCTGTTCGTCGAGGCGTGCATAGCGGCGTCTTGTACACCGACGAACGGAAGTGAGTCGGCCGCATCGCGAGACGGCAAGCGCGTAAGCGGTTGAACCGCTTATTCCTCAGAGGACTTCGTCGCACACATCGCGTCGTGATCGTGATCGCGCTTTTGCGTGCCGACGCACACACCCTCACGCGCCCATCTATCCTTGCGGCAGATAAAGAAAAACCCCGCCCGGCTCACGCCGGCGGGGTTTTTTGCTAGCAGGCTGCGAGCAGCCGGGCGCTTATTCAGCGAGCGCCACAACCGGTTCGGTACCGGCGGCTTCGGCGAGCGCCAGCGCCTTATCGGTGGCTTCCCACGTGAATTCCGGCTCTTCGCGGCCGAAGTGACCGTAGGCTGCGCTCTTCTCGTAGACCGGACGCAGCAGGTCGAGCATCTGGATGATGCCCTTCGGACGCAGGTCAAAGTGTTCCTGCACGAGACGCGTAATCGTCGCACCCGACACGCGGCCCGTGCCGAACGTGTTGACCATCACCGAGGTCGGCTGGGCAACGCCGATCGCGTACGACACCTGGATCAGGCACCGCGACGCGAGGCCAGCAGCGACGATGTTCTTCGCGACGTAACGGCCGGCATAAGCAGCCGAGCGGTCGACCTTCGACGGATCCTTGCCCGAAAATGCACCGCCGCCATGCGGTGCCGCGCCGCCGTACGTATCGACGATGATCTTGCGGCCCGTCAGACCGCAATCGCCTTGCGGGCCGCCGATCACGAAGCGACCGGTCGGGTTCACGAGGAACTTGATGTCGCCCTTGATCAGGTCGGCCGGCAGCGTCGGCTTGATCACTTCCTCGATCACCGCTTCACGCAGCGTGGCGAGGTCGATGTCCGGCGAGTGCTGGGTGGACAGCACGACGGTATCGATCGAATGCGGCTTGCCGTCGACATAGCGCACGGTGACCTGCGACTTCGCATCCGGACGCAGCCAGGGCAGACGGCCGTCGCGGCGCAGATTCGCCTGACGCTCGACCAGACGGTGCGACAGGTGGATCGGCAGCGGCATCAGTTCCGGCGTTTCCTCGCACGCGTAACCGAACATCAGGCCCTGGTCGCCGGCGCCCTGGTCGAGGTTGTTGTCGTGCGCGCGATCCACGCCCTGGGCGATGTCCGGCGACTGCTTGTCGTAAGCGACGAGCACCGCGCAGCCGCGGTAGTCGATGCCGTAATCGGTGTTGTCGTAGCCGATGCGCTTGATCGTGTTGCGCGCGACCTGGATGTAGTCGACGTTCGCGGTCGTGGTGATTTCACCGGCCAGCACGACGAGACCCGTGTTGCACAGCGTTTCGGCTGCAACACGCGAGTACTTGTCTTGCGCGAGGATGGCGTCGAGGATGGCGTCCGAGATCTGATCCGCGACTTTGTCGGGATGGCCTTCGGAGACGGATTCGGAAGTGAAGAGATAGTCGTTTGCCACGTTGCAGACTCCTGTTATGTGGTTACGGGTGAGTTTCACGTAGCCAGCTTCGGGAGCCTTGAAGCGGCGACGCTTTAGCGGATTACCTTACCGTTGGACGCATATGCCATGGAGACCATGGACCGCACCCGCCGGCTTCGCCCCGCAAGTTGTCTATTAACTCGGCGAAGCCCTTATTATAGCGACTTCTTCAGATTGTCACAGAGTCCACGAGTGCGGTATCACGCCAATTTCTCCGCTTTACCGAACCCTGTCGCATGTCGCATCTCCTTGCCGGAGGCGGCATGCTGAGCCGCTACGGTCCGAAGCTCGCGATCGGGCTGCTCAAACTCTTCGCGCTGTTGCCGTACGGTTTCGTCGCCCGTCTCGGTGATGGCCTTGGCTGGCTGCTCTATCAGATTCCGAGCCGCCGCAAGCGCATCGTCCATACCAACCTGAAACTGTGCTTCCCCGACTGGAACGATGAACGCCGCGAGGACGTCGCGCAGAAGCATTTTCGCCACGCGATCCGCAGCTATCTGGAGCGCAGCGTGCAGTGGTTCGGCTCGGCGAAGAAGCTCGAAAAGCTGATCCAGCTCGACAGCGCGATCGACCTGACCGACCCGAACCTGCCGCCGACGCTCTTTCTCGGCTTTCACTTCGTCGGCATCGAGGCCGGCTCGATCTTCCTGAACTATTCGCTCAAACGTCAGTGCGGCTCGCTGTATCAGCCGATGTCGAATCCGGAACTCGAGGCCGTCGCGAAAGCGGCGCGAGCGCGTTTCGGCGCGGACATGGCGAGCCGCGCGGACAGCGCGCGCATCGTGCTGCGCTGGCTGCGCGAGAGCAAGCCGGTGATGCTCGGCGCGGACATGGACTACGGCGCGCGCAATTCGACCTTCGTGCCGTTCTTCGGCGTGCCGACCTGCACGCTGACCGCGGTCGGCCGTCTCGCGAAGGTCGGGCACGCGCAGGTCGTGCCGTTCATCGGCGAGGTGCTGCCGAACTACAAGGGCTATCGGCTCCGGGTCTTCAAGCCGTGGGACAACTACCCGACCGGCGACGACGATGCCGACGCGCGCCGTATGAACGAGTTTCTCGAAGAACAGATTCCGCTGATACCCGAGCAGTATTACTGGGTGCACAAGCGTTTCAAGACGCGGCCGCCGGGAGTGCCGGGGGTGTATTGAGTGAGCCCCGCCTCGAGCCGCACCGTGCCCGTTCCTTACGCCCCAACGTGTATCATCCACTATTGGTCCAACCCGGCTCGAATCGTCGCTATGCGCGCGACCAGCCAGGCCAGATTCTCCGGCTTCGCCCGCGCGCGCGAAGCCCCTTGCGGCAACGGATACACAGAAAACGTGAAGCTTAAATTCACCAAGATGCACGGCGCCGGCAACGACTTCGTCGTGCTCGACGGCTATACCCAACCGCTCAGCCTGACCACCGCCCAGGTGCGCGCGCTCGCGAGCCGCCATTTCGGCGTCGGCGCGGACCAGTTGCTGCTGGTCGAAAAGCCGACCGTCGACGGCGTCGATTTCAGATACCGCATTTTTAATTGCGACGGCGGCGAGGTCGAGCATTGCGGCAACGGCGCGCGCTGCTTCGTCAAGTTCGTGCGCGACCGCGGCCTGACCGATCAGCGCAGCGTGCGCGTGCAGGTACAGAAAGGCACGATCACGCTGACGATGCAGGACAACGGCGAGGTGATCGTCGACATGGACGCGCCGGTGTTCGACCCCGAACGCGTCCCGTTCGCGACCAAGGGCCTGCAAGGCCGCCGCGAAAACGCCGACACGCTGTGGCCGCTCGACGTCAACGGCACGACGCGCTGGATATCGGTGGTATCGATGGGCAATCCGCACGCGGTGCAGGTGGTCGACGATGTCGAGGCGTTTCCGGTGCTCGTCGAAGGTCCGGCGATCGAGCGGCATACCCGCTTTCCGCAGCGCGTGAACGTGGGCTTCATGCAGATCGTCAGCCGCGGCGAGATCCGGTTGCGCGTCTACGAGCGTGGCGCCGGCGAAACGCTCGCGTGCGGCACCGGCGCGTGCGCGGCGGTCGCGGCGGGCATCCGTCGCGGGCTGCTGGACTCGCCAGTGCTCGTCCACACGCACGGCGGCGATCTGACGATCACGTGGGACAGCACCCAGCAAGGCGCTCCGCTGCTGATGGCCGGCCCCGCGGCAACCGTCTTCGAAGGCGAGATTGAACTGGCCGACGACTTCGCCAACGAGTTGGCGAGTGCGCCGGCAAGCGCTTCCGCCAACGCGTCCGTGAACTCGACCGCCGCCTAACTCATTGACCGACGCGCCGTCGCAAACCGGCCGTCCCGTAGTCCTCTAGCCGAAACCATGAACGATCGCGAAGTCGCCGAATACCTGCTCGCCAATCCTGATTTCTTCGTCGAACACGCGGAAACGCTCGCGACGATCCGGCTCGCGAACCCGCACGGCAAAGCCGCGGTATCGCTGCAGGAGCGGCAGATGGAAATGCTGCGCGACAAGAACAAACATCTCGAACGCCGGCTCGCCGAACTGCTGCGCTACGGTCACGAGAACGACAGCATCGCGTCGAAATTCAACCGCTGGACGATTCGCGTGATGGCCGAGCGCGATCCGTATGCGCTGCCGCGCACGATCGCCGGCGGTCTGCGCGATATCTTCGACGTGCCGCAAGCGGCGCTGCGCGTGTGGGACGTCGCCGAGCCGTATGCGCAGGCCGATTTCGCGCGCCAGGTCAGCGAAGAAGTGCGCATTTTCGCGAACAGCCTGAGCACGCCGTACTGCGGCGCCAATACCGGTTTCGAAGCGGCGCAGTGGCTCGCGCCGGCGGCGAGCGCTGCCAGTGCGGCACATGGCGCCGATGAGAACGGCGCCGCGCAGGCCGACCCGGCGCAGCAGTCCACCGAATCGATCGCGCTGCTCGCGCTGCGCACCCCGGAAGCCGGCGAAGACGCCTCGACATTCGGCCTGCTCGTGATGGGTTCGGCCGATGCGCGACGCTTCCACGACGGTATGGCGACCGATTTCCTCACGCAGATCGGCGCGCTCGCGAGCGCCGCGCTGAGCCGGCTGCTGCCGCGCTGAGCCACGCCGAGCGCCCGTAACGCACACTCGCGCACACCAATCCGAGCCCACCGCCCGCTTCTACCGTGACCGCCGCCGACCCGATCGCCGCCTATCTGTCGCATCTCGAACACGAGCGGCGGCTGTCGGCGCACACGCTGCGCGCGTACACGCACGAACTCGACGAACTGAAACTGCTTGCCAAAGGCAGGCCGCTCGAAACCCTGAGCGCGGTCGAGATTCGCGGTGCTGTCGCACGCGCGCACGCGGGCGGCCTGAGCGCGCGCTCGATCGGTCATCGGCTGTCGGCATGGCGCGCGTTCTACCGCTGGCTGGCTGGCCGCGTCGATCTGCCGGCGAATCCGGTCGCCGCGGTACGCGCGCCGAAGCAGGCGAAAACCTTACCCAAGGCACTTTCCGTCGACGATGCCGCGCGCCTGATGGACAACGCGCCCGCCGCGTCGCCCGAAGGGTTGCGCGATCACGCGATGCTCGAACTGTTCTACTCGTCGGGCCTGCGCCTCGCCGAACTGGTCGGCCTCGACGTACGCTTCGCCGAAGCCGACGGCTACCGCTCGGCCGGCTGGCTCAAGCTCGATTCCGCTGAAGTCGAAGTGCTCGGCAAGGGCAACCGGCGCCGCATCGTGCCGGTCGGCGCCAAAGCAGTCTCGGCGCTGAATGCGTGGCTGGCGGTGCGCGACCAGATGGTCAGGCACGATCCGCATCCGCTCTTTCTGTCCGCGCGCGGCAACCGGCTTTCGCCGAACGTCGTGCGCGAGCGCGTGAAGCGCGCGGCGCTGGCCGCCGGCATTCCAGCAAACGTGCATCCGCACGTGCTGCGGCATTCATTCGCGACGCACGTGCTGCAGTCGAGCGGCGATCTGCGCGCAGTGCAGGAACTGCTCGGCCACGCGAGCATCACCGCGACCCAGGTTTATACCGGGCTCGATTTTCAGCATCTCGCCCACGTCTACGACAGCGCGCATCCGCGCGCCAAAAAACGCAACTGATCACGCGACTGACGCCGCCCGCCGCCCGCCACGACAGGCAGTCCGCACCTGAATTTCACCGGCCGCGCCGGACCCACCGCGCGGCCCATTGCCTGACCGACACCCAGATGAATACCGTTACGCTCAAACCATCGAAAGAAAAATCGCTGCTGCGCCGCCATCCGTGGGTCTACGCCAACGCGATCGACCGCGTCGATGGCCGCCCCGAAGCTGGCGCGACCGTGCTGGTGCGCGCGCACGACGGCCGCTTTCTCGCGCGCGCCGCGTACAGCCCGCACTCGCAGATCCGCGCGCGCGTGTGGAGCTTCGACGAAGCCGAGCCGATCGACCACGCGTTCTTCAAGCGCCGCGTGCAACGCGCGCTCGCGCATCGTCAGACGATGGTGCGCGATACCGGCGCGGTGCGTCTGATCTTCGGCGAGGCGGACGGCCTGCCCGGCCTGATCGTCGATCACTACGTCGCCGAGGACGCGGGCCAGCGCAGCCAGCTCGTCTGCCAGTTCATGGCGGCGGGCGTCGAGGCATGGAAGGAAGCGATCGTCGCGGCGCTGGTCGGCGCGACCGGCTGCCCAAATGTGTACGAACGCTCGGACGTATCGATTCGCCAGAAGGAAGGGCTCGAACAGATCACCGGCGTGCTGGCGGGCGAACCGCCGTCGGACGCGCTGATCGCGAGCGAAAACGGCGTGCGCTATCACGTCGACGTGCGCAACGGCCACAAGACCGGCTTCTATGTCGATCAGCGCGACAACCGCCTGCTCGTGCAGCAGCTCGCGCAGGATCGCGACGTGCTGAACTGCTTCTGCTACACCGGCGGCTTTTCGCTCGCGGCCTTGAAGGGCGGCGCGAAACGCGTGGTATCGGTCGACTCTTCCGGCGAAGCGCTGGCGCTCGCGCAGCGCAACGTCGAGGCCAACGGCTTCGACGCCGAACGCGCCGCCTGGCTCGACGCCGACGCGTTCAAGACCTTGCGGCGTCTGCATGACGAAGGCGAGCGTTTCGATCTGATCGTGCTCGATCCGCCGAAATTCGCGCCGTCGCGCGAACACGTGGACCGCGCGTCGCGCGCCTACAAGGACATCAACCTGACCGGTCTGAAGCTGCTGCGCCCGGGCGGACTGCTGTTCACCTACTCGTGCTCCGGCGCGATCGACCCTGAACTGTTCCAGAAAATCGTCTCCGGCGCGGCGGCCGATGCGCGCGTCGACGCGCGGATCCTCAAGCGCCTCGGCGCGGGCGTCGATCATCCGCTGCTGACCGCTTTCCCGGAAGGCGAATACCTGAAGGGGCTGCTGTTGCAAATCGCCTGATCGCCCTTACTTACGGGCCGATTGCGCGGGCCTGCGGCCGCGGCGACGGCGGCGGGCGCACCGGCCCGCGAACCGCGCCAGCCTGCGCCCGCCTGGCAAATATGTTTCAATAACCGGCTAGATAGCGCCCTGCGCCATCCGGCCATGGCACCCGCTCAACGCACCTGGCTAGCTTCGCGCTAGCGTTCGATCACGCACCGTTTCACGACTTACAGGCGACCCTCATGATTCCAGTCACCATCCTGACCGGCTTTCTCGGCAGCGGCAAAACCACCCTGCTCAAGCGCATCCTGAATGAAAAGCACGGCATGAAGATCGCCGTCATCGAGAACGAGTTCGGCGAAGAGAACATCGACAACGAAATCCTCGTGCAGGACAGCAACGAGCAGATCATCCAGATGAGCAACGGCTGCATCTGCTGCACGATTCGCGGCGACCTGTCGCGCGTGCTGAACGATCTGGCCGCGAAGAAGCAGGCGGGCGAAGTGGACTTCGACCGCGTGGTGATCGAAACCACCGGCCTCGCGAATCCGGGCCCGGTTGCGCAAACCTTCTTCATGGACGACCAGATCGCGAGCGAATTCCTGCTCGACGCGATCATCACGCTGGTCGACGCGAAGCACGCGAACCACCAGCTCGACGAGCACGAAGTGGTGCAGCGCCAGGTCGGTTTCGCCGATCGCCTGTTCATCACGAAGTCCGATCTCGTCGACGAACAGCACCAGGCCGATCTGCGCCACCGTCTGCTGCAGATGAACCCGAAGGCGGCGATCAAGGTCGTCAATTTCGGCGAAGCGGATCTGAAGGAAATCTTCGACCTGCGCGGCTTCAACCTGAATTCGAAGCTCGAAATCGACCCGGACTTCCTGGCCGAAGACGAACACGCTCACAGCCACGCGCATGCGCACGACGAGCACGGCCACACGCACGGCGAGCACGGCCATGATGATCACGATCACGATCACGCGAACTGCGATCACGACCACGGCCATTGCGATCACGAAGGCCATGATCACGGGCACCATCACCATGCGCATCATGACGACAAGATCAAGTCGTTCGTGTACCGCAGCGACCGTCCGTTCGATCCGAACAAGCTCGAGGATTTCCTCGGCGGCATTCTGCAGATCTACGGCGAGCATCTGCTGCGCTACAAGGGCGTGCTGTATATGAAGGGCGTCGATCGCAAGGTCGTGTTCCAGGGCGTGCATCAGATGATGGGCAGCGATCTGGCCGCGAAATGGCAACCCGCCGAGAAGAAGACCAACAAGATGGTGTTCATCGGCATCGAGCTGCCGCGCGATCTGATCACCGACGGCCTCGACGCCTGCCTCGTCTAAACGGGCGAAAAAGCTCGCGCCGCGCGAACCGGAAATCCATCAAGACGATACGCGGCGTGCCCACATGCCGCGCGCGGCGCGCGGCATGTGCCGTGCTGCTACGATTGCGCCCGTCCTGCGCGCTGGCGCTTGCGGCGCGGCTGCGGTAATCATCCGCTGAATACGATGCGCGCACGCAAGATCGCCGGAAGTGGAAACGAAAGGCAATCGTATGAAAAGCGCGTGAAAACCCTGCTGTATTAATGCGTGCACGACCATCGCTTTTTGGTCTTGTGCGCGTTATATTTTCGGGATAACGATCCGCCGCAGGCACGATTTCAGCAGTTGCGGTGCTGGATTGTGATTCAGTTACAATACGTGCCCACTGGAGAATGACAACGAATTACCCGGTTGCGCGTATCCCGCGCCGGGCCCGAAAAGGCGCCGGAAAATCTTGTCCGGAGACACGCCGAAAAGCTGGCGGGCATGGGCCTGAAAGGGCACGTGTTTGCCGGTGAGCGATGCCTCAGGAGCATTTGAGAATCGGTTTCCAGAGGAGTTCGGCCCCGCAGCGGCGTAGTTTGCAACGCCTGGCGTGTGGGCACGAAGCGCCCGGGTGTCACGAAACAACTCATCGTTCGTGGCTACGCTGCGCCGCGTGTCCGCTCGACGCCTTGCGGGCAATACGAAAGTGCGGGCACCCTGTAAGAGTTTTGCCTCACATTGAAGAAGTAAGCCAGATGACGACGAAACGACTCTTGACCGAAGCCGAAATCCTGAAGATGAGCGACAAGGATTACATGAATGAGGATCAGCTCGCTTTCTTCAAGAACAAGCTCGAACAGCTGCAAGCGGACATTCTCCGCAATGCCGGCCAGACGACCGAGAACCTGCGCGAAACGGTGATCGTGCCGGATCCGGCCGACCGCGCAACGATCGAGGAAGAGCATGCGCTCGAACTGCGCACGCGCGACCGCGAACGCAAGCTGCTGAAGAAGGTGCAGCAATCGATCGCGCGCATCGAAGCGGGCGACTACGGCTGGTGCGAAGAAACCGGTGAGCCGATCGGCATTCCGCGTTTGCTCGCCCGGCCCACGGCCACGCTGTCGCTCGAAGCGCAGGAGCGCCGCGAACTGCGCCAGAAGCTGTTCGGCGACTGATTGCCCGCGGCGCGGCTTCGGCTCCGCGCCCACAAAACGCTGCTTCGTCGAGAGGCGCACGGTGAACCGTGCGCCTTTTCTTTTTGCGCGACGCTCACGCGCGACCCACCGCACAGCCCTGCTCACCGCACCTCCGCCCCTCTTTTGTGCGCGGCCGCCGACGCTATCCCGATTTTTGTCCTATGCCTTTTGGCGGATCTTGATATGACCGCGCACGCCCTAAAATAGATCGGACATGCGCTCACGAGCGCGCCGGCCGGCGCGCCGTCCGCTGACAGGATTCATGCGGTAGCGCGCCGCGCTATCGCGTCCTACCCGTTTTGCAAAGAGGAACGCATATGGAGCAATTTCACGGCACGACGATCGTTTCCGTGCGCCGCGGCAACAGGGTCGCGCTCGGCGGCGACGGCCAGGTGACGCTCGGCAACATCGTCATGAAAGGCGGAGCGAAGAAGGTCCGGCGCATCTACAACGGCAAGGTGCTGGTCGGCTTCGCCGGCGGCACGGCGGATGCCTTCTCGCTGCTCGACCGCTTCGAGGCGAAGCTCGAAAAACATCAGGGCAATCTGACCCGCGCGGCAGTGGAACTCGCAAAAGACTGGCGCACCGACCGCATGCTGCGTCGTCTCGAAGCGATGCTGATCGCCGCGGACGCCACCACTACGCTCGTCATCACCGGCAACGGCGACGTGCTCGACCCTGAAGGCGGCATCTGCGCTATCGGTTCGGGCGGCTCGTATGCGCAGGCGGCGGCCATCGCGCTCGCCAACAACACCGAACTGTCGCCGCGCGAGATCGTCGAGAAGTCGCTGGAGATTGCCGGCGACATGTGCATCTACACGAACCACAACCGAGTCATTGAGACGATCGAGTAAGGACACACGATGAGCACCATGACCCCCGCGGAGATCGTCTCCGAACTCGACAAACACATCATCGGCCAAGGCCGCGCGAAGAAAGCCGTCGCCGTCGCGCTGCGCAATCGCTGGCGCCGTCAGCAGGTCGCAGACCCACTGCGCCAGGAAATCACGCCGAAGAACATTCTGATGATCGGACCGACCGGCGTCGGCAAAACCGAAATCGCGCGGCGTCTTGCGAAGCTCGCCGACGCACCGTTCATCAAGATCGAAGCGACCAAGTTCACCGAAGTCGGCTACGTGGGCCGCGACGTCGACAGCATCGTGCGCGACCTGATCGAAATTTCGGTCAAGCAGACCCGCGAAACGGAAATGCGCAAAGTGCGGACCAAGGCCGGCGACCTCGCCGAAGACCGCATTCTCGATATCCTGCTGCCGACCGCACGTCCGGTCGGCTTCGGTTCGAGTTCGAGCGCGACCGATACCGCCGACGAAGGCGGCAGCACGCGCCAGACGTTCCGCAAGCGCCTGCGCGAGGGCCAGCTCGACGACAAGGAAATCGAACTCGACGTCGAACAGCCGCAGGTCGGCATGGACATCATGGGCCCCCCGGGCATGGAAGACATGACCGAGCAGATCCGTTCGATGTTCGCCAACATCGGCGGCGGCAAGAAGACGCGCCGCAAGATGAAGGTGAAAGAAGCGCTGAAGGTGCTCACCGACGAAGAAGCCGGCAAGATGCTGAACGACGAAGAGGTGAAAACCAAGGCGGTGCAGAACGTCGAACAGAACGGCATCGTGTTCCTCGACGAGATCGACAAGATCGCGTCGCGCAACGAAGCCGGCGGCGGCGAGGTGTCGCGTCAGGGTGTGCAGCGCGACCTGCTGCCGCTCGTCGAAGGCACGACGATCAATACCAAATACGGGATGGTGAAAACCGATCACATCCTGTTCATCGCGAGCGGCGCGTTCCATCTCGCGAAGCCGAGCGATCTGATTCCTGAGCTGCAGGGGCGTTTCCCGATTCGCGTCGAACTCGATTCGCTGTCGGTGAACGACTTCGAGTCGATCCTCGTGTCGACGGATGCAAGCCTCGTCAAGCAGTATCAGGCGTTGCTCGCCACCGAAGACGTGCATCTCGAATTCGCCGACGACGGCATTCGCCGGCTCGCCGAAATCGCGTACTCGGTCAACGAAAAGACCGAGAACATCGGGGCACGGCGTCTGTACACGGTGATCGAAAAGCTGCTTGAGGAAGTGTCATTCTCGGCCGGCAATCATTCGGGCCATGCGGTGCAGATCGATGCGGCATACGTCGATCGGGCGCTCAACGAAGTGGCCGAAGACGAAGATCTGTCGCGTTACGTGCTGTGATACCGCTCAACGCTGACGCATAAAAAAACGGGCTGCCTGTGAAAAGGCAGCCCGTTCTGTTTTGATTCGACCCGCTTACTGCTTGACCGGCCGCTTCGAGAGCTTGCGCTGCAACGTGCGCCGATGCATGTTCAACGCACGCGCGGTCGCCGAAATATTGCCGCCGTTTTCAGCGAGCACGCGCTGAATATGTTCCCATTCCAGACGCGCCACCGACAGCGGCACCGGACGCTCGATGGCCTCTTCCGCCTGCACCGCGCTCGCCTCGCTTTGCAGCGCCGACAGAATCGTCTCGACATTGGCGGGCTTTGCGAGGTAATTGTCCGCGCCGTCCTTGACCGCCTGTACCGCGGTGGCGATGCTCGCATAGCCGGTCAGCACGAGCATGCGCGCATCGGGCTGCAAATCGCGCAACGGCGCGACGAGCGTCAGGCCCGAGTCGTTGCCCAGATGCAGGTCGACGGTGATCTCGCTGAACTTCTGCTGATTCGCGAGCCGGATCGCCTCCTGCGCGTTATGTGCTTCGCTGACCGTGTAGCCGCGTCGCGTCAAACCGCGCGCGAGGATGCCGGAGAACACTTCGTCGTCGTCGATGACCAGAAAACTCTTTTCGCTCATGCCTGCTTCTCCGTATTGGATGGGGCGGCGCCTTGACGGCTCGCCCCGGAAATTTTGCGCGTGCCGAGAGGCAGCTTCAGCACCGCGCGCGTGCCGCGCGGTCTCGCTGCGCTGACGTCGGTCAACTCGATCGATCCTTTCAGACGCGCGGCCGCCGAGAACGCCAGGTACAGGCCCACACCGTGGCCGCCCTGCGTGCTGTCCACCGGCATCGAGCCGAGCAAACCGCGCAGCGCGTGCGGAATGCCCGGCCCCCTGTCGCACACCTCGAACACGATCTGATCGCCGCGCGCGGCGAGCGTGCAGGACAGTGTCACGTGATCGGAACTCGCGCGCGCGGCGTTATCGAGCAGGATCGTCAGGATCTGGCCGACGGCGACCGTGTCGTCGAGACTGACATCGGCGGGCGGCGTGCCGATCCGCTCGAACTTCACATGCGGATGGCGCAGACGCCACTGCTCGGCAAACGATTCGAGCCAGTCGGCCACCGGCTGGCGGTTCGTCGTCGTCGATGCGCGGCTGCGCAAACGCGCGAGCGCCGACGTGCACAGCGTCATCTGCTGTTCGAGCAGTTCGAGATCGGCGCGATACGGTGCGAGCCCTTCGTCGGCGCGCGCCGCGCCGCGCAGCTCTTCGGACAGCATCGCGATTGTAGACAGAGGCGTACCGATTTCGTGAGCGACGGTGGCGGCCTGCACGCCGAGCGCGACCGCCCGTTCGTCCTGAAGCAAGCGCTGCTGGGCTTCGCCGAGCGCTGCGTCACGTAGCCGCAGCGCCCGCGACATGCGCGCGACGAACCACGCGATCAGCCCGACGCTCACCATGAAGTTGACCCACATGCCGGCGCGGAAGTAGTCGAACAGGTTCGCGGGATTTTCGAGATTGAGCGGTACCGAATCGAAACCGAGCACCGCGTAGCAGGCCACCGCGAACGCCGCGAGCCAGGCCATCAGATGCCATGGCAGCACGGCCGCGGCGATCGCGAGCGACGGCAGATACAGCGAAACGAACGGATTGGTGGTGCCGCCGGACAAAAACAGCAGCGCGGACAACGCGCCGAGATCGACCCAGATCTGCCCGAACAGCTCGATGTTGGACTCGGGGCGCTGCCGCGAAACGCGCCACCAGGTGAGCGCGTTGAACATCACTTCGAGCGCGATCACGAGCAGCATCGCGGGCAACGGCAGATTCACGCCGATGAAAATCTGCACGAACGCGATCGTCAGCAGCTGACCGATGATCGCGAGGCTGCGCAGCCAGAACAGATGACCGAGGTTGACCCGGCCGGTGTTGGTTATACGGTGCATGACCCTAGTCTACCCGTTGCAACGGTTCCGGCTGACCTGGCGGGCCGAGTGCCGGTAACATCACTGTCTTCGAGATAGCGCCGCGGGCCGCACCGACGATCGTCGCCCGCCCTCCATTCATGCCGCCCACTCCGACTCGCGAAGCCGACGCCTTATCCGCCTTTCTGACTTTTCTGCATGACGCCGTCGCCGCGAGAGCGAACGGCACGACGGCGGTGGAAGCCCGTTGCCTCGATGTCGCGGCCCAACTGCATCCGCTCGATGGCGCGTCGCTCGATACACTGGTCTGTACGCTGATCGAGCAGCAGCGCCACACCGAAGCGATCGAACTCGCCGCGCTGACCACGCAGCTCGAACCCGACAGCGCCCTCGCGCATTTCCGCGCCGGCTACGCGCTGCAGATGGCCAACCGCCATGCCGATGCGATTACGCCATACCGCCGTGCGCTCGCGCTCGATCCGGCGTTGCCTCAATTGCGTAACAACCTCGCCAGCGCATTGACGCTGACCGGCGGCGACCTGGACGAACAGCTCGCGCTGCTCGAAAGCGCCGTGCGCGATGCGCCGGACGACGGCAACGCGTGGATCAATCTCGCCAACTTGTATCGCAAAAAACTGGACGTGCCGCGCGCGCTCGAAGCCGGCGCGCAGGCCGTCCGACACGCGCCGCGCAGCCCGATGGGCTACAACAACTATGCGCTGACGCTGCGCGAAGCGCAACGCTGGGACGACGCCGAGCAAGCCGCGACGACGGCCTGCGAACTGGCGCCGCGGGATCCGACGATGCGCTCGAACCTCGGCATGCTGCAGCTGGTGCGCGGCAACTATGCGCAGGGATGGCCGTCGCACGAAGCGCGCTGGGACGGCTCGCTGGAACTCGGCGGCAACCGGCCGGTGATGCCGGCGCCGACCTGGCGCGGCGAACCGCTCGCCGGCAAAACGCTGCTGGTATGGGGCGAACAGGGGATGGGCGACGTGCTGCAGTTCAGCCGCTATATCCCGATGCTCGCCGAGCACGTTCATCGCGAGGGCGGCCGCCTGCTGTGGAACTCGTTTCCGCAGATGGGCGCGTTGCTCGCGCGCAGCCTCGGCGCTCACGTGGACAGCTATTCGTCCGGTGGCGGTGTCGAATCGCTACCGCCAATGGACTATGAGATTCCGCTGCTGAGCCTGCCGCTGATCTTCGGCACGCGCGAGCAGACCATTCCGGCGGCGGCGCCGTATCTGTTCGCCGACGCTGCCGCGCGCGACTCATGGCGCACACGGCTTGCCGGCGACCGCAACCTGAAGGTCGGGCTCACATGGACCGGCAGCCGCGGACATCAGCGCAATCCGTATCGCAGCGTCGGCTGGCAGCGCTACGCTGCGCATTTCGCCGCGCTCAGCGGCGTCACGTTCTATTCGCTGCAGCCGGGCGCGGACGAAGAAGTCGCCGCCGCCCGCGCCGCTAGCCTGCGGATCATCGATCACACCGCCGGCCTTGCAACCTTCGACGACACCGCCGCGTTCGTCAGCGCGCTCGATCTCGTGATTACCGTGTGCACGTCGGTCGCGCATCTGAGCGGCGCACTCGGTCAGCGCACCTGGGTGCTGCTCGACGTCAATCCGCACTGGGTGTGGCTGCTCGATCGCACCGACAGCCCGTGGTACCCAAGCACCACGCTGTACCGGCAGCCGCGGTTCGGCGAATGGGAGCCGGTGCTGGACGCGGTTGCGCGCGATTTGCGGGCGCTGGTGGCGCAGCGGCGCAGGGAATAAGCGTGCTGGCCTTGCTGGCCCGCTCGTTTGTTGTCGCGGCGGGCGGTCGCCGGCTGCGAGTGCGCCGCGCCAACGCAAATGCCGCCGCTCACGCTATCGCCCATCGGCCCCGCAACCTCGCGTGGTCTCGCAATGCAAACCGGTGCGCTCAGGGTCGCTCACCCGCAGCCTCCCCCCGCGCCGCCCGCGCGATTTCCTCGGCGAGGCATTCGGGGCACAAACAAGAACTCGCCGGATCGAGCCGCTCGGCCGGCAGCGGCGGCAACGCCTTGCACCAGCAATCACCCGGCCCCGTTTGCATGCAGCAGTCGAATGCATTGCCGCAGCGCGGGCAGCGCGCGCTGCGCCCGGAAATGGAAGACGGATTCATTGCACGGTGACGGAAATCGGCGGGGGAGTTCAGTCAATAAGGGTTCAGCCAATGATGCCACGATCGTGAGACCCGGGAACAGTCGTCCATTCGGCCGATTCACAGCCGTCATGCAAGCGCGTTAAGCTTGGCCCTCGACGTATCCCCGCGCTGCATCAGCGTGCGGCACGCCAAAACCCGCATCCCGCGTCTGTTGCGACGCTGCCGAAAAGCCTGTTGCAGCGCGCCAGTCCTGTACAATTCGCGCTGTTTTAACTGTCCCGTGCCCGAGCCTGCCGCCATGTCCGAGCTTCCCGACCTTTCGCAGATTGCGCCTACCCTGAAAGCCGAAATTCTGGCCGAGGCGCTGCCCTACATTCGTCAGTATCACGGCAAGACCGTGGTCATCAAATACGGCGGCAACGCCATGACCGAAGAGCGTCTGAAGCAGGGTTTCGCGCGCGACGTGATTCTGCTGAAGCTGGTCGGCATCAACCCGGTCATCGTGCACGGCGGCGGTCCGCAAATCGACCAGGCGCTGAAGAAGATCGGCAAACAGGGCACGTTCATCCAGGGCATGCGCGTCACCGACGAAGAGACGATGGAAGTCGTCGAATGGGTGCTCGGCGGCGAGGTGCAGCAGGACATCGTGATGCTGATCAACCACTTCGGCGGCCACGCGGTCGGCCTGACGGGCAAGGACGGCGGCCTGATCCACGCACGCAAGATGCTGATGCCGGATCGCGACAATCCGGGCCAGTACGTCGACATCGGCCAGGTCGGCGAGGTCGAGTCGATCAACCCGGCCGTCGTCAAGGCGCTGCAGGACGACGCATTCATCCCGGTCATTTCGCCGATCGGCACCGGTGAAGACGGCCTGTCGTACAACATCAACGCCGATCTCGTCGCGGGCAAGCTGGCAGTCGTGCTGAACGCCGAAAAGCTCGTGATGATGACCAACATCCCCGGCGTGATGGACAAGGAAGGCAATCTGCTGACGGACCTGTCGGCGCGCGAAATCGACGGTCTGTTCGCCGATGGCACGATCTCCGGCGGCATGCTGCCGAAAATCTCGTCGGCTCTCGACGCGGCCAAGAGCGGCGTGCGCTCGGTGCACATCATCGACGGCCGGATCGAGCACTCGGTGCTGCTCGAAATTCTGACCGAGCAGCCGTTCGGCACGATGATCCGCTCGCATTGAACGCAGCGAACGAACCGGCATGGGCGGCGCGCGACAGCAGCGCGGCGTCTGTGCCGAACGGCGCGGCTCGCGGCACAGGCGGCAAGGGCGGTACACGCAGTCGAGCCAGCTTGCGCACGGCGCACCGCCCGCAGCCGCCGGATGAAGCGCCCGCCGGCGTCTGAAAGTCTCCACACCATGCGCACCCCTACTTCGCGCCGCAGCCGTCCCCACATCGCGGGCGGCAAGCCAGTCTGGCTGTTCGATCTCGACAACACGTTGCACCATGCGTCGCACGCGATCTTCCCGGAGATCAATCGCGCGATGACGCAGTACATCATCGACGCATTGCAGGTCGGCCTCGACGAAGCCAACCGCCTGCGCACCGGCTACACGCTGCGCTATGGCGCCGCGCTACTCGGCCTCACGCGCCACCATCCCGTCGACGCGCACGACTTCCTGAAGGTCGTGCACACGTTCCCCGATCTCGGTTCGATGATCCGCCACGAACGCGGCGTCGCGCGCCTCGTCGCGGCGCTGCCGGGCCGCAAGATCGTGCTGACCAATGCGCCCGAAGCCTATGCGCGCGCGGTGCTCGCCGAATTGCGCATCGAGCGGCTGTTCGAGCGCGTGATCGCGATCGAGCACATGCGCGACCGCCGGCAGTGGCGCGCCAAGCCCGACCACGCGATGTTGCGCCGCGCGATGCGCGACGCGCGCGTGTCATTGAAAGACGCGATCCTCGTCGAAGACACACGCTCGCATCTGAAAAACTACCGGCGGCTCGGTATCCGCACGGTGTGGATCACCGGCCACCTGCCGCGCAGACCGCACGCCGACGGCGTGCCGACGCGCCTGCCGGGAACCGGCCGGCCACACTATGTCGACCGCAGCATTCGTTCGCTAAAATCGCTACGACTGAGCACGCGCTCGGTTCGATGGAAAGGACGCAAGCCGGGACAGTAGTCAACGACAGCAGCCGGGGGATCACCATGCAGCCGATCGATAAGCCTGACGAAGCCTTAGCCGAAGCCCCCGCGGTGGCGCCCGCCGCCGCTCCCAGCGCGACACGCGCGCCGCGCCCGAAGCCCGGAGAGCGCCGCGTGCATATCCTGCAGACGCTCGCCGGCATGCTCGAAGCGCCGAAAAGCGAAAAAATCACCACCGCGGCGCTCGCCGCCCGGCTCGGCGTGTCGGAAGCCGCGCTATATCGTCATTTCGCCAGCAAGGCGCAGATGTTCGAAGGGCTGATCGAGTTTATCGAGCAGACGCTGTTCGGGCTCATCAACCAGATCACCAGCCACGAAGGCAACGGCGTGCTGCAAGCGCGTGCAATCGCGCTGATGCTGCTCAACTTTCCCGCGAAGAATCCCGGCATGACGCGCGTGCTGATCTGCGAGGCGCTGGTCGGCGAACACGAACGGCTGACCGAGCGTGTGAACCAGATGCTCGAACGCGTCGAGGCGTCGCTGAAGCAGTGTCTGCGGCTTGCGCAGACGGAGGCGCTGGCGAGCACGGATGGCAACGAAGCGGCCGGCGGAGCGAGCAACGCAACGGGCAACGGTGAGGTCCACGCCGGCCCGGAAGCCAGCCCCCATGCGGCGCCGCTTCCCGCCGACTACGACCCCGCTATTCGCGCGAGTCTGCTGATGAGCTACGTGATCGGCCGCTGGCATCGTTATGTGCGCAGCGGTTTCGCGCGGCCGCCTGCCGAACACGCGGATGCTCAGTTGCTGCTGATCCTGCAGTAGCGTGTCCGTCGCACGTCCCCGCCCACGACGCTGCCGCGCGAAATTTTCCGCTATACTTTGCGCCTGACACGTCCGCGACATCCCAGTGACACACCGGACGGCGTTCAAGAATTCCCGAATACGCAGCACCCTTTTGCACTATCTGACGCGCCGATTTGCTGACTCGATTGCGGGCGCGCGAACCACTGGCCACCGGGCCGCGGTTCACTATAAATGCGGCTAAAGAGGTCGTCAGCCGCGCACACAGTCCGTTCTTCCGCGCTTCGCCGACGCCGTTTAGCCGCCCTGTTGATTAAATGGCGGAATGAATGGAATCCATCGGCATCGTCGCTCCCCAAAAAATGCATTTCCCCGAGCCGCTGCCCTTGCGCAACGGCAGCTCGCTGGCCGGCTATGACCTGATGGTCGAGACCTACGGCACGCTCAATGCCGCGCGCAGCAATGCGGTGCTCGTGTGCCATGCGCTGAACGCCTCGCATCACGTCGCGGGCGTGTACGCCGACAATCCGAAGGATGTCGGCTGGTGGGACAACATGGTCGGCCCCGGCAAGCCGCTCGATACCGACAAATTCTTCGTGATCGGCGTGAACAATCTCGGTTCGTGCTTCGGCTCGACCGGGCCGATGAGCGTCGATCCGGCGACCGGCCAGCCGTATGGCGCGGCGTTTCCGGTCGTCACCGTCGAAGACTGGGTCAACGCCCAGGCGCGCGTCGCCGACGCGTTCGGCATCGAGCGCTTCGCCGCGGTGATGGGCGGCAGCCTCGGCGGCATGCAGGCACTGGCGTGGAGCATGATGTACCCGGAGCGTGTCGCGCATTGCATCGTGGTCGCGTCGACGCCGAAGCTGTCCGCGCAGAACATCGCGTTCAACGAGGTCGCGCGCTCGGCGATCCTGTCGGACCCCGACTTCCACGGCGGCAACTACTACGCGCACGGCGTGAAGCCGAAGCGCGGCCTGCGCGTCGCACGCATGATCGGCCACATCACGTATCTGTCGGACGACGACATGGCCGAGAAATTCGGCCGCTCGCTGCGCCGCGCGGAAGGTGCGCAGAACGACTACAACTTCAACTTCGACGTCGAATTCGAAGTGGAGTCATACCTGCGCTATCAGGGCGACAAATTCGCCGACTACTTCGACGCGAACACCTATCTGCTGATCACCCGCGCGCTCGACTACTTCGATCCGGCCAAGAACTTCGACGGCGACCTGACCGCCGCGCTCGCGCACACCACTGCGAAGTATCTGATCGCGAGCTTCACGACCGACTGGAGATTCGCGCCCGCGCGCTCGCGCGAACTGGTGAAGGCGCTGCTCGACCACAAGCGCACGGTCACTTACGCGGAGATCGACGCGCCGCACGGCCACGACGCCTTCCTGCTCGACGACGCGCGCTATCACAACCTGCTGCGCGCCTACTACGAACGCATTGCCAAAGAGGTCAACGCATGAACCAGCGAGCACTTGATTACCTCGCGTCGCGCCCGGACTTCCGCGCGATCGCCCGCTGGGTCGAACCACGCGCGACCGTGCTCGATCTCGGCTGCGGCGACGGCTCGCTGCTGTCGCTGCTGAAAGAAGAACTCGAGGTGCAGGGCTACGGCATCGAGATCAACGACGCCGGCGTACTGGCCTCGACGCAAAACGGCGTCAACGTGATCCAGCAGAATCTCGAAGACGGCTTGCGTCTGTTCGAAGACGGCAGTTTCGATTTCGCGGTGCTGTCGCAGACTCTGCAGACGATTCATCAGACCGCCGCGATCCTGCGCGAGACGGTGCGCGTCGGCAAGCAATGCATCGTATCGTTTCCGAATTTCGGCTACTGGACGCATCGGCTGTCGGTGCTGAAGGGGCGCATGCCGGTGTCGAAGTCGCTGCCTTATCAATGGCACAACACGCCGAACGTGCGCGTGCTGACGATCAAGGACTTCGAAGCGCTCGCGCCCGAAGTCGGCATCGAAATTCTCGACCGCATCGTGCTGCACGACGGACAGGTGGTGCGGTGGGGCGCGAACTGGCGTGGTAGTCTTGCGGTCTATCGCGTCAAGAAAAGCTAACGTTAGTTATCCACATGTCGAACCCGCCGCACGAGGCGCCCGCACTTACCGCTCACGAAGAACATCCCGGCTGGCGCGCGTTCCTGAATACGCGCATGCTGATCTGCGTCTTTCTCGGCTTCACGTCGGGCCTGCCGCTGTTTACGCTCGTCTATCTCGTGCAAGCGTGGCTGCGCTCCGAAGGCGTCAATCTGAAGGAAATCGGCCTGTTTGCGCTGATCCAGTTTCCGTATACGTGGAAATTCGTCTGGGCACCGCTGATGGACCGCTATGTGCCGCGCCTGCCGGGCTGGCGGCCGGGCAGACGGCGCGGCTGGATGCTGGTCACGCAGATACTGGTGGCCGGCGCGATGGCGACGCTCGGTTTCGTGTCGCCGCGTGATTCGATCTGGACGGTCGCGGCGCTCACCGCGCTGGTCGCGTTTTTCGGCGCAAGCTCGGACATCGTGATCGACGCATACCGGCGCGAGTTGCTGAGCGACACGCAACAGGGCCTCGGCAACGCGGTGCATGTGAACGCATACAAAATCGCGGCGCTCGTGCCCGGCTCGCTCGCGCTGATTTTGTCCGATCATCTGCCGTGGACCACGGTGTTCATCGTGACCGCCGCGTTCATGCTGCCGGGGATGATCATGACGCTGGTCGTGCGCGAACCCGAAGTGCACGGCAAGCCGCCGAAGAATCTGCGCGAAGCGATCGTCGAGCCGTTCCGCGAATTCGTTCAGCGCGACGGCTGGCGCGGCGCGCTTTTCGTGCTCGGCTTCATCTTCCTGTACAAGCTCGGCGACACGATGGCGACCACGCTGTCCACGTCGTTTTTCCTCGACATCGGTTTTTCGCGCACGCAGATCGGCGTGATCGCGAAAACCACCGCGTTCGGCGCGAGTCTCGCGGGCGGCATCATCGGCGGCATCTGGCTGATGAAAATCGGCATCGGCCGCGGCTTGTGGATCTTCGGTTTGCTGCAGATGGTGTCGACGCTCGGCTTCGCGTGGCTCGCGCACCTCGGCCCGGATTCGCCCGGTCTTACCGAGATCTACAACATCGCGATCGCACTGAGCCAGGGCACGACGAAGCTGCTGTCGTTCATCGGCATCGACTGGAGCGTGCAGCTCGATCCGCGCTCGGTCGCGCTCGCGCTCGTGTACGGCTTCGAGACCTTCGCGACCGGCCTGACGTTGGCCGCGTTCACCGCGTATATCGCCAGCACCACCGATCCGCGCTACACCGCGACGCAGTTCGCGCTGTTCACGAGCCTCGCGTCGGTGCCGCGCACGCTCGCGTCGGCGGCGAGCGGATATGTGGTCGCGCGGATCGGCTGGTTCGATTACTTCATCGTGTGTACCGCGCTCGCGGTGCCCGGCATGCTGCTGCTCTTGCGGATCGCGCCGTGGAGGGCTCAGTCGTGACGAGCCGGTTTTCGACGCGCGCGCGGCGATTCGATGCGAGCCGCGCTTTATCGACCGGCATCAATCACGTGGCGTTGCGCGCGGCATGGACGCTCGGTTGCGCGAGCATCGCGCTAAGCGCTCCGATCGACGCGCTCGCGGCCAACACAAAGGCGGCCAACAGCGCGTTGATGCTCGCTCAAACCTCGACAGGCGGCGCGACTGCGGCGACCACCAGCACGAACGCGACGTCCGCGGTCAAAGCCACGACGAGCGCCGCTAGTGCCGAAAACGCGACCTCGGCAACGCCCGGCGTGAACAGCAACAGCGGCACCGGCAGCACGAACACCGGCGCGGGCTCGGGAGCGAGCGCGGGAACTGGAAGCAGCCCAAGCACAAGCATAAGCAACAACCCGAACTCCACCGCCGCAGGCGCGCCAAGCACCAGCGGCAGCGCACCGTCCGCCACCTCAGCGGGCTCCGCGCCGCAGCCCGCGCAAGCATCCGGCGCCGCCAAAGCGCCCGCCGCCACCTCCGCGCCGAACGCCGTCCCGCCGCCGTACTACGTGAGTCCGCAACTGCGCTACGGCGGCTACATGGTGTTCCGCAATCTGATCCCGTCGCCGATGCTCGAAGCGCAAGCCGCCGAGGAATTCAGCCAGATCGTCTACGGCGCCCAGCACGCGAATCGCCTGTACGGCGACTCCGATGCGCACGTCACGCGCGTGCGCCCGATCATCGACAGGATGATTCCGTACTCGCTGAAATGGAACGAGCGCGCCAAGGGCTGGAAGTGGGACGTCGCGGTGATCCGTTCGAACGATATCCGGATGTACTGTCTGCCGGGCGGCAAGATCGTCATCTACGGCGGGCTACTCGATCGCGTGCGCCTGAACGACAACGAACTGGCGATGCTGATCGGCCACGAAATCGCCCACGCGCTGCGCGAGCATGCGCGCGTGCGGCTGGGTCAGCTTCAGGCAAGCCAGCTCGATTCGTCCGGCACGATCCCGCAACTGTTCGGGCTTGCCGATCTCGGCATGGCGCCGCTCGGCATCGGCTCGCGTCTGCTGGAAATGAAGTACGAAAGCACCGACGAAACCGAAGCCGACGTGATCGGCAGCGATATCGCGTCGCGCGCCGGCTTCGATCCGCGCGCGGCGGTCACGCTGTGGGACAAGCTTGCGCAGGCGACGCGCGGCGACCGCGAACAGGGCTTCATCTACGTGCACCCGTACACGCCGGAGCGCCGCGACGACATCATCAAGCGGCTGCCGGACATGCTGCCGCTCTATGCGAAGGCAATCGGCAAGAGCGTCGACGCGCTGCCCGACTACCCGGGTGCCGACCGGCCCGCCCGCAAGACAAAGCACGACTGAGACAGCGACGGCGGCGCCACGCAGGCGCCGCGTGCAATGCTTACTTCTTGACCTTGTGGTCGTAATCGATGGTCAGCGGCGCATGGTCGCTGAACTTGATGTCGCGGAACACGTCGGTGCGCTTCGCCTTGCCGGCGATGCCCGGCGTCGCGATCTGGTAATCGATCCGCCACCCGACGTTCTTCGCGTACGCCTGGCCGCGATTGCTCCACCACGTGTACTGCTCCGGGCGTTGATCGAGCGTGCGGAACACGTCGACGTAACCGACTTCGTCGAACAGTTTGTCGAGCCACGCGCGCTCTTCCGGCAGGCAACCGGAGTTCTTCTGGTTGCTCTTCCAGTTCTTGATGTCGATTTCCTTGTGCACGATGTTCACGTCGCCGCACACGATCACTTCGCGCTCGCGGGAGAGTTCGGCGAGATGCGGCATGAACTCGTCCATGAAGCGGAACTTGGCCTGCTGGCGCTCCTCGCCGCTCGAACCGGACGGCACGTACACCGACACCACCGACAGCTTGCCGAAGCGCAGTTCGACATAACGCCCCTCAGGGTCGAACTCCTCGCTGCCGAAACCGATCACCACTTCATCCGGCTCGTGACGCGTATAAACGCCCGCGCCGCTATAGCCCTTCTTCACCGCATGCTGAAAATAGCCGGTGAAGCCGTGCGGCGCGAGAAATTCCGGCGTCATGTCGTCCTGCGAGCATTTGATTTCCTGCACGCACAGCACGTCGGCCTTCTGCTCGCCGAACCAGTCGAAAAAGCCTTTCTTCGCCGCCGAGCGAATGCCGTTCAGGTTGGCGGTAATCACACGCAACATGTCGTTCCTCTTATGTTCGATTCGTTTTTCTTAAGCTAAAGGACCGGTCCGTTTTCACTCGACCTTGACGCCCTTCAGCGATTCCTTCGCGGGCGGATAGTCGAGATTCAGCGCGCCGAGCATACGCACCAGCAGTTCCGCCACCATCACGTTGCGATGCGTCTTCGAGTCGGCCGGAATCACGTACCACGGCGCGTAGTCGGTCGATGTCGCCGCGAGCGTGTCGCAATACACCGCCTGATAGGCGTCCCACTGCTTGCGCGCGTCGAGGTCGGACACATCGAATTTCCAATGCTTCTGCGGATCGTCGATGCGCGCCTGCAAACGCGAGCGTTGCTCGTCCTTCGAAATGTGCAGCATGCACTTGAGAATCGTCGTGCCGCTGTATGCGAGCATTTCCTCGAACTGGCGGATGTGGCAGCAGCGCCGCTCGAACGCGTCGGCACTGAGTTCGCCGAGCACGGTCGGCACGAGCAGGTCTTCGTAGTGGCTGCGGTTGAAGATCGTCAGTTCGCCGGCCGCCGGTGCCTGCGAATGCACGCGCCACAGGAAGTCGTGCGCGAGTTCGACCGGCGTCGGCGCCTTGAACGGCACGATGCGCAAACCGAGCGGATCGACCTCGTGAAACACCGCGCGGATCGTGCCGTCCTTGCCGCTCGTGTCCATGCCTTGCAGCACCAGCAACACGCGGCGCTTGCGCTGCGCGTGCAGACGTTCCTGCAGGTTATCGAGCTGCAGACCGATCTCCGATAATCGCGCGCGGTCCGCGTCTTTCGAGCCTCTCGAAAACGGCTTCGCGCCCGGGTCGAAAGCGTCGAGCAAGAAGTGAGCATTCTTCTTGCCGTCGTCGAAATACGGCACGCGGAAATCGTCGAGATCGGGTTGCTTCGACATACACACACTCCGTAGTCTGCGTCTACATACGTTCGAAGGGCTCGAGCGGGGCCGCAAAACAAAACGGGCCGTTGCGCCGCTTGCAGTCCGGCAACAGCCCGTGACACACAGGGCGCGAACGCCCGGCTTCAACACTCGAAGCGCCTGAAGCGCTTGAAGCTTCGACTCAGGACAGCTTCTTCTTCAGCAACTCATTGACCTGCGCCGGATTGGCCTTGCCCTTGGTCGCCTTCATCGCCTGGCCGATCAGCGCATTGAACGCCTTTTCCTTACCGGCGCGGAATTCTTCGACCGACTTCTGGTTAGCGGCGAGCACTTCGTCGATGATCGCTTCGAGCGCGCCGGTATCCGAAATCTGCTTCAGGCCCTTCGCCTCGATGATGCGATCGGCGGCGGCTTCGTCGGTGGCCTTCTCTTCCCAGATCGCGAGGAAAATTTCCTTCGCGATCTTGTTCGAGATCGTACCGTCGGCAATGCGCTGCAGCACCAACGCGAGCTGCGCGGCCGATACCGGGCACGCAGCAATGTCCAGTCCCTCGCGATTCAGCTGCGACGATACCTCGCCCATCACCCAGTTCGCCGCGACCTTCGCGTTCGCCGCGCCGGCCTTACCGACCACCGCCTCGAAATACGCAGCCATCGCCTTGCTCGAAGTCAGCACGTTCGCATCGTACGGCGTGAGGCCATATTGCAATACGAAACGCACCTGGATCGTTGCCGGCAGCTCCGGCATTTCGCTCTTCACGCGCTCGACCCACGCCGCGTCGATCACGAGCGGCATCAGATCGGGGTCGGGGAAATAGCGGTAATCGTGCGCGTCTTCCTTGCTGCGCATCGAGCGGGTTTCGCGCTTGTCCGGATCGTACAGACGGGTTTCCTGCACCACGGTGCCGCCGTCTTCGATCAGCTCGATCTGGCGGCGCACTTCGTACTGGATCGCCTCTTCGAGGAAGCGGAACGAGTTCAGGTTCTTGATCTCGGCGCGCGTGCCGAATTCCTCCTGACCAAGCGGACGCACCGACACGTTCGCGTCGCAGCGGAACGACCCTTCCTGCATGTTGCCGTCGCAGATGCCGAGCCATACGACGAGCGTATGCAGCGTCTTCGCATACGCCACCGCTTCGGCCGCGCTGCGCATTTCCGGCTCGGTGACGATTTCGAGCAGCGGCGTGCCGGCGCGATTCAGGTCGATGCCGGTCATGCCCGCGAAGTCTTCGTGCAGCGACTTGCCGGCGTCTTCTTCGAGGTGGGCGCGCGTCAGGTTGATGGTCTTCTCGTACGCGGCCTTGCCGGCCTTTTCATTGGCCGGCACCTGGATCGTCACCTGGCCGCCCTGCACGACGGGGATCTCGTACTGGCTGATCTGATAGCCCTTCGGCAGATCGGGGTAGAAATAATTCTTGCGCGCGAAGATGCTGCGCGGCGCGACCGTCGCGCCGATCGCGAGGCCGAATTGAATCGCGCGCTCGACGGCGCCGCGGTTCATCACCGGCAGCGTGCCCGGCAAGGCCAGATCGACGGGGCTTGCCTGGGTGTTCGGCGCGGCGCCGAACTGCGTCGCGGTGCCCGAGAAAATCTTCGATTGAGTCGACAGTTGCGTGTGGGTCTCCAGACCGATCACGACTTCCCATTGTTTGGCCATGGTGCTCACACTCCCGCCGGTGCCTGACGGTGCCAATCGGTCGCGCGCTGGAACGCGTCGGCCACCTGCAGCATCCGGGCTTCATTGAAATAGTTGCCGATGATCTGCAGACCGACCGGACGCTGCGCGTTCGCGCCGGCACCGAAACCGCACGGCACGCTCATGCCCGGCAGGCCGGCGAGGCTCACCGACAGCGTGTAGATGTCCGCGAGATACATCTGTACCGGATCGTCGCCCTTCGCGCCGATGTCCCACGCCACCGACGGCGCGACCGGTCCCATGATCACATCGCACTGCGTGAACGCCTGCTGGAAGTCCTGCGCGATGATGCGGCGAATCTTCTGTGCCTGCAGATAGTACGCGTCGTAGTAGCCGTGCGACAGCACGTACGCGCCGACCAGAATGCGGCGCTTCACTTCCGGGCCGAAACCTTCGGCGCGCGACTTCTTGTACATGTCGAGCAGATCGCGGTATTCGGCCGCGCGATGGCCGAAGCGCACGCCGTCGAAACGCGACAGGTTCGACGACGCTTCCGCCGGTGCGATCACGTAATAGACCGGGATCGACAGTTCGGTTTTCGGCAGCGAGACGTCGACGAGCGTCGCGCCGAGCGCTTCGTATTGCTTCAGCGCGGCGTCGATCGACGCGCGTACGTCGTCGGCGAGACCGGCGCCGAAGTATTCCTTCGGCAGACCGATGCGCAGGCCGGCAAGCGGCTTGCCCGCATTGTCGCCGCCTTCTTTCCACGCTTTGCCGAGATAGCGCGTGTAGTCTTCGTCGTCGCGCGCGAGGCTGGTGGAGTCGCGCTCGTCGAAGCCGGCCATCGCGTTGAGCAGCGTCGCGCAATCGGCGGCGCTTTGCGCCATCGGGCCGCCCTGATCGAGCGACGACGCGAACGCGATCATGCCGTAGCGCGACACGCGGCCGTACGTCGGCTTGATGCCGGTGATGCCCGAGAACGACGCCGGCTGACGGATCGAGCCGCCTGTGTCGGTGCCGGTCGCGGCGGGCACGAGACGCGCGGCCACAGCGGCTGCCGAGCCGCCCGACGAACCGCCAGGCACGGCCTTGCGATCCCACGGGTTCTGCACCGGGCCGAAGTACGAATTTTCATTGGACGAGCCCATCGCGAACTCGTCCATATTGGTCTTGCCCACGCACACCATCCCGGCGTTCTGCAGACGCGCAACCACGGTCGCGTCGAACGGGCTTTCGTAGTTCGCGAGCATCTTCGAGCCGGCCGTGGAGCGCCAGCCCTTCGTGACGAACACGTCCTTGTGCGCGATCGGCAGGCCGGCGAGCGGACCGGCGTGGCCGCTGTGCAGCAGCGCGTCGGCGGCTTTCGCCTGCGCGAGCGTCAGTTCGGGATCGACCTGGATGAACGCGTTCAGGCCATTGGCCGCGTCGATCCGCTTCAGGTACGACTGCGCCAGTTCGACGGCGGAGCATTCCTTGGCCGCGAGCGCGGCGCGCAGTTCGGTCAGACTTTTTTCATGCATTGCGTTTTATCCTGGAAAGCGCGGCAGCGCGGTCACGCTGCCGTGGAGGCGTCCGGTTGCCCATCGGGAGGCTGGGGCGCCAGCCATGCCCGCGGCGCAAAGCCGCGCGGCGGGGGCCGGGCCCGCGGCCTGCCCGGCGGGTCTTATTCGATCACCTTCGGCACGAGGTACAAGCCGTCCTGAACGGCCGGCGCGGGACGCTGAAAAGCCTCCCGCTCGACCGTTTCGGTGACGACGTCATCACGCAGACGCAACGCGACGTCTTCGATCTGCTCGATCGGATGAGCAAGCGGCGCGATGCCGGTGGTATCGACTGCCTGCATCTGTTCGACGAGGCCGAAGAAATCATTGAGCTGGGTGAGGGTGTGTTCGGCGTCGGCATCGGCGAGTTCGAGCCGCGCGAGATGCGCGATGCGTTTGACATCGGTCAGGGTCAGAGCCATGCGGTCACCGGAAAGAGGTGGAGTGTCGTAACGTTCAAAAAAACCGCGTTGTAACAGCGGGTTACGACACGATAGGACGGAGCCGGAAAAGGAACGGCGGTGACAAAAAGTGCCTTCCGTTTCCTTCAAAACATCCAAAATTATAAGGTATCATTACGCGTTCGACCCAAACCCGGACCGACTTACCAAGGCCTTACGGACAATTCCAAAGAACGTCCGGCGCTTTCCGCCCTGGCTTTGCAACGGCCTCCGGTAGACTCCCCCGCAGCTTCAAGTTCCAGTGGCGCCGCTTCGCCCGGTTGAAGCTGTTATTTATTCCGCTGCCGCCCTACGCATACGGTGCGAGGCCCGGCCCCCAGCGAGACAGGATTTTGAATGTTCGGCTTTTTGCGCAGCTACTTCTCCAACGATCTGGCGATTGACCTCGGCACCGCCAACACGCTTATCTACATGCGCGGCAAGGGCATCGTTCTCGACGAACCGTCGGTCGTGTCGATCCGCCAGGAAGGCGGCCCCAACGGCAAGAAAACCATTCAGGCAGTCGGCAAGGAAGCCAAGCAGATGCTCGGCAAGGTGCCGGGCAACATCGAGGCGATCCGCCCGATGAAGGACGGCGTGATCGCCGACTTCACCGTCACCGAACAGATGATCAAGCAGTTCATCAAGACGGCTCACGAATCGCGTATGTTCTCGCCGTCGCCGCGCATCATCATCTGCGTGCCGTGCGGCTCGACCCAGGTCGAGCGCCGCGCGATCAAGGAAGCCGCGCACGGCGCCGGCGCCTCGCAGGTCTACCTGATCGAGGAACCGATGGCCGCCGCGATCGGCGCCGGCCTGCCGGTGTCGGAAGCCACCGGCTCGATGGTCGTCGACATCGGCGGCGGCACCACCGAAGTCGGCGTAATCTCGCTCGGCGGCATCGTCTATAAAGGCTCGGTGCGCGTCGGTGGCGACAAGTTCGACGAAGCCATCGTCAACTACATCCGCCGCAACTACGGCATGCTGATCGGCGAACAAACCGCCGAAGCCATCAAGAAGGAAATCGGTTCCGCGTTCCCCGGCTCCGAAGTCAAGGAAATGGAAGTGAAGGGCCGCAATCTGTCGGAAGGCATCCCGCGCAGCTTCACGATCTCCAGCAACGAAATCCTCGAAGCACTGACCGATCCGCTGAACCAGATCGTGTCGTCGGTGAAAATCGCGCTCGAACAAACGCCGCCGGAACTCGGCGCCGACATCGCCGAGCGCGGCATGATGCTGACCGGCGGTGGCGCGCTGCTGCGCGATCTGGACCGTCTGCTCGCCGAAGAAACCGGCCTGCCGGTGCTCGTCGCAGAAGACCCGCTGACCTGCGTCGTACGCGGCTCGGGCATGGCGCTCGAACGCATGGACAAGCTCGGCAGCATCTTCTCGTACGAGTAAGCGAGCTTCTCTCCCATGTTCGTAGCGCGGATCTGGCACACGGCCCCTTGCGGGCCGCTTTGCCATTGGCTGGGCAAACCAGCCGCCGCGCGTTGAGCGTGCGCTTATCGCGCGCCGCCGTCTCACCCAACCGCTCACGCCCCCGGCGCCGACCATGGAATACAGTCCGCCGCCCCTGTTCAAGCAAGGTCCGTCGGCCCTCGCACGACTGGTGTTCTTCGTCGTGCTGGCGATCGCCCTGCTGATCTCCGATGCCCGCTTCCGGACGCTTGAGATCGTCCGCGGCGTGCTCGGCGCGGGTCTCTATCCGTTGCAGCGCGCGGCGCTCGTACCGCGCGATTTTTTTATGGGCGCCGCCGATCTCGCCGTGACCAGCGCCACGCTGCGCGACGAAAACGCCAAGCTGCGCGCAAAAGATCTGCAACTGTCGCTGCAAGCCAATACGGCCGCGTCGCTCGCCGCCGAAAACGGCCATCTGCGCGCGCTGCTGCAACTGTCGCAACACCTGACCACCCAATCGATGCCCGCCGAAATCCAGTACGACACGCGTGATCCGTTCACGCAAAAGGTCGTGATTGGGCGTGGCGCGCAACAGGGCATCCTGAACGGCTCGCCGGTTCTCAACGAAGATGGCGTGATCGGCCAGGTCACGCGCGTGTTTCCGCTGCAGGCCGAAGTCACGCTGCTCACGGACAAGGACCAGGCAGTACCGGTCGAAATCCTGCGCACCGGTTTGCGCAGCGTGATTTACGGCACGCCGAAGGGCGACGCGCTCGATCTGCGCTTCGTGCCGATCAGCGCCGACGTGCAGGCCGGCGACGAACTCGTCACGAGCGGACTCGACGGCGTGTATCCGCCGGGGCTGCCGGTCGCGAAGGTCGTGCGCGTCGACAAGCAGGCCGATACCGCATTCGCGCGCGTGGTCTGTCAGCCCGTCGCGGCGGTGCGCGGCGCGCGTCAGTTGCTCGTGCTGCATGTCGTCAACGACATACCGCCGCGTCCGGCCGAAGAGCCCGATGCGGCGACGGTCGCGAAGGAAGCGAAAGCGAAGAAGGGCGGCAAGACAGCGGACAGCAAGGGCGCGGCGGATAAATCCGCGCCCAAGGCCGGCGACAAGAACGCGGCTGACAAGAGCGTGGGCGACAAAGCCGCCACCGACAAACCCGCCGCAAAGGCGGCGGAGAAAACGCCCGCCAAATCCGCCGGCGCTGACAAAAAGACCGACAAGCAGGCTGAGAAGCAAGCCGACAAAAAGGCCGACAAGCCCGCCGCCGCGAAAACCGCGAAGCCGCAAGCCGCGCCGGGGGCTCAGCAATGAACCGTCCGCAATACATCCTGCAACCGGTCAACCCGTATTTCATCACCTTCAGCCTCGCCGCCGCGTTCCTGCTGAACCTGATGCCGTGGGGGCGTTTGGCCGGCGTGCCCGATTTCGTCGCGCTCGTGCTGCTGTTCTGGAACGTGCATCAGCCGCGCAAGGTCGGCATGGGCATCGCGTTTCTGCTCGGTCTGTTGATGGACGTGCACAATGCGAGCCTGCTCGGCGAGCACGCGCTCGCGTACACGCTACTGTCGTACGGCGCGATCACGATCCATCGCCGCGTACTGTGGATGTCGCTAGGCGTGCAGACATTCGCGGTGATGCCGTTGCTGGTCGTCGCGCAACTGGTGCCGTTCGTGATCCGTCTGCTGACCGGCGCGGCGTTTCCGGGTTGGAGTTATCTGATCGACGGTTTCGTCGAAGCCGCGCTGTGGCCGGTTGCAAGCGTGCTGCTGTTGATGCCGCAGCGCCGCCCCGCCGACCCGGACGACACGCGGCCTATTTGACCCCGCATCGGGCCCGCCGGCCGCTCTGTCGCGACGAATCGCAATAGAGCCGCGCGCCGCCGGCCGGCCCGACGCGCAAAGCAGTTTCTGCCCCCGGTCGAGGCCGGTTGGGCGCACACTCTTCATGGCCGCGCGCCGGCCTTTTGCTTACATCGCATGACCGAATTCAAGGACACTCAGCAGCAGCTCACGAAATTCCGCCTGCGCGTCGCGGCGGCGGGCCTGTTCGTGTTCATCTGCTTCGGGCTGATCGGCTTCCGTTTCCTGTTCCTGCAGGTCTGGCACTACAGCAAATACTCACTGCAAGCCGATGAAAACCGCATCTCCGTCGCGCCGATCGTGCCGAACCGCGGCATCATCACCGACCGCAACGGCGTCGTGCTGGCGAAGAACTACTCGGCCTACACGCTCGAAATCACGCCGTCGAAACTGAACGATTCGCTCGAAAACGTGATCGACAACCTGGCCACGGTCGTGTCGATCGACGCGCGCGACCGGCGCCGCTTCAAGAAGCTGCAGGAAGATTCGAAGAACTTCGAAAGCCTGCCGATCCGCACCCGCCTGACCGATGACGAAGTCGCGCGCTTTACCGCGCAGCGCTTCCGTTTTCCCGGCGTCGAAGTGCGCGCGCGCCTGTTCCGTCAGTACCCGCTCGGGCCGACCGCCGCGCACGTGATCGGCTACATCGGGCGGATTTCGCAGCGCGATCAGGAACGCATCGACGACGCGAGCGACCAGAACGACAGCGATCCGGACCACTACGATCCGCGTCTGGACGCCAACAACTACAAGGGCACCGACTACATCGGCAAGATCGGCGTCGAGCAGAGCTACGAGACCGAGCTGCATGGCCAGACCGGTTTCGAGGAAGTCGAGGTGACGGCCGGCGGCAGACCGGTGCGCACGCTGTCGCGCACGCAGGCCACACCGGGCAACAATCTCAAACTGTCGCTCGACATCGGCTTGCAGCAGGTCGCCGAGCAGGCGTTCGCCGGACGCCGCGGCGCACTGGTCGCGATCGAGCCGTCCACCGGCGACGTGCTCGCGTTCGTGTCGGCGCCGAGCTTCGATCCGAATTCGTTCGTCGATGGCATCGACCAGCAGACCTGGGACGAACTGAACAACTCGCCCGATCACCCGCTGCTGAACCGGCCGCTGCACGGCACCTATCCGCCGGGTTCGACGTACAAGCCGTTCATGGCGCTTGCCGCGCTGACGCTGCACAAACGCACGACGAGCTGGGGCTTCCAGGATCCGGGCTTTTACACGTTCGGCGGCCACACGTTCCGTAACGACGTGCGCTCGGGCCAGGGTTGGGTCGACATGAACCGCGCGATCGTCGTGTCGAACGACACGTACTTCTACATGCTCGCGCACGACCTCGGCGTGAACAACATTGCGAACTTCATGAAGCCGTGGGGCTTCGGCCAGATCACCGGCATCGATATTGCCGGCGAGGCAAAGGGCATTCTGCCGTCGACCGACTGGAAGCGCCACGCTTACCGCCGCCCCGAGCAGCAGAAGTGGTACGAAGGCGAGACGGTTAGCCTCGGCATCGGCCAGGGCTACAACTCGTTCACGATCCTTCAGCTCGCGCATGCCGTTGCAACGCTCGCCGACAACGGCATCGTGATGAAACCGCACCTCGTGCGCGACATCGAAAATCCGATCACGAAAGAAACGCGGCCGGTCGTGCGCGCTCCGAGCGACAAGATCGCGGTCAAGCAGCAAGACATCGACTTCATCAAGCACGCGATGGAAGGCGTGGTGACGAACGGCACGGCAGCCAAGGTGTTCGCGGGTGCGCCGTATCAAGCCGCCGGCAAGACCGGTACCGCGCAGGTGTACTCGCTGCAGGGCGCGAACTACAAGGGTCACGCGATCCCCGAGCGTCTGCGCGACCACGCGCTCTTCATCGCGTTCGCGCCCGTCGACCAGCCGAAGATCGCGCTCGCGCTGATCGTCGAAAACGGTGGCTGGGGTGCGGAGGCAGCCGGCCCGATCGCGCGCAAGGTGCTCGACTACTATCTCGTCGGCAAGAACAAACCGGGTGCCGAGGCGGCGGCTGTCGCGGCCGCGGCGTCGGCGACAGAAGACGCGTCCGCGCCGCAGGTCGGCGATGCGCCGCCTTCGCGCGATGACGCGCAGCCGCTCAGGATCGCGACGGGGTTCACCGCGCTGCCGATGCCGGGAGCGGCGGAAGCAGCCGCAGCGGCGTCGGGAGCTTCGGCGGCTGTTGCGGCTTCGGCCGCGGATGGTGGTGCGTCAGCGCCCGTCGGCGCATCGGCGGTGAGATCGGGCACTGCGCCGGTTGCTGCTTCCGCGAGCGCGGCACAAACAGCACAAGCGGCACAAGCGACGGCGGCATCGGCGGCGAAGCTCGCGTCGTCGACCGCCGCCGCGAAGAAATCGGCGTCGCGTTCACCGAACGCGCCGCATAAACCTCGTCCGGCGAGCGAACCGGTGCCAAGCGTTGCGGCGCCGTCGCGCGAGGACGCGGCTCAGGACGCCTCGCCACGCCAGCCGGCCACCGGCGGCATCGACGAATAAGGAGAAAGGCATGCAATTCGACAAGCGCGCCTGGCTCGACCGCATCAAACGGATGTTTGCGGGCTTCGACCGTCCGCTCGCACTGATCGTGTTTCTGCTGCTGTGCGTCGGCATCGTCACGCTGTATAGCGCGAGCCTCGACATGCCCGGCCGCGTCGAAGACCAGTTGCGCAACATCCTGCTGACGTTCGTGCTGATGTGGGGGCTCGCCAATGTGCCGCCGAATACGCTGATGCGATTCGCGGTCCCGCTCTATACATTCGGGATCGCGCTACTGATCGCGGTCGCGATGTTCGGCCTCACGCGCAAGGGCGCGAAGCGCTGGATCAATGTCGGCGTGGTGATCCAGCCGTCGGAGATCCTGAAGATCGCGACCCCGCTGATGCTCGCCTGGTACTATCAGCGCCGCGAAGGCGTGATGCGCTGGTACGACTATCTGGTCGGCTTCGTGATCCTCGCGGTGCCGGTCGGCCTGATCGCGAAGCAGCCCGACCTCGGCACTGCGGTGCTCGTGTTCGCGGCCGGCCTGTTCGTGATTTACTTCGCCGGCCTGAGCTTCAAGCTGATCGTGCCGGTGCTGATCGCGGGCGTGATCGCGGTCGCATCGATCGCGGCATTTCAGGACAAGATCTGTCAGCCCCAGGTGCAGTGGCCGCTGATGCACGACTATCAGAAGCACCGCATCTGCACGCTGCTCGATCCCACCTCCGATCCGCTCGGCAAAGGCTTCCACACGATTCAGGCGGTGATCGCGATCGGCTCCGGCGGCCCGCTCGGTAAAGGCTGGCTGAAGGGCACGCAGGCGCATCTGGAATTCATCCCCGAGAAGCACACCGACTTCATCTTCGCGGTGTTCTCCGAAGAATTCGGTCTGGCGGGGGGCATCGTGCTGCTGACGCTCTACATGCTATTGATCGTGCGCGGGCTCTACATCGCGGCCAACGGCGCGACGCTATTCGGACGATTATTGGCCGGCTCATTGACGATGGCGTTCTTCACTTACGCATTCGTGAATATCGGCATGGTGAGCGGGATCCTGCCGGTGGTCGGCGTGCCGCTGCCGTTCATGAGTTACGGCGGCACCGCACTGGCTACGCTGGGCGTCGCGGTCGGCCTGATCATGAGTGTCGCGCGGCAAAAGCGGCTGATGCAAAGTTAGCGTCGCATATGCTCAGCCGGGCACACGGCTAAAATACAAAGGGCGCTCTCGCTTTCGCGGAGCGCCCTTCTGTTTTATTGCGGCTTCACTTCCTTCTGATCGCGCAACTGCGCGCTCAACTGCTGATACTTCAGACGCGCCGCCGGATCGCCTTGCGCGGCCGCCGCCGCGTAATAGGCGCGCGCGACGTTCAGATTCCTGTCGACGCCATCGCCGCCGCGCTCATAGAACGAACCGGTCACGTACTGCGCGGTCATGTCGCCGCCTTGCGCCGCTTTCTTGTACCAGACGAATGCCTGCTTGTTGTCGCGCTCAGTGCCGCGGCCGTCGAGGAACTGATTGGCGAGCGCAAGCTCAGCCTGCACATGGCCCTGCTGCGCTGCCTTCAGGAACCAGCGGTGCGCCTCGGCCGGATCGCGCTCGACGAACTCGCCATCGTCATACATCTTGCCGTACACGTACTGCGCGTGCGACATGTTCGCGTCGGCGGCCTTACGCAGCCACTTCTTGCCCTCGTCGACGTTGACCGCCGTGCCCTCGCCATTGAGCAGCATCATCGCGTAATTGAATTGCGCGAGCCGGCTGCCGCGTTCGGCAGCCTGGTGGAATTCGTTCAGCGCCGCGCCGAGATTGCCGGCGTTGTAATCGGCGACCGCGGTCTGCGTCTGCGGATCGTTCGATTTCGCGACGCGATCCTGCGCGGACGCGAGGTTCGTTGCGCCAGTCGCGAGCAGCGCCGCCGCGACGGCGAGGCACCTCAGGACGCCCTGCATTCTGCCGTTCATGTCCTGACCTCCTGTAATGCCTGACGGGTCGCGCGCAACATCCAGATGACGTCCGCGCCTAGCGCGACGAAGCGAAAGCCGGCCTCGCGATGCTGCCGAGCGCTCGCGGCGTCCATCGCGAAAATGCCCGCGGCGATGCCGGCCTTGTCCGCGGCGCTGACGATCCGCGCCATCGCCGCCTGCACGTCGGGGTGCTTCGCGTCGCCGAGATGACCGAGGCTCGCGGCCAGATCGCCCGGCCCGACGAACAGGCAATCGATGCCCGGCGTCGCGGCAATCTTCTCGACTTCGTCGACACCGCGCGCCGACTCGATCTGCGCGATCGTCGCGATTTGCGCGTTGGCCGTTTGCACGTAGTCGCGCCGCATGCCGTAGCCGGCCGCGCGCACCATGCCCGCGACGCCGCGCTGGCCATCGAGCGCCTCGGCGGTCGGATATTGGGTCAGACGCACGGCGTGTGCCGCTTCCTCGGCCGATTCGATGTTCGGGAACATCAGCGTGCGCGCGCCGGCATCCAGCACGCGTTTGACCAGCCACGGCTCGCTCGCGGGCACGCGCACCACGGGCTCGCTCGGCAGATGCGCGGCGGCGATCGCGCGCAATTGCGACTCGACGCCGCCGCTATCGTTCGGTGCGTGCTCCATGTCGATCAGCAGCCAGTCGAAGCCCGCATGCGCAAGCGCTTCGGCTGCCGCCTCGCTGCCGAGCGACAGCCACAACCCGAACAGCGGCGTGCTTTCTTTCAGACGTTGTTTGAGGGGATTGGTGAACGTGCTCATCGGCTGGCCTCGTGCGGATTCGCAAACGTCGGGCGGGCCAGCGAGCAGCACGCCGCGGGCGGAGCCTCGGAAGACATCCAAGAGGAGACCCGAAGCGGGGCCAGATAAGAGATCAGGCAGAAACCGGGGCGCTCAGCGCCTCGATGCCTGCTGCGACGCAATGCGGTGACCGGCATGTCTCGCTCCGTATGGTTATCGGAGCGATCATACCGTGCCAATAAATAACGCGAGGGCGGGCTCGCGCGGCGGGGCGAAGCGTCAGTCGCGGACCACGTCGGCCCAGCAATTCGGCGTCTCGTACAACCGCACTTTATGCAGTTGCAGATTCACGCCGTAGTGCGCGTCGTACACGTTCGCGAGGATATCGAACGCAATCGCGGCGAGATTTTCGACGGTCGGAATGCGATCGAGCACCACCGTCTTGTGGCCCGCCATGCTTTCGAGAAAGCCGCGTACCTGCGTGTCGCCTTCGTAGACGAGGAACGCGTGGTCCCACTTGTCGACCAGATGCTCGTTTGCAAGCGACTTCACATCGGCGAAGTCCATCACCATGCCGCGATCGGGCGCGCCTTCGGTGTCGACCAGATCGCCTTGCAGCGTGATTTCGAGCACGTAGCGATGGCCGTGCAGATTACGGCACTGGCTGCGGTGATCGGGGATGCGGTGGCCCGCGTCGAATTCGAGTTTTCGGGTAATCGTCAGCACGGCAAATCAGGGAATGTTCAGGTACTTGTGGGTCTGCATCGACAGGCGCCACTGCGGATGGCGCTTGCACCAGTCGATCGCGAGCCGCGTGTTGATATCGCGCGACGGACCGTCCATCGGCTGGACGAGGAAATACTGGAAGTCGAGCTTTTCGTAATCGGCGAGGCGTTGGTTGTCTTGCGGGATCACGACCTTCAGTTCGTTGCCCTTCGTCACGACGAGCGGCGCGTCGGCCTTCGGGCTCACGCAGATCCAGTCGATCGTTTCGAGCACCGGCAACGAGCCATTGGTTTCGATCGCGATCACGAAGCCGGCCGCGTGCAGTGCGTCGACGAGCGGCTGATCGATCTGCAGCATCGGTTCGCCGCCGGTGCACACGACGAAACGCTCGCCCTCGCCTTGCGGCCATTGCGACGTGATCATCGCGACCAGTTCGTCGGCGGTGCGGTACTTGCCGCCGTTCTCGCCGTCGGTGCCGACGAAATCGGTGTCGCAGAAGCGGCATACGGCTTCCGCGCGATCCTCTTCGCGGCCCGACCACAGATTGCAGCCCGCGAAGCGGCAGAACACGGCGGGACGCCCGGCATTCGCGCCTTCGCCCTGCAACGTGTAGAAGATTTCCTTGACCGCGTAAGTCATGCTGCTATCTGCCTTGTGTTCCTGAAATGAGTGATTCGCGAGTGCCGCTCTCGCACTGCTGCGAAATGCCGGTTAGACGGGCTCGGTGACCTTTTCGCCGGCGAGGTACGCTTCATAACCGCGTTTGCGCAGACGGCATGCCGGGCATTCGCCACAGCCAAAACCCCAAGCATGCAGTTCCGAGCGCTCGCCGACGTAGCAGGTATGCGTGTCGACACGCACCAGTTCGACGAGTTCGTCGCCACCAAGCTCATGCGCGAGGCGCCATGTGTCGGCCTTGTCGAGCCACATCAGCGGCGTCTCGAGCGCGAAGCGCGTATCCATGCCGAGATTCAGCGCGACCTGCAACGCCTTCATCGTGTCGTCGCGGCAATCGGGATAGCCCGAAAAGTCCGTTTCGCACATGCCGCCGACCAGCACCTGCAAACCACGCCGATAGGCAATGGCCGCGGCGATCGTCATGAACATCAGATTACGGCCCGGCACGAACGTGTTCGGCAAGCCGTTGGCCGAAGCCTCGATTTCGATCTCGCGCGTCATCGCGGTATCGCTGATCGCGCCGAGCAGCGACAGATCGATCATGTGGTCGTCGCCGAGACGATCGGCCCACGCCGGAAACGCGCGCGTGATGGCTTGACGGAACCCTTCACGGCACTCGAGTTCGACGCGATGCCGCTGACCATAATCGAAGCCGAGCGTTTCGACCGTGTCGTAGCGATCGAGCGCCCATGCGAGACAGGTGGCGGAATCCTGGCCGCCGGAAAACAGCACGAGCGCGCTACGCTTAGCGTCTTTGCGGATCACCGTGAAACTCCGTGAATGAGAGTGCGACGTCGCGCTGCGCGAGGTACGCGATGCAGGCAACGCGGCGCGACGTGGGCCGGCACTATGCCAGCCCAAAGCAGTATAGGTCGCGCGTTGCGCGTGAACGTGGCTGGGCGCTTATACCGCCGATCGTCAATCGAAGAGTCTGGCGCGGTGGGCACTGCACATTGCACGCTGCGTCTCTGCGAACCGGACGCCACGCTTGCGTGCAAGTCCTTGAACTGGCGCGGATTTTATCACGCGGCACCGAATGGCACTCGCCCCTGCCGCCAGCGCCCTCGCTGGCTCGGCCGAAACAACAGCTGTCCGCCAAACGGAAAAGCCCCAGGAAATCTTGCGATTTCCTGGGGCTAAATCCTGGTGGCCTGGGGCGGAATCGAACCACCGACACGCGGATTTTCAATCCGCTGCTCTACCAACTGAGCTACCGGGCCAACGAAGAACGAAACTATATCAAAGGGATTTCGGCTCAGCAAGCCCTTTCGCGAAAAAAGCTGCCGGGAAGCCTTTGCTCGCAACGGGTGACCTTCACTCCCCCTTGTTCTTGCCGAGATCGACGCCGAGTTGCTTGAGCTTGCGATAAAGATGCGTACGCTCCAGACCGGTCTTCTCCGCGACGCGCGTCATGCTGCCGTTCTCGCGCGCGAGGTGATATTCGAAGTACGCGCGCTCGAATGCATCGCGTGCGTCGCGCAACGGGATATCGAACGAGATCGACGCGGTTTGCGACGTAAGCGCGCCGCCGCTCACGCCATCGGCCGACAACATCGGCAGCGCGGCCGCCGACGCCACCGTCGATGCGCTCACCGGCATGGCCGGCTTCGTCGTCGCACCACCGGGTACGGCCGCCGCATTGCCGCGCGCCAAACCCTGCTCGACCGCCTTCAGCAGCTTCTGCAACGCGATCGGCTTTTCGAGGAAATTGAGCGCCCCGATCTTGGTGGCTTCGACCGCGGTGTCAATCGTCGCGTGACCGGACATCATGATGACCGGCATCGTCAACTGACCTTGCGCGGCCCATTCCTTGAGCAGCGTCACGCCGTCGGTATCGGGCATCCAGATGTCGAGCAGCACGAGGTCCGGCGCCTGGCGCAGACGGAACTCGCGCGCCTCCTGCGCATTTTCAGCGGCCTCCACGACATGACCTTCGTCGCTCAGGATCTCCGAGAGCAATTCCCGGATGCCCATTTCATCATCTACCACCAGGATGGTTGCCATTTACGCTGCCCTTGTCTGCACTGTTGCTTTTGTCGTTCCTCGCGCCGCGCCGCCGTGCGCCGGATGCGCGCCGCTACCCGGCGCGTCGGGCGTTGAGGTGCCGTCCGCCAGTTGAAGGAAGAGGATCGAAATCTGCGCGCCTTCGATCACATCGCCGGCTTTCATGCGATTACGAATATCGATGCGCGCGCCATGCTCGTCGACGATCTTCTTGACCATCGCAAGACCCAGGCCCGTGCCCTTCGCCTTGGTCGTCACGTAAGGCTCGAACGCGCGCGTGAGAATGCGCGTGGGGAAGCCCGGTCCGTTATCCGACACGGTCAGACGTACCGCGACACGCACCTTTCCTTCCGCGTCGGGGTCTCCGTATTCTACTGTCCTCGTCTCGAGCAAAACACGCGGATGCCCGACCTCGGCCACTGCGTCCTGCGCGTTCTGCAGCAGGTTGTGAATCACCTGGCGCAGTTGCGTCGCGTCGCCGCGAATCGCCGGCAGCGCGGCGAGCTCCACCTGGATCGCGCCCTTGCCTTCCTCGATACCGTACAGCGTGAGCACTTCGCTGACCAGATCGTTCAACTGCAAATGCGCGAGCACCGCGGGCGGCGTGCGCGCGTAGTCGCGGAAATTGTCGACCATCTGCTTCATCGCCGCGACCTGATTGACGATCGTCGTCGCGCCGCGCTTGAGCACGTCCGCGTCCGACGGCGCGAGCTTGTCGGCGAGCTTCATCTGCAGACGCTCGGCGGACAGCTGGATCGGCGTGAGCGGATTCTTGATCTCGTGCGCGAGACGCCGCGCGACTTCGCCCCATGCAATCGAACGCTGCGCGGAGATCACGTCGGAGATGTCGTCGAACACGATCACATAGCCCGAGGTCTGCATGTCTTCGGCATCGCGTTCGGTCGCTGCCACGAGGCGCGCACCGCGCACGAGCAACGTAAGCGGCTCGGTTTCGCCCGGCACCTGCACCGAGAACTGCTGCTGCCAGTGGCCGTTGTCGTCGTGACCGTCCTCGCTCGCCGCCTCGCGATCGGCGAAGGCCTTGCGCACCATCGCGCCGAATTCGCTCAGCACGCTGATCTGGTCGAGCGACGAACCGAGCACGGTCTGGAACGGCTGGCGGAAAATCCGTTCGGCGCCGCGATTCGCGGTGGTGAGCCGGAACTGCCGGTCGAACACGAACACGCCCGCAGTGAGATTCGCGAGGATGCTTTCCAGATAGGTCTTCGAATGCTCGAGCGCGACGCGGTTCTTTTCGACCGCGGCGCGTGCCTCGGACAACTGCCGCGTCATCGCGTTGAACGACTGCGTCAGAAAGCCGAGTTCATCGCGCGATTTGATCTCGCGCTTCGGCGTGTAGTCACCCTCGGTGATTTCCTTCGTGCCCTGCGCGAGCAGGAACAGCGGCCGCGCAAGCTGATTGCCGAGCGCGAGCGCGAGCATCATCGCGATGAAGGTCGCGAGAAACAGCGACAGCGTCAGCGTACCGATATACATCTTGCGCAGACCGGTGCGGCCAAGTGCCTTCTCCTGATATTCACGATACGCGCGCTGCACCGAATCGGCATTGCGCGCGAGCGTCTGCGACACCGGTTGCGTGAGTTGCAGAAAGCGCTCGACAGGCTGTAACTGCGATGCGTTCGAATCGGGGATGCGCTGCACGACGCGCAGCCGCAGCGTGCCCTTGCCGCCCTTCGCTTGCGGATCGCCATCCACCTCGCCTTCGATCGCCGCATAGCCGCGGCCACGCGCCTGTTCGATCATCAGCGGCGTGGGCAGATCGTTCGACAGCAGCATCGCGTAATTGCCGGAGGCCTGCGCAATCACGTGCATGTCCGGCGTCGCGCCCGACATGCCGCTGCGGCTCGGCTCGACGATCGTCGCCTCCTGCACGCCGAACTGGTCGCGCAGGCGCAGTAGCGTCAGCGTCGTGCCGGCCGCGTCGGCGCTCGCCAGTTGCTCGGCCATCAGACGTGCCTTCGTCTGCAGATCGGACAGCGATGCGTCGAGCATGCCCCGCCCCAGATTCAGACCCGACGCGAGCGCGGTTTCGACGTTCACGTCGAACCACGATTCGATACTGCGCGACACGAACTGATACGACACGATATAGATAATGCCGCCCGGCACCACGCCGACAAGCGCCATGAAGAACGCGAGTTTCGCGAGCAGCCGCGTACCGAACTTACCGGTGCGCAATCGCACGGCAATGATGATGACGAGCGCCGTCACCACCAGCAGGAAGATCATCGCGACCGCCACGTTGGCCGCGTACAGCCACTGGTAATAGCGATCGAAGAATTCGGTGTTCGCGCTCGCGGCGGCCAGCAGCACGAGCAACAGCACGGCCGTCACTGCGACCGTCGACACCAGCACGCGCACGACGATGCTGCTGACGCTTGTGGAGGATGAGCGCACTTTATTTAGCACGTTCGGTCGCCGTGAAGGTAAAGCGCTTCCAGTCGGAGGCGAGGTTCCAGTCGCGGTTGTTCACTGCGTCGATCTGGAACGGCTTGGGCATCAGCGCGATGTCGAGTTGCATGCGTACCGACGCAGTATAGGTTTCGTCGGCGCGCACCTGATTACGGTCGATCACGTGCCATGACGTGATGTGCTTGATCACCGCGAGCGCGTCCTTGAGCGTGGAAAAACCGAGCTGCAAGCCGCCCGACGACACGCTCGACACACGATACTCGCGCGTGAGCGGCTGGAACGACAGGCGCAGACTCTGCGACACGCTGACCGGCTGCTCGTCGAACCAGTACCAGCGCGGCCGGCTCAGTTCGAAATCGGTCGTGAAGTAAAGCGGAATGCCTTTGTTGACCGCGTCTTCGAGGTTGCTGTTCAGCTCGAAGTCGAAATGCGCGTCGAGACTCCAGCCGCCGTTATCGGCTTGCAGCGACGCGCGCTGCACCGCGATCGAATCGGCATGCGCCACGCCCGGCGCTGCAAGCCAGACGGCCAGCGCGATCCAGAGCACGGCAGCGAGCCGAAGCGGGAAGAAGCGTTTGATGGTCACCGTTTCTGAAAGCGCGCGTAGAAAAATCCGTCGTGGTCTGAGTTCGCACCGGCGCTCTCTTCGCTGTATTGCGCGGGCAGTCCGGCTTGAGAACCGGCCGACGAATCGGCGGGCGCGCGGGCAACTGCGGGTAACAGTTGCCCCGGCGCGTCCAATCGTACCGCATCCTGATGCTTGTTTCCAAACCACTGCGCCTGCAACTCGCCTTCTTCGGGGAATATCGAGCACGTAACGTAAAGCAACTCGCCGCCTGGTTTTACGAGCGGCCACAGCGCGTCGAGAATGCGGCGCTGCTCGGCGACAAGCGCGGCGATGTCCGATGCGCGACGCAGCCAGCGGATATCCGGATGACGCCGCACGATGCCCGACGCCGAGCACGGTACGTCGGCGAGAATGCGGTCGAACGGCTGATCGAGGTCGTCATGCCATTGCGCGGGCGTGCCCGCGTCGCCGATGCGCACCTCCGCCTCGAGCTTCAGGCGCCGCAGGTTTTCGCCGATGCGTCGCGCGCGCGACGCATCGCTTTCGAGCGCGACGAGCTGAATATTGGCGAGTTCGAGCAGATGACCGGTCTTGCCGCCGGGCGCCGCGCACGCATCGAGCACGCGCATGCCATCGCGCGCGCCGAGCAGTTGCGCCGCGAGTTGCGCGCCCGCGTCCTGTACGGACACGACGCCTTCGTTGAAACCGGGGATGCGCTCGACGGACATCGGCGTCGCAAGCGTCACCGCCTGTTCGCCCGCTTTGCTCGCCGCAATCTGATGCCGTTGCAGCACTTGCAGATAGGCGTCGACCGTCGAATGGCGCACGTTCACGCGCAGTGTCAGTGGACCGTGCGTGTTGCCGGCGGCCAGCACGGCCTGCCACGCATCGGGCCATGCACGCTTCACCGCGTCGATCCACCATGCCGGGTAATTCCAGCGTGCGACCTCGTTGGCTTGCGCGGCGGCGAGCAGCGTATCGCGCTCACGCAGGAAATTACGCAGCACCGCGTTGACGAGCCCTTTCGCGAATGCGAATTCGCGGCGCGCGCTGATCGCGCTGACTGCCTGATCGACTACCGTGAAAGGCGTGTAGGCGGCGCTCGCTTCGTCGTCGACGAGCAGCGCGAGCGCGCACTCGAGCATATGCCCGACATGCGGCGGCGGCGCTTTCTTCACGAGCTTCGCGATCAGCCACTCGACAAGCGCGAGGCGTCGCATCGTCCGGTACGCGATGTCCTGCACCGCGCCACGCGCCGCCGCGACACTGCCTTCGGGCACCGCGACGAAAACGCTCTGCAACGCCGCGGGCAATGCCGCGCCGAGACGTACGGCGCCGACGGCCTGAGCGGCGCAGTCGAGCGCGAACCCGAGCGATTCGGGCGACAGGTGCAGCATCGACAAACGGGAATCGCGCGAACGCGCCGGCGAGGAAGCAGAACGCGAAGAAGGCTTTGAAGTCATGAAGAGGGCTAGGGCAAGCCGCACGGAACGCGCGGCGCAAACTGCACACATTGTAGCGTGGCGCTGGGCGGCGGCTGCCGCGGGCCGATGATCGCGGCCGTGTCGTCGCGCAACGGCAATGCAGACGCGAAAAAAAAAGCGGGCCGCGCTGGCCCGCTTTTCAGTATTCCGTGCTGACCGCTACAGCGGTTCGGCCACTCAGTCGAAGCGTCCCGTGCGCGCCATGTCCATCAGGCGCGCGATACGTTCCTCGGTGGCCGGGTGAGTCGAGAACAGGCTCGCGATGCCGCCACCCGACAGCGGGTTCATGATCATCATCTGCGCGGTGGCCGGATGCGCCTCCGCGGTCGGGAACGGAATACCGCTCGCGTAGCGATGGATCTTGTCGAGCGCCGCAGCGAGCGCCTGCGGATCGCCGGAAATCTGCGCGCCACCACGGTCGGCTTCGAATTCACGCGCACGCGAAATTGCCATCTGGATCAGCGCACCGGCGATCGGTGCGAGCAGCGCAACCGCGATGCTTGCGATCGGGTTCGAGGGACGGCCGTTTTCGTCGCGGCCGCCGAAGAACATCGCGAAGTTCGCCAACGCGGAGATCGCGCCGGCCATCGTGGCCGAAATCGTCGAGATCAGAATGTCGCGATGCTTGACGTGCGCGAGTTCGTGCGCCATCACGCCGCGCATTTCGCGCTCGGACAGCACCCGCAGGATGCCGGTAGTCGCCGCGACCGCCGCGTTCTCTGGATTGCGGCCGGTCGCGAACGCGTTCGGCGCGTCTTCGTTGATCAGGTACACGCGCGGCATCGGCAGGTTCGCGCGCGTGGCAAGCTCGCGCACCATCCGATAGAACTGCGGCGCACTGTTTTCGTCGACCTCCTGCGCGTTGTACATGCGCAGCACCATCTTGTCGGAAAACCAGTACGAGAAGAAATTCATCCCGAGCGCGATGATCAGCGCGAGCATCATGCCGCGCGAACCGCCGATCATCCCGCCGATCACGATGAAAAGGGCCGTGATGGCAGCCATCAACATCGCGGTTTTGACCCAATTGAACATGTCTGCTACTCCTTGCCCCAAGCGTGGGCTTCGTCTCTACGCCGCGCGATCGCGGCGTCAGATTGTAAGCTAAATGTTAGATAAGGGCAGTCAAGGAAAATTCAATCATCGCGACGCGGTGGCGAGCTTGATCCCAAGGCCGACGAACGCACTGCCGACGCCGCGATCGAGCCACCGTTTCACCGTGGGCTTACCGGAGAAGCGCTGCGTCACGCTGCCCGCGATCCACGCGACAAAACTGTTCCAGATCATGCTCATGACCACGAACACCGCGCCGAGCGTCAGAAACGCGAAGGTTTTGTGATCGCTGCCCGTCGCGACGAATTGCGGGAAGAACGACACGAAGAACAGCACCACCTTCGGGTTCAGCACGTTGGTCCAGAAACCTTGCAGGAAAAGCTGGCGCAGCGACTTCGGCGTTGCCGCCGATACGCGCGCTTCGCCCGCGGGCGCATCCGCCGCCGGCTTCGCGAAAATGAGGCGCACGCCGAGGTAAATCAGATAAATCGCGCCGATGAACTTGACGACGGTAAACGCCGTGGCCGACGCGGCGAGCAGCGCGGTCAGACCGAACGCGCAGGCAAGCGAGTGAATGCAGCAACCCGCCGAAATACCGAGTGCCGACATCAGCCCCGCGCCACGGCCCTGCGCGACGCTGCGCCCGACGATATAAGCGGTATCCGGCCCCGGCGTGATATTCAGCAGAAAAACCGCGACGACGAAAAACTCGAAATGGACGATGCCGAACATGGGATGAACCCTCGAAACTTTGGCTATTGCATGGAGAATTCTAACGCGCGGCAGGCCCGCGGCGGGGGCCGTGAACATCGGCCGAATGGCCGATGTTCACGCAGTGGGCAACGCGGTTATTCTGCGTCGAGAAGTTGAAAGTGCTGCCCCACGGCGAGCGTCGAGCCAGCGAGGAACTCGCGTACCGGCAGTCGCTTGCCGCCGGGTTTCTGCAATTGCGTCAAACGCAGCCCGCCTTCGCCACAAGCCACGACCACGCCTTCAGGTGAAACCTCGGTGATGATGCCGGGCGCCTTCTGGCCGCCCGAAACCGGCGCGGCAATGGCGCCCCAGATCTTGATGAGGCTGCCGTCTTCGAGCGTCGCAGCGCCGCCGGGGAACGGGTCGAACGCGCGCACCTGACGCGCGAGTGCCTCGGCCGGCCGGCGCCAGTCGAGCGCCGCCTCGTGTTTGGCGATTTTTTCGGCGTAGGTGACGCCGTCCGCCGGTTGCGGCGTCGACGCGAGCTTGCCGGCGCGTTCGAGTTCGACCAGCGCGTCGACGATCAGTCGCGCGCCGCCGTCGGCGAGACGGTCGTGCAGCGTGGCGGTGGTGTCGTCGGCGTCGATGGGCGTGCGCATTTCGGAGATCATCGCGCCGGTGTCGAGGCCGGCGTCCATCTGCATCAGCGTAATGCCGGTTTGCGCGTCACCGGCTTCGATCGCGCGATGGATCGGCGCCGCGCCGCGCCAGCGCGGCAGCAGCGACGCGTGGATGTTGATGCAACCGAAGCGCGGAATATCGAGCACTTCCTGCGGCAGGATCAGGCCGTACGCGGCCACCACCATCACATCGTGCGGCGTGGCACGCAGTTGATCGATCGCGGCGGCGGCTTCCTGTGGATATTTGCCGGCGCGGCGCAGCGACGTGGGCTGCGCAACCGTCAGCCCGTGCTCCTGCGCATAGCGCTTGACCGGACTCGCCTGCAGTTTCATGCCGCGACCGGCAGGGCGATCCGGCTGGGTCAGCACGAGCGGCACCGGAAAACCGGCACGATGAATCGCGGCCAGCGCGGCCGCGGCGAATTCCGGCGTACCGGCGAAGATGACGCGCAACGAATGACTCATGAAGGGCGGTGTGCGAGATATGCGGGGTGAGCGCGCGTTACATCGCGTGGGCGAGCTTCTTCATCTTGCCCTTGATGCGCGTCTGCTTCAGCGGCGACAGATATTCGACGAACACGCGGCCCATCAGGTGATCCATCTCGTGCTGGATGCACACCGCGAGCAGCCCTTCGCAATCGAGTTCGAAGGTTTCGCCCTTTTCGTTCAACGCGCGAACGCGCACTTTCTCGGCGCGCTCGACGTTGTCGTAGATGCCCGGCACCGACAGACAACCCTCTTCCGACAGCTTTCTCTCATCGCTCGACCAGACGATTTCCGGGTTGATGAAGGCGAGCAGTTCGTCGTGCGTTTCCGATACGTCGATCACGATCACGCGCTCATGCACGTCCACCTGGGTGGCGGCGAGACCGACGCCGGGCGCTGCATACATCGTTTCGGCCATGTCCGCGACGAGACGGCGAATGCGGTCGTTGACCTCCGCAACCGGCTTCGCAACCTTGTGCAGACGTTTGTCGGGGTAATTGAGGATATTCAGTAAAGCCATGATTTCAGTGTGAATTCAGACGCCGCTAACCGCTGGGAGACTCGCGTTGGCCGTTCGGCCAGGTTGTGAGCCCGTCGTAATACGCCGAGGATAGATGGCGTCGAACCGGTTCGATTCAACGCGCCCTCAGCGCCCAACGACGAGTCCGCGCGAGTGGGCGCGGCGTTATCGTTATTTCGGATGATGAAAATTTTAGCATGGCGCCTGCCCACCCGCAGGCCCTGCAGGAGGACCGCCCCGCATGCATACGTTGCCCGCAAGCCGAACCGAAGTGGCCGCCTGGCTGCGTCTATCGCTGGCGCCAGGGCTGAAACCCGCGGCGTTGCGCCTGATGTTGAGCGCATTCGGGCTGCCAGAAGCGATCTTCGCACAGTCGCTCGAGGCGCTCGCTGAGATCGCGGGCGAGGCTGCGGCGCGCGCGGCGCTAGCGCCGCCGGGTCCGGCGTTCGAAGGTCAACTCGACGCGGTGCTCGCGTGGTGCGAGTCACCCGGCAACCAGATCGTCACGCTCGACGACCCCGCGTATCCGCCCGCGCTGCTGACCATGCCCGATCCGCCGCCGCTGCTATATATAAAGGGCCGGCTCGATCTGCTGCACACGAGAGCAGTCGCGCTGGTCGGCAGCCGTAGCGCGACACCGCAAGGCCTCGAGGACGCGCAACGGTTCGCGCGGGAATTGTCGACGGCGGGCGTAACCATCGTGTCCGGGCTCGCGCTCGGTATCGATGGCGCCGCGCATCGGGGTGGGCTCGAAGGCATCGGCGGGACGGTCGCGGTGATCGGTACCGGCGCGGACCTCGTCTATCCGTCCGCGCATCATGCGCTTGCGCGGCAGATTGCTGCGCAGGGCGCAATTCTTTCGGAGTGGCCGCTCGGCACGCCGGGGCGCGCCGCCAACTTTCCGCAACGCAATCGCCTGATCGCTGGGCTGGTCAGCGGCGTCGTGATCATCGAGGCGGCGATGCGCTCGGGCTCGCTGATCACCGCGCGGCTCGCCAACGAGATGGGGCGCGATGTGTTCGCGTTGCCTGGCTCGATTCACGCTCCGCTGTCGCGCGGCTGTCATCGGATGATCAAGCAGGGCGCGCGGTTGGTGGAAACGCCTGAGGAAGTGCTGGAGGATCTCGGTTTCGCTGGCCATGCAGTGGCGCACGCCGCACGAATAGCGAGGCCGACCGGTCCGCTGACGGACGCGGGCTCGCAAGCTTCGTCAGAGGCCGGGCGCATAGGTGAGCGCACACTCACATCAATTCGAACACGCGAGGCATCGGCGGAGTCCGCAATAACAACGTCACGCCCCGCCGCAACTGGCACCGCGGCCTTTGAAGAACCGCCTCGCACCCGCAACCTGCCCCCGAAGCCACCGCTCGACCCCGATGCCCAGCGCCTGCTCGCCGCGCTCGGCCATGCACCGACCTCGCTTGAAATTCTTGCCGCCCGTACCGAGATGGAAGACGCCGCGTTACACGCCACGTTGCTGCAACTCGAACTCGCCGGCGAAGTCACGTTGCTGCCGGGCGGCCGGTTCATGCGGGCCCATCGGAGCTAAGTCGCGGCTGACCTGCGTCAACCGGCGTGCGCTGCCCTTCGCGAGCCGCCATGCTACATTCGCGCCAAAGCACCTGATCAAGACACAAGGAAATTACCCATGCCCGCGCTGAACCTCGACACCGACCAGGACCGGATCGCCGAGCGCGTCAACGAACCCGATACGCTGTTCGTTGCCTGCCTCTGCGCGGAGTGGTGCGGCACCTGTCGTGAATACCGGGACGCTTTCAATCAGCTTGCAGAGCGGCATCCGGAAGTCTGTTTCGCGTGGATCGACATCGAAACCCATGCGGATCGCTTCGACGATCTGGACGTCGAGAATTTCCCGACCATCCTGATCGAGGACTCGGTTACGACACGTTTCTTCGGTACGGTTTTGCCACAGGTATCGATCGTGGAGCGAATGTTGTCGGAGCGTACGGCACTGCCTGGCGTGACTGGCGCGCCCAAGCTGCGGCCCGCGCTGGCGGTCGCGTGACGGGCGTGTTGCCTCGCCTGGCAAGCGTCGCGGTACTGCTGGCGTGCGCCTTGCAGCACTGCGCCGAGTGGGCGGCATAGCAGCCAGTCGCGCATTTGACACGCCGCGTTTGCCTCAGCTTGATCAACGGCGAGGCGCGCAATTATGATGGCGCGCTTTCATGGCACTCGACCCGCCCGGTTCGCGCCATGTGCTATAAAGCGGTCGTTAATGGGTCGAAAAAGGTCTCAAACGAGCATCGCGCGGTACTCCGACGCGCTCCAGGCCACTAACCCGGATCTACCAACCTCACATCGAGTCATGTCCAAAGCACTGATCATCGCCGAAAAGCCTTCCGTCGCGAACGACATCGCGCGCGCTTTAGGCGGCTTTACCAAGCATGACGAATACTACGAAAGCGACGACTACGTCCTTTCCTCGGCAGTGGGCCATCTGCTGGAAATCGCCGCGCCCGACGACTACGAAGTCAAGCGCGGCAAGTGGAGCTTCGCCAATCTGCCCGTCATTCCGCCGCATTTCGATCTGAATCCGATCGCCAAGAGCGAGTCGCGCCTGAAGGTGCTGACCAAGCTGATCAAACGCAAAGACATCGACCGTCTGATCAACGCATGCGACGCGGGGCGCGAAGGCGAGCTGATTTTCCGCCTGATCGCGCAACACGCGAAAGCCAAACAGCCAGTGCAACGGCTGTGGCTGCAATCGATGACGGCCGGCTCGATCCGCGATGGCTTTGCGCGTCTGCGCAGCGACGAAGAGATGCAGCCGCTCGCCGATGCAGCGCGCTGCCGCTCTGAGGCGGACTGGCTCGTCGGCATCAACGGCACGCGCGCGATGACCGCGTTCAACAGCAAGGGCGGCGGCTTCTTCCTGACCACGGTCGGGCGCGTGCAGACGCCGACGCTGTCGATCGTCGTCGAACGCGAAGAAAAGATTCGCCGCTTCGTGCCGCGCGATTACTGGGAAGTGAAGGCGGAGTTCGTCTGCGCGGGCGGCTTCTACGAAGGCCGCTGGTTCGACCCGAAATTCAAACGTGACGAGTTCGACCCGGAAAAGCGCGATTCGCGCCTGTGGGCGCTCCCTGCGGCCGAGACGATCGTCGCGGCTTGTCGCGGCCAGCTCGGCACGGTGACCGAAGAGTCGAAACCGTCTACTCAGCTGTCGCCGGCCCTGTTCGATCTGACCAGCTTGCAGCGCGAAGCCAACGGCCGCTTCGGCTTCTCGGCGAAAAACACGCTGGGTCTCGCGCAAGCGCTGTACGAAAAGCACAAGGTGCTGACCTATCCGCGAACCGATGCGCGCGCGCTGCCGGAAGATTATCTGGATACGGTCAAGCAGACGCTCGGCATGCTCAAGGAGAGCAACAACTACCTGCCGTTCGCGAAGCAGGTGCTCGACAAGGGCTGGGTGAAGCCGAACAAGCGCATCTTCGACAACTCGAAGATCAGCGACCACTTCGCAATCATCCCGACGCTGCAGGCGCCGAAGAATCTGTCCGAGCCGGAGCAGAAGCTGTACGACCTCGTCGTCAAGCGCTTCCTCGCGGTGTTCTTCCCGGCTGCCGAATTCCGCGTGACGACGCGTATCACCGAAGTGGTCGGCCATCACTTCAAGACCGAAGGCAAGGTGCTGGTCGAGCCGGGCTGGCTGCAGATCTACGGCCGCGAAACCAGCGGCGACGACGCGAATCTCGTGCCGGTGCAGAAGGACGAGAAGGTCAAGACCGACAAGATCGCCGCGCAGCAACTGGTGACGAAGCCGCCCGCACGCTACAACGAAGCGACGCTGCTGTCGGCGATGGAAGGCGCGGGCAAGCTCGTCGAAGACGACGAGTTGCGTGAAGCAATGGCGGCCAAGGGCTTGGGTACGCCGGCGACGCGCGCAGCGATCATCGAAGGCTTGCTGACGGAAAAATATCTGATCCGCGAAGGCCGCGATCTGTTTCCGACAGCCAAGGCCTTCCAGCTGATGACGCTGCTGCGCGGTCTCGGCGTGAAGGAACTGACCGCGCCGGAATTGACCGGCGAGTGGGAATACAAGCTGTCGCAAATGGAACGCGGCAGCCTGCCGCGCGACGCGTTCATGCAGGAAATCGCTCGCATGACGCAGACCATCGTGAAGCGCGCGAAGGAATACGATTCAGACACGATCCCCGGCGATTACGCGACGTTGGCAACGCCTTGCCCGAATTGCGGCGGTCAGGTGAAGGAAAACTACCGGCGCTTCGCATGCTCGAAGTGCGAGTTTTCGATCTCGAAGATCCCGGGTGGGCGCCAGTTCGAAATCCCCGAAGTCGAAGAACTGCTGCAGAACAAGACGATTGGTCCGCTGTCGGGTTTCCGCAGCAAGATGGGCCGGCCGTTCTCGGCGATTCTGAAGCTGTCGTTCGACGACGAGATCAAGAACTACAAGCTCGAGTTCGACTTCGGTCAGGATGCGGCCGGCGAAGACGGCGAACCGCCCGACTTCTCCGATCAGCAACCGGTCGGCGCGTGCCCGAAGTGCCAGGGCCGCGTGTTCGAGCATGGCATGAGCTACGTCTGCGAGAACTCGGTCGCGAGCCCGAAGACGTGCGACTTCCGCTCCGGCAAGGTGATCCTGCAGCAGGAAATCGCGCGCGAGCAGATGGCCAAGCTGCTGGAGGAAGGCCGTACCGATCTGCTGACGAACTTCAAGTCGTCGCGTACCGGCCGTAACTTCAAGGCGTTCCTCGTCAAGCAGAACGACGGCAAGATCGGCTTCGAATTCGAGAAGAAGGAGCCGGCAGCGGGGAAAACCGCCGCGGCCAAGACGTCGGCGGCTCGTTCAGCGGCGAAGGCGATGCCGGAAGCGGACGAAGGCGATACCGCGGTGGCCGTGAAGGCCGAACCGGCGGCAAAGAAAGTGGCGGCGAAGAAGGCGCCCGCTGCGAAGACCGCCGCGGCTAAAAAGGCACCAGCGAAGAAAACCGCGGCGCGTAAAACCGGCTCGTAAGACGGACGGGCTTTCGCTTTCGCGCTCGCGCGGCTGGCCGATTGAAGCGCTTGTGTCGGCGCTTTAATCGGCGTTTGAGTCGCCAGTGCCGGAAGGTGGTTCACTTTCCACCTTCGCTTGAACCGTATCCGCCCATGAAAAAGGCGCAGTCACCTGAGGTGGCTGCGCCTTTTTAACTTCCGCCCGCACTCGCATTACCGCGGGCTTCAGCGTTAGCGACTCACAGCGGCGACAACACTGTCGTCCGCGTGCGATTCGTGGTCTTCGTGAGTGTCTTCGGCACGGGTGACAACTCGCTATCGAGCAGGCGCGACAGCGGCTCGGCACCGTCGAACGCTTCCGGCGCGCGAGGCTCGGTGGAGTCGAATGCCGCGGAAGTGGCCGGCCGCTCGAAGCCGTCCTTGATCCACTGCTCGCCGAGCAGACTGTTCGGCGTCTGGCTGAAGTGCTCGACCAGATGATCGATGAACGTGCGAACCTTGGCCGGCAAGTGACGGCGGCTCGGGTACGCAATGTTGATCTCCACCTGCGGCAGACGGTAGTCGCCGAGCAGACGCACGAGCCGGCCGCGCGTCATGTCGCGCCCGATCAGATAGCTCGGCAGAATCGCGATGCCCATGCCGAGCAGCGCGAACTGCCGCAGCATTTCCGTGTTATTCGCAACGATCACGTTCGACGGACGCACCCGCACTTCGCCTTCCGGCCCCGTGAACACACGCTCGTCGCCCCAGTATTCGGACGGCAAGCTCAGGCACGGATGTTCGAGCAGATGCTCAGGACGCGTCGGCATGCCGTGCTTTTCCAGATAAGCCGGCGTCGCACACACGGTCATGCAACCCGTAGTCAGCCGACGCGTAACGATGCTCGCGCTGCGCATCTGCCGCGCGATCACGACACCGACGTCGAAACCTTCTTCGACGAGATCGACCTGTCGATCGACCAGCGTGACGTCCGGAATGACTTTGGGATAGCGCTCGGCGTAGGTCTGCAACACCGGCGCGAGATTATGTAGCCCGAACACCACTGGCGCGACGATGCGCAGCGTGCCAACGGGTTCGTGATTGCGCGCGACCACCATCTGTTCGACGTCTTCCAGTTCGTCGAGGATCTGACGTGCGCGCTCGAGATAGACCTGACCGGATTCGGTCAGCGACAGACTGCGGGTTGTGCGATTGAGCAGCCGCGTACCAAGACGCCCTTCGAGGTCGGCAACGTGTCGGGTGGCAACTGCGTTGGAAATATCCATCGCGCTTGCGGCGCGGGCGAAACTGCCGAGATCCGCCACTTTGACGAAAACTCGCATCGACTGCAAATGATCCATAGGACAACTCCTGCCGTGTTACTGCTTCCTGACAATTAGTGAAAACCAGTGAAGCGAACTTGGAATTCTCCTACGACTCGCAAAATCGTGCAGAAGTTGCCCTCGAAAGACGAAATATTGTCAATTTTGGTGCGACTGTATCGACAGAAGCGGGGCACGAGCAGCTTTTATTCCCCAAAATAGAACAATCTGCTGCGCCGCAGCTTGCATTGCGTTTTTTGTTTGAATAGACGCAAGGGTCATCCCCGCGTTTCCCGGCCCCCGAAAACCCAGAACAAGGCGCTCGCGATAAAAGAAAAGCCGCCCGGAGGCGGCTTTCGGTACGCAGTAAGCACTCACCCGATCAGGCGGCGAGTTTCTCCTCCAGCGCGCGTTTGGCTTCGGCCAGTGCCGGCGGCAGCCCGTGCTGCAGCGTGTCAAACAGTTGCGCATGCAACGCGAGTTCGTCGCGCCATGCGGCATCGTCGACGGAAATCACCTGCTCGAACTGTTCGCGGCTGAAGTTCAGGCCGTTCCAGTCAATGTCCTCATAGTGCGGCGAAATCCCGAACGCATGCTCCTCGCCGCGCGCGCTGCCCTCGATGCGGCCGACCATCCAGCTCAGCACCCGCATGTTCTCGCCGAAGCCCGGCCAGACGAATTTGCCGTCGGGACCCTTGCGGAACCAGTTCACGCAGAAGATCTTCGGCAGCTTTGCGTTGAGCTGTTGCAGACGCTCGCCGGTCTTCAGCCAGTGGCCGAAGTAGTCGCTCATGTTGTAGCCGCAGAACGGCAGCATCGCGAACGGGTCGCGGCGCACCACGCCTTGCTGACCGGCCGCCGCGGCGGTGGTCTCGGAGCCCATCGTCGCCGCCATGTAGACGCCTTCGACCCAGTCGCGCGCTTCGGTGACGAGCGGCACGGTGGTCGAGCGGCGGCCGCCGAAGATGAATGCATCGATCGCGACACCTGCCGGGTTCTCCCAGTCGGCATCGATCGACGGGCACTGCGAAGCAGGCGCGGTGAAGCGTGCGTTCGGGTGCGCCGCCTTGCGGCCGGTTTCCTTCGCGATGGCCGGGGTCCAATCCTGACCCTGCCAGTCGATCAGGTGCGCGGGCGGCTCGTCGGTCATGCCTTCCCACCAGACGTCGTTGTCATCGGTCAGCGCGACGTTCGTGAAGATCACGTTTTCCTTCAGCGTAGCGAGCGCGTTCGGATTGGTTTTTTCGCTGGTGCCCGGTGCAACGCCGAAGTAGCCGGCTTCCGGGTTGATCGCGTACAGGCGGCCGTCCTTGCCCGGCTTGATCCATGCAATGTCGTCGCCGATCGTCGAAATTTTCCAGCCGTTCATGCCGGCCGGCGGAATCAGCATCGCGAAGTTGGTCTTGCCGCAGGCCGACGGGAACGCCGCCGCGACGTGATGCTTGCGTCCTTCCGGCGAGGTCACGCCGAGCACCAGCATGTGTTCGGCGAGCCAGCCTTCGTCGCGGCCCATCGTCGATGCGATGCGCAACGCGAAACACTTCTTGCCGAGCAGCGCGTTGCCGCCGTAGCCCGAGCCGAAACTCCAGATCTCGCGCGCTTCGGGGAAGTGCACGATGTACTTGGTCTTGTTGCACGGCCACGGCACGTCCTTCTCGCCAGCGGCGAGCGGCGCGCCGACCGAATGCACGCACGGCACGAACTCGCCGTCTTCGCCGAGCACGTCGTAAACCTCGCGGCCCATGCGCGTCATGATGCGCATGTTGGTCGCGACGTACGGGCTATCGCTCAGCTCGACGCCGATGTGCGCGATCGGCGAACCGAGCGGGCCCATCGAAAACGGCACCACGTACATCGTGCGGCCGCGCATCGCGCCGTCGAACAGACCACCGAGCGTCGAGCGCATTTCGGCGGGATCGGTCCAGTTATTGGTGGGGCCAGCGTCTTCGGCGTGCTGCGAGCAGATGAACGTCCGATCTTCGACGCGAGCGACGTCGGACGGATCGGAGCATGCAAGGTAGGAATTAGGGCGCTTGGCGGGGTTGAGCTTCTTGAGGGTACCTGCTTCGACCATCTGCGCGCACAGGCGGTCGTATTCTTCCTGCGAGCCGTCGCACCAGACAATTCTGGCCGGCTTGGTTAGCGCCGCGATGCGCTGCACCCAGTCGATCAGCTTGCGATGTTTGATCCATGTGGGCGCCTCGATAGTGGGCTGCCCTTCGAACGAGGGATGATTCATCGACCTGTCTCCGTTTTGAAAGCAATGGAAAAACGGTACAAGCCCGAGGGACGCTGCATGCGAGAGGCATTTTTCAATTCAGCACGCCGGCATGTCGATTTGTATCGATTTCACTGCCCGGCGCACAATTGCGCAGATCGTCCTGGGCCACGCAGCTTGCCAGGCGGAGGCGCGCTATCCACGAAGCTTCTGCAACCTTGTGTAAAGCGGCTTGCCTCAACACGCAACAAACTGCTAAAAACGTTCTCAATTCGCCTTCACGCAGTGCTGCCGTTCTTTTTCGCGACAGCTACAACGATAGGGCATCCAGCCAGACCAGCGTGTGAGCTAAGTAACATGCTGGGACAGTCAGCATAACATTCCGTTCGCACCATAGAGGTGCGTCGCAAAAAACATACCATGAAGATTGCCATCCTCGACGATTACCAGGACGCCGTCCGCAAGCTCGACTGCTTTCAAATGCTGGCCGACCATGAGGTGAAAGTTTTCAACAACACTGTGCGCGGTCTCGGTCAACTCGCAAGCCGTCTCGCCGAGGTCGATGCACTGGTCCTGATTCGCGAACGTACCCGCATCAACTCGCAACTGCTCGACAAGCTGCCGCGTTTGCGCATGATCAGCCAGACGGGCAAAGTGGCAAGCCACATCGATCTCGCGGCCTGTACCGAGCGCGGGATCGCCGTGCTCGAAGGCAGCGGCTCGCCGGTCGCGCCGGCCGAGCTGACGTGGGCACTCATCATGGCCGCTCAACGCCGCATTCCGCAATACGTAGCAAACCTTAAGCAAGGTGCCTGGCAGCAGTCCGGATTGAAGACGTCCGCGCTACCGCCGAACTTCGGTTTGGGTCAGGTGCTGCACGGGCAGACGCTCGGCATTTGGGGTTACGGCAAGATCGGCCGTCTGCTGGCGGGCTACGGCAAGGCGTTCGGCATGAAGGTGCTGATCTGGGGCCGCGAGCATTCGCGTGAAGCCGCGCGCGCCGACGGTTACGGTGTCGCCGAAAGCCGTGAGGATCTGTTCGAAAACAGCGACGTGCTGTCGCTGCATCTGCGTCTGCATGACGACACGCACGGTATCGTCAAGCAGGAAGACCTGATGCGCATGAAGCCGACCGCGTTGCTCGTGAATACGAGCCGCGCCGAGTTGCTCGAAGAAAACGCGCTGGTGAATGCGCTGTCGCACAACCGTCCGGGGATGGTTGCGATCGACGTCTACGAAAGCGAGCCGATCCTGCAGGGCTACAGCCTGCTGCGCATGGAAAACGTGATCTGCACGCCGCACATCGGCTATGTGGAGCGCGAGAGCTACGAGCTGTATTTCAGCGCGGCGTTCAAGAACATTCTGGCGTTCGACGCGGGCGATACCGCGAGTGTCGCGAATCCGGAAGCGTTGCAAGGCGGCCGGCGGCGCTGATTGCTGATTTGCTTAGGCGCGCCCGCGAGACCCCTACCGTTGTTTAGCGCGCCTCGTGCGCGCCTGCTTCCATCAGCGCGGGAATCCGTTCAAGGAAGACTTCCCCGTCGGCGCGTCCGAGGTTGTACGCATGCACCATCTGCGACGGACTCGTGTAATCCCAACTTGAAATCGGCACCTTGCGTGACGGCTGCACATACAGCCGTTGCTGCACGCCGTGCGGAACGACAAACATCTGCGGCCGCGGATAGAGACGCGTGACCATCACGAGCACATTGCCCGGCGTATCGGCATCGAGCGCGCCGACCGGCACGTTATCGACCATGCCGCCGTCCAGCACCGGCCGGCCGTTGCGCCGCAGAACCGGCGTGAACGGCGGTGTACTCGACGATTGCAGGATCAGATCCGCGAGTTCGTCGACGCTCGCGCAGTCCTGCGCGCGCACGAATTCCGGATGAAAACCGAGCGCGCGGCCGAAGGTCGGATGCAGCGTCTTGCGCACGTATTTTTCGATGTTGTACGCGATCAACCCGGCGGCGACCGCGCTACGCGCGCCGAGCCAGCGCGGCAGATGCGACACGCCGATGCGAATTTCCGGCGCATGCTCAAGCTTCGAAAATTTTTCGCCGTAGATATCAAGCAGCGCCTGCCGGTAGATCCGGTAATGCGGAAACACCGACTCGCCGCGCAGCAGATTGCCCCAATAGGCATTGCGCGTGTTGTCGCGCAGGGCGTTTTCGTAATAGCGCATGACCCACTCGGAATCGCGCGTGTAGAGCATGCACGCAGTCGCGGCACCGGCGGAAATACCGGTGATCACGCGTGGGCGGATATCGAGCCGCGGCTGTACGACGTCCCAGAAACCCGCCTGCCACCAGCAGCGGTTGCCGCCGCCGGCGAATACGACCTGATCGAACATGCTGCTTTTCCTTGCTTTGCTGCTTTCTTGCTTGCTTGTTTGCTTTGCCGCTGGTTTCGCGTGATGCTGGCTCGCGCGTCGGTCAGACTCGGACGATCAGTCGAGCAGTGCGTAGGTAGTGGTCGCGTGAACGGCCATGTTGCCGCTTTCGTCGAACAGCTCGACCTCACCGAACACGAGATTGCGGCCCATGCGCAGCACGCGCGCCTGAATCAGAACGTCGCCTTTGCGAACCGCACGCATGAAGCTGATATTCAGCGATACCGTGCTCATCGGTTTGAAGCCACCGAGCGCCGCGCTAATCGCGACGACCATCGCCGTATCGGCGGCCGCCATGAAAACCTGGCCGCTGATCATGCCGCCCGAGTGGCGCCACTCACCGGAAAACGGCAGACGCAGCGTGGCGCCCTCTTCGTCGGCTTTGACCGGCGTCAGCGTAAGCGCCCGGACCCATGGCGCGAGGACTCGGTCGAGTAGTTCGGTAACCTCTTTGTCATCCATCGCAATCCCTGGTCGAAAGCCGCGCGCCGCTTCGCGCGGCCATGTGTCCGCGACATGATACCGGGACGACCGGACACGGCGATGTTTTCAAGATGGCGGTGTTGTCGAACGAAAACTCGGACCTGGACGATGTGAATTTTTTAATTAGTTTGCTAAAGGGGCTTGGCAAGCGCGAAAAGTTACTGCATAATCTCGCTTCTGTTGGGGCGTTAGCTCAGTTGGTAGAGCAGCGGACTCTTAATCCGTAGGTCGAGTGTTCGAGTCACTCACGCCCCACCAAAGAAATCAAGCACTTAGCCCAGCCTACATGGCTGGGCTTTTTGCTTTTCGGATTCCATGTAGGCACGGTGTAGGCATTTTGAGTTCGCACTAATCAAAGTCAATCCATATCCTGGTTCGCAGGCTGCGCCGAGAGGCCGGCGCAGAGTCACCTCGGACGCAATCTTCCCTGCCCCCTCGCAGTCGCGCCCATTGTCGAACCGCCCCGAAAGCGGGCAACTCGAGACCACCAGTCCAACCCCCCAGCTTCTCGACCGAGTCCGGCCAGCCCTGAAGCAGCGACTCGAGGCAGAAGCCCTTCAAGGACGCGGTCAAAGCAAGTCCAGTTGCCACTCGGTAGTCTCCCGCGACGTCGCTGGTCACCAGAAAGTATCCGTCGTCTGATCGCGCGACTATTTCGAAGGGACGTTATCTGTTAGCAGTGTTTTCCAGCGCTGAGGTGTTACATATCTGGAAACAATCAATGACGCCTCCGATCATTTAGCGTCAATCCAGACTCATGACCATCGAAAGCGTTGTCCAAGCCCTTAGTTGCACCCAACAAATTTGTTGGGTAGAATCGGGCAATGTTATCGAATGCCCTTATTACCAACGACCGTAACGCGCGTGAGGTTTCCAGCCTTATTGATGAAATTTCGCTTGCGACGTCATCCGAGCAAACGCTCGCTGCAGTCGTCGGCGGCTTATCGCCCGACGTAGGTGAAAGTATCCGACGGGCGCTGAATGTTGAGCGCCAAGAACTTTCTGGCATGCTGTCAGCATACCAGGAAGCTAAGTGTGGCAATTTGGAGCCACTCAAGCAACGCGCCGGCGGGGACCTCGGCGATATGCTGATCGTTGCACGTATCGCAAAAGGCTGGTCCCAAAAGGAACTCGCCAGACAGATTGGTCTAAAAGAACAGGCCGTTCAGCGCTATGAAGCTGAACGCTACCGCTCAATCAGTCTCGCAGGCTTCCTCCGGGTGGCCAGAGCGCTGGGGCTGACAATTGCCTCGGATATTCAGTCGCCGGCCTCCACTCCGTGGCTGTCTTTGCCTTCTCTAGATGTTTCGGCTGCGGAGGCCCAGAAGGTCCTCAAACACGCTAGGGAAAACGGCTGGCTCGGAGATGGCGACTCCGACGAAAATGCATTGAGTCAGCTGAAACGGTATGTCTCGGAGCATGTTGGCGCACACGGGAAGCCGTCTCTGCTTCGAACTGGCTTGACCGTCGAAAACTACGCAGACGACTGGTCGTTGCTCTGCTGGAAGGCACAAATTACCCGTCGAGCCAATTTCTTAATTGATGCACATAAGGTGAAGTATCGGCCTCTTGACCTCTCCTGGCTGAAAGACCTACCCAAATTGAGTGCACAAGCGGACGGCCCGGTCCTTGCCAGACAATTGCTTCTGAGCCACGGCATTGTCCTTGTCATCGAGCGGAACATCTCAGGGATGAAGGTGGATGGCGCAGCGTTTCTGGTCGATGACATCCCGGTGATCGGGTTGACCCTTCGCCGCGACGCTGCTGACAATTTCTGGTTCACTCTTCTGCACGAAGTCGCTCATGTAGTGCTTCACTACCGCACGGGCTTGGCCGCCGGATTCTTCGATAACATTGAAACACCGGACGTCGACGCAATGGAAGGAGAAGCCGACCGTTTTGCGGGAAGCCTCCTCATCCCCCAAGAAGTTTGGCTACGCTCACCGGCTCGAATCGCTAAGGCAGCCGACACAATTGAACGATTCGCAAAACAACTAGGCATTTCTCCCGCAGTGGTGTTCGGCCGTATCAGGAAGGAACGACAGAACTACGCGATTTTTTCGGACAAGATAGGTTTGGGTCAGATTCGCAAGCAGTTTTTCCAACAGTAGTCGGAGGTTCTGAATGCATGATGGTTCGATGGTTTTGTACTGCCCTGCCTTACGCCTGAAGCTCGGCGAACTGGTAGGTGTGAAGGAACTTGATGACGCCGTAGCTCGTTACGTTCTGCCTCGTTTCGTCGTGCCTCCGCTGTCTGATCGAAAAGACGAAAAGCAATACGAACTCTTTGAGTCCGGCTACAGTGTTCCCGACGTTGGTGGCATGCTGAGCCGCCACTGGCTACGCCGTCGAGCATTTGTTGACGTGTCCTACCTGATTAAAGAGTGCTCTGCCGAGAAGAGCGCGGAATGGCTGCCGCCGATTTTCACTCGAGCGACCTCACTCGGTGTCCGCGCGATCCCTCTTGTCCGCTTGGGCGATCTGGACCCCAGCCTCATTACCGCTTTTAAGAAGGCTCTGCCCCCCTCGGAAAAGCTGAAGCTTGGTATCAGTGTACTGTCCGGTGATCTGGTGGAACCGCAAGAGTTCGGTGACAAACTCCGTGGCCTTCTGGCGGACTTGAGCGTCGAGTTCGCGGACTGCGCAGTGGTTGCCGACTTCGGGGACGCCGATTTCTCCGAAGTCGAACTGGTCAGCCCGATCATTACGTCGACAATGGAAGCATTGCAAGATCTCGGCCCTTGGCAATTAATCATTTTCCAAGGCACGTACTATCCCGAAAAGAACCCTGCCGTCGGCGGTCAAACCGTCGTCTGGCCACGCAACGAATGGCATGCATGGCATGGCGCCGTCAAGTTCGATGCCGCTACGGCCGAGTACTTTATCTTCGGAGATTTCGCCGCCGACTCAGCAAAGATGAATTTTGCGAAAGGTCGAGCAGCTCCCATCCGACACTACCGCTATTCAACACCGAGCGACTGGCTTATTGTTCGAGGCTCGGACACTGGCACGACCGAAACCATCATGACAGATGTGTGCACCCGAATTGTAGAAAGCGGTCAATTTGCCGGGCGCAGTTTCTCGCGGGCGGATAAGTACATTCACGCGACTGCATTCCGCCGAGACACACCGGGCAGCCCCACAACTTGGCGCCAAGTGAACACCACGCACCACATCACGCGCGTGGTGGTAGACGTCGCCAAGGTCAAGGGCATTGCCATCGCACCTCTGCCGTCTACTCCCGTCTGGCATCAGGCCCCCTTGTTTGGCTGAGCCCTTAGCCCTGACCACGCGTCGCCCGCCCATCTGGCTGCAGGCCGTCAGTAGCTGGTCGAGCCAGCTATAGCAGCACTCGGAAGTGACGCTTGTCCGCATCGGAGGACTTGAGGATGTGGTACTCCATCCCACTGGCCACGGCGATCTGCTGGGCGAAGTCCTTCTTGGCCTGCACCACAGCGTCCTCGATCTGGTTGTCAGCCTTCACCTCAACGATCACGTACTTCAGGCTACCATCTGGTTCTTCGCGCTGGAAGATGAAATCAGGGTAGTAGCTGCGCACGGTGCGCGAATCCGGGTCGATGTACTGGATGAAGAAGTCTGACTGACCGTGGGTCAGCATCCCGGTGAAGTAGATCTTCTTCACCCGCTGCTCACGCAGCAGATCCCAGAACAGCCAGCTCTCCGAGCCGGAATCAAAGCAGTAGGTATCAAGGTGAAAGCTCTTCGCGCGCTCCTCGCCCTTAATCTTCACGTCGTTCATCCGGACGATCTTGTCCTTGGCCGCCGACACCTCGTAGTAGCCGTTCGGGGGCATCTTGATCAGCTCGACTTCATGCTCCTCGATTTGCTGCGACTCGTCGAGGTCGTAGAGCTGGCGAAACAGGCGTGGGATGATCTCGTCATACAACAGCTCATTGAACTCATTGGTTATCGCCACCAACTCGTCAGTGCCCTCCTTCGTCGAATCCAGCAGCTCCTCAATGTTAAGTGGGCGTAGATTAAGGTAGCGGGACGCCTCCGCCACCAGCGTCATCCGTGAGAAGATGCGCTTTTCGCGGCGTTCGGTCAGGTCGAAGGTGCGACTGCCTGACGCGCGTGCGGCGTCGGCGGCGGTCAACCCCTCCTGCTTCGTTTCGATCAGCCGGTACTTCTCAACTAACCCCGCCCACTTCTCTCTGTTAGAACGTTCAGGAATCAGTTCCTGCCCAGGGACAAGCTGCTTTTCGCGCATCTGGTATTGCTTGCGCACACGCATAAGTTTGATCTTGACCGGCGGCTCCACTACTCGCACTTCCACGCGCTCCTTGTCGCTGCCCGTCTTTTGCAACTCGTCTGCGCTGATGCGGAAGTTCTGTTGTAACTCGTCGTTCAGGGTATTGAGGTTGTCGTTCGAGAGGAAGACATGGCCTGTGTGCTGGGCCTCGCCGATGGCACGCAGGCAGCGCATCGTGGCTTGCAGCACGAACACCCTGGACTTCGGTTCACGGAACAGGCCGACACCGAACAGCGATCGGCAGTTCCAGCCTTCACGCCCCTTGTTGACCAGCAGGACGAACTGCTTTTCCGAGCCTTCCGTGTCGAGCCGATTGAATTCGCGGATATCGTCGTTGGTGGTGAGCTTGTCATCACCAACGTTGACCAAGATGCGCGAGGTCGGAATGCCGTGCCTGATAAGCGCGCGCTCAACCGCCGGTTTCAGCTCGCTGGTCAGCTCGTCGATGGTGGCGGCGAAAAAGGCCAGCTTAGGCAGTAAACCGTCTGGGCGAAGTGTGCCGGACTCCTCCAGGAAGGCTTCGACGGCGATGTCCACGAACTCCTCGGTGCGGGTGTTGCTGTAGCCGTGCAGCAGCACCTTCTTAAGGAAGCCCTTGTCGATGGCTTCCTTCAAGCCGTAGGCATACACCACCTCCGGCAACACCTCGCGCCCGACATAGGGTGTACCCGTGTAGTTGTAGCAAGCCACCACGCGCGTGCCCGCCGCGTTGAGGCTGGCGGCGAGGATATCAATGGTTGTGCGCAGGCTGGTGTCCGTGTCCTTCGCACCAACGCCCATGTCCTTGGCGAGCGCCTTGCCAAAGGCGTGATGGGCCTCGTCCACGTAGATGCCCAACTGCTCCAGACGACGCAGCTTCTCGAACCGCTGGTTAGTGGTCAGTTCGCCCTCTTCCTCAGGTTGATCGAAGTTGTAGAGGTCGGCTGCATCGGCATAGACGCCAGTGGCCGCAAGCGTGTCGGCAGTAACGCCGAACAGCTTGTCAACGGAAGTCTTTTCCTTGTGCTGGCGCTTTAGGATGATCTTCTGCGTGTTGGAGACGATGATGTTGAAGCGCGAGCGATCCAGCGTATCCAGAGACGTACCTGCTTCTTCAAGGTAGTGGAAACGCAAGTGCGTGGTTAGGAAGTTGACGTACTCCGGCGGCACCACGCGGGTGAGGTCGAACGCTTCGATCTCCCTCAGCGATTGCAGCACCGTCTTGTCCGGCGCGAACACCAAGGCGTTGTGACAGTAGCGTGCATCCTTCTCGAATTTGTTGCCCAGCAGGAACTCGTAGAAGATGCAGGTCGCCATCAAGATGGTTTTGCCTGTCCCCATCGTCAGCGCGAAGATGTAATTCGGGTAGGCACGCGAGTTCTTGCGCATCTTCTCGAATAGAACCTTGTACGAGCTCAATTCCAAGTCGTCCGTCTCACCGAACTGGAACATCTCTTGCCCTGCGGTTCCGAGGAAGGAACCGAACTTGCGGCCCTCGAACTTGCCGCTACGCTCGTACCATGCCCTGAAGATTTCCTCGACCTTGGCGTTACCCAGAAACTCCTTCAGAAAGACGTAAGTCTCCAGCGCCTCAAACTGCGGCTGGCGGAGGAACGCCTTTGGGTTGTGCTCCGGATTATTGAAGTCGAGGAACTTGCGCGTCAGCTCCTTGTAGTTCTGGCGGATCACACCCCGATTGTCCTTGTAGAACTGCCACAGAAAGCGGAAGAAGGCGAAATCCAGCGACGCACCAGATGAGCTGACCACGTTGCCGTTGGCCTTGCCTGCTGCGCGTTTAGTCGCCATTGCTAATGCTCCCTTCCCACGATTCCGAGAGCAAATCGGTAATCTTCACGCGAATCGTCCCCGCGTCCTCTGGCACCTTGTAGACGCCCTTGACCAGCTCGTCCCTGCCCGGAATGTCTACCACCGCCGGTTGCAGCACCGCACCGTCGTAGTTCCAGTCGATCAGCACCGATTCGACCAGTTCCTTCCAGTCCTCGACTGACTCCTTCTGGAGCGAGAGCTTTTGCAGCAGGTTCATCGGGTAGAACTTCTCGATGGCTAGCTCGCCGTTTTTGACGGACATCTTGGCTTGCGAATCACGCTTGAATTCTAGGTCGGCTTTGTCGCGCAGGATGTCTACAACGTCCACGTCGATCTTGAAGGGCTTAGCTGCCAGTTCCAGTTGTGCTCGAAGATCTGGCTCGTGGCCCATACAGACGAGCATGATTTTCTCGACGGGGCGGTTCGGGTTCTCGTTCTGCTTGCGTTCCCACGCTTTGTAGTCGAAGCCCGCGATCAGCTCGTTTAGGTCCGCCCGCGTAGCGATGCGGTTGACGGGCATGATCTTAATCATACGTCCATCCTTCTCGCCGTCGAAGACAGTACTCAATTCGAGCTTTTGCACCTCAAGCGCTTCCAGTAGCAGGTCTTTGGCCTGCACCGGGTTACGGAAGATGTCGTACTGGTTGACGTTGTGGACCTCGAAGCCTGTGAAGCGCGGATGTGCTGAGTCTGGTAGTTCCTGCCTCAACTCGTCGGCTAAATTGATCAGCCGTTTGGTCGTTGTTTGGATTGCGCCCAAATTGACGTCAGCGCCGATGAACCGACGACCAAGACTCATGGCAACAGATTGCGTAGTTCCGGACCCCATAAAACAGTCAAATACCAAGTCATTTTGCTCGGTCGTCATGTTAATAATCCTCCTAAGCAGAGCTTCCGGCTTCTGCGTAGGGTAGTTCAAGCTTTCAGAGGCTTGCGAGTTGATGACGAATACGTCCGTCCAAAGATTGGGGACTGGCTGCCCTTTGTACTCGTCAACGAAGATTTTCCTGCGAATGCGCTTTGTTTTGTCGTCTGGAATCATTAGCTTGCCTTCTGATTCCCATTTTTCCATGATTTCCTTGGAAACCGACCAGCCCGTCGGCGGGGGCGGGAATCCCCGAAATTCATACATCAAGTTCGCCCTCGGACTCGGGCTGATCACTGGCGAATCCATGAATTTTCGCCCGGTCGTTGGGTCAGAGCGGTTAAATCGCTCCGTGATGTATTTCTTTGCCTCATCGCTGTCCTTTGTGTATTCAGCGAAATACTTTTTATCCGCGCCTCTTGAGTACCAAAGGATGGTATCCGTCACCGTACCAAGCTGCGAAGTCGGGTTAGCCGATCCGCCCTTTCTCTTCCAAATAATCTCGTTAACGAAATTCCCAACACCGAATATTTCATCTAACAGGCAGCGAATCAAATAGTTTTTCTGACTGTCGCAGTGTACGAATATATTGCCGGTTTTTGAGATTAACTCACGACACAGAACAAGCCGCTCAAAGATGAACTGAAGATACTCATCGTTAGCCCAAATGTCCGAGTACTGCTTGTCCTCAAAAGCTCCGCGATCGCTCTCCGCCCCGCGCCCTTTGATTGAAACCAGTTTTTTGTAGTCAGCCTTTGAGTCAAAGGGGGGGTCAATATAAATCAAATCGATCTTCCCACGAAACTCCTTCAGCAAATGACTCATGACCTGAAGGTTGTCGCCCCAGAAAATCTTGTTGCGCCACCCATCTACTTCTTCCCCATGGACTTCCTTCAGTTGCGCGGGGAAATATTGTGTTGAGCTGAACGGGCGCTTGCCGCGCCAGTTCAACATCGGATAGCCCTTGATCGGCTCAAACTCATACTTCTCGACGTTGGTCGCACCCGCACCGGACGCGACCAGTTGCAGGCTCTCCTGCGCAAGTGTGTTCGTGTTCGTCATTAGTCGTTCTTCCTGAATTTCCAGTTCTTGTTGTCGCAATAGGCGCGCATATCGCAGTTTTGGCATAGCTTGGCCGGGCGCGTGGCGATGCCGTAGTCCTGCCGCTCGATGCGCGCCACAATGTCGTCAAAGCGCGCGATGGTTTTGCCGATGGCGCGGTTATCCTTGTCGAAGGAAACGTAAGGATTTCCGCCGTCCTCGCCGGTGTAATAGAGATGCATCCGACTGACCTTCTGGCCAGTACGCCCTTCGACTAGGTGGGCATATACCTCCAACTGGTGCTGGTACTGCCGCAAACGGTCTCGATCCTTCTCCATGTCGGGTTTCTTCTCCGACTTGAAATCGATGATCTCGACTGTATCGTGCTCGCCACGAATAAGGTCAACGCTCCCCTTGAGAATGTACTGATCCTTGACCAGTGAAATCTCGACCTCCGCTTCCTTGATACGATCCCAGTTTCCATTCTCGCGCTGATAGTAGCGCAGCACGTGCAGCAGCGCTGCCTGTAGGGAGGACGGCGCGAGATAAACGCGCTCTTTCTTCGACAGCATGGCGTAGTTGGCCGAGAACCAGCCTTCAATGGCTTCGCGATTGAGGATACCCTCCTCGCCGCGAAGCACCGTCTTGTGGATGTCCTCGATGGTTTGATGCACCAGCGTACCGAATAGCATTGGGCTTTCACGGATGGGCGCGAATTCCAGTTCCTTGAAGAAGCGGTACTGCTCGGCGCAATTTTCGAACACAGTGATGTGCGAGGTGAAGGAGTACTCGCGCTTGAGATTGATCTGCTTGACCGCCTCAAAGGTCAACGCAGAGAGGTCGATGTCGCGCCAACTCGGTAGCTCGTAGAACAGGCGCTCGAAGTATTTCGACGGAGACTTGCCCAAGCCTCGACCCTGCCGCTCCTGTGCGGCCAACACCAGCAGGTTTTGTGCACGAGAGAACGCCGTGTAGAACAACCGCCAAAAGTCAAAATTCTTGATGTGATCGAGCGGCTCGAAGCGCTCCTTGGAAAGGTAGCCTCCGTCTTCCAGCAGCACGTCGAGTTCGCCATACTGCTTCCGCGGTACCGCCTCGAGCGAGCCACAAACGACGACCGGAAACTCCAGCCCCTTCGACTGGTGAACGGTAAGGAACGACACGCAGCCCTTGGGCGCGTACTCGGCTTCGTCCTCGTACTCGCCGATGCCGCCGTCCACCAAGAAGCGCAGGAACTGGTTGAACAGGTCGCGGATGTTCTTTTCCAGCCACTCCGGGTTCAACACGCTGACGTAGTGCAGGTACTCGAACTTGGTGAGCAGTTTGGAGAAAGTCCCCAGGTTGCGCGCCGCGCGGCCCTTGTCCACGCCTTGCACAGCTTCGTCAATGAGGAAACGCGAGAACAACGGGAACTGAAGCAGTTGGTAGAACAGGCTGGAGAAGGCGTAGTCAGTGTTCTGCGTGAGCACAGCGTGGCGTTTGGCCAGCGGGCGCGCCCAATCGAGCAGGGACTTGTTCTCCGGCTTACGCAGCTCCGCGGCGAAGGCCGCGAAACACTGGTGGTCGTAGTAGTCCCAGATGGGCAGCGTGACGCCTTCGGCCCACGCCCGCACTTTGGGAAACTGTGGAAACAGAAAGATAAGCGCGCCTATCACCAAACGGATTTCCTCTCGCTCGAAGAACATGTTCGAGCGAGGAGAAAACACAGGTACGCCCTCGGTTTCGAGGAAATGGGCTAGGGCAACCACTTTGTCGTTTTTGACGGAACGGAACAGGAAGGCGACCTGATTCCAGTCCGTCAACTGACCTGATGCCTCCAAGCCGTTGAGGAAGGCCAGCACTTCGGCATGCCAGTTGGTGGTTTCGTCCTTGTTGTCGGTGGCGGCAAGCCGCACTGCCGTAGGCACGTCTGGAAAGTCGTCCTCGCGCGGCACGATCTGCTTGGCGAAGCGAAACACGCGCGTGCCGTCGTCCCACGTCTGTTCGTGCATCCATTCGTTGTAGAAGCGGATGATGTCTGGATGTGAGCGGTAGTTAACCGAGAGCGTGACACGCCTGCACTGCCCTTCCGGAAATAGCGCGGGAAATTCCAGAATGTTGCGGATGGTAGCCCCGCGAAAGCGGTACAAGCCCTGATCGTCGTCTCCGACGACGCACAAATTACGGCGCTCACCCGCCAGTTGCAGCAGGATGCGCTCCTGAATGGTATTGGTGTCCTGGTACTCATCCACCATCAGGTGGGTCAGCTTTTCGCGCAACTGCGCCAGCACCTCGGGATGCTTCTCCAGCAGTTGCAGCGCTTCGTACTGGATTCCAGAGAAGTCGAGTGAGTTGTTCTCGTGGAGCAGCTCCTGATACTTCGCGAAGCATGCGGCCAGCGCGCGGATTTCCACTTCGGGGGCTGCTGCGAGCGTATCGAGGTCGAGGGCTTCCTCGCTGACCTTGTTGAGCCACTTGAGCAAGTTCTCCGACTGCGCCCAACGGCCGGATTGATCGTCACCCATGACGAGCTGCGCGTCTGGCAGTTCACGAAAATCTTTGATGTGCTGGTACAAAAAATATTGCTGGTCGAACTGGTCGAACAGCGTGAAGCTGCGCTTAAGGCGAGTGAACTCGCGGAAGTCTTCCAGCAGCCGCAGGCAGATCGAATGGAAGGTGCCGAGGTACATCTCGTTCAGGTTGAACTTGATGCCCACCTCGGTCAGCCGGTTCGAGATGCGGGTAGTCAGCTCTCGCGCGGCTTTGTCCGTGAACGTGACGACGAACAGCGATTCGGGAGCGACTCCCCTCTGCGTAATCAGATAGACGATCCGCTCGACGAGAGTGAAGGTTTTTCCTGAACCTGGGCCGGCGATGATGAGCACCGGACCGTCGGTGGCAAAGATGGCTTCGAGTTGCTGGGAGTTCGCCTTGGACTGGAGGGCAGTAGCATTGAGGATCATTCCTCCCCCTCACGGTCATCCACGATCACCTTGCCGATGCGACTGGCAATCCACTGATCCAGCTCACCGCGACGGAAACGCCAAGTACCGCCGAGCTTGAACGCCGGAAGCTCGCCGCTTGCCGCAAGGCGATACACTGTACGCTTGCCCGCCTTCAGATATGCGGCAACCTCGTCAATTGTGAGGATCTCGTCCGGCTGGTCAATCATCCGCTTTCCCATGTCATTTGCACCGAGCTTGGTTTACTGTCATATTTTGTCACGATATTTCGCGATTTGGCAGACTTGAGCAAACTTGGCATCAAACGGATGCCTGACCTGAGGGGAGCGGTGGTGGCATCCAACTACGATGCAATTTGCAAGGAAAACCGGGAGAGCTATGGCACCAAAGGCGCCCAGAAATCTGGGAAGTTGGCCGCTGGGCTGTACGACAATCGCACGCACTTCATCTTCGAACTGCTGCAAAACGCCGAGGACGCGCTCGGTAGGCGGGGCGACTGGCACGGATCGCACAAGGTTGCATTCAACCTAAAACCGACCAGCCTGACGCTCTCCCACTTCGGCAAGCCGTTCGACGAGGCCGACGTCCGAAGCGTCTGCGACATCGCCGAGAGCACGAAGAACGAGTCCTCCATTGGCCGCTTCGGCCTCGGCTTCAAGTCCGTTTACACCGTCACCGATCTTCCGGAAATTCACTCTGGAGACGAGGACTTCGCCATTGAGAACTACGTCTTTCCCAAACGGTTGGAACGCTCGCCACGCGCGGCGGACGAGACACAGATCATCCTGCCCCTGAAACCGGAGGACACGAGCGCAGCGCAGGACATCACCGCTGGGTTCCGCCACTTGGGCCCGGGCGCGCTGCTGTTCCTGCGCCACATTGACGAAATCAACTGGAGCGTCGAGGGCGGCGCGTCCGGGTTCTACCTGCGCAACACCCCCGAAACGCTCGGACCCAATGTCCAGCGCATCACGGTGATCGGCAAAGAGGATGATCGGCCCGAAGTTGATCAGAACTGGCTCGTGTTCCATCACGACGTGTTTTCTGCCGAGCGGCAGAAGGTCGGGCGGGTGGAAATCGCTTTCTCGCTGGTTGCGGCCAAGGACACCCCTGGTCGCTGGGCTGTGCAGTCTCTGGCAAAGTCGCCGCTAGTGGTCTTCTTCCCGACCGTTGTTGAGAGTCATCTTGGCTTTCTCGTGCAAGGGCCGTACCGAACCACGCCTAGCCGCGACAACATCCCGCCCAGCGAGCCGTGGAACCAGCATCTGGTCAAGGAAACGTCCGGCCTGCTGGCGGAAGCGATGCGCTGGATGCGGGACAAGGCGTTGCTGGATGTCTCGGCGTTGCGCTGCTTGCCGCTTGATCGCGAGAAATTTCCGGAAGATTCACGGTTCGCGCCGATGTTCAATGCCGTCCGGCAGGCGTTTCAGGAGGAGGCGCTGCTTCCCACCTTCGATGGCAGGCATGTCACCGCCCATCAGGCCAAGCTGGCGCGCACGCAAGAGTTGCGCGAGCTGTTCAGCCCGGAACAGGTTGCGGCGCTGTTCGGTTCGGAGGTCGCTGCTTGGCTGTCTGGCGATATCACTCAGGACAAGGCACCCGAGATTCGCCAGTACCTGATGCGCGAACTCGACATCGACGAGATCACGCCGACAAAACTGGTGCCGGGCCTGACCAAGTCATTCCTTGAGACACAAGCCGACGAGTGGGTGTTGCGGCTGTATGAATTCCTGAGCGGCCAAGAGAAAGCTCTGCGTCGCCACCTCGACACTGTTCCGCTCATCCGCCTTGATGATGGCACCCATGTCGTCGCCCGCGAGAATGGGAAAGCCAAGGCCTTCCTGCCCAGCGCCATTGCCACCAGTTTCCCGACGATGCGCCGCGCAGTATGCGCGACTCCCGAGGTGCGCCTGTTCCTGAGTTCGCTGGGGATCACCGAACCCGATCCGGTGGATGACGTGATCTGGAACCTCCTGCCGAAGTACCAGCAGGAAGAAGTGGATGTTGGCGACTATGCTTACGCTGCTGACATCGAACGCATCCGTGCTGCCTTCAGCACCGACTCGACAGCACAAAAAGAAAAGCTCCGTTCCGCCCTGCGCGATACCACCTTTGTGATGGTGGTGGACACCGGCGACGGCAAGGCATATGTCGCCAAGCCCGGCGAAGTCTACATCGCCACCGACCGCTTGCAGCAGCTCTTCGCCGGTGTGCCCGGCATCCTGATCGTCGACAACGAATATGATTGCCTGCGCGGTGAAGACATCCGCGACGTGCTCGTGTCATGTGGGGCAAGCCGCTATCTCATACCGGAGGCAACACCGTCGAGTCTGGGGTATTCGGAGAAGGAGCGAATCCGCAGAGAAGCGGGTCTCGAGCGCGCAAGCTGGGAAAACCCGCCCGAAGACTTCACCCTTCGCGGGCTGACGCAGCTTCTGGACTTCCTGCCCACGCTGAAATCTGGAGAGGCGGCAGCGAGAGTGAAAGTTCTGTGGGAGGCACTGGCTGATCTCGATGCTCGCAACACAGCTGCCTTTTACGGCTCCTACAAATGGGGCTATTCGCACGAGACAAAGACGGCCCGATTCGACGCAGCTTTCGTCCGGACGCTGAATCAGGTGGCTTGGGTGCCGAACGCCGACGGCGAATTGGTACCTCCGGGCCTCGTGGTGTTCGACACCGTTGGCTGGAAGCACAGCCCCTTCCTCCTGACCAAGATCGCCTTCAAGCCGCCGATCATCGACCAACTGGCCAAAGAGGCGGGCATCGATCCGGCGGCGCTCGATCTGCTGCGCAAGCTCGGTATCACCAACGTGGCCGACCTGACTTCCCGGCTGGGCATCACCAATCCACCATCTGAACCAGAGCCATCGACAGCCTCCGAGCCGGAAGCCGACGAGCCATCCGATGGCGACGTTTATGACGATGCGAAAGACCTATACGGCGATGACATGCCGGATATCCGGCCCGGCACACCTGACCCCGATGGTGACGACAGCGTAGTCAGTGATGCTGGGCGTGGCGGGAAAGGTCGCACGAGTACTGGAACACCACGCGGCGGTGGTCTGGGAACCGGAGGCACGCCCGGCAGCGCAGATGCACACAGTGTTTCTGGTGGCAAAGGCAATGGAAATGGTGGCAGTCATGGAAAGGGGGCACCCGGACAAACGGGGGGGCGCCCCTTCATTTCCTACATCGGCACACATCCGGACGACGATGGGCCCGATCCAGACGGCATCGATCATGCGACACGTATGCAGATCGAAGGGCATGCCATCGACCTGATTATTAAGCTTGAGCCAGCACTTCGCCGCACACCAGAAGGCAATCCGGGCTTCGACCTCTACGAAGCCGACCCCAGTGGCAGGCAAGTTCGCTGGGTCGAAGTGAAGTCAATGATGGGTAGTCTGGAAGATCGGCCTGTAGCGCTCTCACACACTCAATTCGACCACGCCCGTGAGAAAGGCAGTGCCTACTGGCTGTACGTGGTCGAGCATGCAACGGACGCGACAAAGGCCCGAGTGCTTAGGATTCGAAATCCGGTTGGCCTCGCTCGGACGTTTACTTTTGACCGGGGCTGGCGTGAGATTGCCCAAACGGAACTCTCGTTCTGAGTGGTGGGTACGCGACCCAACAAACGAAACCGCGTACTCAGGGCTGAGGCGTTACTATTAGTTCAGCAGCGGACGCGAGTTAGATTCCGGGTTCCGCCAACGATTATCGAAGGTTACTCTCGATTGGTTCTTTCGTTCGTACCTCCAATATCGGCACGAATTCGACGCCGTGCCTTCGGAAGGGCGACATGCTAAGGTCCTCCGATCGCATGCATCCCTGACCGCAATCAAACAAATCTGAGACATATATCACCCGCCTGAGCAGGGCAACAGCCTGTCGCTCCGCCGCTGCGACTGCGCACGGCGAACCCGCTTAAGGAGTCCGGTGATGCTTCCCACCCCGCCCCTCGATTATCTGACCGCATATGTGATCTGCTTCGCCCTCGGCGCGCTGTGGACGATGTGCGTCGGCTGCTACGTCAGCCACACCCGACGAAAGGCAACGTCCTGCCATGTCTGACCGTCGCCCACCCTATCTGCCGTTTGACGATGACGACGATGACGAACAGCTACGCGAACAGACGCGCCTGCACGACCACGAGTTTGCGCATGCATCGTCCCGATCGTTCGGCCACGGACTCCCTCCCTACCGCCCCGATACGGGAGAGGTGATCCACGGCTGTCCGGCCTGCGAATCGTTCCGCACGCAGCCGCGCCACATTGCACGGCGTATCGGCGGCGCGATTGGTGCTACAGCCGGTGGCACCAGCGCAGCCGCCGCGGCCTTGTCCGGGGCCGAACTGGGAGCCGTCGCCGGCACCCTCGGCGGCCCGTTCGGCGTGCTGTGCGGTGGCATCGCCGGCGCGATCATCGCTGGCCTCGCCGGCGCCGCGGCCGGCTGCGCCACCGGCGCGGCACTCGGAGAAAACCTCGACCAGAAGGTGCTGCGCAACTGGTACTGCAGCGCGTGTGGACACGCCTTCTCGATCCGGCCGGACTGACCGGCCCATTCCGTCCTTTTCCGATCTCGTTATCCCTTTTCTTCATCGCCCGGCCGCGCGCCGGGCTCTATGCACTCATCTGGAGGTTTTATGCATCTCGTTTCCTCGATGGCCTATCGCGGCGAGACTCCGTGGCATGGTCTTGGTAATCAGCTGTCCGCCAAGCAGCCCATCGAAATCTGGGCACGTCAGGCTGGTATGGATTGGACAATCGAATCGGCCGACGTCCGCTTCGTCGCCACGCCTCCCGGTTCCGGTTTCGGCTCGATCCACGCGTTTCCCGAACAGCGCGTGCTGTACCGCTCGGACACAAAGGCACCGCTGAGCGTCGTGTCATCGCGCTATCGGGTGGTGCAGCCGCGCGAAATCCTGGAGTTCTATCGTGACCTCACCGAGGTCGGCGGCTTCGAGCTGGAGACGGCCGGCGTGCTCAAGGACGGCAAGAAACTATTCGCCCTCGCCCGTACCGGCCAGTCCGTCTCGCTCAGGGGACGCGATGAGGTGAACGGCTATCTACTGCTCGCCACCGCCTGCGACGGCACGCTCGCGACCACGGCCCAATTCACATCGGTACGTGTCGTCTGCAACAACACGCTACAGATCGCGCTGGGCGATTCTGCTGGCTGCGTGAAGGTGCCTCATCGCTCCCGATTCGACGCGCAGGCCGTCAAACGGCAGCTCGGCATCGCAATCTCGTCGTGGGACGGCTTCATGGTACGCATGAAAGCTCTGGCAGATCGCAAAGTGAACGATGCAGCGGCCGAGGCGTTCTTCCGTCGCGTGCTGACCTATCCAGCCAGTTCCAGTGTCTCGATGCCGGCCACCAACGACAGCGCGATCCGGGCCGTACAAGCGCTGTATGCCGGACTGGGAATGGGTGCCGACCTCTCATCTGCATGTGGCAGTCTTTGGGGCGCGCTGAACGCTATTACAGAATTCATTGACCACCGACGCCGTGCGCGCAGCGAGGATCACCGGCGCGACGCCGCCTGGTTCGGCGCCGGTGCAGCGATCAAGCAGCGCGCTTGGGACGAGGCAATGAAGCTAGTTGCCTGAGCGAGTGTCCATCACGTCATACGGCCCGCCGGGATCACGTCCCGCCGGGCCTTCTTCTTTTCTGGAGGTTGCACATGCCTTTGCCTGAATCAGTCGGGCGCAGTCGATCTCGGCCTGCATTGCGACTCGTCGATACGAAATCGCTTTCACACGAAGACTGGCTATCGGTAAGAAAGAATGGCATCGGCGGCTCCGATGCAGCCGCTGCTGTGGGGCTTTCACCGTACATGAGTCCACTGGAACTGTGGCTCATCAAGACGGGCCGAGATGAGGGTCTGCCAAAACCTGATCCGGGGGATACGGCGGAGCCGGTGTATTGGGGCACCCTGCTCGAGCCCATCGTTGCGGCGTCTTACACGAAGCAGACCGGCAACCGGGTGCGACGGGTCAACGCGATACTTCAGCATCCAACGATACCGTTCATGCTGGCCAACGTAGATCGCGAAGTCGTGGGCCGTCGAGACGTGCAACTGCTTGAATGCAAGACAGCGGGTGAGTTTGGAGCACGGCTATGGCACAACGGTGTGCCTGAATACGTGGAGTTACAGGTTCAGCACCAGCTTGCGGTTACGGGCAAGTCATCTGTCGACGTGGCGGTATTGCTCTGCGGCCAGAAGCTCAAGGTGCATCGAATTGAACGAGACGACGAGCTCATCGCCCGCCTGATCGAACTTGAAGCCGCGTTCTGGAGGCACGTCGAAGCCGATACGCCGCCCGTCGCTGACGGCTCGGAATCAGCCGATCGCGCGTTGCGCTGCCTGTATCCGGGCACAGGAGGCGCGGTCGATTTCACGCACGATCGCAATCTGTCTTCCGTGTTTTCCGATCTGGTAGCCGTACGCGCTGACATAGAAGGTCGCCAGGCCATCGAAGCGAAGCTCAAACAGACAATCCAGCAGGCGATGGGCGAAGCTGATCGGGCTACGTTTGAAACTGGATCAGTGTCATTCAAACGTAGCCAGGACAGTGCCAGCGTTGACCTGCCGCGGCTGCTGGCCGATCACCCCGGACTCGCCGCACAGTACGCCGTCACGAAGCCCGGTTCGCGCCGCTTTCTAGTGAACAGCTGAATTCCGCTGATCTTGCTGTTCCCCCTCCGTCTATGTACAGGAGAAGTCCATGTTAAAAGGCTTGAGCATCACTCCACCCGTTATCGGGAGGATTTCCATCGGCCGCATCGTCGAGAAGAACGGCAAACGCCTGCCCGAGAAAGACGATCAATTTACAGTCACAACCCAGATCCAGCAGCGAGGCGAATGGATACTACATCCGCTGAACGAATCGCTGCGCAAGGCCGCTACCGGCAAGCTACGCGCGATTCCTGTGCGATTTCTCTTCAACGATCCCGACCTCAATCTGCGGGCCGAGTATTCGCTGTTCGATCGAGATACGGGGCGCCCAATGTGCGTCGGCAATGGCGCAACGTGTAAACGCGTGTGCGAGAGCGGTATTGAAGAGCTGCCCTGCCCGTCGCCCGACGGTTGTGCGTTCGGACAAGCCCGCAACTGCAAGCCGTACGGGCGCCTCAATGTCACCATCGGTGATGAGGACGAACTGGGCAGTTTCATCTTCAGAACGACGTCCTACAACTCGATCAGGACACTGGCCGCACGCCTGCATTACTTCAGCGCGGTATCGGGCAACCTGCTTGCGTGTCTGCCACTGGAACTGAAGCTGCGCGGCAAGTCCACCACGCAGAGCTACAGAGGCGCGATCTATTACGTCGATCTCAGTGTCCGGACGGACAGTACGCTTGAACAGGCAATCGCGCAAGCCCGTGAACTCGACGGGAAGCGGCGCACAGCGGGATTCGATCAGGCGGCGCTTGATGCGGCAGCGCGTGCAGGATTTGCAAATGGCGCATTCGAGGACAGTGCCGAGGACGGCAGCGCAGTTGTCGACGAGCTCCATCCTGATGTCGGGCGAGATGGCGACGTTGGTTCCGGCTCCGGTTCCGCTGCCAATGTCAGTGGAGGCACCGATGCGACTGGCGGGGCAACGGTTGCTCCCGCTAACGGATCGCCGACGCTGCGCCAGAAGCTCGAGCGCAAGGCGGTGCTGCTGGGCGGGGCGAGCGCTTGAGCGCGGCACAACGATGGGTGGTCGCAGCGGCGGCGGCCACGACCGGGACGGCAGTATGCCTTTCGACAATTGCTGGCTGGCGGCGCGGCGGCTCATTCGCCGAGCATGTCGTCTGGATCGCGATGGGTGCGGCACTGATCGTGAGCGCGCACCTGCTGCCCGTAATCAACCGCGGTTCACCGGTTGCAGTCCGAGTCATGGGTCGTGTGCTGTGGGGCGCGTACATGGTCACCGCCTGCCTCTGGCAACCTTTGATAACGACGTGACTAGGCTCGCCAGTGATATCAGTGCAGGTCAGGTAAGACTGACCGTCGCCGGGATCCGGCGCCATCTTGGCTGTTCACAGGCGCACGCTTCTGCACTATGCCGCCGGCTTCTGAAAACCCGACCGTGACCCGAACGCGTCCTGCGCCCGGTCTTTTCTCTTCACTTCGCGGGTTTCGCATCAGGGCGGGCACGCATCCCGTGCTCGCCCGTTCACCTTCGCTGCGACTTGGGCAGCCTCAGTGCTGCTGATCGCCGTCAGAACGACCTGCCACTCGAACCCGGGCTACGGCAATTTTCCAATGATCTGCTCCTGAATGGGCAGACCATCTTGATCATCGCGGAATGGGATCGGTCCTCTACCACGCTCCATCTACCAGAACGGTACTAAACACTAGCGCGGCAACGAAGAAATCGGCTGATTCAGTAACTCATCAATAAACGCGTGGGGATCGGACTCCAGCGCCCGGAGAAAATCCAGCAGTTCAACCAGATCGATACGGCGGGCGCCGCTTTCGACTTTCGACACAAAGCCCTGCGGTCGTCCGAGCCGATTTGCAACGTCCTGTTGCAGCAGGCCGTGTTGCTTTCGGAGTTCGCCGAGCAGCGTGGCAATGCGCTGGTAGCGGGAGTCATGGATCGGATGAGTCATTCTAGAATTCTAAATACAGATGCGGAATATTCCAGATACGGATACGATATAGGCGAGGAGGTGTTTCATGTTTCTCGCAGTTCAATTGATATGGGCGGCTTGCGTCGTCATCACGGCATGTGCCATTGCATTCGACATGCACCAACTCGGCGCCCAAAGCGTCGCCTTGACACGTGTCGAGTGGATCGCCATATCGGTGTGTGCCGGACCGCTAGCTGGAATGATGTACATGAGCCGACGCGGCGCTGCACGACGCGAATTGATCCAGTCGGCATGGGTCATTGTCGGCAACTCGACCTTTTCCACTCAGATCCGTCGCGAGCGGTTGAGCGCCCTTAAGCGCACTGGCGTGCTGGGTCCAGCGATTTACCGCACCTGTTCAACGGCATTGGATGCCAAAACACCCGTCATGGCTAAACAGGCGGTACGCGAAGTGGATACGTCTCGAGCGACGGCCGGCACCTCGGTCGCCCCCTCCCAAGAGAAGTAATAGCGTGACGAACTCAAAACAAGCATCCGCACGGACGCCCTTACCAGCTCAACCGATCGATCAACCATTGCCTACCAGCAATCGATGCAAAGCCCACAACCATGAGCAAATACGTTATCACCATTGAGGATATTCCGGACGGCTCGCTCCAGATAACAAGTACACCCTCACTCGAGCATCTTGCTGTCCTCATCGAACAACCCGAGACGCTGACGCAGGCTGAAATCTACGCGGCACGTGTTCATGCTGCCATCCTTGCCGAGCATCAACGGGCAAGCGGCAGCCGTATTCGCAATCGGAAAGCTGGAGGCAAAGTCTGAATGCGCCAGACTCTGTTGTCTCGGGATGCTGCCGAAAAAAACCGTGCAGTGGCCATACTCCGTCAATTGACTCAACGGAGGAGTTCATCCACAAAACTTAGAACCCTCTCTCTTTGACCTTTGCGCAGTCGATGAAATTTCAGCAACAGATCCGCTTCGGAAGCATCAGTCGCATAAAAGAACGCTGCGGGAATATCTAATACCGACGCGATTCGCTCTACCAGTTCCAAGTCGGGCACGCGCTTTCCCAATTCATAACGGTTCATCCTCGTGCTGGCAGACATGGGGTCCAAGCCCGCTTCAATCCCTAGTTTCTCTTGGGAAAGTCCCGAGCGTTGGCGAGCTTCCTTGAGCCGTTGAGCAAGGACGGGCATCTTCCGCTTCCAAAACTGAAAGCAAAAATCCTCCTGGTTTAGCTCACGTCATATACTACCTATTTGGTAGTATTCGGTCGCTAATGAGGAACTGCCCAGCCGCGATTCTCAGTCACGTGTTTGAGCGATTCACACTAGTCATGTGATTGACCGCAGACCTACTTTTCAAACCGAAAGCAGCCTTGATCGCGACCAACTCGGTTGGCCGTTTGTCCGTCACACCGGCCATGGAATCAACAAGCAAATAGACAAAAAATGAAATTCAGATTTGAAAGGGGTTTGGAGGACCGAGTAGGCGGCACGACGGGCATTGCCGACGTGATGCACAACATCACGCACCCAACGACAGATCAGTGGCTGAGTCAATGGCGCGCGACTACCCGGTACAGATGCTCAACGGGCCAGACAATTCCCCGCGACCCGGATGGCTATCTGATGCGGGATGCCCCACACGCTGTCGCACCGTTCCCACGAATCCGCAAGACGCCCACGCCTCATGCTTCCTGCTTCCTGCTTCCTGCTTCCTGCTTCCTGCCTCCTGCTTCCTGCTTCCTGCCTCCTGCCTCCTGCTTCCTGCTTCCTCAGCACAAAGGTAGCTGCGCAGTGGACGCCTGAGGCACGAAGTCGTGCATGTTCAATACGAAACCTCAATAACACCAGCCGTTACTTAAAGAGAAAGACACAAACATGAAAATCACGCGCAACACGATACCGTTCAGACATATCGCGCTATATACCCTTCTGTCCGCAGGACTTACCGCCTGCGGACATAGCGCTCCATCAGAAAGCGACGCACGGAAAGCTATCGAAGCACGTATCGGCGATTGTGAGTACATTAAAGTACAAGATGCCAGCAAGACTAATGGCACTCCGATCGACGATAACGATTATCGAGTCGAAGTCAAGTACACTCTCAAGCTCAATCCAACCGACGGCATGAAGGCGCAAGCTGATAAGGTCAAAGCTGATTTCTCCAAGCTGGCTGATTCCAAGGCGGCTTACGATAAGGCGCGGGAAGATTTCAAGGCGAACGAAGAGGCTTACGCGCAAGCGCATCAGCATGACCCGGATAACAGCATCGCCACGCATGATCCCGCAGATCCGACCAAAGTCACCTACACCGTAGAACTAGGTGTAAATGGCGCGCGTGAGCAGTATGACCGTCAGAATTCGAGTGGTCTGAACGGCGGCGATATGGCTCAAACATACTCGGAAGCTGAAGAAATAGTGCGTCAAGACAAGATAATGCTTCCGTATGCGCAGGAGATCAGCGGCGCTTGCTCGGGTATTGGTTACAAGATGCTCAATGAAGCATTCGCGAAAATACATCTACCCGACGGTCTCACTAATGGCAATGAAACTCAGTGGAAGGAAACCATTTCGATGGTGAAGACTGACAACGGCTGGCAAGAAGCACGATAGTCGCTGGAACGTTACCACGTCCCGTACAGGGACACAGACGTGCTCGGCCGCTCCCCCGCCCGCTCGCAATCATTTAGGAATCGGGCTTCTAAGTTTAAGGCCGCGAAAAGCTGAACAGTTTCCAGAAGCCGCGTTGCGGCCACATTTGCCACGCGGTGACACACAGCAGTGCGACTTCCGTCGCACTGCTGTGTGTGTAGCACCATTTTTTTGTCTTCAGGCTGAGGCAGCGGCAACTTCTTATCGGACCGCCACTTCATGAAAAAAACATATGCGCCGCTATGCTGTCGGTCTCGACGTCAGAGGTTCAACTGCTATTAACAAAGTGAGCCAGTTTCGCCTCTCGACGACCGTAAATCGGCCATAGCCGCCGTTCGCAATTACCCGCAATTCCCGGGTGATGAATGACCGCTGGTGCGAAGGTCGGATGAGTGTTGACGACACGAATCTGCCTGTCGATTTATCCGTAATCAAACGTCCGGTCTCTATTGTCAACGGTCATCTGCTCGGGCGCTGTCCAGCGCATTCAGATGGACAGCGAAGGCGAAGCCGGTATCTGCACGGTAAAGCGGGTACCACGTTCCGACGATTCAACGCTTATCGTTCCCTGATGCGCAGAGGCAATACAGCGGCAAATGTAAAGGCCCAGACCCATGCCCGCGGCCATTCCGCTCCGGTCGGGCGTGGTCGCCCTCGTTAGCGGATCGAACAGCGTGGGGAGTGCGCGCTCCGGTATCGGATTGCCTTCGTTGGCGACGACCACGGTGACCTGTCCATCGTGAGCACGGGCTTCGACGACAATCTGCCCCGAACCATAGCGGACCGCGTTTACCAGTAGATTGACTAACAACTGTCCGAACCGGCCGCCGTCCCATCGACCCCGGAGATCCCCCTCAAGACGCAGCTCGATGAGTGCGTCCGGATAGGACGCGCACACTTCATCCACCGCGTCGCGACAGATGCGCTCCATGTCCTGAGGGCTGAAACCTACCGGCAGTGTGTCGCCCAGACGAGCGCGCGTAAAAATCAGCAGGTCCTCAATCATCTGTCTCATGCGCATCGTGCCGCGCTGTATGAATGCGAGTGCCCTTATACTGGCTGGAGCGAGGCCTTCGTCGCGCAGCAGCACTTCGGCGGAATTCAATATCGCTCCAAGCGGCGACCGGAGGTCGTGCGCAAGCACGCCGGCAAAAAGGTCCCGGATGCGTTCCGTACGCTGCGCATAGTGCCATACCGACTCTGCAAGCACCTGGTCAATCGCCTCGTTGAACCGGATCATCTGCTGAAACGCCGTAGCTCCGCCCGGGGAAGTCGTCTGCCAGCGGCGCAGCACAGTGGCGCGCAGGGCGCGAAACTCCGCGACGACATCATTGATACCGAACGCGTGTGAAAGGCGGTCCTCTGCGTACAGGCGTGCGACGTGACTGAACTTAGATTGTGGGACATATTTTTCGCCGCGCGACTTGCTCTGCTGCTGCGCCTGGTTCTGAGGCTCGCGCATGTCCGCCGCGATGGCGGCCAGGATGTCGGCAGCCGAATTGCGCAACTGGCCTTCGGAGAGTTGACTTTCCTCCTGGCTAATTGCAACGGCATATTCAGTCCAATCGTCGACCAAGGCCTGAATGTTGCCCTCAATGAAGTCCGTCAGGTCCATCCAGGCCTCCGATCGGTTACGTGCGCGCACGTCAGGCGTTGCATCCGGATTTTACTCGTGCAAGCTTCGGACGGCAGTGTCCGCTAACGAAAGCGGAGTTGGCCGCCGAATGTCCGACCGACCATGGATGCAAGCGGTGGTTCGCGGCCGGCCAGGGTCTCATGCGTTTTGCATCAACTCCAGCCTCCGTGGCGCCCCGGTGGCCGGCCGAAATCGTTAAGGGTTATTCGATATCTGCCTTCGGCCGCAGGAATGAGACGGTGCCGCTGCGCGTGCTGGCAGGCGTCGAATAACCCTTAACGCACTCCGTCACTGTTCGCCAACAATTCCCAGACGGGCCAAGCTCAGACCTTGAATCTGCCGGACGACCGGGGAGCGGTAGTCGAGAAGCCAGCCACCGTGAAGATTGAAGAGTTTCCGGGGACCTGCGTCGTCACGCGGGAATGGCAGTGCCTGAGCTTGTTGTGCGAGTGACCCGGAGGCTTCGACCAGCTTTGCCCGAACGATCCAGTCGCAGCGCGCTCCGGTTGTAGACAGCGAGATCTGGCACGACTCGATCAGGTGTTCGGTCCGTAATCGCTGTCCCGACCGCGCATACGCAAGCAACTGACTAGCCACCATGAACGTGAGCAACTCGGCTTTCGTTTCCGCTGTAGGTGACGTTGGAGGTTTGCGCGCCGGAATATTCGACGCACTGGTTCGAATCGCGGCACCCGAAGGCGTGCGCTATGAAGCTCGCGGGGCGGCTCACGAAAATCGGCATCAGTCAGGACCGGCATTTGGAGCGCGTGCCGCATCTGTTCGATCAATCGCGGCCATCGTTGTCGGCCACGAGCACTTCCGACACCATTTGCACTGGGTTTCGTGCGTACGACCACGGCATGCCATCGCGATAGCGCACCTTGTTCACTGCACGGAACGCTCAGCCCTCGCAATTCACCCGCTCGATCATGCGCCCTTCTCTACTTTCAGCGATCCAGTGCGCCCTGTTCGAAGTCGGAATCCACCGGGCAGGTAACGTCGTCTAGTCACGACCAGTCGGTGCATCGTTGATGTTTCCCGCGCACTTTGAGATCGAGTGTAGCCAAGTAGGCGATTGCGGTTTGCCGTTAAACACAGGGAAAATTTTTCCGCTCCGCGCCTTATGTGATGGGGTGTTCGGCCGTTTTCAACAATTGTTTCACGGTCGATCTGGGTGATAGGAGCATCGGGGATGCACGGACATGGAAGCAGGGGGCTTCATGTAGAAAACGCCACAATTTTCGTGTCACTCAAATGATGCCGCGAACTCAGCCCCGTAGCAAATGCAGCCATCGGTCCATCGAATAGCGTGGGCCACCCGAGATTGGCATATGCACGGGGCGCTGTGGTGCGGCCGCGAAAAGCTCGCGGGCGCTGTAGCCGAACTGCTCGCGGAACGAGCGACTGAAGTGGGCGGCTGTCTTGAAGCCGTGCATCTCGGCGATGCGGTGAAGGTGAGGGCGATGCTGGGCAGAGGTGAGCAGCGTGTGGATGTTGTACAGCCTGCGCTCCTTTATGAAACCCGCCACGCCGCCGAGTGGTTCGAACATCCGGTATAACGCGCTTCGGGAGATCTTGAAGTGCTTGCAGATGACGTCGGGCGTAAGGTCCGGGTTCGTGAGATTCGCCTCGATGAAATGGCGCACCTGACGCATCAGCGTCGCTTCGACAACCGGCCGCGCCAGCGCAAGTGTGTCCAGGGTGGGCGTGACGGCGGCCGCCAGCAATTGAAGCGTTGCGCCTGTCACCGCGGGTAGCTGTTCGCGTGTCAGTCCGCCGACCGTTTGCGTCAGCGTCGTGAGATGCGAAGCGAGCAGCACACTACATGGGCCGTTCAACGTAACACCATGCAAATCGACCGGGCGCGGGAGGAGAGGATCAAGCCGGTCACGCGGAATGATGACATTAATGGTCGTGCCGCCGTGGACGTGCGCAAGCTCTGGCTGAGCCATATGGGTAAGCACGGTTCCGCCTGCTTCCACATGAATAAGGCGACGTCCAAGGACCATATCGGTGTTGGCACCGTTTCCGATTCGAAAATGGATCTTGTAGTGATCGAGCTGGTCCAGCTTTATCGATCGTTCGGAGCGGTGCAGAATATGTGGGCTACATTCGCGCACGCTCAGCATCATGTCGCCGAGCATCCACATTTCGTTTCGGGCTTTGAACTCCGATGCGGTGAGGCCGCCTGGAAAACTTAACGTGCACACGTTGGACAGGCTGCCCTGCCAATAGTCGAGACGCTCGTCAGGCAACACGTCCTTCGAGTCGAAGCGGACATAAGGTATCTGTTGGGCAGCGGGGGACACGGCATGAGGCTCCCGTTCTCTCCGTACATATCACTAACGCGACGGCTGGCACCTTCAGACAATGATCGGGACGGACAGAACACAATCGGAATTTAAGTGGCTTTAGAATTCTGCCACTAAAAGTTCTCAGGACGCTAACGCCCAACAAGAAGGATCAAGCAATCAGTGCAATGTTGATTGCTCCCTAATAAGGCGTCGCCCTATCTCTGATCCGAATCGAGACTCGCTGGCGCGGTATAGCGGTTGTGACCGCAACTAAATGCGGATGAGCAAACGTTGTCGCGTTTCAGCGCGATATCCGGGACGAAATCCATTCGGGCGCGGGGCAGGGCACTCGCCTCCAACAGCTTCGCGGCGATCCGCCACAGCTGCCACTTGCGCATCCGCACTGTGCCGACCACCCGTTTGCATAGCGGCGCAATCGAACGCGGATTCGTCAATCTGGAAAAGTGACTTGAACAGCCCCTCGCCATTAAAAGCTATTCGGCTATGGATTGGCCCGCCCGCAAGAAAGACGACGTATGAGAATTGGCTATGCACGTGTATCGACCGATGACCAGCATCTGGATCTGCAGATCGCAGCGCTAGAGCGGGCATCGTGTGATCGCATTTTTACCGACCACGGAGTATCGGGTGCGAAGTTCAAACGGCCCGGTCTCGATCGAGCGCTTCGAACGCTTAAAAAGGGCGACACCCTGATCGTTTGGCGTCTTGATCGCCTGGGACGTTCGCTGTTGAAGCTTATCGAATTGACGGCTCGTTTCGCAAAGAAAGGCATTCACTTCGTCAGTCTGATGGATACCATCGACACGACAACGCCGATGGGCTCTTTCTACTTTCATCTCGTCGCCGCGTTCTCGCAGCTCGAGCGCGAGATGATCGGCGAGCGCACTCGCGCCGGCATTGCTGCCGCTCGCGCAAAGGGCCGGCCACACGGTCGACGTCGGGCGCTCACTGATGAGCAATGTCGCGAGGCGCAACGGCTCCTGCGAGAACTCCCACGAAAAGTGGTAGCACAGCGCTACGAGATCCACCCCCAGACACTGACGCGCAGCCTCATAAGGGTGGGGATTGTGCCGGTTTATATGCGCGGGTCGCCTGTTGCAACATCCCATTAACAGACGATTCGCATAGCGATATATTTCGCGAATTGTACGGATACGTTCCGATGCATCATGATGGCAGCATCGAGGCGAGCGATCGGCGCGCTGCATACGGACAGCCGACGAATACCGCCCTCGAACACTGCCTCATCAATCGAATCCGTTTCTTGACAAGCGTAGACGATGGATTTAAGTCTCCCATTAGTCGTTGTCGCGTTGGAAACATGCCATTCTCGATCTGCGCATTAGTGCATGCAACCGAGACGTTTCGCCCTAACATGGCTCACGCAGAACGGTCGGTATTCTCCCGAGCGCCTGGTATCTTCTTGGCCAGACGTCGAATTGTCTGGTCACTCACATTGAAGATTGAGCCGACCTCTTCAAACGAATGGTTCTCCAGCAACCTGATGGCCGTGTCCTGCTGTTGCGCCGTAAGGGCCGGGGATCGCCCATGTTGAACACCTCGCGCCCGCGCTGCGGCGATACCTGCCTTCGTCCGCTCGCTGATCAACGTGCGCTCAAACTGAGCCATTGACGCCATCAAGTGAAAAACCAGCATGCCACCGGGAGTGGTGGTGTCGATGGCTTCGGTCAGCGAGCGGAAGTGAACGCGCTTTACGCTTAACTTCTCGATTAACTTCACAAGATGCCCCAAAGACCGGCCAAGCCGGTCCAGACGCCATACCACCAACGTGTCCCCGGGCTTCAGGCGTGCCAGTGCCTTATCCAGCCCAGGGCGGGACGCATTCTTGCCCGACACTCCATGATCAGCATAGAGCAGTTCGCACTTTGCCTCTTTCAGGGCGGTCAGCTGAAGGTCGAGATGTTGATCCTCTGTCGATACGCGGGCGTAGCCAATATTTCTCATGATCGCTCCCTTTTTCGAGCGATAGGGTAATCGCCACCTGACTCCGCGCGGAAGTCCGACATGTGGTCCTGTATCGCTTAAATCACACCTGGCACCTAAGGATTGACGGAAACCTTCCTTTTCGTCACCGTCGTTTCTACCGCGACATGCCAACCGCGCATCATTGATTTCCTTCCGTTTTTTGCGTAAGTTTCCTAGCAGGCAGAACTCTCGCAGAAACGAACCTTTTCGTCACCGAACGCTCTTTTGCACCCTCGATCATTGACGATCGGGTGCCCGCATGAGCTTCAATTCGCTACCAGAAGCGTCTGAGCTCCGCGCGCTTTTTTCGCGTCTCGACGTAAAGAGAGCGCCGAGCCATGCTGCCCGCGAACCCCTGTGCATCGTTGCGTCCGTAACAAACCTGCGACAGATAGAGCAGGCCTACGGTGCGACTTTTGCATCGGCTGTGCGGCACGTTGTCTTTGAGCGCGCACGCGTGCTTTGTGAGGAACGCAGGGGCTCCTTTGCCCCGAGCGGTGATCACATGCTTTTCCTTTTCAACGCGCCCGCACCACGAACTGTGCGGGACGTCGGCTGTTCGCCGGTGGCGGCGATCCTGCTCGACCGCATACTGGCTGTGCTAGGTGACCGGCCCATCATCACCGGCTCGACAATTGCATTTGCAGCGATCACAGCGAAGATCGCGCATATGGATGACGACAGGCCCTTCGACCCTTCGGTGATCGCTGCACCCAAAGTGCAGGATGCGCAGCCACGAAAAGCCTGGCGTGATCAGTTCATAGCCGACACGGTCGTCGCGGAACGCGTTTTCGAAGCAATGGCCACCGGCCGTTTGAGCATGTCGTTTGAGCCGATTCGTGAAGCCAATCGACCAGGCGCGTTGGTCTACGAAGAAGCGCTGCTTTCCGAAACACCCAAAGGAAAATCTGACCGGATTCGAGTCGGTCGTCAGTTGCCGAGTCTCGAACGCCTGGGCTTGATACGTCGCCTCGATCGTTGGGTGGTCGATGCGGTTATCAATACCTTGCGCGATGATCCGGACGCCCATATCGGTTGCAATATTTCCGCGGAGAGCGCTACCGTCGACGCGTGGTGGGCGCTCACGCTCCTGAAGCTGAGCGAGGCTCCCAACGTTGCCAAACGGCTGACTGTTGAGATTACCGAAACTGCTCCACTTATCGACTTCGAAGAAGCGTTCGGTTTTGTTCGTGCGCTCAAGAACGTCGGTTGTCGCGTCGCTCTTGATGATGTTGGCAGTGGATATAGCAGTTTCAAAAGCCTGCTTACTCTAGACGTCGATGTTGTAAAAGTCGACGGCTCACTTTTACGTCATGCTCGCCTCGACGAGACGGCACGGGTCAGGTTGACGCAGCTGGTCAGCCTCGCGAAAGCATGCGTACAAACGGTGGTCGTTGAAGGAATCGAGACCGAGACGGACGTGCGTATAGCACGGCTCAGCGGGGCGACGTGGCTTCAAGGCTATCTCTTTTCTCGGGGTGAGCAAGGTCGCAGCAGCGGCCGCCACGCCTAATCTCGGTGTTATCGCAACGCAGCCGCGGCGTAGCCGGGCCGCAATTCTCTAAAACGAAAAGGACAACAAATGAAGAACAATCACGCTCTGCCGCGCAAGCTTCTGATCGCATCCCTCGCTGGTCTCGCACTGGTCGCCGCCGCGCCTGTCGCAGCGGCCAGTGGGACGGCGCAAGGCGTACTGGGTGTATCGGCTGACGTCACCGCATCCTGTTCGGTCGGGGCCTCCACTGACATTGCTCTCTCCGACCTTAGCTTTGCCGCTGACGGTGCGGGCCAAGGTGCGGTGAACATCACATGCACAACCGGAACGAGCTATAACGTCGGCCTCGATCAAGGAGGTGCGACGGGTGCCACAGTGACAACCCGCAAGCTCACCATCGACGATCAGTCCGGGGCAACGCTTGCATACTCGCTCACCACCGATCAGCAGGGCCAGACAAATTGGGGCGATACGGTCGGAACCGACACGGTGCCAGGAACCGGCAACGGCGCCACTCAGTCGATTCCGGTCTATATGCAGATTCGGGCTGCAGATCTCCAGGCCGCTGTTGTCGGACACTACTCCGACACTGTCAACGTAACGGTGACGTACTGATCGATGGTCATGTCGCTTGTCCGGATTACTTCAGTTATTGCGTGTGTTCTTTTTCTTGGCGTCCCTTTGAGTGCCTGCGCGCAAAGCTTGGAATTACATCCGGTCTCGATCGAAATACAACCGCAGCGGTCGTCGGCGACGCTGGTCATCACGAATCCGTCGGATGAGCCGGTATCGCTGCAATTGCGCGCTTTCGCGTGGACGCAACCCCCGAGCGGACCGGACAAGCTTGTTGAGTCGGACGACCTGATCGTGAGTCCCCCAGCAGCTGATATTGCTCCGGGCGAATCGCAGATCATTCGTGTGCTGTTGCGCGCTGGTCAGCGCGATGCGGAGGGGACGTACCGCTTGCTGGTCGATGAACTGCCGACCGGAAACGCTGCATCCGGTGTGCGCCTTTCGTTGCATTTCTCGGTGCCGGTCTTCTTCGAGGCACGGCCCAGGGCAGCCAGCGATCTGCATTGGACGCTTTCGATTCCGCGCAACGGTACCAGCGTGCTGAAGGCTGTCAATGAAGGCGGTAAGCGTGTGCGGATCGGGCAGATGTCGATTACGGGCGAGGGTTTAGTCGCCACCGACGTCAAATTCAATGGAAGTGCGTATGTATTGGGAGGAGCAGAGCGACGCTGGGACGTTCCTGAAGGCTCTGCCTTACGTACTGCATCGTCGGCGCAGCTTGAGGTACAGATCAATGGACAGTCAAAACAGATTGCGGTGCCAGTTGTTCAGGTGCCGTAATCGCACCGCTGATGGTCAGGGTCATCGCACGCCTCGTGCTCGTCACTCTCGTTTCGGGCAACGTCGCTTTCGCGGCAGATAAACAGTTTGTGCTGGAAGTCTTTATGAACGGTAGGGATACAGGGCAGGTCATTGCGGTAAGGCAGCGCGGCGCGAAGCTCGTTGCTTCGAGCCATGATCTGCTTTCGCACGGCCTGATGGTTTCGGACCTCCCGACCGATCATTCCAAAGACGGTCTCGTCGACCTGGCCGATATTCACGGCTTGTCATACCGGCTCGATATGCATTCTCAGGCGCTGTACCTGATAGCTGGCCGGGGAGTAATCGCCACGACGCAATTGGGCACCGCGAACGCCGGCATTGCGAAGCAAGTTTCCCCGGCGGCACCAGGCATCGTCGTGAACTACGATCTGGTCAGCACCAACGGCGCAGGCGTGCATTCCAGCGGCGGTACCCTCGATATGCGTGCGTTCGATCGATATGGCGTTCTCAGTTCCGGATTACAGGCAGTCAACAGCAGGAACTCTGATTCGTTGACGTCGCGTCTCGACACTACTTACACGTACTCAAATCCGAACGGCATGTATCGGTACCGGCTCGGCGATGTCATCACAGGCGGTCTCGCATGGTCGCAACCGGTTCGCCTCGGCGGCATCCAGCTCGCGACGGACTTTTCGTTGCGCCCTGACCTCGTGACCTATCCGGTGCCGAGCTTCGGTGGGACGGCTGCCGTGCCGACCACTGTCAGCGTGCTGGTCAACGGTATTCAGCAGATGTCGAAGCCAATTCCTGCCGGGCCGTTCGATATCGCGCAGCTTCCCGTGACCACTGGCGGCGGAAGCGTTTCGGTCGTCATGACAGACGCGTTGGGCCGGCAGATCGTCCAGACGCTACCGTTCTATGCGAGTCCGTCGCTGCTGAAACCGGGCCTTAGCTCGCTGAGCGCTGAAGTCGGCTCGGTGCGGCTCGACTATGCCAGCCCCAACGATCATTACGAGTCGGCTGCCGGCGAACTCTCGTATCGCCGCGGGATCACACCGTGGCTAACGGTTGAAGGGCACGGTGAAGGTTCTCCGGACGTCGCAATGGGCGGCGTCGGCGCTTCGCTATCGGTCGGCGACTTCGGCGTCGTGTCGGCCTCTGCTGCCGGGGCCACGGCTGCGCAGGTAGGCACGGGCAGGCAATACATGATCGGCTTTGAGCACATCAACCATGTGTTCAGCTTCAGCGCGTCGACGCAGCGCGCGACTGACGACTTCCGCGATATTGCGACGGTGAATGGCGATATTCCGCAGCGACGGCTCGACCGCGCGTCGCTCGGATTCGGGCTATCGAGATGGGGTTCGCTCGGGGTGACGTACGCCGGTGTGAAGACAAACGAGCAGAACGTGAAACTGCTATCGGTTAGCTACTCGGCGCATCTGATCGGATCGGTCTCTGGTTATTTGACGGCCTTTCGCGAGATGGCGGATGGTGCAAGCACGGGTGTGTTTCTTTCGCTCACGATGCCCTTTGGGCAGCGGGGTAGTGTTAGCACAAGCACAAGCATTCAGGGTGGACAGGCAGTCGCGGAGCTGCAGGCCTCGCAATCGGCTAACACGGTGGGCGATGTAGGTTGGAACGTGGCGGCGCAGGGCACTGGAAACGTGCGGCAACAGCACGTTTTCGGCAACGTGGACTACAAGTCGGACCACGGACTGGTTGGAGTTGGCGTGGACCGGATTGGACGTAACACCACCACGCAAGTGTCCGCGCAAGGCGCAGTCGTCCTGTCGGATGGCTCGATCTTCGCGGCGAACACAGTGCAGGACGCATTTGCGGTCGTGGATACCGAGCCGGGCGTTACGGTCTACAACGAGAATCGATTTGTAGGCAAAACGGGATCGAGCGGTCGGGTGCTCATTCCGGATCTTCGTTCGTACCAGCTGAATCATGTTTCGATCGATCCACGCGATGTTCCAGCTGATGCTGATATTGAACAGGCGGAGCATGAAATCGTGCCTGCAGACCGCTCGTCGGTCACGGTGCGCTTTCCTGTCCATCGAAACCACGGCGCCGTTGTGCGGCTTGTCCGGAGCAATGGGACGCCGGTCGTGCTCGGGAGCACGGTGCTCTCGGAGCAGGGTGCACGGCGAGGCACGGTTGGCTACGAAGGAAAGGTCTATCTGGAAAATCTGGAGAGTTGGAATCGCGTCCACGTGACCGGTCGTGATGGCTTCCGCTGTGTCGCATCGTTCGAATACAAGGCCTCCCGCGGCGATCTCCCGAACATCGGGCCGGTGACATGCAAATGATGCGCGTACACGTCACTCTGGCTATCGCTTCGTTGCTCGCCATGCCGATCGCCGCGATCGCCGCTGGTTGCACGGTGACGGCTACCGCATTGAATTTCGGCATCTACAACCCGTTGGCGTCGGCAAATGACGACAGCACGGGCACGCTCGACGTCGAGTGTCCGGGACAGACGGTGACCTATACCGTCGCGGCCGCCGCCGGGAATGGAACGTTCACGGAGCGTCAAATGCTCGCCGGCAGCCAGGCGCTTGCCTACAACGTCTACATCGACACACAACGCAGCAAGATCTGGGGAGACGGCACGGGCGCTACTTCCGTCATCTCAGGATCCTATCCGCCTGCGTCGGGTAGCGGCGCACTAACGTTCTATGGACGCATCAACGCGCGACAAACCGGTGTCGTCGCGGGCTCGGGCAACACGTTCACGGATAGCCTGGCCGTCACGGTCACTTTCTGACGAGGCGAAGTTGACAAATGGTGAAAGGAGTCACCGGACCACACGCATCTACACGAGCTTTTCGCAACGAGCGTCGCACGGGCTATTGCGGCCGGCGGGCTCGGCAAATAAATCTGATCTCCATCACCCGGGCATGTCCCCGGTTGAGTGCGCCACCACTGTATCCCGGGTGGGGCGATTACTGTTTCCGCATTCCTACTGCTATAAAACATGTTTAGGTCTTTGGCGGCGCCTATTGGTGCCGTGCTGCTTCTTGCCGGGTGCTCGCTCGAGCCTGCGTATCAACGTCCCGAACCCCCAATTCCGGCGTCTTATCCCGCGTTCTCGCGCGCGACCCTTAACGCGACGGTGGATGCCAAGTCGGCGCCCAGCAAGCGAGCTACACCGGATATCGGGTGGCGTGACTTCCTCGGCGATCCGCGCCTTGATCGACTTGTCGAGCTTGCGCTGATAAACAACCGTGATTATCGTGTGTCGCTTCTCAATGTCGAAGCCGCGCGGGCGCAGTACCAAGTTGCAGAGCTAGGCTTCTTGCCGACATTCCAGGCGCAGGGGGCATTGAACAGGTCACATAGCCCTGAGAACACGCTGAAGTCGGGCGAGCGCTCGCTTTCGAGTTCGTATTCGGTGGGCGCATACTCAGCTTGGGAGATTGATCTGTTCGGCCGTACGCTGAGCCTGAAGCGTGAGGCGCTCAATCAGTTCTTCGCCGTAGAGGAAAATCGGAAAGCGGCGCAAATGACACTGGTCTCCGCAGTCGCGAATCAGTATCTGATGCTGGTCGCTTGCGACGCGCAGCTTGATGTCACGGCCAACACGCTGAAGGCGGCTGAAGGACAGCTGAAAATCACGCAGAACGAGTTCGCGCAGGGTACGGTATCCGAACTCGATGTTGAATCAGCGGAGACCGTAGTCGCACAGGCTCAAGCTGCGCAGCAAGAGCAGATGCGCAACCGCGCGCAGACGCAGGACGCGCTTGTGCTTCTGGTCGGTTCGGATTTGCCTGCGAACCTTCCGCCAGGCCTCCCGCTCGACAGCCAGAAGATCCTAACCGATATACCGGCCGAGCTGCCATCGGATCTCTTGCATCGGCGTCCAGACATCGTGGCTGCGGAGGAGACGCTTAAAGCGGCCAATGCGAGTATCGGTGCAGCTCGCGCAGCGTTCTTTCCGGAGATATCGCTCACCGGCAATTTCGGTTCGGAGTCGAAGCAGTTGAGCGGTCTGTTTAAGCCGGGCTCGACAGCGTGGGCATTTGGCCCGCAGATTTCGCTGCCGATCTTCGATGCGGGTCAGAATGAGGCAAACCTGGACCTCGCACACATACAGAAGCGTATCGAGATCGCTTCATATGAGAAGGCGATTCAGACGGCGTTTCAGGAAGTGTCCGATGGATTGGCCGCGCGCAGCGCATACGAAATCCAGATTAAGTCTCTGGAGCGGTCGCAGGCGAGTCTTGAGCGCATCCTCAGAATCAGCAACAACCGGTTCAATTCCGGTGTGGATAGCTACCTCACGGTGCTCACCGCGGAGACGAATCTTTACACCACGCAACAGGCATTGATAGCCGCGCGACTGGCGCAACTCACGAACCTTGTGGATTTGTATCAATACCTCGGTGGCGGATGGATAGAGCACACGGATGACAGACCACGAGCGCCGGATGTTTAAGGCCAGAACGCGCACGTTGAAAGGCTGTCCCGTTTGCGGGAGCAATCTGCCTCGCGCTGCGAATGCATGCGGGCATTGCGGGGCACGTCGCTCTCAATCCACTCGAAGCTTGATCAGGCAATGGGCATGCCTTTGGTGGCTTGCCTGCGGTTTGCTTATCCAATGGACGCGCCCAAGGCACTACGCATGGCTTCTGATAGTGGTGGCCGTGATTGGTCTGCTCCTGAAGCCGCGATACATGTGGGTTCGAAGGCAAATCGATCACGCTGGGTAAAAAGGAGGATTGAATGATCTCGCGAATGCGAAGCGCGGCGAATTCCAGTGGATGAAGGCCTGCTCTACTGCGCAGCGAAACCTCATCGCGATGCTGGAGGTCGGGCTACAGCGTATCGAATATGTGCCCTCCCGCGGGATCGCGATCGACTGATCGTTGAGCTACGCAAACAGGATGTCGCACGCGCTGGTGTCCTGCCGCAGCGCTGTTTGATTCTGTTTTTTTACGGGCGGAAGTCAACCTACGGATTAGGAATACACAGTAATGAACGTATTAGTTAAACAGGACCCCGGCCTGTGCGTAACGGTCGCGGTCTTGGGTGCTGCATTTGGTGCAGTGATCGTCGCGGCTGTCATGAGCGCACGGCAACCTGTGATGCCAGTTCAAACGAACCACGTCACTATTACAGACGTTGGGGGCCGTGTCGCAATGCCGCTCGCTGTCGGCCCCTTTGTATCGCGCGTGTCGGCTTGTATCGATGCTATGCGGGATGGTCATGCCGGGGGGAGTTGACATGGCGCTAGTTTTTTGAAAATGCCCTTCACGTCCACCGAAGCCGGGAGATGTGGACGGCATGCAGGAATTCGTGGATGAACTCGACGCCGAGACGTCGACCGGGGACATTTCTGTCGAGAATCCTCAGCATCCGGGCGATGACAGTCCGCTGCCGCATCCAGAGTTGCCACAACGAACGAGCGAGACTACCCCGTTGCGCCTGATCAGCGCGATGAGTTGTCGTTACGCCGCCCACGCTGTCTGACGCAAAAATCTATCTGTAAGACGACAGCACTACTCTTTTCGGGCGTGACTTGGCATGGCATAAACGTTTCATGCAATTCGCTTGCTTGATGTGCGGTGAACATTTCGTACCGGGCGACGCTGTCACGCAGTGCGAAGGGGAGCGGCCGGTTCCCCTTCGCACTCAAATCGGCACGACCGATTGGCATCTATCGCAGTTCTGGTTCTTCTTTGCAGGGAAACGGAATTGGCTGGACTGGAGCGCGATTAGCTGAACTCGAAAGCACGGAATTGCTTGGACTGTCCAGATCCGCAGCGGCAACCAGCAACCCGGTCTCCCGCAGGGGGGCGTTATCCGAGGCGACCGGCATCTCGCGACCCGTTTCGGACGATGATCGGAGGAATACGTCAACGGCAGCTCCCAAGGTGCAATGGTCATCCTCGCCTACCTGCTGACCGACCGGTGAGGTCTTCGCAGTCGTTCGCTAAGCGACCGCGTATTATTCGCACCCCGCGATTCTGAAAAGCGGCGTCTGCGCGCGGAGTATTATCGGGAGCGCGGAATCGCGGGAGCATGCACTAACCCGAGGCCAGCACTAGATTGAGCGAAGCAAAGGCGAATATGAGCGAGAACAAATCGAAGATATTCCTGCTGAACGAGAGCGAGCCCGGGCTGGTTCTGCTGACCGAAACCGCTTACGAGAAGGAAGCGCATCTGCAGGACTATCTAGCCAGATACCCGGACCTGCTGCCCGGCGACCAGATCGGGTCGCCCGCACGCAGATGGCTCTTCATCTCACGTGAACTGGGCGTGCCTGACAGCAAGGATTCAGGAGGAAAGTGGAGCCTCGATCACCTTTTTCTCGACCAGGACGGTATGCCCACGTTCGTCGAGTGCAAGCGCTCAACTGACACCCGTGGGAGAAGGGAGGTCGTCGCCCAGATGCTCGACTATGCCGCCAATGGCGTCGCGTACTGGACCATCGATCACATCACGAAAGCCTTCGAGGCAGGTTGCACTGACAAGCTGCCACCCGACAAACTGGACGAGTTCCTGAACCAGGGCGACGGTCTGACGTACCCGACACCCGACGAATTCTGGCAAAAGGTTCACGAAAACCTCGTTGCGAGACGAATCCGGCTGATTTTTGTTGCCGACAAGATTCAACCCGAATTGAAGCGGCTCGTTGAATTCCTGAACGAGGAAATGCTGAACGTGGAAGTGCTTGCTGTAGAGATCCGCCAGTATCAGCGCACGGGCTCTTCCCAACGCGTGCTCGTGCCCGATCTGGTCGGTGCGACAACGCTCGCCCGCTCAGTCAAGGACAGGTCGCGCCTCACCAGGATCGACCGTGATGGCTTCATGGCGAGAGTCTCGGATGCCGCGCGGCCCTTTTACGAAGACCTCTTCGCAGCGCTCCCGAAACTCGGGGCCGTTGTGGAACTGGGCACCAAGGGTCTTTCAATCCGGATGCAAAATCCTGCGCTGGGCAAACTCGCGACGGTCGCCTATTGCTACCCGCCTGACGAATTCCAGTACTACGTCGACACGACTGGGCTTGCTTCGGACACTGAGCGCGGCACCCTTCGCGAGAGGGTGATCACGGAGAGCGGCGGAGCGCTGGTGAAGACGGGGCAATACATGGCGAAGTGCAACCTCAACTCAATGAACCGTGCCCTCGTGCTGAGGGCGGCACTTGACGCCTTCATGCGGGTCAGGGACGCACTTGCGAAGCTGGCCTGAGACAAGGCCGAGGTAACCATTTCCGTGACCCGGCCCTCGACTCGTGCCTCCATCAATAGCACTCCTTTGGCTGACCATTGTAGGCGCCACAATGGATCACGTTCCAGACTGCGCCATTGATGAAATAATCATCATGAGCGGATGGTGGCCATTCAAAAAACAACCACCGGGTAGCGTTGTCGACATAAACATTGATGAACTTCAGCGGAAGAATCTTGCCGGCTTGAGGGTTGCCGGCGTCTCGCTGATATTTGCTAGGCACCGGCCACGTCAGCAGATCGTCTGTATCGCTAAACGCTACAACAGATAGCTGTTCGCTTGGCGGGTCATCGTGACCACGGGGGTTCAGTGCAACCGCGGCCTGTTTGGCGACGCTCAGTCGGCAACCCACGTTAACACACCTGTCGATTGCCGCCTGAGCTCGGCCCTGAACGCCTGCGGCCAGCGACAGGTCTTGGCCTTGGTCCTGTTGTCCAATGAGATCAACCGCGGGTTTATCGACTATCGAGTCGGAGGTGTCTTGTGCGGTGGTGTTGGCCATACCGAGAAACGAAAGCTGGTTGGCCATCATGTAGACGACCGGGGTCCTGCTCATGACGTCAGACATATACGTCGATGACCGTGGAAACTCAGTCGCTAGAGCCGCCCGGTCGACCCCTGGCGCGTCTAGGTCCATGAGTCCGAGAAGAGTGTCATAGAGAAGCCGGCCTCCAAGGCTGTGCGTCACGAAGATAAAGCCCGTGTGAGGCGCGACGGTTGCCTTGTTCCAGTCGCAAACGGGAGCCTGCCTGTCACCTTGCCCATCTACTACGGGTTGCCCTGTCAACGCATGGCATAGGGCATCAGCCACCCCGAGTTGCATCACGGAATGATATTGGCCCATGTAGATGGCGGCGTCTGCCAGATTGCGATCGAGCAAGTCCTCTTTCAGAACGCGATTGATAGCGAGGCGCGGCGGCGGTTTCCCGCTTACTGGATCTATCTCTCCAGATATGACCAGATCGTCGTTACAGGAAACATTCCCTTTTTCAGTGTAGTCGTCGACAAGCTGTCGGTTTTTGATCCACTGCGTGAGTGGCGACCACGTTATTTCGATCGCCTCTACATGAGCCTTGGCAGTGCCATAGGTGAAGTTTTGCGTGCGCAGCGCGACGTAGGACTGGTTGTCAAACGGGTGTACAACAGAGCCGTCCGGTGTCGACAGGAATTCGTCGCTATAGATTTTTGTGGTTTTCGTGGGCTCAGGGTCGATAGGAGTAAGACCCAACTTGGCGGCCTTTTTGTCATCGAACCAGCCACCGGCTGTACCTCCGCTCAGCGCATAGCCTGGACAATGGTCCCCAACTCCGTGCAGGAAAACCAGTTTGATATCTGTGACTGTAGAGGGGATGTACCCGGCAAGTGACTCCACCGAACCTGACGGTTTGCCCACCTGGTCATAGACGACGGCCGTCGAGCATCCAGCAATCGCCATCAGTGAGGGGACCAGGGGCCCGCACAGAACGACCCGACAGCGAACTCCGCTGAGACGGGCCAGGAGATGAAATAGCCGGACGATCTTGTTCATTGAGCGCTCACTCGATATTTTTTGTCACCGCAAGGTAGTTGTGGCGGGATTCCTTCACCACGCGACTAGAGCTGCTGCGCCGACGCATTGCAGGTGTTCGAGGATGACGCAGCAGAATGCGGCGCTCGTAGAGGAAGCCACTGCTGTCGCATATCATCTCAGCGCAGGCGACGGGGCGATGCGAGACGGTCTCATTCTTCAGGCTGGACTTCGCCCACAGTCGCTGAGCTAGCCGGTCGTTGCTTCGCCTTCACGGCCCACCTTCCGGGCAGGCTACGGTCGGAAGCTTGCCCGCCTTAACGATCGCCTGCGCCTGGCTTATACAATCCGACTGCGCCTTCAGGGCGTTGTCCGCAAAACTGGCATTGCTACTCGCGAGGGAAGCGTTGCTGGTCAAAACTCCTTCCTGAGCGGTGATCGCACCGTTTCGCGCGGTGATTGCGGCATTCTGAGCAGTCACTGTGCTAGTGTACGCAGTAGCGGCGCCTCCAATTGCAGTAAGTCCCGAACCTATCGTTGAGTTGTCTTGGAAAGACAGCGTGTTCACTGCGCCGTCGGCACCCACGATCACACCAAGCGTCATATCCTTGCCGAAGGTATTGTGAAGCGGCAGATGCAACGTCTTGCCAAGCTGCGGCACTGAGACCGGCATTTCAGGCAGCAGATCGACATCCTTCTGGGCAGGGTCTTGCATGACAACACCGCGAATGTTGGGCTCCCTGCAAACCCCTAGGCAGGTTCGATAGTACCCGACCGCTGGCTGTCGCACGACCAAACCCTCTTCTTCGGTGGCCACACCGGAAGCTACCTGCGGTGCCACGACAACGCTACGAGAAGCGCTCGCTTTAGCGGGCACTGGCTGATCTTTCTTCTTCGCTAACCCACCGAAGCTGTACTTGCGAACGAAGAGGTGGAAAGAGACGTCGTCAACTTCGGGGACAACCAGCGCAGCGGTAGCAACGGGCTGATGTGCCTTGGACGCGGCGCTTGATGCGGCTTCTGCCGCTGCAGCAGCGTCAGCGGCGGCAATCGCCGCGTCTGAGGCCGCTGCAGGCGCTGAAGCTGCCGCTTCCGAGGCCGCTTGTGTAGCGTCTGTCGCGGCGTTGGCTGCCACAATCGCTGCCGCTGCGGCGGCGACTGCGGCGGAGTCTGTCGGCAACGCCTCTGTCGCGGGCTTCGAGCCGTTAAAAGAGACGTCAATCCATCCAGCCTGAAACTCCTGTCGCACCCAGATCGGCCTCAGGTATTTGAGCAAATCGTCCCTGTAAATCTTGACCAGTTTCAATTGACCGTTGACGACGAAATCATCCAATGTCGGTTCAATCGTAATCGGTATGGTTACGGTCACATGCTTGGTCGCTTCGATGACGTCGTTCGCCGCCTTGATGACCGCTGCGTCAGACGCTGCCGTTGGCGCGGACGCAGCGCCCTGCGGGCCATTTGTCGGTTTTGATTTAGCCTGCGCGGTCTTCAACGCTTTCTGCGCCTTCTCGAGGTTTCCTACGGCGGTTATGGCGTCATCGCTGCATGCTGTGACGAAGCGCTGAGTGGGTGCCGTGGCCGAGGGCTTTTCCCCATTATCGATTAACCTCTTGGCCTCTTTGAGCGACTCCTCACGGTACACAACATCTTCTCGCGCCTGTACCTTCTGAGACTCAGTAGTCGCCTGCTGAACATGCACATTGCCTGTAAAGGCTGCACCAGCTATCGCCGCCGCTGTCTGAAGGAAGGCACCAGTGACCTGCAAAGTCTGGTCGCTCGATTCGGTGTTGACGCTCTGCAATGTGTTGTCGCTGTTGGTCACGATTTTCAAGGTCGTAGATTTGAAAAATGACGTCAGCTGTGTGTAATCGACGTAATATCGTTGATTTTCATCAACCTCAAACAAAGGCGCTGTGGCCGCGGTCACCTTGAGGTCCATCGACGGGTACTTTGAATTTTGCACAGCGGTGCATGTGGCAAGCGTCACCGTGAAAACCGTCGTTAGGCGCGTCTTGGTCAACGCATAGGGAAACGAAGCTGGCGGGATCTCCGTGTCGTCCGCCATGTGATAAGAGATGAGATCCGTGCAGGCCACCGTCAAAGCAAGACTTGCCAAGGCCACGACCATTTTTGTCGCCGCAACGCGATCCATGGATTTCTCCTTTGACGACGGTTACGACAGACAACTTCACAGGTATAGGAGAGAGCGCTCGGAGGTTCAAGGGCAGTGTGGGTAATCCCTACCGCATGTCCGATGGGTCGCCTCATTAGGGTAAATATTTACCTCCTTGAGTCTCCGGATTTTGTCGGCTACTCGCGCACTTCGGCTACGTCCTTACCCATTATAAGCAGTTCCGTCTCCTGCCCGAGCCACTGGGGCAGACGTGCGATCGACCAGTTTCAGTCTTGCAGAATGGTTGTGGTAGAGCACACTCGAATCGCCTGACAACTCGCAAGCTTCGCTCCGGGAATTTCCTGGGCTTCCAACGAGCACAACCGCACATCCAGCGATCACCACCAGTGTGATCGTCTCACGTAGGAAAGCAGCGCCCCAGATCATTCCAAAAATAGGGATGAGAAAAGTGACAGACTCAGCGTATGCGGAGCCGACACGCTCACCCGCGATAACTATCGCCCCTTTGTGAGCGTCTGCGCTTTCGCCGTTGGTTTGACGCGCACCATCTGTCCATCGTCTTTTGCGAAGTACCCGACAACGTAATCAACGAACCTTGTAACCTGCCCCCCGTCGGAGCAGTCCAAGCGATCAATTGCCCACTGCACATGCGACTCGATGCTGCGCCGGTAAGCCTCGTCGTGACAATCGAATACCAACCCCTGCCCGCGAGTAACTCGACGCCAACGATCCCCCAAGCCGTATCGTAGTGCAGGCACGTCAGCCTTCTTCAACCCACTTGCGTCGAAGAGAAAAACGCAATGAAAGTGATTTACGCCGTTCTTGCCGCCCTGTTCCTGCTTGCAGACATGTCCGACCATGCGCTCAAACAGATGTTTGTCGGCTCCCCTGCGATTCGCAAAAAAACTGTCTCTATCTGCCGTTGCCGATCTGGTGTCGATGCGGGCGCGTGTCTCCTGTCTTCCATGGCTGACAGGTACGCATGACGGAACCATCTTCCAGCCTACGCCACTGCTCAATGACCAGCTCATACGCGACATTGCGTCGCTGGCGTCAAACGCGTCTTCTGCATAGCCCAGATCGAGGCGTATTGGCACAAGGCTCCCGAACTGGCTCGTAAGTTCGCCAAGATAACAACCGATTGACTTCGCCTGATCGCCAAGATTAGCTCGTGCATCCGCCAACTTCTTCCTCACCCCTTGACGTACCGCTTCAGCGCGCAGACAACCAACAAAGTCGTTGTAGAGTTTCGCAGCGGTTACTCTATCAACGTGCCCCATGAGCGTCCCATTGCTGAATAGTCGGGAATATTGATGCCGCATGAAGCAGTCGAAGAAGAGCTGCAAGTCGGCGCTATACGCATAGTCCGGCCAGCACAGGTCCATCCATTGCGCGCACTGTGGCATGAAGCCAACCAGGCTTTTGTAGCCAGAGACACCAACCGGGTTGCGTACCGCATAAGCGTTCCACGATTGATACAGGATCTCAAACGGAACCTGATCTGTTTCAAGTACGGTCTTGAGGAAGCTTTCGAGGCTCTGCAATAGACTCCGGTATTCCCCTACCTCCCAGTATCTGACAGGTCCAGCAGGTTCCCGACTGCCGTCTGTTATGGACGATACGAACTGATTCGATCCCAATGCTCCTAATTCGTAGCTCATCATGAAATCTCCTTGAATGGACATTTCATAGACGAACCTAGTTATTTTCCATGTATCAAACGGGCATAACGCATCTTCGCGTTAATCTAACAAGCCATCTTCGATGGTTCTTTGCATTGGTGATTGATCGCATGTTTCATGTCATCAATCCTGTCGACTGATAGCTCAAGAGAGCTCATTCAATCACTCAATGAACTCTTGATCATTCATGCTATATCCACCTGTCCTCTGAACTGTTCTGCATCTATAGATACCCTTCTACTACATCTACAAATTCCAACGACTATCCTAATATAGAAGACGATGAAATCCATCTACAAATTACAAGCTTAATCACAACATAATTCCACGACATGGATCGTACAGATCTCTCCAGTTAAACGAGAAATCCATCCATGTTCTGGGCGGCAACGATTACAGAAACATCCCGACGTTCAGAGCAGAAATCAACTCCCGTGGAAATAATCCACTGTAACCAAGGCGCGTTTCGACGAGAATATTGTGGAAAATTTCACGAAAAATTATCGCGGAAATTTTTGATGACTCGGGAAAATTTTGCGCAAATTTCCCGTGAAATTCTCTTGGGAAAAAAATACCGAGGCGGTGCATCGAGCACTTCCTCGGGTCCGCTGAGTGTGGGGCTCGCCGCCGAACCGGCGAATCAGAAATTACTTAGAATCAATAGGTTAGGCGTTTTGGACATTGTTTTTTAAGCGGACCGCCTGCGCGTTTCAGCGCCTCTGACTGACCGGCGTGGACTGCGGAGCTGACGCTCCGACACACGGAAATACTCTCCCGGCGGCTCATTTTTCAGGCGTACCAGCGCTCGCCGGAGCGCCAAGTAACCCAGCATTTCCTTGAGCTTTTCGCATCGGGAAATGTCATCGGCTCGAACCTCGCCGTGTACCCAGTTCCGGTTATACAGCCAAGGGCTCTGATCACCTCGGAGATAGCTCCCCCGGCCCTCTGTCGCGATTCGAACCCAGTACGCTCCGACTTGATCGGCGTAGTCTGTAAACGCATCGGCGAGCTCTGCGGATGCCATCCCTCTGTCTTCGAGCACCCGCCGCAGGGCCACACTGTTGAAGAGCAGGGTGATGTGCAGTTCGTACCCGCCTTCGAATGATGGAATGATCGACCATACAGAGCCCGGCGCATCAGTGAACAGCGATGGTTTGCGTCTGATTCGATCCAGAAAAATTCCCCGGGATCTTCGAAGCGCTTGAAGGTCACGATGCTGCTCCTCCACCGGTGCGCTAATCAGACTGGCTCGCTCTCTGGCATGCGACAGACGAAGATGGAGCACCGTGACACTGCCGTTTTGAGCGAACAAACCGTCCAGATAGGTATTCAGGTTCGCGACGTTCTCCCGGCTACCGAACTCCCAATTGTGCCGCTCCCGACGCAGCAGTTTCTTTTCCCGCATGGTTTGACGGAAATGGGCAACAAAATCGTTACAGAGTTCCGCAAGGATGCGCCCCGTGCAATCAACTTGCGAGTCGATGCTGCATCCGCCCCTCGCGACTGGGTGGCTAAGAAATACGTCGAGTAGCAGCCGTATATGCGGTGAATACAGTAGTCGACTTTCAAGTTGACTCATTGCCAGATCCCCAACGTCGCGCATCATCGCCCAGAAGAAGAGATCCGGGAAAAGGCCCGCTAACTCCCGGGCGGCCGGATCAGAGAAATTCGGGGTAGCACTCTTGACGTAGACTGGCTGAGAAACGCGCCGCATGCTACCTGTTGGTCCCACCTGCCCTATGAAGATCCGGCGAGTTTGGACGAAAATGAACGGGTCCAATGAGGCTTCAAGCGCCAGTCTGACGAAGCGGTCAAGCGCGGCCAGACGTGAAATCTCCGGGCCGTTGAAAACGCTATTGGGATAAATACGGGAATTCAGATTGCATTCGACATGTACGGCCAGTGCGTCAACGAGGAGCAATGGCGTGCGAGTGGCTGGAACCTTCGGTGATGTCATCGTAGTGTTGTCGCATTGGGTGAAGGGTAGCGGAACAGGGCACACGTGGCCTGTCATATCCCCAAAATCCCGCCCACCTCATGGCGGACGGGAAAACCATCAGCTCAGCCAGGGGGCATTTGGCAGGCCGACCTGATTCGCCAGTTGGAACATGGGGACGGGATTCAGGATCAGCTCAAGCTTGATGACCCGCCGACCGTTTTCGATGCGTGGCATCACCTGGGCAAGGCCCTGCCCGCATATCGACGTGATGGCAGCCTTCATTTCCGTCTTGCTCCAGCCAAAGTTCGGGGCCAACGCACTGACATCAGACTCTCGCCAGCTCGCAGTTCCCGTCCGGTGGAAAAAACAACGGAGCCAATCAAGGAGGCGCCGTCCACGCTGGACGGCATCAGGTATCGACGGCGTCGGAAACACGAGCGCGAGCCAGTGCGCCCCGAAGCATTCCGCAATCGTCGCCGCGCGGATCATCGTATCGCCTGATACGGCTCCCTCATAGCGCTCGAAAACGTGCATGCATCCAGCAATCCTTCGCGCATTAGCGGCCAGGCGAGCGCCAAACACGCGTGCGCTGTTCGGCGACAGGACAGGGCTCGCAGCCAGAATGAAGCGCTCCTGGGCCTGCCGGAGAATCTGCTCAGCCTCAGGCATGAGGGCTATCACGGGCAGTTCGTTCGCGGACAAGGCTTCGAGCCTGACCCGCGCGCTTGCAATCAGCTCCGCAATGCGGTGGTCGTAGTCCAGAAGGGTTTGTTCAGGTTGTAGGCCTCCGGCTCCCTCCACAGCAATCTGATCGGCTTCCATCATCAGCAGACGATACAGGTAGCCCGACTCCATCGCGTCTTGCGCATGCTTGTCGAGCCATGCACGATTTCTGTCATTCTGGACATTCACACACGCGACAAATATCGCGCTGTCTGGTGCATTGGCGAGTGCATCATCATCGTCGTCAGCACGATCAAACGCTGGCACATGGCCGTCGTATAGGTCGTTTAGTTCCGGGTACGCACAACTGAGCTGGCCATTGACCTGGTCACCGAGATGGCCACGTCCTTCGGCCATGCTGAGCATCGAAAAATCCGCACCACTGCGAATCTTTCGCAGCAGCGCGGGAGGCGTCACGTTGCCGAATAGCCAGTTCGTCTTCCAGCCTTTCATCGCCTCAATGACAGGTATGCTGAACCTATCATGGGCAGCCGATTTACCGCTCATAGGTGGCCCAGCAAAGCGGATTTGCAGGGCGAGCGGCATCGCTTTGCCGCTGTGACCGCGAATGCGGAAATTACCGGCGGCAGCGAAAGATACCTTGCCGAGCAGGTTGGCAAGAATGGCTCCATAGTCCGCACCGTAAATGAAGTGGCATTCACGGGCGACACGGTACAGATCAGGTGTTAGAGCATTGATAGCTTGCGGCAACGAAGGCGGGTAGTGACCTATCGCCGGACAGCTCGTCGGCTGATGAGGAACAAAGCTTGGCATGGGCATATAGCCCCCGCCAACCGGATTGACGGGACTATGCATCACGCAGACTCCTTTTCTGTTACTACACCGGATTGCGGTACGCCAGCTGACTGGTCAAAGTCCTTGATCCATGAAGGCTGCTCCGCCTTATTGCCTGAGTTCGAGCTCTGCTTGATTTTCCCGCGTAGATATTCAGCCTCCTTTTTCGTGAATGAAGGGCCACCGTGCTCTCGAATAAGAGCAAGGATCGCCGACCATGACCATTCTTTTTTCAAGGCTTCGTCGATTACGCGCATGAACGGTCGCAGGCGCTCGATCCGGATCTGCTCGCGCGACTGCTTCGAATGGATTGCCTTCAGTGCGCCTTCCACGTCGGGTGCGGAGTTTTCGGAACGCGATTTTGTGGATTTAGCCATGCTTGCCTCCCGACGCCACCATGCACCGTTGACCCTCGTCCTTTCTGGACGCATCGCAGACTTGGCATGAAGCATCGAAGGTCGCCAACTCCACGTCAGTACACGCGGAGACCGCGTCTCCGCCTTCCGCGGCTGCACCTACGGACGCGAGAGCCACCAGACCGACCTCGTCTGCACAAAAGTGCTTGCCGACGGAAATCGCGATTGACCCATTCGCTTTGCCGACTCCGCGTTCCCATGCCGTAACGGTAGACAGGGATTTGGATTTTCTATTGCGTCCGCGCATGTTAGTCCCCGTCCTTGTCGTTCGACGAATCAGCGAACAGTTTCTCAATCTCGTCGGAAGGCCAGGCAAGGCGGCGATTCGGTAATCGAACCGGTCGGATCCCGCAATAAGACCCGTCACGCGAATAGGATTTGAGGATCGTTTGCCGCAATACCAGCATGCGCTCTGCAAACTCATCAGTCGAGACATGGCGACGCTTCAAGGCGTCGGCGAAGTTTGGGTGCAACATCTTCAATAGCTCCGATTCAGGTCGCAAAAATGTGGGACTTCGCGCCGCAAGGAACTATCTACTGTCGTACCAGAAGTAGATTGGGCACCTCACGAAGCGAGGTGCCCAATCTAACTATCTCCATGTCTTTATTCGATCAATGTTCCGGAATGTTCCGCTATGCTCCGTGAGCCAAGTGATGATTCCATGTTGCGGAGGTCCACCGGCGTCGATCGACTCGAGCAAAATCACGACGCCCGCTCGTGATTGCGTCGCTTTCGAAGATAGCGAGCGAACGAGTCGAAGCGCATGATCGTATTCGCTCCGTCTTTTCTATATGTCAAGCTTTTCTTCTCGATAAACTCGACAAGCGTTGCATTCCTGCTTTCGCCAGTTCGGAGAATTTCAACAAGGAGTGGAAATACATCTGCAGCTGAATACTGGTCTGCGCCGCTCCGCCTTGCGCTGTCCCGTGCTTTCTCTATCTCCATGATGAGATCGTGTTTCTTGTGCGTGTCGCTATTTCGAGCTTCGGCTCCACGCGAAGCGGCCTGCCGGACGAGATCGAAAGGGGTGTGATTATTATTTTTCTTCGACGGAAATTGACAAAGTTCGACAAACGCGTCGAAATATGTTGAATTGCGTAGGGGACTATCGTCGCCATATTCCCACCACCAACCCACGAACTCGTCATACCTCAACTCGGTGGGCACACTGGTTCCGTCGGAGAGTAACCCTTCACAGAAGTCATTCCACACCTCCAGGATCGTGCAAACATCGCGCAGCCTGCGACGCGACTCCGACTTGAATAGCCGTGCGCCCTCAGGCTCCCCAACAGGCAATTGGTTGAAAAGTGGCGCGCCCTTAGGCTCCTCGATAGGCATATTCGCTGAATCTGCAGCATCGGACACTAGTTTCGACACAGCACGATGTTCGAGACTGCCCCAATCGCAAGCTTTGAGTGTGTCCCAGCGGTTACTGGGGTTGAGTCCAGACAGGAGCAAGGCCCCGTCTATCGGGTGCCACGGTGACCATTTAATGTATTTTTCAGCCCAAGCTCGCAGCTTGAGATTGAATTCAATCAGATCGGACTCTGTCATAGCAAGTAGTTCGTTTCTTCGAAACGTTAAACTCTCCAAAAACACGATGACACGTATGATCGCAGATCGAGTCAATATCGTTTATTGAGATTTACAAAAAGCGACTTATCGGTCAGTGGATAGAGTTATCGACGGCAAATGAGATGTCCACCTGCTCAAGCATCCAGGCCTCGATCCGGTCATGCCAGAGGCGCGCCAGGTCGAGCGGGCGGCGGCGATAGTGTTTCTCGGCGATGGCGGACGGCTTGTGCCCCTGAATCTGCGCGACGACGCCGACTGGAACCTCGACCCACTCGGACCGCGTGCCGAACGAACGCCGAAGGCCATGCGGCGTAACGTGAGGCAACCCCACCCATTCTTCCCGGCGCGCGCCGGTAAGCAGCAACCCTTGCAGGTAGGCGCCATGCACCGGATTCGCGACTCGGCGAGCCACGACGACTGGCGTTATGACAAAACCGCTTGTGTGGTCACGGCGTCGGCGGAATTTCCGCTTTCGGCAGAGAAAGAGCGTAGACGCGGCGGGCGCGATCTATGTTTGCCCTCCCCTCGCCAAGTCATGATCCACATAAGCCGATGCCTATTGCTTTTAATAGGAAGGGCGCGGCTCGGTAAGCTAAGCCCGGTTACTTTGCTGGGCGCCCCTGCAACCTCGCTTCACGCAGCTCAATGAATGGATCGGCGACGACATTGTGAGGTTCCTGCTTGGCAGCATCGCCGCAGCCAGGCAATTTCATTCGCACCGAACACCTCAGCCGCAGTGGCGGCCGCGCCAAACCCGCCGGTATTGCTCGGCACGATCCAGATTAGCTGCGGCGGCACGCGACGCACCGCGAGCAAGTCATCGCGGGTGACGTTCTTGATATTGATAATTCATCTTTAGTCGCGACCCCGAGACACGGGAATGAGCTGAATTCCGCCCTTCTCGCCTTCGGCGCGTACATGAACGGGTTACGGAAATTCCCGGCCCTTTGCGGTTTTTCAATATAGCGGGCAGAACGCCTCGCTGAAGATTTATTTACGCTGTAAACACTTCAAATGTTGAAGTGTTTACACTACAATTATTCGCGAGATCCGGACCAGTGATCGACTGGAAGAAAAACCGACGCCGTGTCGGCCTGCTTGAAAGGATCATCCACCCCAACGGCATGAGTCGCGACAGATAAAGCGCTTCTGGCTTTGGGGCGCCTCATATGCGGGGTAACAGATGACGTTTCATCCGCCGAACCGCGTCGGCAGCGTGGCCATCTCGGATGGGCTATGACTTCCGCATGCAAGGCTACCGACACGGTTAGATACCAGCATCGTTGGGTCGGAAAAGCGGTTCAGTTTTTTCTTAGGGCGCAGCGCTCCGTTTGAGCTAAGCGTGTTTCGCCGATAAACGGTGTTAGGGAATTTACGCACTTGATCATTGATCGTGATCCGCAGCGTCAATCGAAGCGCTCAGGAAATCCCACATGTGATGGTGTGCCCGGAGTGAAACTATGAAAGCGGCCACTGTATTGATTCCGGCTCGCAATGCGGAACAGACTCTGGCTGAAACGCTGGAGAGTCTCGTGAGACAGACCTTCAGGGACTTCGACGTGGTCCTGGTCGACGACGCCTCCACGGATCGCACCGTGGACATTGCCCGTAGTTTTCAGGCACGGCTGAATATCAGAATATTGTCCCCCGATGCTCATCTCGGGGTTGCCGGCGCGGCCAACTTCGGGTTGCGTGTCATTGAGAGCGCCTACATCGCGCGTATCGATGCGGACGACATTGCCATGCCCACCCGTCTGGAAAAGCAGTTTGCATTTCTGGAAGCCAATCCGGACGTGGATGTACTGGGCACCGGCATGGAGCTTTTCTACGGGCAGCCCGGCAACAAGGTTCGTACATCGATCAAGCCCGAAGATGATGCGTCCATCAAGACGGCTCTGGTTCAAATTTGCTCCCTGTCCAACGGCAGCGCAATGTTTCGCAATAGCTTTTTCAGGGACATTGGCACTTACGATACGCGTCTCGCCGTCGCCGAAGACTACGATCTGTGGTGCCGTGGAGCGTTACTGGGAAAGCGCTACGCCAATCTGCCGGAGCCGCTTACCCGCTACCGTCAGCGCGGTACGGTCGATGTTCAGAAATTGCAGCTGGAGCGTGAACTTGATCTACTGGTCAAGCGAAAATATCTGAAGGCTCTGCTGGGTGGTGAATCACCGCACTACCTTGCGGAATTCTTTTCCCTGATGACGGAATTCGTCAGCCGCGACATAGCTTTTCGGGTCGTCCAGCAATCCACGCCGCTATTGTTCAAGCTGTCGCGGAAGGTGCCGAACGAGACCATGTTCGGCAACATCGTCGTTGAATGCCTTAGTCGGCATTTGCAACAAGGGCGCGCTCAAATTTGAAGTACAACACCCAAGCCCAAAACACTTGGGCAAGCGAATCGACGGTCTCGCTTTTTAACGGCCTGGTCAACGAGTTGCATGGTCAGGCCAGGAAACGATCCGCCAGCAAGTCGACATCAACTAGTGCGTTTGTCAACGGGTGTAGAAATGAGCCGTGTCGAGAACCAGACCGGCACTCCAATCGCAACTGACGGCCGAACGCATTCACCGACGAAAAAGAACCGTATTGGCGCGATGCTTTGGACTATTCTTGCGCTGTTCGTGGCTTTCCTCGCCGCAGGCATTTACATGCCCCAGCATTCGCATTTCGTATGCATCCACGTTTCTCTTTATCTGGCTCGGGGGCGTGGTTCTCGGACGCCTTGGCGTGTGGATCGGCAATGCTGTCCGGCGGATTGCCGAGCCCAACGTCATCGTCACAAATGGGGGAATTTCAGAGATGCTTTGGATCAGGATTTGCTCGAGCATCGGTCTGCAACTGGTCCTGGTCGGTCTGTATCTTGGTGCCGTCAGTGGTACCAGCATTCTCGTCAATTGGGTGGCATGAACCGGATCACATTCATGTCGAACTGAGGTTCAAATCCTGGAGATTTCGTAGCTGCGGCCCGTGGCCACGGTCTGGTCAAGCAGGAGCATCTCATGGCACTATCGCCAACAGAACTGGCGGCAGACTGGATAGGTAACGCCGAAGGTTTGCTTATTACTGCGGGAGCCGGAATGGGTGTTGATTCTGGCTTGCCGGATTTTCGAGGCAAAGAGGGGTTCTGGAATGCCTACCCGGCGCTGCGAGCAGAAGGGCTCTCCTTCGCGGAAGCTGCTAGTCCACATACCTTTTACAGCGATCCACTGCGTGCGTGGGGCTTCTACGGTCACAGGCTCGCGATGTACCGATCGACCGTGCCGCACGAAGGATTCCAGATTCTGCGGAAATGGGAAAAAATCTGTCCCGCGGGTGCCTTTGTGTACACCAGCAATGTGGACGGAGCATTCCAAAAAGCGGGTTTCCCTCCGTCGCGCGTCGCGGAATGTCACGGCTCGATCCATACCATGCAATGCCTTGGCACCTGCACCGGCAGGACATGGAGCACGCATGGTTTCAGCCCCGAAGTTGACGACGCCACAACGCGATTGCGCAACCCGCTACCGCGCTGCCCGACCTGCGGCGGACTGGCGCGGCCGAATATTCTCATGTTTGACGATGGTAACTGGCTCGGTCGGCAGTATGAGTGCGCCGTGGAGCAGGCTCGTGCGTGGACTCAGGATGTCGACAAACTTGTGATCATCGAAATCGGCGCGGGGAGGACCATTCCGACAGTACGCCGCTTTGGCGAGCGCAGCGGTGGGCTCTTTATCCGCATCAATCCCGACGACTCGAAGGTGTCGCGCGAGCGCGCCATCGGTCTGCACGGCGGTGCGCTCGATGTGCTGCGGCAGATTGATAGAGTGATTGGCACCGGATAGCCTACGCGGCAGCCTAACGATGCAATCCGAAGGTACGCGTGCGACCAACCTAGCTCGACCCGATGCGGTCAACCTCGAAAGCGCGTAGTGATAAAAGTGGCAGTATCGGACGCGGCGAACGCAAGGTAATCGAGGACGGTGAATTCCATGACGTACGCGTGAGTCATCTCCCCAGACCCTTCTGTTGTTTTCCCAAAGAGAAGAATGCCTTACTGCTGTTTTGCCTTGAGCTTCCAGTCAAGTCGCTTGAGGAACGACCGCCATTCAGACCTCGAATCAGAAAACAGCCAACATTCGACATCTGCACCGTCGATGCGTCCCAAGGGCTTAATCAATGCCTCGACGCTCAAGCAATACGATTCATAATCGTCCCCTGACATGTTAAGCGCGATGCTGGTGCCTCCATATCCCAAGCGAACGCAATTGGCGTCCCCTCCGACAAACGCCAGCCCGCCATCCATTGTCGGATGCCAGTTCGCGGTCCGCAGTGCCAACATAGCCTTTCCCATCCATTGATCAAGAATGTAGGCGTTTGGGCAGCCGAAGAAGAACATTAGCTTGGTGAAGAATGAAGCCCGCATGCCTCGAAGAACTCCGGAAGCAACGAGTCGTTGGAATTCGGCGAACGCCTGTTTGCGAGTGAGTTCGGGAAGGAGCTTGAGCAGCGGCGTAATATTTTCGATGGAGGCCCACAGATTCCGGTTGTTTTGGGGGTTCCGCGCATTTGAGCGTCCCCAAGCCATAACGGCCGCTACTCGAAATTCAAGCGGAACGTCAGAGCGCATGCAAAACGCCATCAGCTTGTGTCGGTTGAGATGCTGACTAAGCTCCCCGTATCCGGCCGCGGCGAACAAGACGGCCAATTCAGGAGAGAAAGTTCGAGCCCAAGTAATTGCGGTCAATCCAATCCATTCCCTCGGCGCTTTGAGCGTGCAAAGCCACGCGACAAGGTCTTCGCGGAAGGTCGATTGATTGGGCTGTTGAGTGTTGAAGTGAAAGGAAGCCATCGTTTTCTCCTGCGATGAAATATCCGATGGCCTTTCGCTGGGCCCCATGCCCTTCGGTCGACGCATCGGACAGGACTTTTGACAATGACTGCAAGGTGGCAGTCATTGTCAAAAGTCCTTAACCGAAGCTATCGATCCGAAGGCCTAGGTAATCCAGGCGGGCTTTTGCTAGCCCTCCGCGCCGAAGCGCAGATTCCGAACCTAATCGTCCGAACCGTTGTTTCGGTGCGGAGTCGTTGCTTGCTTCCTCGATTAGGGAGAGGCGAGTGTAGTGCGGAGCTTCAATTCCGTCAACTGAGCCTCTTGGACGCCACCGCTAACGCGCTCCGATGAACGTTCGTGGCCCTTCGCTGTGAGCCGAAGTTACACCTGTAATTGAACGTGTTGGGTTTTGCGTACTCGCCATGGCCCGCGCGTTGTGCCCAGTGTTAAAGCTCGAACCGAACAAGAAACGCGAGTAGCCGTCAGCAATGTCCCGTACCTCGGCGCTGCGACGTAGCCGGAGCGTCTGCGAAACCCGATGACGCGCGCGCATTTATTGCCCAATCATCTCCGTTTCCGGCGAGTCATCGTGATCAGGACGCCGGTCTCGCCGTGCTTCAGGCTCTGTAGCACCATCCACATCACCACCCTGCTCTGCCGCGAGTGGCGAAAAGTTCGGCGCACCGCGGTTAATATCCTCGATTACTTCCGCGAGATCAGGATAATCTGCCGCGATGTGCGGCGAGATCACGACACCGTGCAATTGCGCGCGCAAGTCGTCCCAACGCGTGCGCAGCACTTCCCAATTTTTTTCGTCGTAGGTGCCACGAAATACAACCGGGCGCACGCGAATACGTGGAAACGTCTTGCCCGACACCCCATCGAGAATCGCCTGCTGTAGTTGCTGTTCCCATAGACTGCCGAGCCGGTCGACGCGGCCGATCTGCTGCTCGACCACGCCTGGATTCCACTCCGGATGAAGCAGCACGACGGTGCGGCATGCCTTGTGCAGATTCAGACCTTCACGACCCACTAGTGATTGTGCGACGAGCACACGCGGATAGCTGTTTGCACGATTGAACGCGAGCTGCAAAAGACGCCGGGTATCGGGTTCTGTCTTTCCGTACATCAGTCGCGCAAAACCGCCTTCAGGGCGACTGTATTCATCCGTTAGGCGCTTTTCGAGAATCTGCCATTGCGCGGCAGCGGCGAGGCCGTCGCCGGCATCAAGATCGTCGGCAGGCCCTTCGCTGTCGACGCCGGCATCACTCGAGCCCGCATCGCGGTCACTGGTGGCATCGATCAGTTCAATGAAAGCGCGTGCGAAGTCCAATGGCGCGGCCTCTGGTGACAGCAACTCCTGAAGTGCCCTTGCGACGATTGCCAACGGGCCAGGTTTGCCCAAGGTGCCAGCTACAGTCCACGCATCAGCAGACTGACGGAAGGCGTCAAACAGACGCATCAACCTTGGCGCCGACCCTTCCTCCTTGAAACCGGCTTCGATCCGTTCGATCAGCCGTTGGCGAAACACCTCGCGACGGCTCTCCAGTTTGCTGTACTGGGCGTCCAGCGCGCGATTCAACGACTCACGATCGAGCACGCTCGACGGATACAGTTGCCGATGCGCAGCCTCGACGGCCTCCCAGCCACCGTCGGGCACCTTCGATTGCGGCCAAGGCTGTTCCTGCTCGATGCAGAGAAGCATCTGCCGCGCATTGAGCAGCTCCACCAGCTTCTGCAGCGGCACTGTGAAACGGCCGAACACCAGCACCTTCTCGCCAGCGCGGGTCGACTGCTCAATCGCATGAACCGCCGCGACGACTGCAGGATGCTCGAACAGATCCCGGTCACTGCGATCGAGTGCGTTGCGCATCACGCTCATCCACCATTCGGTACGCGCGCGGCGCTTCGGATCGGTATCGGGCTCTTTTTCTGCAGCGACGATACCGGCGGCGACTTCGTCAGCACTCGCAACCGCGTCAATCGTGTTCTGCTTGCGATCGTCGTCCTGATCGCGCAGCCCCTCGTCGAGCAGCGTCGCGATTCCGTGACCGTTGCCGAGCGTCAAACGCAATCGCTTCGCTTCCATCTCGGTGGCACCGAGGGTCACCAGCGACAACGCCTCCGCGGCGCACACCGCGCGCCGCCAGCGCATGGGGAGATCCGTGGTCTCGATCAGAATGTCTTCTGCTTGACGATACGCATGCATGGATTCGCCGGTCGCCCGCGCAAACTTCTGCACTAGTTGATCCTCACGCTTGTCGCGCCGCAGCAACCACTGCGACAACGCGGTTTCGAATCGCTGCGCGGCCACCGCGTACGACACGCGGGCGTCGGTATTGCTCACGCACTGTCGGATGCGCTCGACAGCACGCGCGTAGTCGGCAATCACTCCTTTCACGAGCGCCGCGTCCGCGCCAATCCGCGTCAGGATCTGCTCCCATTGCGAGATATCGAGTTCGACCGGTGTAGCGGTCATTGCCAGTCTGCGACCTGAGTGATGCGTCAGCACGACATGCTCGAGCAACCGCGTCAAGCCGCTGTCGCTGCCACGGCTCTTGTGGGCTTCGTCGACGATAACCAGATCGAACATGCCCAGCCCCAAACCAACCGCCTGTTCGAGACAGATGCGCAGTGCCTCGCCGCTGCCATATGCGCCCGCATCGAGCGCGCCGGGCCACGGAGTGCGCTTCACCAGTTCGTCGAGCTGCACCCGTGCAGGGCTGTCCAAGGGAAGCGCGCCAGCCATCTGCACGATGCTTTGCGCCGCTCGTTGGACCCACTCGTCACCGAGCTTGTCGCGGTTGTCGTCGTCGAAATATCCGCGCGGCACGCGGTTGGTCGTGTCCTTGCGCCACGCAGCATAGATTTCCGGCAGGAGCGCCCATCGCCACGGCGCGCTCTTCGCACCAAGCTTCCAGTTAGTGAACGCATGCGACAGCATGACTACCGGTTGATCGAACCACGAAACCGGCGCACCGTCGACCGCCTCGACCTGCACTGCAGGTTTGGCGTGCTTCGCCTGCCGGTGATCGCCATCGCTCCACGCTTCGAGGTATTGCCAGACGCTACGCAGCAGCGGTGGCGCGAACGCGCCGCTCGCGCGCAATTCGGCTTGCCATTGAAAACCGAGCCCGGGCGGCACCAGAATCGCCACTCGACCACCGCATTCGGTAACGCAGCGCGTCAGCTCGGTAGCGATCCGGGTCTTGCCCATGCCGACCTCATCGGCTATCACGACCCCATTGCGCGGCAACCGCTTCGCGAGCGCGCGTAGGCTCGCCCGTTGACCATCGTTCAGCTGCGTTGCACCCACTTCCTGCGGTTTATTGGCGACATCACACAAACGCTCGCCGACAGCAGCCCAACCTTCAAAACGCTGATTCATCGTGTCACCTCGAGACCTTTCAGGCCATCTACCCGCCAGGCACTCGCAATGCGCCGCAGCGCTTCGAGATACCGCTCGCCCGCCTCTGAGTTGTCGAGCTCCGCGAATGCCGGACGAAACGGCACAGCGCGCAGCGGACTCAATGGATTGATTTCCAGCTCGATAAAGGTCTCCACGCCGACACTGTTACTCGCGCGTATCAGCGTCTGCTCCAGACGGTTACACCACACGAACCAGTCGGCTTCGACCACCGCGGTCTGTCGCGCCGCGACGTTCTCGACCAATTCCATCATCTGCCGGATCGCGTAATCTCCGCGCATCGGCGCAGACCTCGGTAGCGGCTGCTGATCGCCGGTAACTGGATCGTCGGGTATGCCTTCCCGGTCAACGCCCTCATCGTCTGGCGTAGATGGAAATTGCGCGAGTTGCCACGCCACCTCGTCGAGATCGAGCGATGACAGTCCCGTCGCGGCGACCCGTCCGAATTCGTCCAGCACGGGCAGCAAGGTTTCGTGCCTTGCACCCGTTTCTCCGGTCCAGCGGACTTTCACCTGACGCGGACGCTCGCCTCGCCACAGGAAATCGCCATCGAGCATGACGCATGATTGGCCAGCCTCATCTAACACCGCGAACCCACTGGTGGTCGACAGCGGCTCGGGTAGACTGAGGCGGCCATTAGATCGCGTTGCAGCGACCGGTTCGATCCACGTCACCCATGCGACGGGCGACGCAATCGACACCTGCGGGCGTACCGGCATATCGCCCCCGGCCGTCAACCCGGTGTCGCTGTCGTATTGGGCACTCCATTGCATCGGCAACAGGTTCGTGACGACCTGGGCAGGCGCGACACCGGCCTTCTGATACCAGCACAGGCCCTCGGGAGCGAACACGACTCCCGCTTCGAGATTGCCGCGACCCAAGGCCGCCTTGGTGTCGAACCCCGGTCCGGTCAGGTTGCCGGAGCCGAGATAGATCCAGGCGCTGGTGCAATTGTTGAAGCCTTCCCGCTTGTTCGCGGCGAACAGAAATTTCGCGTGCAGCTTGCGGGCATCGCCGTCCGGAAACAGCATCGCGGGCGGGTGCGCCGGCCGCACGACGAAGCCTTCGGCAGCCAGCTCGTTCACCGATTGCGCGACCGCCTGACAGCCAAGCGGATTGACGAACACGTCGATCTCGCACTGTCTGGTCAATCGCCCTTTTTCCTTCAACGTCTCGACGATCCTGCGCAGCACCTTGGGAACCGCGCTCTCGCTTTTTGCCGTTTCGTAGAAGCCCGAGCCCATCGCGAGATAGTGGCAGGCCGCGGTGATCCCTGCACGCTCGATGCACTTCGCCAACTGTGCAAGCAGAGAATGGTTACGGTTGTCGAAGAAGCGCGGGTGCCCCCGTTTGCATTCGGCAATTCGATCCAGCCAACGGTCCAACTGGTTTCGCCATTGGTTTGTATCGCTCGGGTAGTCTCCGCCGCTCAGGGTGAGCAAGCGCTGGTCGAAGTAATCTGCCAGATACACAAGAAGGTCGTGCGCTGCGTGGATATCACTGCAACTCAGTTGCGTCTGTGCGTCTGGCGCTTCAAGCGCGTCGCTGGCCACATCGACGCGCCACACCAGATCGAGAGTCTCTTCGAGCGTCTCCCGGGTCCAGTTGCCGGTCGAGACGAGCAGACGCACGACCCAGCGCGCCGGGTCATGTGGATCACGAAATCCCAGCAGCGCCACCTTTGCGTGCAGCAACTCGAACGTCTTCTGCTTGGCTTCGTACATCGACAGGCTTGCCACGCCGGGCGCATCGATCGGCGCTATCAGCGGATTGCCTGGATCGAGCATCACCGCGAGTGCAATCCGCCCGGCATGTGCTCGCTGTGCCCGGGCTTGTCCAGTGAATCGCTCGGCCGCCATGTCCAGAAAATCGGCGTCGGCTGAATATCCGCAAAGCCAGCCAAAGGCACCTACATAGCCGGTGGGTGGATCGAAATGCTGGACAAGGGACACGCCGTTGGATTTGTGGATGCGCTTGCTCACAGACTTTCTCCATTGACGGCTGCCAGATCGCGCCAGTCGTCAAGTTTGCCAAGCAGATCGGCATTCAACAGAAACAGATTGCGAACCCGGTATGAGAGACCGTCGGGCCATTCCGCGGAAGGGTTCAAAGCTGTCGAGCGAGAGCCCTCTTCATTTAGCTCGGCTTCCGCGCCACCTTCTTCATCCTCGGCCCGCGCGTTACGCCCTCCATCGAAGGCCGGCCCCGGCACGACATCGCTACCCTTCAGATACAGCACCCGTTCATCGCGCTCAACCAGTTTGCGCAATACTTCGCTGTCGTTCGCCGCGATACACTCGCGGCAAAACGCTGCGGCGTCGGCCGCAGCGTCGGCGTGCTCGAGACCTGACGGATCGGCAGTCGCGGAACGCTGTTGATCATGATTCAAATAGTCGTGCGCGATACGGCGCAGCACTTCAAGGCGTGACGTCACCCCAACCGGCGTATCGCTATGCAGCGAGTAGCGCGAGCCATGGCCCGCTTCTCCGATGTGCTGCTCAAGCGCATCCAGCACCGCAAGCGCGGCATCGCGGGTCTGAAAAAACAATCCACCGGCCTGCAGATCCTGCCAATGTCCCAGGTCTGTGATCTCATCCGGTACATCCGACCACGCAAAATTGAGCGCACTTTTCTTGCGCAGCGATTCGACCCACGTCAGTGCCGCTCGTCGACGTTGCGTCTGCTGCGCACTTTCATGCGAGCCGCCCAGACGTAGCCGCTCGAACACGACGGCGCGTGCATCGCCGGACAACGCTGTCAGCGGCGATAATGCCGCAGCCACTTTCGCCGCGGGCTGCTTGACCTCGCCTTTCACCCAGTCAACCAGATGGTCGACCACATCGCGCGTGAAGTAACAAGGGTTGTACGGCGCAGTCTGCGCAGCAATCAGCGCCTCACCAGCTGGTGTGCAGGAAAACGTGTTGAAGCGGCTACTGCCAGCATCGACAAGCCCCAGCGACGGGAGTGCCTGAACGATCGCCATACGCATCGGCTGCGAGACATAAAACCCCGCCACCCTTACCTTCGCAAACGAGACGTCATCTTTGCCCGCCAGCTTGCGGAAGCCTCGCAGACGGGGATCCGGCCTGGAATCACTGATACTGCGCAGGCCATACCAGCATGCCAACGCCTCGATCGCATTGGCGACCTCGATGTTGGTCACCTGTTTGTGTCGACTGCGCGTCTGTTGAGCAACGCAGACACCCAACGTAGCAAGGAATAGATGCTTGCCAAGCCACACGCCGCCCAGGCCCGGCACGGCCAGGTCGTTAAACGACCTTACGGCACGGCCCAACCTGAGTGTGCGGGTGCGCCGCTCCACTCCCAACGTATCGGGGCCGAGCAGCCCCCACATCATTGTTGTCACTGATTTACCCCGACTTCATACGTTCTGAATTTGTTATCGATCGAGCCCGCAGGTGACTGGACGCGCGGCGCAAAGCACTTGTTCCTGCCGGCTTCGACGAACTCCCCGACGGAACATTGCATCCGGGCTGGAGTGCCAGTCAGAACCCGCTCTCCGGTCGAGCACATCAGGCACGGTGCGATCCAACGCGAAAATTAACGCAAGCTCTATCAGGCGGCATCGATCATCCGGAACTCCGCGTCGATCGCTTCCCCACGATCGCGCCAGCGATGGAACTGCTCGCGCTTCTCGCGTCCCGCCGCAACGCTTTGCGCTACCGCCGCTACGTTTGCACGCAACTCGACGAGTTCCGGGAAGAACTGATCCTCGAAGTGCGGCCCCTCGATCAAACCAAGCAATTCTTTGCGCTGCATCTCGAAGTTTTCGACCATCTTGCCGATCATTTCGCGAAATGCCTGCTCGCGTCTCATCTCCTCCACCGAGCCCCAGATTTCGAGTGCAAGTCCGAGCGCCGACAATAGTCCATTGAGTCCCTTCGCCAGATTGACAGCACCCCACGGCTTGAACTTGAGCATCTTGCCAAGATCGAGGCCCACGACCTTCGCGGCGCCCACTATGCCATCGCGCGCCGCAAGCACTGACGTGTTGTTAATCAATCCACCTTTGACAACGTAATCGATGCCCTGCTTGCCAAATGCCCGTACGCTGGTATTGAAGTGATTCACTTCCGCATCGAAGCCGACGGCCATTTTGCTGACCTCGAATTTCACCGAGCGCATCTGCTGATCGAACGCGTTTTGCAGATTCGCATTCAAAACCACGCCGTCCGATCCGATGTTGCGCTCGAAGAATTCCGTGAACGTATCGAGCGACTGTCCACGCACCTGAAGGATCAGATCGGTGAAGAAGTCCGTCACGAAACTGCGCAAGCCGATGCGCACGTCGTTGATGCGTGCATCGGATGTAACCATTTGCTTTCGCAACTGGTTACTCATCGTTTCGAGACGGCTTACCTCCTGCGCGATGCGGTCGTCGTTATGGACGGCGATCGGCAACTGCTTGCCGAGCACGTCGCGCACGATACTGCGCCGCGTCTCGTCGACAACCGCCGCTATTCCTCCCGCCGCGGAAACCTTTTCCGATGTCGCGCGCTGGAGCAGCCCGATGCGCGAGAGTGTGCGGAAGCGCTCGAGGTCCGCGAGCCAGTATTCGGTGCCCATCTCGAAGGGATCTGCCGCGACGGCTACCACGGCGAGTTCCGCGGTCTCCGCGTCGGTCAGCGAGATCAGATCGCGCAGGCGGCCCGCCACGTTGTCCTTCTTGATCGCGAAAAGCTTCGCATATTCGCGCTCGTCTTCGACATCCGCGACCGCGTCGAAGCGGCTCAGCACGAACACCGTGCGCGGCAGCAGGTTCAGCGAGCGGAAGAGCCATGTGAGATCGTCTCGATGGCTCTCCTTGATCGGGTTGGTCGGGTCCATCACGTAGACCACGAGATGCGCCTCGCTCACATACTTGCGCGTGAGTTCCTTGTACTTTTCAAGCGTGTTGGTTTGTGCGTCGAACTGCTCCTTGAAGCCGAACAGGCCCGGCGTGTCGATCAGCAGGCAATCGGGTCCCGCCTCGTAGACCGTCACCGCATTCGACGATTCCTCGTGGCTGATCTTCATCGTCGACTTGTCGAGCCGTTCGAGCCACGCGGCCGCGATTGCTGTCTTGCCCTCGGAGAAACCGCCGATCAGCACGACGCGCAGCTTCTCCTCTTCCATGCTGCGGATCGCGCTGTCGAGCTTCGCCTTGACGTTCGGATCGGCATCAATACCAAACGTTTCGCCTTGTGTCAGGAACGCCTGAAGGTCGTTGAGCACCTTCAACGTTTCCGCTTGCCGCCCCTTGAAAGAGTTGAGTGTCTGTTCCATTACACTACCTCTGTTTCGGACATCGTTGTAGAAAAATGCGTGAGCTTCGCGCTGACCCGGATCAGAGCGGAATTGACTTGCGCAACCTGATCGACCGATCGCTCGACTTCCGCCGCGATCTCTTCAATGCTCGCGGTGACGCTCTCCATCACCTTGTCGCAATTGCTTTTCATCGCGTCCTCCAGGCGGCCGACGACGCGACCAATGTTCTGGTTCACCGCTTTGCGCTGCTGCGATTTCTTGTAATCGCTGTCGACGAGCCCCCACAGTGCTTTGGCGATACTCACGACAAGCGTCACGCCGCCAATCGCAAGCGTCACCCAGCCGGCGGGATTCCAGATCATCATGAGCCCCCCGGCGAGCGCCGCAATGAGCGACACGTACTTGATGCCGCTGTCGAACGTCATATTCAATTCGAAGCCACCGAGCGTCGGTGTGCCGATCGATCGATACACGTCCTGGAGTTCAGCAACGCGTCGCTGAAAGCGTTCGAGCGTATCGCTCACGTCCTGCTGGAATCGCTCGAGTTCCGCCTCCATTTGGGACGGTAGCGCCGATTCAAACTCTGCCTGCTCGCGCGTCATCGCCGCGCCCAAGGCATCCTTCACGTCATCGTTATCGATACCACCCTCGATTCGCGTGTAGATCTGCTCGCGAACACGCGTCTCGAACTTTCGAATCGCCGAATCGGCGCGTGTCTGCAACGCGGGGGCGAGAGCGCCTACCGCGAGTGCGAGCTGCTGACTGACGTGTGCCCAGTCGCGCTGCACGTCCTCTGCAAGCGGCCCGACCTTCTCGCGCTGGATCAGCGCGATCTTGCCGGCTGCCGTCTTCACGGCACTGCGCACCTTGTTGACGTTCGCGGCGCGAATGCGCGCATCGCTATCGGCGACCATGCCGCCGCTCAGCCAGTCGACAAACGGCTGGAAACCCGACCTCGCGAGCATATCGGCGGGCGTCGCTTTCGCGAGGAACTTCTCGCGGCTGCGCGCGGTATCCGAAGCCGGCACGAGACAGTCGGCCGCCGCGAGAAAGGCGGGCTGAGCGCTCAGAGCGATGTAGCGCTGATAGTTGTCGCCCAGATGCTCGCGCATCGTCTCGTCGAGCACCGCGAGGCTCGCACGTTCGCCCTGATTCAGCAGATCGCCTTTTTCGAGCTGGATCGGATTCGTGATGCGCTTGTTGAAGATCGACCAGACCTCGGTTTGATCGCCGAGATGCTCACGAATTTTTTCGAGCGTGCCTTGCCCGTCCTTGTCGCCGGTCTGTGGTGCCGAGGGCTTGCCGGTCACGTAGAACACCGCGTGTGCGGCCTTCACCGCGCCGAGAATGCTGTCCATCACACGCGCTTCTTTCCCCTCGATGCCAGGCACATCGAGCAGTTCGAAGCGCTGGCCGTTCGCATGGAATTCGTAGCCATGCGTGTCGAGCGTATAGTCGGAGCGCCCCGTGCCGATGATCTGGCCATCGGCGAACGGCGCGAGGCTGTCGAGCATCGCATGCGCCTTCGCCTGCTGTGATTCAAGCGATTGAAGCGCGGTTTGCGCGCTGTCGAGCTGGGTATCGAGCCTCGCGCGCTCCGTCGCATGCGCCGCCGCAAGTTCCCGTTGTTGCTGCCCGATACGCACGAGTTGGAGTTGTTCCGGTGGTTTGATGAACAGCCACACGAGCTTTTGCCAGAACGACGCGCTCTGTTTCTTCGCCTCGAGAGCGAGGCGCAGGTGATTCAGTTCCTGCTGAAGTGCATCGTGCTCCGCATCGAGTTGCCCGTTACGTCCGGCCGCGTCCGTGCGCTTCGCGTCGAGCGCCGCGCGGCTCGCCTCGATTGACTGCGCAAGCGCCGCCAGGGCAGCTTCGCTGATGCCGAACTCCGCCTCCTTCGCACGGAACGCGGAGCGCGCCTCGGCCTTGGTTCGCTCCTGCAGCAGGATACGCAGCGTTTCGATGATCGTCGACTTGCCCGCGTTCGTTTCACCATAAAACGCGATGGTGAACGTGTCCCAGCGCGCGTGCTGTTGCAAGGCCTCTATTCGCTTCGCAAGATCGTCATGAATCGGAGCGACGAGATCGGCTACCTGTTCCATCGTGCTCGCAACGCGAGGGTCCGTCGTATCGAGCTCGAGTTGCCTGAGCAAATGGTCGATTTCGGTCAATACGGCCTGGTGCAGGCCGTTCGATGATGTATCGTCGGTTCGTTGCATGCTGGATCAGTATTGCGAATGCTGTTGAAGAAACAAAACCGGGTGTGGATGCAAGTAACTGTGCCGCAGCCGCGACACGTCGGACTTGTCGGAAAGGCGACGGTCCTTCCAGCACCACTTCACACGTGGTTTCGATTTCGTTATTTTTCTTTCTTGTAGACGATGCTCAGATGCCCCTTGATCTGGTTCTTCCCCAACTCATAGTCCGGGTCCCACGTCGCGAGGTTGTGCGCTGCAATCGCGGCGGCCGATGCCACGCCGGCAATTGCTGTAATTCCACCGAGCACTGATCCCGCCATGACCGCCGACCGGTACTCCGTGTACACGCGACAGCTCAAGCCCGCCTTTTCGATCCGGCCTTCGACTTTTTCGACCACTGAGCTCATGTGCTGGATGTTGACGATCTGAAACGAGGCTTTGGCATCGATCAGACTGCTCAGCTTCGTGTCTGTCAATTCGTCCGGGGTATATCGCGCCAACTCAATAGACATGGAAAGGCTGCCTTAAAGTTATTAGAAATTGATCGAACAGCGCGACAGTGCCAACAATACTGATCACGCCTCAAATCGCCCACGACGAACTATCTCCGTGAGCGTCGTACTTCAATCACCTACCCTACAAAATCTGCCTCAATCGGCCGGACAATCGCTCGATCAAATTCGGCTGCGAACGAACCAACGCATGTGCACCACACCGCGGGCAATGCGAACGGATGTCGATGTCCGGCACCAGAACGTCACTACGTGGAGCAAAGGTATGCTTCCAACCGCATTGATTGCATTTCAACGTAAAAGGCGCTGGGCGTACTGGCATATCGCTTCTAGTAGTCTGTTTGTTGTATGTGGCGGGCTACCTTGGACTCACCATTCAATGCAACGCATGTCATTCATCCGCGCTGCGCATCGCTCGTTACCGAATCGACATAGGCTCCTACGGCTACAGTCCCCACCACTGCTGCAACAAAAACAATCGCAAATGCGGCCAGATGTTGCAGGGGGGAGGAATTGCAATTCGTGTACATGTTTTCTCCTGCGAAAGCTGTAAAAGGACGGCCTCGATGCGCCGCCCCATCAACTTAGCGTCACGTTCAGACAAATCATGTCCGAACGCCCCCCGGAAAATATCGATCCACGAGCGCAACGGTAGCTGCTCGTGCGCCGCAATCAGCCCGTGCATCGACGCAGCACTTTCACGATCTCACCTGCCTGCATAAATCCCGGCCAGAGCCATCGCTTCTGCTGCCAACTCGGAGCGCAACCGCTCCGGCGCCAGCACCTCGACGTTCGGCCCAAACGCCCGCAACCACCACCGTAAGCGCTGGCTCAACAGCACAGTGCCGCGCACCTCCAGCGTGTCGTCGCCCTGTCTGACCTGCTGATCATCGGATAGCGGCGCCTCGAGTAGATGGTTCCCTGCCCCATTCCTGAAACGCAGCCTCAGATCTATCACGCCCTCAACCATGAAATCGAAGTGACGCTGCTCCCGCACGTACTCCGAGAGTCTGAACCCGCGCGGTTGTGCAAACGACTCAGGCAACATGGTTGCGCGGACGAGACGGTCGAGCCGGTACATCGCCGGATTGGGATGACGCGGCATCGCTGCCACGAGATAGACCAATCCACCCACCTCCACAAGCCCGAGCGGATGAACAACCTTCGCTTCCGTGTTGTCGACCTTCGTGCGTGGCTGATAAACAATCTCGAGTTTCTGCTCGTTAAAAAGCGCCTGCGAAACCATTGCGAAGATATCGGAATCGACTTCAGGGTATTGCAACGCGAAGCTGCCCGTTTCGACTTCGATCTTGTCGATCCATTTACGGTAGCGCCGCTCGTGCTGGTTGTTGACTGTCGCAAGACGTTTGGCGGCCACATCGAACAGCGGCGAGAGCGTTTCGGCCACCAGCGTCGGAATTCGCCACGTGGAAAAACGGCGCAACGTCTGCAAGGCCAGCGCCTCGTCGTACGTCATCGTGCCTGCAGCCTTCGCAGCGAGACCGCTTGCGCCTGCAACCTTTCGCCAATACTTGGCGCGCCCGCGCTGCTCCATGACGACCAGCGAATCCCTGAGCATCTCTTCGAGCCGTCGCTGCACGGTCTTTACGACCGGCGGATCGAGCAATCTGACGCAAAGTTTGCCATGTACGTCGGGAGTAGAGATTGGCTCCTCGCCCTTACCTGCATCGGGCAAGACCTGCATGATTTCTCGATCCAGCATGTCGGGGAATGGAATTAGTGGAAACGGCTCAAATGTCTTTCTTGGGCTAACGGCCGATTCCAGGAATCTCTTAAGCGTTTATTCAAAACATTTTTTCGAGAGTGCCTTCTGGCCGCTTCGCCGCAAGACCACACCGTTCGTCGGACAAGAATTGTCCCGCTTGCTCAATAGACTCCGGGTTCGTTGATGACCAACCTGTAGGAGCACGCCACGTATGGGATTTCTCGTCCAGAAACTGTTGCCAACACTGCATCCTGAACAACGCCTCGGCGTCGTCGGCTCGGGTACCGCGCTGTACAGCAGGCAGGGTGCATGGGACGGTAGCTGCGCGCTGCATTGTGCGGCGATGGCGCTGGCGACGCTCGGGCTGCTGCACGATCCGTCCTGCTTGCGCAGCTATACCGAAGGCGCGGAGGCCGAGTTTTGGGATCGCGCGTGGCCGCACTACTTGCATGGCGTCACGATGAGTGAGCTGAGCGGAGTTCTGGCGGAACTGCGCTGGGGTCTGCGGACGGCGACAGCCGAGGGACCGCACGAAACAGTAGCTTACTTCTGCGAACGAGAACTGTCCGAAGGATGGCCCGTCGTCGTGAGCTTGAGACAATCGGACGAATCGCTCTGTCGTGCCGCACTGGCGATCGGACTCGAAGGACGGACACGCGGGCACCACTTCAAGCCGAACACCATGTTGATGCTCGACCCGGACGAATCGGAGCGACGCCTGATGACTCACAACGCGCGACTAGCCTACGACCAGCCCGACCTTCCGGGTCAGGCGCGCTACATTACCGCCTACGACCGGCACACCGTAGTGCTAGAAGGCGCACTCTCGATCAGGACGGCGCGGACCTGATCAACGCAGGCGGCTGCGTTTGATCTCTGGCGGTGTGGCAGCGTTGATCCGGCGCGCGCCGGTCGGTTTCAGCGAAACCCCGTCTAGCGGTTCGAACAGCCCGGCCAGCGTGATGCCAATCGCATAACAGACGTTCGCGAGCGTCTCCACCGAGGGGTTGGCGATTCCTCGTTCGATGGCTGAGATATAGGTCCTGTCGACGTGCGCTTCGAACGCAAGCGTCTCTTGCGATTTCCCGGCTTCGTGCCGGCACTCCTTGATCCGCTTGCCGAGGGCAATCGAAATCGGGGCCGGTTGGGTAGACGGAGAAGTTGAGCGCTTGGGAGTCATGGCGTGCAGGATGCCTACCCGTCGACTGAATCTCGACGTTGTATACACTTCAATTTATGTAGCATTTACTCTTCAGTTTTAATAATTGCAGCCGATATAGCTGTTAGTGAGCTACCCGGTTTAGGCCAAATCACGCTTTGATTTGTAGAGTAAACACGACAATTTAATCAATTCAGAAAGTAGGACGACCTCACCGATCGCCCCGCTTTCCCAAAGAGACTGTCATGACCCGCTTCAAATGCAAGACGATCGTCCGGCTTACGCTATGCGTCTCCGTGCTCACCACAATGGCCGCGTGCGGCCATTCCACCCCGAGCGAGTCCAATGCCAGGGCCGTCATCCAGTCGCAACTCGATGGCTGCCCGTACCTCTCGCCGGGGGACTTCAAGAAGAGCAACGGCATTCCCGGCGATGACCCAAACAACTATCGGATCAACATTGCCTACACGCTGAAATTCAAGCCCATGAGTGACGAACAGGGCAGCATGAAGGAACGGGCGAAGCTGACGAAGCGGCAAGCGGCCCTAGACCAGTTGGAAGAGCAGGACCTCAACACGGCATCGGCGAAAGACCCTTCAGGCACGGATGAGTCTTCGGCCGCCATCAAGGAAATCGAAGCGAAATACAAAGACCGCCAAGACGATCTGAAGCAGCAGCTAAGCCAGACACCCGACGCACGGAATTTCCTTAATAGCCTGCCGAACAAGTGCTCCAACCTGCCGCGCTCGTTCTGGATGAATTTCTTCGCGAGCGACCAGGAGTACAAGGACATGGTCCAGGGAGGCGCAGAGAAGTCCTACACCGACACGATCTCCATGATCAAAACCGACAACGGCTGGCAGGCCGCCCGGTAGCTCTCTCATCAAGCTCATCGCCCACCGCGTGTCCGGCGGCGGGCACTCATCCGGGTTCCGTCCGGAGCCCATTACTTCAACAGGAAAAACAAGATGAAAAACAAACGCGCATCGGGGATCGCGCAGCTTGCGCTGTGCGCTGCCGCGACCGCCGCGCTCACCGCGTGTGGCGGCGGATCGTCGGGAGGCTCCACGAACGGCTCGGCCGATACGCCCCCGGCCTCGGCCAGTTCCATGGGCGGGACAGTCGCGATCGGTAATGCACTGGTCGGCGCATCCGTCATCGTGACGGACGCTATTGGCAAAACAGTCACGGCTACTTCCGGGAGTAACGGCTCCTACACCGTCCCGATCATCGGCATGACGGCCCCCTTCGTAATTATGGCAACGGATCCGTCCGGCGCGACCGGGACCCTCTATTCCGTCGTCGCAAGTAGCGTGACCAATAACGACGCGCCGGTCACGGCCAATGTGACGCCGCTCACGACGGCTATCGCCGCACTGCTGACTGCGAACGGCAATCCGATCACCCTCACGCAAAACGGCGGTCTGTCCGTCGTGACCTCCTCAGCCGTGACTACGGCAGTGACGACGCTCGACACGGCACTTGCGCCGATCCTCAAGGCGAACGGTCTGCCGACCATGTCATTCGATCCGGTGGGCGGCGCGTTCACACCGAGCCAGACCGGAGCGGACGCCGTAATTGATTCGGTCTCGGTCACGCCTTCGGCCTCGGGTGGTGGCATGCAGATCACGAGCCTTGCCGATCCCGATACGGCCATCCAGCTCAATGCGTCCACCGCCATTTCGACCGCGCTCGCGGCGCCTGCTCAGCCGGCGAACTACCTCGCCAACCTGCAAGCCTCGCTGAGCGCTTGTGCCTCGGACGTCCAAGGCGGTGCTGCGGACACCTCCGACAGCAACTGCACGTCGGCTATCGACGCGAACTACCTGAACAACGGCATCGGCGCGGGCGTCGCCAGCTTCGCCAAGCGTCATACGCTCTTTACTAAGGGTACGGTGCTGACTGGTATCAAGACGGTCGCGTTCGTCCCGGCGGGTACGCTTGCCGGCATCAGCAATCCGTCGGCACTCGTCTATCTGCTGATGACCGATCCAGACGGCACGCCCGACTTCGGCATGGATTACGTGCAGCAATTGCCTAACGGCCAATGGGACATCATCGGCAACCAGTTGCAGGACGGCAGCTACATCGCGTCGTTCCTCGGTCGTATCCAGTACATGGATTCGGCAGATGCGGGCAACGCGCACTATGAGTCAGGTCTCAATATCCAGATTCCGTCTTCGGTGAAGGTCAACGGCACGGCCACGAGCGTCGGTTCTGCCGTCGTGACGGGACCGGGCCTGCCCGCTAGTGGCCTGTGGCTCCAGACCGCTGGTAACGGTACGGGTGCTGGATATCTGCAAATTCCGACAGGCACGCTCACCGCGCCGCTCACGAGTGTTGGCAACCGCGTCAATGGCGGCATGTCCACGACCTATAAGTGGGCATGGGCCCCGCTCTCGGGCAGCACGACGTCATTCTCGTTGAACGGTCTGCCGGAATATGCGTCGTCATCGCAAAACGTCGCGACGATCTCGAACTTCGGTGTCTACACAGTGACGCTATACGATACAACCGGCACTGAGATCCGTTCGGAGCAAATCCAGAACATCGCGCGCAACTATTCGGCGGCGGCAGGCAGCACGGTGGCATGGCAGACACTCAGCAACGACGTGATCGCGAACTACCTGACGCCGGGTGGCTCCGGTACCCAAAGTGCACCGGGTATGTCGGCCTCGCTCGACTGGACGATTCCGGCCAGCTCCCTCTATCCAAACTTCTGGGCATCAATCAATTCCCTCGGAGTTGCCCAGGCGGGCATACCGGGCACGACCTACGATGCGACAGTATGGGGGGCGAGTACGGGCAATACGCCGTCACCGTTCACGTTCAACACTCCGTTCACCGACGTGCTGACATCGACTGCAGCCGCGACGGCAGAGCAAACCGTTCAGGTGCAGCTTGGCTGGCAAGCTGATGGCGAGTATTACACCAACACTTGGCAGTACGGCAATCCGTAACGCCGCCCTGTAAGCACAGAGGAACCCGCGACGACACGGGTTCTTATTTTTTGCCATCACGGTCACTTCACGAAATGTGATCCACCGTATTACGGCAACAATCGCGCCGCTCCTGGCCGTCCATTGGCTACCGGCGGTTGCAATTGGCTGTACCAGACCTTCGCGCCTTTTAGCGAAGCATCCGAGGACCGACGCAAGCGCAACTCGGCCATAGCGAGCCACCTGAAGCGTGACGGCTTCGATGTACTCGCGCATGCTGGCGACGGATTTTTCACGCGCGAAATATTCGCACGAGACTGGCCTTCAACGGCCAGTCACCGGCATCGTTCCGGCTTCTGCCTGCGGTCGTTCCTACTGTTTGCGCGGCTTCGGACTCAGCGAGATGCGCCATTGCCCGACGGTTCTCGGCGCTGTCTGAGTCGAACGTCCGCTCTAGGCAAGACAGCAGATCTTCTTGGCGCGGCTGAGCGGCAGCGCCATCACTGTGCGTTCGATCTGCGACCCGCCTTCGACCTCGTAGATCCAGAGCGGAATCAGATCGTTGGCATTGGCTGGCCGGCTCTCGACGGCCAAATCGAACAGTGTGCTCCAGACATCGCCGTGCACGCCAAGCGCACGTTGCGGTGCCGTATGCCCGTGCCTGAGCGCCACGTTTTTGCGGACGGCGTAACCCTTGTAGCGATGCACGCGTCCGGCTCGTCGAAGAGCGAGAGAACCTGCAAGCTGCGTTGCGCAGCGGCTGCATCGTGATCAAGCCACGAAAGTTGAAAAGCCATGATCGCGGATCACTGGAGTTTATTTTTCATGCCGTCCGTGAGGGCTGGAAGAACACGTCCCCGTGGAGGTCGATCCACAATAAATGCACTTGTTGGCACCGCTCCCATGCTTGTGCTTCCGGAACGGACTGTTGCTACATGTGCCATATGACGACGATCCACAGAACTCGCAATGCTTTTCGTCATCGTGGTGCTCATGCTTCCCATGCGGGCTAGAGCTACACGTGCCATATGACGATGATCCACAAAATTTGCATTTCCCCGACATGCCTGATCCCCATTGAGACGTTGATATTGTGATATTGCAACTGGCGCATCAGCTAGATACTCGGACGAATCCCATTCGCTGCGCCGGGTCTTCTTTCAGCGCACATTCTTCCTCAAGCGCCGTGACAAATGCCTCCGCCGAGTGGCCCGGATAAAAGCGATGACGGCGCACGACTGCCGCATAGTCGCCCGGAGTAATCGCATGAATCCGCACGAGGCGTGCACGGGTTACGGCGAGCGGCTGAGGCAACCCGCGTGCCCTCGCCTCACGACATAACAGCATCCATGCTTGATCGGCACAAAGGTAGTCAAACCTTAGCGTCAGATCGAACCGACGCAACACGGCCTGCTCGAATCCGTCGAGCAGGTTGGTCGATGCGATGAAAACCCCTTCAAACGCCTCCATCTGCGTAAGCATTTCGTCAACCGAGGTTACCTCCCGCCCGTGCGTCACCTGGCCGTACGGCCGGCCTTAACGCGGGCCCGTGGGCACCGAGGAACCGGCGGCGACATGGGTTCGTCTTTTTTTGTCACCGCATTCGATGTCAGCAACCGGGGGCCCTACAATCGGAAAACCTTGCAGGTGTCCGTGGTTTCGTTCGAGTGGTCAATGGCAACCATTCTAGCGGACACCCAATCCTCGGCCGATAAGGCTTGACCAATGTGTCGGACATCAGAAAACGACGTGCGTTGCCGCAATGTTGCATTACGGAATGCGCCCGAAGTATTGCGGCTGCGGATGGGAAAGGAGCTCAAAGTGCGCTTGGGCGGCGCAAGGCTATTCGCAATTGAGAGACGCAAAAATCAGCATGAGTACTGCTGGTCGACAGCAATACCGCTCACGAAAAGAACGCAAGTTACGTCGATTGCCCGTTTCGCAATTCCTCGGCCGAAATACGCACCAGCTTGCCGTTCTGCACCACGACGATAGCCGTATCGGTCTGCACGGCAGTACGGCGCGCGAGTTCGGCCGCACGCTGCATGGCGGCAAGCGATGCGCGCAAATCCGGGTTTTTGGCCTTGGATAGGTCCTGCTGCTTCATCAGTTCTCTCCCCACTCCAGCATGACGGGCGTATTGCCGGAATTATCGTACAGTGCCCAGTCGTCCACCGCGTGACGGTAATGCTGCTCGAAATTCTTCAGGCCAGCAGCAAACCGCCGACGGATGACCAGCTCGGGAATATCGTGGCCGCCCTGGCGTACCCGCTCGGCCACGCGCGCAATAGCGGTTTCCGCGTCAGGCAGGCTCAGGAAAAACAGGCTAACACGGTAGCCCTGCGCTCGCCATCGCCGGACGTGCCGGATGTACACCAGACCCGACAGGGTAGTTTCAAACGCGAAACTCTCGCCGAGTCGGGCGTATTGCGCTATTTCTTCCAGCATCAGCCGGGCCGCTTTGATCGCCGCGGTTTCCGGTGCAAACGGGGCAAGCCCGGCCGCGATCAGGTCTGCGTTCACGAAACGGGGAAGCTGTGCTTCGGCAGGCAGGAACGACCGAGCGAACGTTGTCTTGCCAGCCCCATTGGGACCGGCAATGATGATGACCTTCTTGTTTGCTGCATCCGTTTCCATACTCAGGAACCTTCTGCGCCGGCAGCGGCCGACGGTGACGTGAATGGAATCTCTGCCTGTTCCAGCATCCAAGCCTCAATGCGGTCATGCCAGAGCCGCAGCAGGTCGAGCGGGCGGCGGCGATAGTGTTTCTCGGCGATGGCGGACGGCTTGTGCCCCTGAATCTGCGCGACGACGCCGACCGGAACCTCGACCCACTCGGACAGCGTGCCGAACGAACGCCGAAGGCCATGCAGCGTAACGTGAGGCAAACCGGCTGCGGCCAGCGCCTTGTTATGCGCAATACGCGGCTCGGCAATCTTGCCATCCGCCGACGTCTTGCTGGAAAAAACCCACTCCGATGGCGTCCACACCTCCCCGCGCTCCTTCAAGCGAGCGAGTTCCCGGCGACCGGGCGGCGTCTCGTTCAGCCGCTTCAAGTTCGTTAACACCGTCGCCAGATATGGCGTCAGCGGGATCGTTCGTCCTCCGGTCCCCTCGACCTTGTCGTCCAGCACGAGACTGCGCCAGCGGAAATCGACATCTTCCCAGCGCAACCCCGCCCATTCTTCCCGGCGCGCGCCGGTAATCAGCAACCCTTGCAGGTAGGCGCTATGAACCGGGTTCGCGATCAGGCGAACCTCGCGAAACCACACAACCAGTTGCTCTCGCTGCAATGAATCGCCATCTTTTGCCTTCACGCGCGGAACGACGTCACGGACATCCCGGGCCTTGTAGGCATCGGCCGGAACGATGCCTTTGTAGACTGGCGTGTCATCAACCCAGCGGATAAACCCTCGCAGCAGACGAAACGATAGCGCCGACATCGTCGGTCGCTCCTTCGATTCGGCCGCGAGCCATTCGGCGATCCGCTCACTGCTCAACTCGGACAGCTTCAGGGAACGAAGTGGGGCCAAGGGGCCAGGTTGCGTCACGCCTTTGCCACGCTTCTTCGGCTGGCCCCCTTCATCCGCATGCTGCAAGTGATCACGATAATGGCGCTCCCCCCAGAATGCCTTCCGGCTCTCAACATACTCGTCCCACACGGCACCAAACATCGCGTCCTGCCGCTTGGCCTCCGCGCGACGTGCCTCATGCGCCGCCTGCTGCTCTGCCCGTACTTCGCGCGGGTCCTTCCCATCGTCAATAAGCGTCTTGAGCCGCGCGGCTTCGGTGCGGGCGCGCCCCAAATCCCACGCCCGAGCATCCCCAACTGTCACCCGCACCGTTTTGCTAAAGAGTCGAGATTCAAATATGTAGGCCCGCGCGCCGGCCGCCGTCACGCGCAACCCGAAGCCGGGTGTCTTCGCGTCCCAGTAGATAGTCTGCAGCTTGCCGGGCTCGCATTCGAAGCTATCGACCCGAGCCGCCGTGAAGTTCTGTTTGCTCATCCATTTCCCATGTAGGCACCATGTAGGCAAATACTAGGAAAATCAGTCCACATGAGTCAACAAAAAAATCCGTAGGTTAAGGCTGAAATCCTTACCCACAAAGGATTTAAAGTGCCTACACGGATATCAATCCACATGAAAGAATGCGATATCTCTCGGACTCTTAATCCGTAGGTCGAGTGTTCGAGTCACTCACGCCCCACCAACGAATTCAAGCACTTAGCCCAGCCTACACGGCTGGGCTTTTTGCTTTCTGGGTTTCGTGTAGCGGATGGTGTCGGCGTTTTGGGCCCATCTCAGTCAACGTCGATCCACATCGACGGGTCTAGGCAGCGGTTTCGTATTGACGCTTGAATCTTCCTTCTCATTGATCTGACCTCGTATGGTGCAGGCTGGGCAGCCTATTACCCAGGCCCTCATAGGGCAAACGCCGCACTCTCCTTCCTTTCGCGACGTGTGCGCCGCGTTCACGTAATGCGTCCCGCCGCTTTGGCGGTTGCCTGAACCACCTTCAGGCGAGCGTGGTGTTGTTAGGGCTCGTCCGCCATCTCGCAAGATTGCTTCCCTAGCCCGTCCGGCATTTCCGCAACCCCTCCCTTGAAACCGGGTCTCGTTTCCGCTCGAGCGCCTTCTCTTTCAGCGCTCCAGAACCTCGCCGAGCGTAACAACCGCAAGCGCAGCACGTGACAACTGTCGGCATTGACAAGTGGCCTCGGGAAAACCCGCTGTGCTACATTCCTCCGACAAAAAAGAGAGAGGGCATGCATTATGGGTTTCGCGTTCATTCGCGAGGGCGACACGACCTCGCACGGCGGTCGCGTGCTTGCGTGTTCGCCGGAGAACAAATCGGACGGCGTCGCTATTGCGCTCTTGGGCGACAAGGTGTCGTGTCCGAAGTGTGGTGGAGTCTATCCAATCGTCGGGGTCAAGAGCCTCGGCGTGACGTTCGACGGTCGGCCCGTTGCTTCGGAGGGAGATACGACGGCATGCGGCGCCACGCTCATCGCGTCGCAAAGCGATACAACGGCCGAACCGACTAGCGGCGGCTCCATAGGCGGCGGGAAAAGCGTTCTATCCGAAACGAATCCGCAAACGCCGTATCGCGGGCGTTTCCAGTTGCTAGACGATGTAACGCGTCAGCCCGTCACCGGTCACTCGTACACGGTACGCGCCGCAGACGGACGCGTGATCCAGGGCAAGACGGACGCTAACGGGTTCACCGATTGGCTTGAAGGTCATGACGCGTCGTCGCTCACGTTCAGCCACCGAGGAACGTCTGGACCTACGAGCTTGAGCGGAGCATGAGCGGATACGTTGGCAGCGAAGCGCCAGGCGGCATGAGCGCTGGCGGACAAACCACTATCGTCGGAGCCAGGACAGGTATCACGCCACACGACAAGGCTTTCCTTTGTCGCGTCATGTGCAACTGCGGCAAGGTCGGCGTTTGGACACGCGGAGGCGGACGACTTCAGCGACAGAGGTGCGTCGAACAACGAATCGACGCCGAAAACGCCCGATCGATCGCGGAGACTGGACAAAAGACCGTGTACGTCCCGGAGGTCAACTACATCATGACCACGGTGCCGCCCTCTCCGATCATGTCTGCCGATGATCCCCTCAAACCTCACGATGACTTGCTCGGCTATATCTACAATAACTGGCCCGGAAAGATGAAAGGCTATCTCGAAGGGAAGAAGACCGGGCTCGATCAGACCCGCAGGCCTGACGTAGTGATCGTGCAAGACCCCTCCCAGCCACCTGAGCAATCAAACATCAGAGCCGTCATCGAAATGAAGTTTGATGACGAGCTCACGAGGGGCCAAGCGGCCGACTACATCAAGATCGCAGGCGACGAAGCGAAGTACGTGCCGCTGAAGAAGGCACAATGTGGCTGCCCGGACGAGGATGCGGAGAAGGAGCCGGCACAGTCGACTCAACGCAGTACCACCACCGACACCGACGAACTGTTCGGCGGAAATGCAGGCGGAGCGCATAAAACCGGCCCACTCGGATTGCCGCCATTACCACCGGTCGGCCCCGGCCCAGCAGCTCCCGGCATCGCCTTTCCTTTTTGAAGATCATGACGAAAGACGAACTGATTGCGTGGGCCAACGACCCACGACGACAAGACACACTGCCCTTCGGGCTATACGAACCACTCGAACAGAAAGCTATCGTCGGGGCGGCCTTGGTTGTGCGCGGGGTGCTGTACTTTAAAGGCGGATACACAAAGCCCGTGCGCGCCGCTCTCGTCGGCTGCTACGACCGCTACATGGCGGCAGTCGATGATTTCGCGAAGGTCTTTGCAAAAGCTGCGGAGCAGCCCGCCCCGAAGGCGAGCCCAATGCGTTGGTTCTACGAGGAGGGACAGAAGCCGGTCGAGTTCGCCAAAGCACGCAGATTCCCGGCGGTCGCCGACGGCCTGCCGAGCAGTCAGGTTCTCGTGGCAACGACGACCAGCGCCGACCATAAACTCGCTACCGGCTTTTTTGAGTTCTCAGCGTTTTGCATTTCGGATTGGCAAGCGGAACTTGGGGACCGGGGGCTCGACGCGATGGTGTTCACCGTACCCCGTCGATTTCTGGAAATGTGCCCCGGCACGTTCGAGAAGCTGTTCGCAGAATTTGCCGCGGCGGTGCCGGCCATATGGGGGCACGCGGGAATCGGAGTAAATCTTCCGCCACTGGACCCGGAAGCGAATGAAGCGAGCGAAAATTTCTGGTCGAGGCTGTACGGTCCAGGGGTCGATGTTGGCGACCCGATGCGAACGTCAATTCGCGACCTTGTGGACAAGATCAAGACTGTCGATTGGTTGACGGCTCTTGACGAGGACTTCGTCCGCCGTGCCGGCGGCGTAGACGCCTTGATGCTCCCGCCTGGTTGGTTCCGCAAGACACCGCTAGGTAATGGCGCACTGCTCATTCAAGCCGGTGTTGAGCCGGTTGCAGGAATCCCAATGGGCAAAGGGATACCGCCCGCGGCCCCGGCTGCGTACGTCCTGCTTAACCACGCGCTGCATCCGATCGTAGGCGATAAGATCGGCATCTTACAGCGCGGCACGATCAACAGTACCGCACCGTTGCTAAATACGACCGTGGCAAGCGAGGCATGGTTGCGGCGCTTCAACGTGCCAAGCGATGAACTGAACGGATACTGGGTCGAGTTGCATAAGACGCCAAAGCTCTCGCCGTCATCGTGATCGCTGCGCAACGTCAACGACACCGCGTAGGACCATAACGCGCCGGAAGTGTGCGGCGTCGCCGTGACGGACACCCCAGCACCTTATTCGCCCATCCCTTTGTGCATCTCATTAAGTGCGATCTGTACGGTTTGCCGCCACGGCGGTTGAATCGTTTGTATATCGCACTCAATAGCTGATATCGCCGAGTGTCCGTTTGGGGAATGCGCAATGACCCTGAGTATCCGGGTCGCGTCACCAGACCGCGCTGTAGCCAAAGCTATGAGCTTCCCCTGAAATTTCGCCTTCCAACCGGTCATGTATAAACTCGACGGAAAGGAAGGGAATCAGGGATGTTTAAAGTACCGAAACAAGCGTACACGGCGGAGTTCAAGGTAGCCGCCGTCCAGCGGGTCAAGGAAGGCCAGGGCTTCGCTGTGGTGGCCCGGGAACTGGGCATGTCGGAGCAGACGCTGCGCAACTGGGTGAAGGCAGAGGCGTCGGGCAAGCTGAATGGAGCTGGAGCGAAGCCAGTCACGCCGGAACAGATGGAGCTGTCGCGTCTGCGAGCCGAGAACAAGCGCCTGCAAATGGAGCTTGAGATTGCAAAAAAAGCGGCAGCATACTTCGCGAAGGACCTGCTGTGAGGTATGCCTGGATCGACGGGCAGGTTGGGCAATATGCGCTGTCCTCGCTGTGCGAGGTGTTGTCGGTTAGTGTGAACGGGTATCGCGCGTGGAAGCGTGGCGGCAAGCCGGGACGAACGCGACTGACGGACCCGCAATTGCTGACGCTGATGCGGACGGTGCACGCCGAGGTCAAGAGTGCCTACGGTTCTCCGCGTATGACCGGGGAAATCCGTGACTGCGGCTTTCCGGTCAGCAAGGAACGCGTGGAACGGCTGATGCGTGAAAACGGCATCCGGGCCCGGCACAAGCGCCGCTACCGGGTGACAACCGACTCGAAGCACAAGCTGCCGGTCGCGCCGAATCTGTTGAATCGCGAGTTCACGCCTGCCGGGCCGAACCAGGTGTTCAGCTCGGACATCACGTACATCTGGACCGACGAGGGCTGGCTGTACCTGGCCGTGGTGCTCGATCTGTTTAACCGGGAAGTGGTGGGCTGGTCGATCAAGCCGCGCATGACGGCCGATCTCGTGATCGACGCACTGACGATGGCCTGGTTCCGGCGCCGCCCCGCGCCCGGCGCGCTGTGTCATTCGGATAGAGGCAGTCAGTACGCGAGTCATGAATACCAGCGCAAGCTGGGCGCTTACGGCATGCGCTGCCCGATGAGTCGCAAAGGAAATTGTTGGGACAATGCGCCGACGGAAAGCTTCTTCAACAGCTTGAAAAACGAACGGGTTCACGCCACGCGTTACCGGACGCATCAGGACGCGAAGGCCGATCTGTTCGAATACATCGAAGTGTTTTACAACCGCAGTCGTCGTCATTCGTCGCTCGGTCTGGTTTCTCCGGAGCGGTTCCTTCGGGACTGGATCAAAGCTCAGCAGACCAACGATGCCGCTGCATAACTCGGGGCCGATGGAAGGCGAAAAACCGAGGGAAGCTCACTATGTCTGTGTGTTGATTTCCACCAAATACTGACCCACTGGGGATGCGGACAAAATTTTGGACTACCTGGAGGTGGTCCATGTATTCATACGAAGACCGCGTTCGGGCGGTCGAGCTGTACCTGAAACTCGGGAAGCGCATCAAGGCGACCATCCGTCAGTTGGGTTACCCGACGAAGAATTCTCTTAAGGCGTGGTGTGCGGAATTCGAGAGCAGTGGCGATCTGCAGAAGGAGTATGTTCGCGGAAAGCCGAAATATTCAGAAAAACAGAAGAACGTAGCACTCGAGCACTACGTCAACCACGGACGCTGCTTCGCCTTCACCCTCAGGGCATTAGGCTATCCCTGTCGCCAGATACTGACGGCGTGGGTTCGCGAGCGCTATCCGGAAACCAGGAGATGCGTGGTTGGCAAGGCAGGTCGACCGGCCGCATCATTGGAGTCTAGGCAGGCCGCGGTGTACGAACTACGCACACGTGAAGGCAGTGCGCTGGCGTTGGCGCGAAAGCTGGACGTCGACAGGGTGACGCTGTACAACTGGAAGAATCAGTTACTCGGCCGAGAGGCCCCCGCATCCATGAAACGCGACAAGCGATCACCTGCAGAGACGGATCGGGACGAACTGGAGCGGCAGGTCGAAGGGCTCCGGCGCGACATTCGTAATCTGCAGCTTGAACACGACCTGTTGAAGAAGGCGAATGAACTCCTAAAAAAAGACCAGGGCGTCAACCTGCCACTCCTGAGCAACCGGGAGAAGACGACGCTGGTTGACGCCCTGAGAGAAGAATACAGTCTGGCTGAACTGCTTGCGCGGTTGGACCTAGCGCGCAGCACCTATTTCTACCATCGGTCGCCCATACGGGTTGCCGACAAATATGCAGAAGTCCGTCGTACCGTTGCAGAGATCTTCGAGGACAATCACCGATCCTACGGCTATCGTCGGGTGCAGGCAGCGCTCGGCCGACAACGTGTGTTTCTATCGGAGAAAGTCGTGCGTCGCCTCATGAAACAAGGCGGCCTCCATGCAGCCAGGCCCAGGCGGCGCCGATACCGTTCTTATATCGGGGAGATTAGCCCTGCCCCTGATAACGTCATCAATCGCGATTTCCGTGCTGACGCGCCCAACGAAAAGTGGGTGACCGATATCTCCGAGTTCCAGATTCCTGCAGGTAAGGTATATCTGTCGCCCATGATCGACTGCTTCGATGGCATGGTAGTCAGCTGGTCGATTGGCACGAGCCCTGACGCAGAGCTCGTGAACACCATGTTAGATGCGGCTATTGAGACCGTGACTGAAGAAGATAAAACGCCGATCGTGCATTCCGATCGGGGTGGCCACTACCGTTGGCCTGGCTGGCTATCGCGGGTTGCAAAGGCTAAGCTGATTCGATCCATATCGCGGAAAGCCTGTTCCCCAGACAATGCAGCGTGTGAGGGATTCTTCGGCAGGCTGAAAACCGAGATGTTCTATCCAGGAGACTGGCGTTCGACAACCATCGCGGAGTTCGTTGAGGTACTGAACGCCTACGTCCGCTGGTACAACGAGAAACGGATCAAGGGCTCCCTTGGCTATCTCAGCCCCATCGAGTGCCGTGAAAGCCTGGGGCTAACGACGTAAACCAGTCCAAGAAAATAGCCGCATCCCCGATGGGTCAATTCTGCGTGGACATCAACAGTCTGGAACCTGGAGCCAGGCGAATGACGGTTTATCCGGGCCCGACATCGACAAGCGCACCGTCAACAAGTGCGTAAGTGGGCACGCTGGGCGAGGCGCTTGGCGTCGACGAGATGGCATGCCAGGGTAATATTTCGGCTCCCTATAATCCTTGGCGCCTGCTCGACATGTTCGATCTCCCGATTGGTAAGCTAGTGTCTGCGTACACACGGCTGGCAACTTTGGGTCAGTATATTGGGTCTCTTCAGCCAACCATGCACCTAGGCCTCGCGGAGCGAGAGTACGTCGACCTATTGCAGCTCACTCGCGATTTCAGTGCAGCCTCCGAGGCAGTTGGGCTGACCACCACAAGTGTGCCCGCACGCGATCTGATCTTAGAGCTAGAGAGAAATCCGCTTGAGCCTGACGGATTGCATCACTACCGAGGCTCCGATCAAGCTCGAGTGAAAGGCTACATCGATCGGATTGTGCATTGCTTCCAAGCCGAAGCCACTTTGAAAGTTGCGCTAATGCTTCCGCACGGAAAGGAAAAGTACTTCTCCCCGGAAAACCCGTTATTCGGGGATGAAGTTCATGAAAAATTTTGTAGCGCGCGATATGACATTGCGGAAGCCGGAAAATGCCTAGCAGTAGGCCGTAGCACGGCAACCGTGTTTCACTTGATGAGAGTTCTGGAAGTCGCTTTGCGATCCGTTTACAAGTGTTTAGGCATTGAGGTAGAGCTAGTGGGCAACGCTCGAAACTGGGGCATTGTGCTGAATCGCATAAGGGATGAAAGGCTGACGCGTGAAAGAGCGGGCTGGCCGGAGGGGGATTTCTTCCAATCGGTATATGCCAGACTGGATGCAATCAAGGACGCGTGGAGAAACCGTACGATGCACGTCGAGAGCGTCTATACCGAGGAAGAAGCAACGACCTTATTCGACAATACGCGCACGTTCATGCAAAAGCTCTCAGCAAGGATGGACGAGCACGGACTTCCTCTAGCGTAAATCCCGCTGCACATCCGATTTAGAGGTGGCGCGCGGGACTCGAGGCTACCGTGGGTAACGCGGAAACCGAGAGGATACGGCGTTGCTTATGCTGTAACCGGGCCCTTCTTGTGCCGACCTTCACTTAAGGGGTTGCCATGCTGGGCACAATGGCACAATCGCCCAGCGCTACACAGTGATGCGCTCACCTACAATCACTGAGTTGTCGTGAATCCGGCGTGCACAGTCCACTGACCATCCATGGATCGCGAGCGCCCGACGATCAAGCGCAACGATCATCTCGGACGTGGGCGCTATGCAAGAGCCATATCACGACCCATATCTGCCGTCGCCTTGCTTCGAAGCGGACCTTCTAGTCGCACGGAATCGGCGGCCTTGCTATTTGTCGCCCGAGTCTAGATTCTCTCAGGGTTCACACATCCGTATCTTGCCCCTGTTCCCAGTCTTTGCCGTGTTTCTCACGCGTTTTCTTCTCTATCGTCCCTGACAACTTCTTCATCGCGCTCAGAGATGCTTCGAAATAATCCTTCTTGACCTTTAGTCGAACGCCTATGTCTCCGCGTGACAACGCTCCAGCCTTTTTCTTGTAGAGATCATTCACCACCAAAGAATTGTGAACGATGAGATCTCTGGTCGCCTTGATTTCGAAGAACTGACGGAAAGACTCCTCAGGTATTTCTAGTTCAGATATCGCGTTGAAATAAGCGCAGTATTCCTTCGGCTCTGCATAGAAGATGGCTTGGATTCGCTGTTCGATTAGTCCCTCGTACAACCCTTCGAGATTTTCAGCGTCGATTACCATCTGCAATGGCACGGATTTGCTGGAGTCACCACCCTTCGGACCGCGTAGCAGCTTTTCCGGTGCCATCCGAAGGAACAAGCCGAGCACATCAACGAGGTAGAACTCGAAGCGCGATACAGCGGTCACAAGGAGATTTGCAAAAAGCTCTTCATTCGCGAAACGCTTGAGCAAGCTGCTCAACTCGGTGGCGTTTCGCCGCGCTATTGCAGGTCGCCCATGCTTTCCCGGCACGGAGAGTTTAATGTCTTCGTCAGGATCAATGAACTCACCTTTATGTTCCTCGGCCGCTGCCTTCAGCAGCGGCGATGTGCGAGAAGCGAAGATATGAAGGTCATTGACTTCTCGGAACAGTCGGATGTGACGCCGGTAGATTTCTTCGACTATCGTACGATTACCTTTTTTCGCCATTCCCAAGGCCCTGAAGCTATTTGAGGGAGTCCTGCTAGCGATTGTGGCCGATCTGGGTTGCGATGTCGAATTGCCACTCCTGGCCGAGGCAGTTAAAAACATCCAGACCGGCCGGCCAGTAGAGAACCCGAAGGAGCGCGTTTGCGTGGCGCCGAGGCGCTAAAGGATTTCCGGTGTGCTGAAGTATCCACGGTCTGCCAGCGCCTTGATCTTCCTCTTGCCCATGGCATCGCGCGTGGCCTTCGCCATCGGGCTCAACTGCGTCCGGTCACTGCCAATGTTCGTGACTTCATGGGTCAAGACGAGATGGTGTCGGGTAGCCGTCGTCCGAACGTCCAAACGATGCAACGGACGAACGGCGGTTCATGGCCCGGCCAGCGCCCGACGACCGAGCGCGACGATCGTCTCGGGCAGGCGCTCGATGCAAAAAGCATTAAGCGATCCTAGCTGCAAACCATACTGTGCCGGAATCGTGACATGCCGCGTCTGGGCACCCCATGTCGAGGGTTGGATGAGATTGGGAAGCACTGGGGCAAGCCGCAGCAAGTATTTGATTAACAAAGAATTTAAATCAACCAGTCCAGTCTCTTAATCCGTAGGTCGAGTGTTCGAGTCACTCACGCCCCACCAAAGAATTCAAGCACTTAGCCCAGTCCTCGTGACTGGGCTTTTTGCTTTCTGGATTCCGTGTAGCGCATGGTGTCGGCGTTTTGGGCCCGTATCGGTCAATGCCGATCCATCTTCTCGGCGGTTCCCGTGTAACCCGACGCAATCCGTTTTGCGACAAGTCCGTTCCGTCCATTAGCTTCGCGAGTCGAATTCCGCCATGAGCGGGATGTCATTGCCATCGCTAAGGACGGAAGGTGATGCGCCTGCATGTCGCGAGATTTCATCCACCGTATCAGGAAGTGCGCTCACGGTTGAAACCTCCAAACAGAACGGTTATGCTTCCTCCGTTCAACGTTCGAGCACCGCGCGCAAAAAACTTCGCGTGCGTGCCTCCATGGGATCTTTCAGCACCTGCGCGGGCGGACCGTCCTCGATAATCCTCCCGTTGTCGAACATCAGCACCCGATCCGCGATGTCCGCGGCAAACTGGATCTCGTGCGTAACCATCAGCATCGTCATGTCGCTCGCGTGTGCGAGTTCACGCACGATGCGTAACACTTCGCTGACCAGCTCCGGATCGAGCGCCGACGTCACTTCGTCGAACAGCATCACCTTCGGGCGTAACGCGAGCGAACGCGCAATCGCCACGCGTTGCTGCTGACCGCCGGATAACTGCGCCGGGCGCTTGCTCAGATGAGCTTTCAAACCAACCTGCGTGAGCAGATCGATCGCGCGCGCGTCGCTTTCGTCGCGCGACAGGCCGAGTACGTGCACGAGCGGCTCGCGCACGTTGGCTAGCGCCGTCATATGCGGAAACAGATTGAAGTGCTGGAACACGATGCCGATCCGGCGCCGCACACGCCGCGCCTGTCGCTCGCCCGCATCAACGAGCGCGCCGTTTGCGTCACGCGTATGCCAGAGGTGACTGCCGTCGATCTCGATGGTACCCGCATCCGGTTTGATCAGGCCGATGGCAAGACGCAGGATCGTCGTCTTGCCCGAACCGCTCGGCCCGATCAACGCGATTCTCTGGCGGGGTGCGACGCGCAGATCGATGGCGTCGAGAATGCGGCGCTCGCCGTAGCTCTTGGATACGCCGCTCATCGCGACGATCGCTTGATCCACGTTCACGTTCGTGCTCATGTTGGTATTCGCGCACGACGCATCGTGCGCCGCGGCCACTGCTTCAAGCATTGACATGACCGACCTCCAGCCGGCGAAGACCCTTCGCCGAAACGTAGCTGATGACGAAATACAGTGCGCCCGCAAGCGTCAGCGGCTCGACGTAGCGATACTGGATCGAACCGATGTTGGTCGCCTGCGCGAGCATTTCCATCACGGTGATGGTTGACAGCAGCGAGGTCTCCTTGAACATCGCGACGACCTGATTGCCGAGCACCGGCAGCACAGCGCGCATCGCCTGCGGCAGGATCACGCCGCTCCACACGCGGCGGATCGGCAGGCCGAGTGTCAACGCGGCCTCCCACTGACCGGGCGCGACGCCTTCGATCCCCGCGCGATACACCTCGGACGTGGACGCGCTGTAATAGACGCCGAGGCCCACGACACCCGTCACGAACGCCGACGTTGACACGCCCCATTTCGGCAGGACGTAGAACAGCACGTACAACTGCACCAGCAGCGGCGTGCCGCGCACGAACGACACGAATGCATTGACGATCAGCGTCAGCGGCGCGTGACGCGTCATCCGCAACAGTGTCAACGCGAGTCCGAGCACGAACGCGAGCGCCGAGCCGAGCAGTGTCGCCAGCACGGTCAGCCGGAAACCAACCAGCAACGCCGGCAGCGTCGACAATGCGAAGCTCCAGTTCCAGCCGATCGCATTCATGATTTCGCTCCGATCGCCCATTGCGGCACGTTCACGCGCGCGGACAGACGAAAGCCCTTCGACGGACGTTCGAAGCGCACATCGACGGTGGCCTCCAACTGCCTGGCGAGAGCGCTCAGCATCAATGCGAGCGCGTAGTAGATCACCATCACGACGCCGAACACGGCGGCCGATTCGCCGAGCGAAGTCGCGATCAGACTTGCGCGGAACGACAGATCCCGGATCGTCACCAGCGAGACCAGCGACGAGAACTTCAGCATCACGATCAGCGCATTGCCGAACGGCGGAATCATGACCGGCAGCGCTTGCGGCAGCGTCACGCGAAAGAAGCGATAGCACGGCGAGAAACCGAGCGTTAGCGACGCTTCACGCTGCCCGTCGGGCACGCTCGCGAAACCCGCGCGAAACACTTCCGACAGGTAACTGCCCTCGTTCAGGCCGAGCACCAGCACTCCCGCGACGAGCGCCGGCAGATCGATGCCGAAAAACGGCAGCACATAGAACGCCCAGAACAGTTGCACCAGCGAAGAACTGCCACGAAACAGTTCGATCACGAAGCCCGCCGGCCATCGCAACCACGCGTGCGGCGCGCTGCGCCCGAGCGCGAGTATGAGCGCGACCGCCAGCGCGAGCGCCATCGACAGCACGGTAACTTCCAGCGTCACCGGAATTCCCATCAACAGGAACGGCAGGTAATCGACCAGCGTTTTGCTTGCGTCCATCGGACTCTCCGTTTTCGGCGTATCGATACGTGGCTCAGATCGCGGCTGCACACAATTGCTCGACGGTCACGTCGCGCAATTCGGGCGGCGTGTCGAAGTCGAATCGCTTGAGGATCGTCGCGAGTTCGCCCGATGCTTTCATCGCGCGAAGCTGCGCGTTGTACGCCGTGTGCAGATCGGTGTCCTGCATGCGGAACGCGCACGATGCACCGCGTGCGGGCGCATCCTCGACCGGATAGGTGGTCTTCAGCTTCAGACTGCGCTGCTTCGACAGCGTGTTGACCGGGTTCAGCGACATGATCGCGAAACGCACGCGTCTGGCGAGCAGCGCGTCGATTTCGAGCGACTCGTTGCCGAACTGGCGCAGACGTTCGGCGGGAATGCCCGCGGCGAGCGCGGTTTTCAGATCGACGCCGCCAGCCAGCACGGCGATGTCATCGCTGCCCCTGGCAAGCTCGCTCAGGCGTTTGGGCATCGCACCGCTGTAGTCGTCGAGCGCGACGATCACGTCGCCGCCGAACACGATCGGATCGGCGAAACGCACCTGCTCGCAGCGCGCCTTCGAGATCGTCAGCGCCGCCGACGTGATGTCCCAGCGGCCCGCCATCATGCCGGGGATCAGCTCGCCGTAGGTCGCGACATAGCCTTCGACCTCCGGAATGCCGAGCCGCGTCATGATCGCTTTCGTGATGGTCGGTGCCACGCCGTTGAGCGAGCCGTCCGGACCGAGCGTCGAAAACGGATAGTCGACGGCGACGCCGACACGCACCTTCCCGGCGCTTTTCAGACGCGCGAGCAGCCCGTTGCCAGGCGTAATCGCCGTGCCTTGTGCGAACGCCGGCGCACACGCGATCGAAAGCGCGACCGATCCCGCTTGCTGCATAAAACATCGTCTGGTTGTCGATTTCATTGGATCCGTCCTGCCGTGAGAGTGGTTGAGCGCATCGCCGCGCGCGCGTGTGCGCCAGGCGATGCATCGGCGATGTTGTGGTCAGTCGGGCTACGCGTAATACCAGCGGCGCATCGCTTCATACGTGGTCGGCTGATAGAGCGCTGGACGTTCTGCGCTCACGCAGGTCGGCACACAGTCGATCAGCGCATCGCCGGACGGGCCGAAGAAGAACGGGATCGAGTAACGGTCGACGTCGTTGGTGTTGATCACGCGATGCTTGGTCGACAGATACTCGTTATTGGTCCAGTGAACGATCGTATTGCCGGTGTTGACGAGGAGCGTGCCCGGCACGATCTCGACGAGACGCCAGTGACCGGACGGCATGCGCACGGCCAGACCCGGCACGTTCGCCTGCGCGAGAAACGTCATCATGCTGTTGTCGGTGTGCGGCGCGATGCCGTACTGCTTTTCGCCGACCTCCTTTTGCGGCGGATAGTGCGACAACACCAGCGACGCGTGCGGCGTCGCGAACGCTTCGTCGAAGTAATCGGGCGGCAGGTCGAGGCCCTTTGACCACAGCGGCAGAAACTGCATCGCGAGCGCGAGAATGCGCGTGTGATAGTCCTGCACCGCCTCCTTGAATCCGGGCAGTTCGTCGGGCCAGACGTTGACCGGCGCGCCCGGCGCCGGGACGTTCGCGCCGCCCGAGCCGCCTTCGCGATTGACGGTGAAACGCGAATAGGTGTTCGGCTTCGCGCCGGTAATGATGTTGACGTTCGAATACGCGCGCGTTTCGCGCGGAGCCGGCTGATAGCCGGATTTCAGCGTGCCGACGTCGATGCACGGCAACGGGTCTTTCAGCGCGGCCGGTTGCGAATGAAATCGCCGCGAGGCGTCGAATACGCGGTCGATCACGTCTTGCGGAATGCCGTGCCCTTTCAAATAGAAGAAGCCGACCGTGCGCGAGATGTCGCGCAGATGCGCGGCGACATGTTCGAGGCCGTCGGGCGTGCCATCGAGATACGGCGCGAGATCGAGCGTCGGAATCTCTTCGGTCGAATCGGGGTGATCCATCAGATAGAGCGCTTCGGCGTCTTCCTTCATTTCGCCGCGTACGTCGATGGTTTGGGGATGATTCATGGCGAACTCCAGGTAGCAGATGATGGGGGTCAGGCAGAAGCGGCGCTTCGCGTGCGCGCGCTTGTCAGAAGCGATGTGTAATACCGAAGATCAGCGCGACCTGACTTGCTGACGACGACGGCGACGACTGGAAGAAGTCGCCGATCGTCGGTGTCGCGCGAATGATGCTGGTGCCGTTGGTGCCGAGCGTATTGCCGTTGGCGCGCTGATACGCCTCGAAGCCGTACAGCGTGGTGCGCTTGGACAGCGCGTACAACTGCGTCAGATGAAACTGGTGATACGACGCGGCATCGGTGATGCGGTTGGCTTCGGTGGCGCGCGTGTACGAGTAGCCCGCGGCGATGTCGAATGCGGCGCTCGCCTTCCAGTGCAGCACGACGCCTTCGGTATTGAAGATCGCCGTATCGCGGTAGTTCGAGCCGACGCCAGGGATGTACTGCACGTTCGAGTAGCTGAGGTTGACGTCCCAGTTCCTGTTGAAGCGGTATGTGCCGACCAGCGCGAAGCGGTTTTGCGCCTGCGCGGTCTGATAGCCGTTGGTCAGCGACGACACCAGCGTCTGACCGCCCGACGTCGCCGTCGAATCTGCGCCGAACGCACCGCCGCCCACCGTCGAGTTGTTCACGCGCAGAAAGCCTGCCGCCACGCCAACCGGTCCGGCCGCATATTGCAGCGCGCCGCTCCACGTCGATCCGCGGTTCACCGTCCCGGGAATGCCCGCCAGCGCGTACATGCCGCCGAACGTGAAGCCGTAGAGCTTCGGCGAGATATAAGCAATCGAGTTGTTGCTGCGCACCGTGAAATCGAATGCGTCGACGTCGCCCGGATGCATGCCGAGCCACTCGATCGGCGAATACGGAGCGAGCAGCGTAAAGTACGGCGTGTACTGGCGCCCGAAAGTCAGCAGCCCGTATTGCGCGCTATCGAAGCCGACGAACGCGCGCCGCCCGAACACGAGGCCGCCTTGGCCGAGCGTGCCGGTATTGACGTTGAAGCCGTTTTCGAGCTGGAATACCGCCTTCAGTCCGCCGCCGAGATCTTCCGTGCCGCGAAAACCGAAGCGGCTGCCCGACCATGCACCCGAATAGAGCTGTACGTTCGACTTGCCGCCGCTCGTCGTGCCGAGTTTGGTGCTGCTGCTCTGATACGCGATGGCGTCGTCGACGACTCCGTAAAGCGTGACGCTGCTTTGCGCCCAGACGGGCGCCGATGTCATCCACGAGATGCCGAATATCAGTGCGGTTTTCAGTTTGCGGTGTGCCATGTTGCGCCCTTCGTTTGTTGGAAAATGTCTGAAATCGATACGAATCGCCGCGCTGCTTTTTCACGTCGCTAATACGATTACCGCGCGCATCGACGACCGGTGCGCGAACGCGGACAAGCCGCGTCCATGCCGGCGTCATGGAGCTTTGTGAGGCTCCATACGCAGCAAGCGTTGCAATACACTCATGCCTGTTTCGCCAAGGATGGCGGCCTCGTCACTGGCGCTGTCCTGGGAACTGCCCGGTTAATCGATCGATTGAACGATCGATATTTATTGGAAATTTCCCGCCGATTTTTTGGAGATTTTCAACAGCGATCGCTGAATACCGAACGAGGCCCCTTGCGGGGCAATATTCTCAGCGAGCGACAACGTGATGTTTCTGGGTTCCCAAACCCGTAATCGCCATGTCGATCACATCGCCGCCGCGCAGGAAAACGGGCGGTTTCATGCCCATGCCAACCCCGGCGGGCGTGCCTGTGATGATTACGTCGCCCGCGTGCAGCGTCTGGAAACTGCTGACATAGCTGACGATCGTGCTCACAGGAAAAATCATGTCTTCCGTGTTGCCGTTCTGACGTTGCACACCGTTCACGCTGAGCGTCAACGCCAGATTTTTCGCATAGTCCACTTCGTCCGGCGTCACGAGCCACGGGCCGAGCGGCGTGAACGTATCGAAGCTCTTGCCCTTGCCCCACTGGCCGTTGCGTTCGAGCTGCCACGAACGTTCCGACACGTCGTTCACCAGGCAGAATCCGGCGATGGCCGAATGTGCTTCCTCCTGCGACAGGTTCGATGCAGTGCTGCCCATGACGATGGCAAGCTCCACTTCCCAGTCCGTCTTCTCCGACCGCGCGGGCAGAAGGAGGTCGTCGTTCGGGCCGGCAAGCGACGACGTCGCCTTGCTGAACACGACGGGCTCCGTCGGAATGGCCATGTTCGCTTCGCGGGCGTGATCCGTGTAGTTCAGACCGATCGCGGTGATACCGCGCACGTTCGACAACGGCACGCCGATACGCGTGTCGGCGGGCACTTCCGGCAACCGGGTCGCATCGAGTGCGCGCAGGAAATTCAGGCCGTCGGGCGACAGGATCGTGTCGTCGATTTCGCGAACGACAGGGTATAGCGAGCGCATCGCGCCGTTCGCGTCGATGATCCCTGGGCGTTCCTGCCCAGCCGGGCCGTATCGGAAAAGCTTCACATTCGTTCCTGTTTGAAATCGGATTCAGGCGCCAATCACGCCGTCAAAAGCAACATGGAGCGCCGCGCGCACTTTCGCGGTCTGCTCGAGCGACGGCGCGTGCGCGCATGCGTCGACCACGATCAGATTGCAGTGCGGAATCTTTTGCGCGAGCGTCGCCGACGTCGAGTCCGGCGGACATGCCATGTCGTTTCTGCCGTGCAGCAACGTGCACGGCACCTTGATCGCTGCGAGTTCCCGGTCGGTGAGCGTCCAGTCTCGGATCAGTTGTGTGGGGGTCGACAGCATCTGCGTGAAGTAATCGCCGTAATCGCCTTCGGACAGCGTTTTCCAGCGGCTTTCGATCTGCTCGTCCGGAATGGCGCCCACGTCGTGGATCAGGCTCGCGAGTCCGGCCTTGAGTTCTTCCGCGCTCTTCGGAAAGGTCCACAGGCGCTTCAGATGGTCGTTCAGTTCGAATGTCGTGCCCGCGGCGCCCGTCGTGAAGACGGCAGCGACGCGCGGGTCCGTCGCCGCCAACCGTAATGCGACGGCCGCCGACATCGAATGCCCGAACAGGTAGACCTTTTCGCCCGGCATCCTGGCCATCAACGCGCGCGCCTGGCGGACCCAGAAACTGAAGTCCGCAAAGGGTTTCTCGCGCTTTCGATCGGAACCGCCGAAGCCGATCCAGTCCATCGCGAACACGTGGAAGTGCTCGTTCAGGAAAGGAAGAAGCGGACGAAACGCGTTCATGATGGAGGCGCCGGGTCCGACGCCGTGCATCAACAACAAAGGCGGCTTTGTCGAGTTGCCCCCTTCGAATGCATTGACCTTATGAGCTTCGAAATCGAAGTCGAATTGCGTCAGCATGATGATGTCTTCCCTTGACGTCAGGCGATTGCCTTGCCTTCGCGGCGCAATTGCTTCCATTTCGCGATACTCGGCAGGAAGACGAGCGCGGCGGCCACCGCCAGAATCTGAGGGATGATCATGATGACCACGCAGGCGGTTTGCCAGTTCGTCACCGTCGAGACCCAGCCATGAATCGGCCCGGCAAACCCCGCAATGAGGTAGCCCATTGCGCCCGCAATGCCCGTGGCAATCGGCACGCGGTAATTCGGCACGCCGTCCTGCGCGAGGGTATAGCCCATGAAATAGACCGAGTTCACGCCGACGCCCACGACGAATGCGAGGAGTGTCGTCACCCACTGCCCCATCGGATGGAAAATCAGCAGGTACAGCGCGACGATGTCGGCGGTTCCGAGGATCAGCACGACCAGCCGGCGCCCGAACCTGTCCGCCAGGAGGCCGAAGACAGGCGATACCGCGCTCGTGAGGCCGAATCCGAGTCCGAATACCGCGCCGATGAAGAGCACGTCGCGGTGCTGGTGCTGCGCCATGATCGACGGCATGCCGCCAATGAAGTCCCACATCGTGAACAGATTCAACGCGTGAATCGCCAACCCCTTCCACAGCGACTTTCTGCTCAATACGTCCTTGAGCACCTCCGTCACGCTTTCGGACGGCAGATCGCTCTGCTGCTGCACGGTCTGCATCGGAGCCGATGAACGGGTTCGGTAAAGCAGAATCGTCATCACGCTGAAGATCACCACGCCGATAACGATGCTGACTGCGCCGAACACCGACAGGCCGAAGCGCCAGCCGGTATCCGCAGGCGCGGCCGCGAGTATCTGGCTGAATACCCACGGCCCCAGCATGGCGCCCGCGGCGTAGAAGAAGCCGAGGCACATGTTGACGAATGCGCGGCGCTCGGGCAAAGCGGAACCGGCAAACGAATAGACGCTGATGTTGAACATGCCCTCGAAGATGCCGAACAGGATCCGGTACGTGAGGGTGAGCGGGAAATTCAATGCGAGGTACGCCAGCACCAGGGACATGACACCCGTTCCCACGGTGCCGATCAGCATGATCGTATTCGTGCGGTACGTGATCCCGCGCTTTCCGTTCGTGTTGTTCCAGAAACCTGCAGGAATGCCAATGATGCCTTGCCCGACCAGAAAGATCGTCCCCAGCGTGCTCATCTCGATGACGCTAAACCCGAGAGAAACCGAGATGTTTTTCAACCCGATCGGGAATGCAGTTCTGTTGAACGTGTACAGCAGATACCCGAGGCCGACCGCGAGAAACTGAACCAGAAACAAGGTTCTGGGCAACTTCCCGTCATGGGAAACTGACTTCCCGCTCTCCACAAGAACTGCGCTCATGCTTTTTCTCCATCCTTGTCGTTTGCGCTGCGCGCATTCCGTTACGCGCAGCGGCTACCGTTGTTAAAACGGCTGCGTCAGCATCGGAAAACTGGCCTCGCAGTTGGTCAGTTCGACGCGCTTCTGGACGATGAGAAAGCTGTCTCCCCGAACCCGCAGCGTATGGATATAGTTGCCCCCGAACGTGCGACGCTCCGCACCGCGACGATCTTCCAGCATGATGAATTTCGAGCGAACCCTGTAATCTCCGGAGTCCGCCGCCCGTGACATCACGCGCAGACCGGAAAGCACGCGCACGCACGCCGAGGGCGGCTCCTGGCAGTGGATCATGCTGTGTTTCAGACGCTCGATGCGCGTCTTCATCGTGTGCCTGTCGTCGAAGTACAGCGACACGGTGTTGTTCCAGTCCTGCTGACCGGGCTGCGACGGCGCCCAGTACACGCCATCGTCGGCGTACAGTTCCTGCCATTCGTCGTAGCGTCGTTCGTCGAGCAGTGCGGCCTCGTCTTCAACGAAGGTACGCAGCTTGTCGAGCGTGGCGGCATCCAGCGTTGCGTTGTCCATTTAATCTCCTTGTTGCGAAAATTCTGTTCAGGCGCCCATCAGGTCTCGCCACGCAAAGTGCTTTGCGCGCTGCCCCACCTCGCTGGAACGTGCGCCGAACAGCACTCCGTTGCCTTCGTCCACTTCGCTGCCGATGCCGCGCGCCACGAGGATATATTCGCCACCCGTCTGCATGCCGCGCTGACAACGTTCGAACGCTTCCATGTCGTCCGTCTGGATGAACGACGACGCCGAGTGGGTGATGTTCACGAACCGGACGATATCCGTGGAGATCACTTCGGGCGCACCCTTCAATTTCACCGGCCAGATTTCGACCTCGGTTAAATCGACGGCAATCGGCTTGACCACACGCACCGACGTCTGCGCGATCAGTATGTCGAGCGTCGGAAAGAGCGTCAGGCTATGGCGGACGTTCTTCAGGATCTCGACGGTGCGCGCTTCGCCGTAAGCCGCCACCATCTGTGCGCGGTATTCGTCCCAGTGGCCACCCTTCTGCTCCTTGTCGAACAGCGACTGCTCGGAGCTATGGCCGTTTGCGTAACCGCGCACGCCAAGCTGCGACACGATTGCTTCGCCGTTTTCGGCGAAGAAAGGCGCCCTGCCGCCCTCGGCGCCCGCCCGGCGCTGGAACTGGCGACCATCCGGGCCCACCGTGGAACCGTGGCACGCCGCCGGGTGGTAGGTGTCGGCCATGTTGTCCATTTGCAGCTTCCAGTTGCCCTTGAAGTAGTAACGGTGGCAACCCGAACCGAACTCCACTTCGCCGACCGGCGAGCGATTCACGAGTTCGTCGATCCCGCCGCGTGCTTCGCCGAGGAAGTCCAGCAACGGCATCACCTCTTCGTTGAACGACGCGAAGACGAAACCGCGATACGACTCCACGCGCGGCACACGCAACATGCCCGACTCGGGTTCTTCCAGGCACTGCTGCGGAAAGTCCTGCTTCATCGGCACGCCGGCCAGATCGCCATTCAGGCGGAAACCCCAGCCGTGGTACATACAGAGAAACGCGCGCGTATTGCCTCGCTCTTTCGCGACGACCTGGGCGCCACGGTGGCCGCAGCGGTTTTGCAGAACGTAGACCTTGCCATCGGTGTGACGCGACAGCACGACGGGTTGACCGGCCATCGTGGTGCTGTAGTAATCGCCCTCCTTCGGTACGAGACTTTCGTGGCCGACATACACCCAGACCTTGCCGAAAATCTTTTCCTTTTCGATTTCGAAAATCCGCGGGTCGATGTAGTAATCGCGATGGACACGATCGCTCCTGATCAGCCCTGCCAGATGTTCCTTCGAGTACTTTTCCATGTTGTGTTTCCTGAATGCGAAAGTGACATGCCTTACGCCAGAAGGCGTCCCGTCCCAGTGTCCTGATCGTATTGATACAAACCGTTGAGAAAGATCTTGTGCTTCTCGTAGTGCATCACCCGGCGCGGCTGCGCCGGCGTGCGGTCCACGGGCTTGCCGCCCTTGAAAATAAAGTCGAACCTCGAAGGCTTTTGCAGCACGGTGATGTCCACGGTCGGATCGCCGTCGATCACCAGCAGGTCCGCATAGCGGCCCGCTTCCAGCTTGCCCACCTCGTGACCGAAGCGGCGCAACATGCGAGTGGCGCCCAGCGTGCCGGCGTGGATCGCTTCCAGCGTCGAGAAACCGAAATCCTTCACGAAGATTTCCATCTCCCGCGCGTGCCAGTGACCGTACGGAATCGGCGACCAGCCGCTTTCGGATCCCTGTACGAACGGGATTCCCGCGCGGTACGCGCGCGGCAGATTCGTTCGCGCGGCTTCGTACTCGCGCTGCAACGCATCCATCAGACCACTCTGCTTTCCGTCGCAGGCTTCCAGAATGTTGGTCAGCAGCGGCAGCGTCGGACAGATGATCGAGCCGCTTTTCAGGCACGCTTCGATACCCTCTTCGTCGATGTACGACGCGTGGTAGATCACGTCGAATCCGGCTTTCGCCGCCGCGATAATGGCATCGCGTGAGCGTGCGTGAACGTTGCACATCCTGCCGAGCCGGTGGGCCTCTTTCGCGATCAAGACGAACTCTTCATCCGTGAACGCCGCACCGTCGAGCGAATCCGGCGTAATGAGCGAGTCGTTCGAACCGGACACCTTGATCGCATCCACCCCGTCTTTCACCTGATAGCGAATCATCTTCACGATGTCGGACGCGCTGCCCACCAGCACGCCCGCTTGCCCGGGCGGAAACTCCATCCCGTTCGGAAACGAGTCTTCCAGCCCCTGGTGCGATGTAAGTTGCTTGCCGCTCACCGCAAAACGTGGCCCCTCGTACATACCGCTGTCGATCGCATCGCGCACTGACTGGGCGATGTTGTACGTCGTGGCTGCGTCGAAGGCGCTCGTCACGCCAGCCTGCAACACCTTCCGCGCGTTCCACGCCGCCTTGAGCGTGCGGAACTCCACCGGCGTGTATAGCGCGAGTTCTTCTTCGGATCGCGCTTCGCCGAACGAGATGTGCGTATGGCCGTCGATCAGGCCCGGCATGACCGTGCGGCCGGGCAGATCGATGCGCTCCCAGTCTGGGCCCGCATACTGCTGCGGCAGCGCATCGCGCGATCCGACCCAGGCAATGCGCTCGCCTTCCGTCACGACGCATCCGCGTTCCAGCGGCGCGTCGAGCGAGCCGAACACCAGCTTGCCTTCGAGAACGCGTCCTTTGGTTTGTTCCATACCGCCTTCCCTTATTTCACCGCGATCGCCTGCACCTCGAGGCGAAGCGTATCGACCACGAGACGCTGGATGATCAGCAGCGTATTGGTCGGGTAGTCGCCACTCGGGAACAGATCCTTGAACCTGCGTTCACGCCATGCCTTGTAGGGTGCGATGTCGTCGGCGCTCACCAGGTAGGAGGTGAATTGCGCGACGTTCGACCAGTTCGCGCCCGCATGACTCAGCGCCGTTTCGATGTTCGTGTAGACCTGCTCGCACTGGGCCTCGAAATCATCGACACCGGCAATCGAACTGTCTTCGCGCGTCGCGACCTGGCCGGCGACGAACACGATTTCCTGCGCCGCTTTCGCTCGTGCGATCTGTGAATAAGGCGCGAAAACGGTACCCAGTTCACGCGGCGATATGAATTGCAGATCCATTGCTTCCTCTCCGTGCTTTTCAACTTCCGAATCCGGATATTCCCTAAATCAGGGCTTGCCTCCCCAATCGCGGGCTGGCTTCACCATACCGGGGCAGTTCAGGGAAATCCCTTGGCGAAATAAGGGTTCCTGATTTGGTTGAAAGGATGCTATCGGCACAGAATTCGACCGTCACCGGATATAACTTGCGATGCAAGTTGAGAAAAAGTAAAGTGACTCACATTCAGATCACCTTGTGCGGCGCAGGAAAAGCATGCAACGGATACCGAACCCCTCGCTGAATTCGCTCAAGGCGTTCGAGTCGGCCGCACGGCTTCTGAGCATCAAGAAAGCAGCGGCAGAGTTGAACGTGACGTCCGCCGCAGTCAGCCATCAGATTCAGCAGTTGGAGGAAAATCTTGGGGCAGCCCTTTTCTACCGGCGCTATCGCTCGATCGAAATGACCGAATTAGGGCAGATGTTTTTCATGCATCTGCGAGACGGCTTCGAAAAAATTTCTCAAGCGGTCGAGATAGTCAACAGCCACCGTGGGCATGGCGTTTTATCGGTCGACGTACCGCCGTCGTTTTCCTCGCAATGGCTAATGCCGAGACTCCATAGTTTCGTCATGGAGCACCCGGAAATCGATGTCCGGGTTTCAACGCGAATGCGGCAATTCACGAATTTAACGCGCGGATATCGCGGCGACGTTCAGACCGTTCTCAATTGGGCGAGCGAATCGGATATCGTGATCACATTCGGTACCGGAAACTACCCGGGAATGAATGTCACGAAATTGATGCCGCTGTATGTGACACCTCTGTGCACGCCGCAGCTTTGTGACACGCTGCAGAAGGTGGAAGATGTTGCAAATCACACGCTGCTGCACGATGAACGCGGTCTGCTCTACGAAAATGAATCGTTCTGGCGCATGTGGCTACGTCAAGCAAAGGTGGACGGCATCAACGACGGGGACGGCCCCCACTTCACTCACGCGGCGCTCGCGATCGAAGCGGCCGTCGCAGGTCGCGGAATCGTCGTGACCACGCCGATGCTCGCATCCAGCGCGATCAAGTCCGGCCAGCTCGTCGAGCCTTTTAAAGTGCGCGTACCGTTGTCAGGGACCTATTGTGTGGTGAGCCGTCCTGAAGTTTCGCGTCGCCCTATCGTCATGCAATTTCGCGAATGGATTCGCAAGGAGGGCGAGCAGCAGGCCGACGCTGACTCGGTCCCATCTGCCCACGAACGACACCATCGTGCCTGAGGACGTTCATCGTGTCTTAGACGTCGAGGCTCCGGCGTCGGCAGACTGCGATCGAGCGTGATCCGCCTCGCCACTGTGGGCATTTCCAGGACGGGTAGCGCTGAACATCGCAGTACGGGAAACCCGCTAGCGGCACGGCCCTCGACGCGGTCGGTGCCGTATAGGTTCCGATATGAGTGTCGAGCTGTTCTGGCCACGTCGACCCATCGGAAATGTCTGCGCCAACTAATCGAACGTCTGACACTCGACGACGTTAACCCAGACGCATTTGGCTGCCGCGGCTCGGAGGAAAGCCCGTACATCCGGCAGCAAACCGCTCGCGGAGCGCGCCATCCAGTGCAGCCCGGCGGGGAATGGAATTGCATGGCTCAGCCCGTCAGTGCGTATGCCCGTCGTTACGGTTTCCCTTGTTAAATCAAGGAATGTCCTCCAGTAACCTACGGGGCGCTTGGTTTAACTCTTAATCCGTAGGTCGAGTGTTCGAGTCACTCACACCCCACCAAAAAATTCAAAGGGTTGCACGCGAAAGCGCCGCAACCCTTTTTTCACTTCCGCGCACAAAATCAAAAAAGAAAGAGACCGCCAGCAACCCACCTTCACCCCACCCCCATCTGCGCAACCACATTCCTCCCCCGCGCCTTCGCCGAATACAACGCCTCATCCGCGGCCCGAATCACCACGCTGACGTCCGTCTCCATATCCGGCCACCAGGTCGTCGCGCCGATGCTGACCGTCACGCGACCGAACTCGCAGCCCACGTGCGTGATACCCAACCCGCCAATCGCGACCCGGATGTTCTCGGCGACCACCGCAGCCCCCGCCGTATCGGTGTCCGGCAGCACGACGATGAATTCCTCGCCACCGTAGCGGCCGACGCAATCGGCCGGTCGCAGGATCACTTTCCTGATGCAGCACGCGACCTCGATTAGCGCGACGTCGCCGGCCTGATGGCCATAGGTATCGTTGTATGCCTTGAAGTGATCGATATCGACGAACAGCAGCGACAGCACGCTGCCCGTGCGTCGCGCGCGCAACCATTCGCGGTCGAGCGTTTCGCACAACGCGCGACGATTGGGCAGATTGGTGAGTCCGTCGGTGCCGGCGAGCCGTTCCAGTTCCAGCTCCACTCGCTGCCGGCGCCGCAGCTCGGCGGCCAGCCACGCCGACAGCACCACGACGCCGATGCCGAAAATGAACGTCAGCGAACCGATCACGACCGCGCGTTCCCACCAGCTCGCGTAGATATCCGCGGTGGACTCGGCGATCAACACGATCAGCGGCAATCCCTGAATCCGTCTGAACGAGTAAAGCCGCTCGGTGCCATCGAGCGGCGAGTCCGCGACAAAACTACCCTCGTCCTGCGCGAGCAGTTTGTGGAAAAACTGCGTGTTGTTGATGTTGCGCCCGCTCAGATTCTGACCGTCCGGCCGGCGCACGATGATCGTGCCATCCGTTCTGATGACCGATACCGAGCCATGCTGCCCGAGCCTCAGATCGGCGAACAGGCTCGTGAAATAGCCTTCGTCGATGCCCAGCGCGACGATGCCCGCGAACGAACCGTCGGCGCGCGACAATCGCCGGCTCAACGCGATGCTGCGCGAACCCGGTCTGAGCCGCGAAGTGTAGGGCGCGCTCACATCGAGCCCGAAGTCAGGATCGTCGCGATGAATCCTGAAGTACGGGCGATCCGACAGATTGCCGCCAAGCCCGGCGTCGTTTTCCGAATCCATCACGACGTTGCCGCCCGCGTCGATCACGACCATCGCGCCCACGTACTGTCCGGTCGCCGCGCGATCGAACAGGATTTCGCGCCGCAGCCGCGGCGAATCGAGCACGCCCGGCCGCGCGAGTCCGTCGGCGACGGCCTGCAGCGACAGCGCGTACAACTCGAAATTGCGCGCGATGTCGCGTTCGGTGATCGTCGCGACATCGCGCGACGAATCGAGCGCGCGCGACATCGCATCGTTGCGGCTCTGGTACAGCGAATAGCCGCATAAGCCGAGCATCGCCAGCACCACGCAGCATCCCGCGTAGACGATGCCGTGGCGCGGCATCCGCAGCCTGCGCGCCCGTGCCATTAGCACACGGCGGATGCCCGTTGTCTTCGCGCTCATGTGCTGTGCGTATCCCACGCCGGACTCAGTTTGTCGAAGTGCGCACTATTGCCGCCTGTTGGGACAGAAGACTCAGCAAATAGCGGATCGTATTGCTATCTTCGTCGGACAGGTCTTCGAGATGCCAGCATTCGAGATCGAGCAGATTGTCGTGCAGACGATTGAATGCCGACGGCGTCGCGTCGATAAGCGGCCAGCCGTGCATCAAATAGGCGAGCGGAATCACGCATCTACGCTCGCACCAACCGTCGAATAACTCGAGACACAGCTCGTTCAATTCGTCCGCGACCTTCTGCCTGCTTGGATCGGCAACCACATGTGCTCCCGTTCATCCATTCAACCGGTCGTTTTTCTAAAAAAATCGCGCCGGCAAATTTACGCTGATGCAGAACCATTCGATGCAGATTCGACGCCACTGTGCGCTCACCCGCGTCTGAGCGCCCGCCGCGGTCATCATCCGGGGAGATACACTAACAGAAAGCTCCCCCGATCTGTTTAACGGTCAAATTAATTATCACCTTTATAGGGGCATTTCATAGGTTTCTTCTGCGCGCATTTAATAGATAATCTAAAGGAGCTTGAACCGATAACGTTTGCGCGAATACCACGTCCAGATTGCGTTAATGGTCAAGGGCTTATTCAGTTAATTTTTTGTGAATAACACGCGCGGATTTTTCGGTTTGCCGCATGCGTGCTTCGCTGAGCAATTTCCTTCAATACATCGTCCGTCGGTCTCGCTACCGTTGAGTCTCGCAATCCTGTTGCGCTCACACGTACCGAGGCACCCGATGACCGCATTACTTTCGATGGCAGCCTTCGCGCTTGCCTGTTCGATTTCCCCTGGACCGGTGAACGTCGTCGCGCTCAGCGCCGGCGCGCAGCACGGGCTCGCCGCGAGCCTGCGGCATGTGACCGGCGCGACCGTCGGCTTCACCGTGCTGCTTTTGCTGATTGGTCTGGGTTTGCATGCATTGCTCACGCGTTTTCCGAATCTGATCGATATCGTCAAATGGGCGGGCGTCGGCTTTCTGCTTTATATGGCCTGCAAACTCGCGGTCGATAACGGCCAGCTCGGTGCGGACAAGCCGGCTCGCGGACCGTCGTTCGCGCATGGCGCGGCGATGCAATGGCTCAATCCGAAAGCATGGCTCGCGTCGCTGGCGGGCATGGGCGCGTATGCGGCCAATGGCGACGGCAAGCTCGTCTGGCAATTCGCGGCGCTCTACTTCGTGATCTGCTATCTATCGATCGCGAGTTGGGCGTATGCCGGCACCTTTCTGCGCAAGTATTTGCGCGACGCGAAGCGGGTCAGGCTGTTCAATCGCGTGATGGCGGCGCTGCTCGCGGCGAGCGCGCTGTATCTGCTGGTGGAGTGAGGCGGGAGGAAGAATGCACTGGGGTGTTGCCAGGCGTCCGTCGCGCGAACCTTCAACGGACTGATTCCCGCGCGGCGGCTATGCGCCGCGGCAAGCGCCGCGTGCTCAGTTGCGATACTGCCCCGGCGTCGCCGCGACGAGCCGCTTGAAGGTCCGCTGCAGATGCGCCTGATCGGCGAAACCGGCGTCGAGCGCGACATCGGCAATCAGCCGGCCGCGCCGCAACTGCGCGCGACTGTACTGGATGCGTCGATTGATCAGATACGCGTGCGGCGTCATCCCGTAGCGTTGCTTGAACGCGCGAATCAGATGCGACGCGGACAAGCCGGCCGCCTCGCATACGTCGTCGAGTTTCAACGCGCGCGTGCAATTTTCAGCGATGAATTCAGCGGCGCGCGCAAGCTGGGTACTCGCATCGCGCTCGGGCACGCGCGCTGGATTGAGCTTTTGCTGCAAGTCGGAGAAGAACGTGATCACCGCGCTTTCCCGGCGCAATGTGCCGGTTTGAGCGTCTGCATTTTCGTCGGCAAGGATTGCGCACAGCCGGTTCACGCCGTCGAACAATGCCGCATCGAGCGTCATGATCTGCGAGAACGCGCGAAACGCGTGATTCTCGCTGAAGCCAAGTTCGTGCTGCAGCTTCGTCAACCACGCGACGTCAACATGCAGCATCCGATACGACCAGCGCTCGCCGGCCACTGGATTGCACGCGTGGACGTCATCGGGGTTCATCAGCACAACCACGCCGGCGCCGATCCATTCCTTCGCGTGGCGATTCAGATAGACGCTGCGGCCGCCGGTGACAGCGCCGATCGAAAAGGTTTCGTGCGAGTGTTTGGCGTAGCAGACGTTGCGGCCATCGTCGATGGAACGCGCTTCGATGAACGGCAGTGCGTCGCTACGCCAGAAGCGCGGCGCGGCTGCGTTTTTTGCTTCGCTTTTCGTTTCGCTTGCCGCCTCGGTGCTCCTGCTCATGCGCCCTCTCCGGTGGATCCGCCGGCTTCGACGTCGTGCCTCGCTCGCGAAGCTTCTGTATCGTAGCCGTCAGCCGGATGCGCAACAAGCGAACGAGCGGTGCGGTCCGGTTACTTCGCGCTGACGTCGATATTGCCGAGATACTTTGCGGCCAGCGCCTTCACGGTGCCATCGGCCTGCACTTTCGCGATCGCGGCATTCAACTGATCGCGCAGCGCGGTATCGCCCTTGCGGATGCCGTACGCGATGCCGCTGCCGAGAATCTTGTCGTCACGCACCGGCTGGCCGACGAATGCATAGTCCTTGCCTTCAGGCTTCGATAGAAAACCGGTCTGCCCCGCAGGCGCGAGCACCAGCGTGCCATCGAGACGCCCCGCCGTCAGATCCGCATACACCTGATTCTGGTCCTGATACGGCATCACGCTGACGCCGGCCGGCTCCCAATGCACCTTCGCGAAGGTCTCCTGAATCGAGCCCTGCAACACGCCGACGTGTTTGCCCTTCAGCGACTCCGGTGTCGGCAGCAGACCGCTGTCGCGCCGCGCGATCAGTTGCGTCGGCACACGATAGACGACCGTCGTGAAATCGATCGCCTGGCGGCGCTGCTCGGTCGCGTTCATCGCCGAATTGATCGCGTCGAACTTGCGACCTTGCAATGCGGGAATCAGGCCGTCGAACGACGTTTCGACCCACTTGCACTGCATGTGCGCGGCCGCGCAGACCGCGTTGCCGACGTCGATATCGAGCCCTTGTAGCTGGCCGCCCGGGCCTTTCGATTCGAACGGCGGATACTGCGCTTCGAGTCCGAAACGCAGCGTCGCGGGCTCGGCGGCGCTGGCGGAAAACGATGCCGCGAGCGACGTGCATGCGCAGGCGAGCGCCAGCAGAGACTTGAGCAGCTTCATAACAGATCCCTTCTCTCGGTTCGAATGCTTTGGTGACTTCGCTTCGGTTGGCCTCAGTGGGCCTCAGTCGGCTTCAGTTTGTTTCGATGACGTCGAATGCCCTGTCACGCGCGACGATCCGTCACGCATAACGACGCGACGATCATACTGCGTCCAACCGTGAAGCTTTAACAGGGCTTACACGGATGCACGCTCAGATCTCGCACAAACGCCGCGCGCCTTCGAGCAGCGTCGCGTCGTCCTTCGAAAAGCACAGGCGGATCAGCCCGGAATCCGTGCCGTCTGTATAGAACGCCGACAGCGGAATCGTCGCGACGCGTGCATCGCGAATCAGGCGGAGCACGAAATCGCTGTCGCTTTCAGCGGAGAAACCGCGGAAGCGCGCAAGCATGAAGAAGCTGCCTTCGCTCGGCAACAGCTCGAAGCGCGATTCGCGCAGCGCATGCGCGAGCAGATCGCGTTTCTGTTGATAGAAGCCCGAGAGGCCGAGATAGCTTTCGCGATTCGCGAGTGCTTCGGCGAACGCGTACTGCATCGGCGTATCGGCGGAAAACACCATGAACTGATGGACCTTGCGGATCTCGTCCATCAGCGCGGCGGGCGCGAGGCAGTAGCCGACACGCCAGCCGGTCACGTGATACGACTTGCCGAACGACGACACGATCACGCTGCGCTCAGCCAGCTCCGCATGGCACGCCATGCTCTGATGCTTCTCGCCGTCGAACACCACGTGCTCGTAGACCTCGTCGGCCAGAATCACGATATCGGTGTTGCGCGTCAACGCTTTCAGCCGCTCGATATCGGCGTCGCTGAAAATCGTCGCGGTCGGGTTGTGCGGCGTGTTGATGATGATCATCCGCGTCTTCGGCGTGATCGCGGCGGCCACTTCGTCCCAGTTCACGCGGAAGTCGGCGAGCGACAGCTTGATCGCGACCGGCGTCGCGCCCTGCAAGCGCACGATCGGACCGTAGCTATCGAACGACGGCTCGAAGTAAATCACTTCGTCACCGGGATGCACGAGCGCGCTGATCGTCGAATAGAGCCCTTCGCTCGCGCTGCCCATCACGGTCACTTCGCTGGCCGGGTCGTAGCGCGTGCCGTACAGCGTTTCGACCTTCTCCGCGAGCGCGTCGCGCAGCGGGGCGATGCCGGCCATCGGCGCGTACTGATTGTGGCCGGCGCGCATCGCCCGCGTGACGCCGTCGACGAGCTTCGGGTCCGGCGCAAAATTCGGCGCGCCTTGCGACAGGTTTAGTGCATCGTATTGCGCGGCCAGTTGGCCGATCACGGTAAAAATGGTGGTGCCGACGTCCGGCAGTTTCGAGCGGGCTTGCATGGCGCTCTGCATAAGACTTTCTCCGTTTCTTCAGCCGGCAACGGCCGCGCGAACGGCGGCTGCGGGCGGGTCCTTCCAGTCTGGTGATTAAGCATCAGCCGAAGAACCGCTACAAACGAATCTTTGTCATGCGTGTCATGCGTTTTCGTCATGGCTTGCTCGAAGCCACCTGGCGGCGGGCGCAGCCGGTCCGGTCACGGCTTTAGCGGACGCGAAGGCCGGCCTGACGAATGCAGAAAACGGCAGAGGTATGACGGAATGTGATGCGGGGCGCGCGGATGTGGAAACGGCCGCGAGTGCGGCCGTTTTGCTAGTTATCGGAGTTCGCGAAGCTCTGGCTTCAGGGTCCTTAAAGTTGTAGCTCGACAAACAGACGGAGAATTAACGACGCTTCGGTCATGACGCCAGGACGCAAGCGCCTCCAACCCTTAGGCATGGTCCTTTCCGCCTTTGCCGCTTTTGCGCCGGCTACTGATTTGCTTCTCCACCTGCTCCAGTTCGCGCATCTCCGCGCGATCCGCCTCAAGCGCTTCATCCTTGCGCCGTGCCGCATCAAAGGTCTCATAACGCTCATGCGCGATGGTAGTCATGGCTTGATGGCTCATGCGACCGGGCCCTTGCAGCACGGCCTGTTCATTGAAGGTCATGAAGCTGTCCACATAGACCCGCCAGTCGGCCATGCGGAGGTCCTTACGTTGCATCGCCCGCAGTTCGGCAAAGTCGAGAAACATGCTGACGATGCGGTTGAGATGATCCAGCTCTTCAGCATTGAGGTAGTTCTTGGCCACCGTCACGTCACCTTTGCGCACGCGCCCGCCTTTCCATGAGGTGAGTGCCATGTTGGGTTGGGTGGGATCGGCGCGCCGAACGATCAGTTCGGCTGCTGTCTCTCCTGTCACGGCGAAGAACATCTTGTTCTGAACTTCGGCGAAAAAGAGGCCGGTGGCGTGCGCATCGTCGGCATAGTCCACCGAAAGGGCCAGCAGGTCGCGCACCTTTTGGTAGAAACGCTTTTCGGACGAGCGTATGTCGCGGATACGTTGCAGCAGCTCGTCAAAGTAGTCCCAGCGGTCGCCGTTCTTGAGGCGCTCGTCATCCATGACGAAGCCCTTGACCAGGTACTCTTTCAGATTGGCTGTTGCCCACTGGCGGAACTGCGTGCCGCGCGGCGACTTTACCCGGAAGCCGATGGCCAGGATCATGTCGAGGTTATAGAGCTTGACCGTTCGACGCACCTGCCGGGAGCCCTCCGTTTGAACTATTAAGTCATTTTTAATAGTTCGATTTTCGGTCAACTCCTGCTCATCGAGCACGTTCTTGATGTGAATATTGATGTTCGCGACAGAAGTCTGGAACAGTTCGGCCAGTTCCGCCTGACTCAGCCAGACGCTGCCATCCTCGGCTCGAAGGAAAAACTGAGCCGCCCCATCCTCGGTCGCATACAGCACCAATTCCGCACGAGGCCTGGATTCACTCATAGCCAGGTTCCTTCGGATAGCCCGCCATCTTTTCCTCCAGCACGGCCAACTCTGCCTTGAATTTCAGACGCTCCTCCCGCATCGCTTTCAGATCGATGGCCTCTATCTCTTCGAACGTATCCACGTAGCGTGGGATGTTCAGGTTGAAGTCGTTGTTCGCCAGTTCGGCCACGCTGGTAGAGCGCACCTTTGGCTGGATAGTCTGCTGGCGTCGCCTGGTGCGCGCTTACGAGCAACGCACCGACCTGTCCGAAGCAAGGATTCATGTCGCTATGGGAAGCCTCTTGCTACATAGAACGCCCATCCGTGATTTTTCAAATGGGCTCTTAGGGTCCTCATAGGATCCTTAGGACCGGTCAGAGATCGTCCATCAAACGCACCTTGACCTTGCGGCCCTTCAGCTTGCCCGCGCTGAGCCGGCGCACCGCCTCGCGCGCGATGCTGCGCTCGACCGCCACATAGGTCGACATATCGGTCACGTTGATCTTGCCGATCTGCGAGCCTTCGAAACCGGCGTCGCCAGTCAGCGCGCCGAGCACATCGCCGGGACGGATCTTGTCCTTACGGCCGCCGAGGATTTGCAGCGTTTCCATCGGCGGCAACAGCGGCCCGTCGCTCGTCGACTTCAGTTCGGCAAGCTTGTGCCATTCGACGTCGCGTTTCTGCGCCTGTTCGATCCCGCCGACCCGGCCCATTTCGTCCATGCTCGCGAGGCTCAGCGCCCAGCCGTCCTGATCCGCGCGGCCGGTGCGGCCGATGCGGTGCACGTGGACTTCCGGATCCGGCGTCACGTCGACGTTGATCACCGCTTCCAGTTGCGCGATATCGAGACCGCGCGCGGCAACATCGGTCGCGACCAGCACCGAGCAGCTGCGGTTCGCGAACTGGATCAGCACCTGATCGCGCTCGCGCTGATCGAGTTCGCCATGAAGCGCGAGCGCGTGAAAGCCCTGCGCGCGCAGCACGTCGAGCAGATCGCGGCACTGCTGCTTGGTGTTGCAGAACGCGATCGTGCTGACCGGCCGGTAGTGGTTCAACAGCAAGCCGACCGAATGCAGACGCTCGTCTTCGGTCACTTCATAGAAGCGCTGACGGATCTTGCTGTCGTCGTGCCGCTCGGCCAGCTTGATCTCCTTCGGGTTGCGCAGGAATTGCTGGCTCAGCTTCGCGATGCCTTCGGGGTAGGTCGCGGAAAACAACAGCGTTTGCCGCTCTTTCGGGCATTGCCTTGCGACTTTCGCGATGTCGTCGAAGAAACCCATGTCGAGCATGCGGTCCGCTTCGTCGAGCACCAGCGTGTTCAGCGAGCGCAACACGAGCGTGCCGCGTTCGAGGTGATCCATGATGCGGCCCGGCGTGCCGACCACGATATGCGCGCCGTGTTCGAGGCTCGCCGTCTGCGGACGCATCGGCGTGCCGCCGCATAACGTCAGCACCTTGATGTTTTCTTCGGCGCGCGCGAGGCGGCGGATTTCCTGCGTGACCTGATCGGCGAGTTCGCGCGTCGGACACAGCACCATCGCCTGGGTGTCGAAGTTGCGCGAATCGAGGCGCGCCAGCAGCGCCAGCGAAAACGCCGCGGTTTTGCCGCTGCCGGTTTTCGCCTGAGCGATCAGATCCTGGCCGGCGAGCGCGACCGGCAGGCTCGCGGCCTGGATCGGCGTCATCTCGACGTAGCCGAGTTGGGTGAGGTTCGCGAGCGTGGCGGGCGGCAGCGGCAGTGTGCTGAACGCGGCGCCAGCGGGGGTCGGACCGGTGGAGGGACTATTCATGGGGTTGTCTTGGGAAACGCGGTCGGGGAGCTCGATCGGGAAGCTCGGTTACTCAGCCATCGGGCCTTGTTCGGGGCGGCCGGGCAGTTGTTCGTACAGCACGGCGCCGTCGTCGTCTTCGAAACGCTCGACATAGTTGCGCGCGCCGCACAGCGGGCAGCGGAACAGCAGCCCCTGGCCTTCGTTCTTGATGACGACGTCGGATTGCTCCCACTGCGAGCCGCAGGACTGGTTTCTACAGGTGAACACGTTGATTCTCCAACTGGAATGCTTTCGATGATCGGGTGGCAAGGTCGCACGCGCGGCCTTGCCATGTAGGGGTAATTGTTGCTTGCTGCACGTCGACCTGCGACTGCTTCGTTTTAGCTGCGAGTAGCGGCGCCTGACCACCAACCGCTTGCGACGCGCCGGCCGCCGTCGCGTCAGCCGAGATGCGTATGTCGCGGACGCGGCACCGCCACATCCATATCGGTCAGGCCGTGGACGATTCCGCAGTCCTCGACCGGATGCTCGCCGTGGCATTGATCGCGCAGCGTGGTCAGTTGCGCTTTCAGCTGTTGCAGCTCCTCGATGCGCATGTCGACGTGCGCGATGTGCTCGTCGATCAACGCGTTGATGGCGCCGCAGCCGTTCTCCGGCGCGTCGGTCAGACGCAGCAATGCGCGAATTTCGTCGTGAGTCATATCGAGCGCGCGACAGTTGCGGATGAAACGCAGGCGCTCGACGTGCTTGGCCGTGTAACTGCGGTAATTGGCTTCGGTGCGCTCCGCCTCGGGCAGCAGACGCTCTTTTTCGTAGAAACGGATGGTTTCGGTCGTGCAATGGGCGATTTTCGCCAATTCACCGATTTTCATGGACCCTCCCTCCACTTGGCCTTGACCTTGTAGTGGCTTCAAGGTGTTTACTAGACCACAAATCGTACGAGGAAGCCACTATGCCTGATGTTCGCGGACCGGAAGTTGATCGTTTGGAGACGGGGGAAAGTCGCGCGCCGGGGGATGAGGGCGGGCGTGCTCATGAACCCGGCTGCGCACATGAACACGGCGCCGGCCATGACGACCACGGTCGCCCGGATCACGCGCATGGGCTCGACGACTCGCAAGGACACGGCTGCTGCCACGGGGGCGACCACAGTCGCCCGGATCATGCGAGCGCGCTGGACGACGCGCACGAACACAGCCACGGCAACCACGAACACGCATCCGGCGACGGGGAAAAGCACGGCCACGATCACAGCCCCTCGGTCCACGACCATGCTCAAGACGCCTGCTGCGGCGCCTCTGCCGCCGCACCGATCCCACTCGCGCTGCCGCGCTCCGAAGCCGTCGGCGGCGACCTGCGCACCGCGATCCGCATCATGCAGATGGACTGTCCGACCGAGGAAGCGCTGATCCGCAAGAAGCTCGGCCGCATGCCCGCAGTGCGCAGCATGGATTTCAACCTGATGCAGCGGGTGCTGACCGTGGTCCACGCACCCGACGCGCTGGAACCGGTGCTCGCCGCGCTGCGCTCGCTCGACTTCACGCCAGAGCTGGCCTCTGACGGCGCCGATGCAAACCGGCCCGGCGCATCCACAGCCGCCAGCGCGCCGCCGAAGCCGTGGTGGCCCTTGATCGTCGCCGCCGTTGTCGCAGCGACATCAGAAGCCGCTAGCTGGCTCGGCGCTTCCACCTGGCTGGTCGCGGCTCTGGCGATCGCCGCGATCGCCACCTGCGGGCTCACGACCTATCGCAAGGGATGGCTCGCGCTGCGCAATCTGAACCTGAACATCAACGCGCTGATGAGCATCGCGGTCACCGGCGCGGCGCTACTCGGCCAGTGGCCCGAAGCGGCGATGGTGATGGTGCTGTTCACGATCGCCGAGTTGATCGAAGCGAAATCGCTCGATCGCGCGCGCAATGCGATCGAGGGGCTGATGCAACTGACGCCCGAACAGGCGAGCGTGCAGCAGCCCGACGGCACGTGGCTGCCCGCGCGCGTCGACACGATCGCGCCCGGCGCGCTGGTGCGCGTGAAACCGGGCGAGCGGATCGCGCTCGACGGCGAGATCGTCGCGGGTCGCTCGAGCGTCGATCAGGCGCCGATCACCGGCGAAAGCCTGCCGATCGATAAAGCCGTCGGCGACGCCGTGTTCGCCGGCACGATCAATCAAAGCGGCTCGTTCGACTATCGCGTGACGGCCGCGGCGGGCAATACGACGCTCGCGCGCATCATTCACGCGGTCGAGGAAGCGCAGGGCTCGAAGGCGCCGACGCAGCGCTTCGTCGATCAATTCGCGCGCGTCTATACGCCGATCGTGTTTGCGATTGCGCTCGCCGTCGCGGTCGTGCCGCCGCTTTTTGGCGGTGCGTGGCATGAGTGGATCTACAAGGCGCTGGTGCTGCTGGTGATCGCGTGTCCTTGTGCGCTTGTCATTTCGACGCCGGTGACGATCGTCAGCGGGCTCGCGGCTGCCGCGCGCAAGGGGATTCTGATCAAGGGCGGCGTCTATCTTGAACAGGGCCGCAAGCTCAGCCGGCTTGCGCTCGATAAGACCGGGACGATTACGCATGGGAAGCCGGTGCTGGTGGGGTTTGAGGTAGTTGCCGATGCGGTTGGTGTTGTTGCTGGTGTGGGTGCGGATGTGGGGGGTGGCTCTGTCGATAGCGGTGGCGGTGCTGCTGCCGGTGCCGGTGCCGTCGGCGGTGTCAGCGACTTGCGCGTTCGCGACAGTATTCGCGGCGAACGCGTCGTAGGCAACGCGAGTACCGACAAGGCCAATGCCCTGCACTACCGCACGCTCGCGGCCAGCCTCGCGGGCCGCTCCGATCATCCGGTGTCGATGGCGATTGCCACTGCCGCTAACAACGACAGCATCCAGCACATGCAAGTCGACACCTTCGAAGCATTAGCCGGCCGCGGCGTACGCGGCGACATCGACGGCGCCGCCTACTGGCTCGGCAATCACCGTCTGATCGAAGAACTCGGCCGTTGCTCGCCGCAACTCGAAGCGCGCCTCGACGCACTGGAAACGCAGGGCCAAACCGTCGTGATGCTCGCCGACGCGCAACGCGTGCTGGCGCTGTTCGCGGTCGCCGACACGGTGAAGGACACGAGCCGCGCCGCCGTCGCCGAATTGCGGCGGCTCGGCGTCGGCACCGCGATGCTGACCGGCGACAACCGCCACACCGCCGAGGCGATCGCGCGCCAGGTCGGCGTCGATGAAGCGCGCGGCGATCAGTTGCCCGAGGACAAGCTCGACGCGGTCACGCAATGGTCAGCGGCTGGCGCGACGGTCGGGATGGTCGGCGACGGCATCAACGACGCGCCCGCGCTCGCGCGCGCCGACATCGGCTTCGCGATGGGCGCGATGGGCACCGACACCGCGATCGAAACCGCCGACGTCGCGTTGATGGACGACGACCTGCGCAAGATTCCGGCGTTCATCCGGCTCTCGAAGGCGACGCATGCGGTGCTGGTGCAGAACATCGCGCTCGCGCTGGGGATCAAAAGCGTGTTTCTCGTGCTGACGCTGATGGGCCTCGGCACGATGTGGATGGCGGTGTTCGCGGATGTCGGCGCGAGTTTGCTGGTGGTCGGGAATGGGTTGCGGTTGTTGCGGAAGTAGACGCGCCGGCGAGCCGATTCAGGTCGGCGCCGCGCTGGAATCCGAGTCGTCGCTCACCGACGGATGATGCGCCGATGTGCTTTCCAACAGCGCCTCGCTATCGTCTTTCAACCCGACACCAGTCAAACCAAGCTTGCGCGCCTGCGTCAGCAGATAGTGCAGCTTGTGCGCGGCCAACGGATAGTCGAGCCCTTCGGGGCGCACGTTCGAAATGCAGTTGCGCTGTGCGTCGCTGCAACCCGTTTTCGGCGCGTACGTGATGTAGATGCCGAGGCTATCCGGCGAGCTCAAACCCGGCCGCTCGCCGATCAGCATCACGACGATTTTCGCGTTCAGCACCTCGCCGATTTCATCGCCAAGCGCGACGCGCGCCTGACGTGCGACTATCGCCGGGCCGATGTTCCAATCCTCGAGTTCGAGTTTGGGTCTCACTGCCTGCAGCAGCGGAACCGCCTGCTTCGACGCAGCGAACGCCGACAGACCATCACCGATAACGAACACCACATCGACAGCTCGTGCGGGCTTTTGCCTTTGCGCGAGCGCTCGACGGCTCTCATCCGACAGCCGCCGCCCCATATCAGGCCGCCGCAAATAATGCTCGCGATCCGGCGCCGCGCTATGCACGTCGATCGATTCAATGCCTTGCGCACGTAACGCGTCGTGCAGCGCCTGCGCATCGAGCGGATGATGCACCGCGTCGCGCGCCTGCGCATGCGCGAGATTGAACGCGAGCAACGGCGCGGTCGGCAGACTATTGCCCGCGCGTCCCAATGCAATACGAGCCTGGGTGAACTGGCGCAGCGCGTTCCACGGATCTTTATCGAGCGAGTCGTTCATGCGATCCCCATCCAGTCGCGCGCGCCTTCGAGCAGCGGTTGCCGCGCGGATGCGCCGAGCAACGCGCCGCGTGCATCGATGATCTGCATCGACTCCAGCCATTCCTCGAACTCGGGCGCGCGGCGCAAGCCGAGCACGTCGCGCACGTACAGCGCGTCATGGAACGACGTGCTTTGATAGTTGAGCATCACGTCGTCGGCGCCCGGCACGCCCATGATGAAATTGATGCCCGCGACGCCGAGCAGCGTCAGCAGATTGTCCATGTCGTCCTGATCGGCTTCCGCGTGGTTCGTGTAGCAGATGTCGCAGCCCATCGGCACGCCGAGCAGCTTGCCGCAGAAGTGATCCTCGAGACCCGCGCGGGTGATCTGCTTGCCGTCGTACAGATACTCGGGGCCGATGAAACCGACCACCGTGTTCACCAGGAACGGCTCGAACTTGCGCGCGACCGCATAGGCGCGCGCCTCGCAGGTCTGCTGATCGACGCCGAAATGCGCATCCGCCGACAACGCGCTGCCCTGCCCCGTTTCGAAATACATCAGATTGCCGCCGACGGTGCCGCGTTTGAGCGAGCGCCCCGCGTCGTACGCTTCCTTCAGCAGCGCGAGCGAAATGCCGAAGCTCGCGTTCGCTTTCTCGGTGCCCGCGATCGACTGAAACACCAGATCGACCGGCGCGCCTTTTTCGATCGCGGCGAGCGTGCTGGTGACGTGCGTGAGCACGCACGATTGCGTCGGCACCTGATAGCGCTGGCGGAATTCGTCGATCATCAGCAACAGCTTCGTGATCGCGGCGAGATTGTCGCTGGCCGGATTGATGCCGATCATCGCGTCGCCGCAGCCGTACAGCAGGCCGTCGAGCATCGACGCGGCGATGCCTTTGACGTCGTCGGTCGGATGATTCGGCTGCAGACGCACCGACATGCGGCCCGGCAAACCGACCGTGTTGCGAAAGCGCGTGATCACCGGACGTTTACGCGCGACCGCGATCAGGTCCTGGTTGCGCATCAGCTTCGAGACTGCGGCGACCATTTCGGGCGTGAGGCCGTTTTTGATGCGTTCTAGTGCGGCCGTATCGGTCGTGCTGTTCAGTAGCCAGTTGCGGAAGTCGCCGACCGTCAGATGCGCGATTTCGGCGAAGGCCTGCGCGGAGTGATCGTCGATGATCAGGCGGGTGACTTCGTCGCTCTCGTAGGGGATCAGCACTTCGTTCAGGAAGGTGCGCAGCGGGACCTCGGCGAGCGCCATCTTCGCGGCAACGCGTTCCTCTTCGCTCGCTGCAGCGAGGCCCGCGAGCTGATCGCCGGAACGCGGCGGACTGGCTTTGGCCAGCAGGGTTTTCAGATCGGCGAAGCGGTAGGTGCGGCTGCCGATCGACTCGGTGTAGGTCATGGGTGCGGCTCCATTGCTTCGCTTGAGGCGGGGAGGAATGGGAACGGCGGGGTGGTTGTTGCCTGGGTTGCTGGGGTTGCTTTTGCGATTGGTGTGGGTCACACGATAGCGCCAAATGGCGGGGGTGTCATGGGGAGTCGGGTTTGGGGTTTTGTCGGGTTATTGGTTGGTTGATGTCGGGTGCTGGCTGTTCGCTGTTGGCTGTTGGCTGGTGGTTGATGGGCGCGGTTGATTGCGGTGGCGGTTTACCGATGTGGGGTGTTGTCGGTGCCGTGCTTGCTGGGTTCGGCGTGTTTGGTGTGTTCGGTGCTGTCGGCGCGTTCGCGTTGTGAGGATTTAGCGGGGTAGCTGGATCAGCGGGCGCTTAATTCGTTTTGTTTGTTTGCCGTATGGTGAGCCGGATCGCCAGATTCGCAGAAATTGGTAAACGGCGGTCCGGCTCCTGCGTGCTACTTTGTTTGCATGCTTACGCGGCAATTTCCTTCTCGGTCCCGTCATGAACGAATCGGCTCATCGGACTCGCTACGAAACGCGGCTGGCTCGCGTGCTCGACCATATCTACGATCACCTGGACGAACCGCTCGACATTGGACGGCTGGCGGAGATTGCGTGTCTGTCGCCGTATCACTGGCACCGGATTTATCAGGCGATGTATGGCGAGACGGTCGCGACGACGGTGCGGCGTTTACGGCTGCATCGCGCGGCGGGGTATCTCGCGAATAGTTCGATGTCGATTGCCGAGATCGCCGAGCGCTCGGGCTACAGCAGTTTGCAGTCTTTTTCGCGGACGTTTCGCGCGGTGTTCGGCGTGCCGCCGGCGCTGTATCGCCGACAAGGCACGCATAGCCGGTTCCGGCCGGCGCTTTCAGGAGACGATCAAATGTCGATGATGCGTGAAGTGACGATTCGTTCCGTGGAGCCGATGGAGGTGGTGTCGGCCGATCACGTCGGGCCTTATATGCAGATCGGCAAGGCGTTCGATGCGTTGTTCGGGTGGCTTGGGAAACACAATCTGCTGGCTGGTGAGATGCGGATGATTGGGGTTTATTTCGATGATCCGGGGGTGGTTGAAGAGGAGGCTTTGCGGTCGAAGGCGGCGGTGTTGTTGCCGGGGCGGGTGATGGATGAGGTGCGGTCGGCTATTGCTGTTAACGCTCGCGATGGGGTTTCTTTCACGCCTGTACGCGGTGGGGAGTATGCGGTGTTGCGGCATGTCGGGCCGTATAGCGATATGCGGGCGGCTTATGAGTGGTTGTATGGGACGTGGCTCGTGCAGTCTGGACGGGAGGCGGCGGATGCGCCGGTGGTTGAGGAGTATTTGAATAGCCCGAAGGAGACGGTGCCGGCGGAGTTAGTTACGGAGATTTGGTTGCCGTTGGGGTGACGCAGTTGGCGGTGCTTGGTTTGCCTGGTTGCTTTGGGTTTGGCTTTTGGTTCGTTCGTTGTTGCTGGTGCGCTGGTGCTTTGTGCGTATACGTTGCGCTGGTAGTTAACGCTGGTTCTGGTTTTTATATTCTTTGTATATGTATACGTAGTAATAGTTAACAAGGCGGCCTGTTCGCTGTGGATAACTTCGAAGTTCGTTTACGGATCAATGGGCTGCCGAATCGATAACCTTTGGGAGCACTCGCGGATAGAGGAACGGAGCCTGGGAGAATTTTGGGACGGTCGGTATACGGGCCGGCTTTATTAAGATTTCGCCCACAGTGAGTTGGTCCTGTTTTACACGGGTTGTCCAGAGGAGGATGTGGATAAGTTGGATTCGGCCGAAGGGTAGGTACCGCGATGGTTGGATGGTGAATTCGGACAGTGCGGGCGGTCGTCCTTTGGTCATTAACTTTAATTTTAACCCTTGAAAATAGGCATTTTTGCGATACCCAGGGTGGTATTCTATTGATTCGATACGTCGATTTTTGAGGCACAGTTAAGCGAACGATGGGCCGCTTTGGGCAAGGTGTGCGGTGTGATAGGACCGGTTCTAACCGATGCTATTGGTCTCGCCGTTTCGCAAATTCAACTCCATGAAACCTTGTCGTCGCGGCGTCCGCGCGAAGGAATTCGCTGACCGGCGACGACGCTTGTTGTTGGTCCTGAAGCGCGAGACTTTGACTTGGATGAACGCAGGTCTCGTAAGACGAGGACGCATTAGTTGCAGACTGTGTCTGCAGATGCCAGAGCAACAGCAGCTTGTGTGCACGAAGTGCTTGCTGCGTTGATTTTTGGAATCGGATGACTGTTGGTATTGGACGCGTTGTTCTTGAACAAAAGCAGCCGTGCAGGTCGCGTGAGGAACTTAGATAACAGGAGAGTTCGACAGGTAAACGAAGCGCGGGCGATGAGTGTTGGCGCACTCACCACCCGCTGACCACAACCAACTCAGACTAGGAGTTGACTATGGCTAAGGCCAATCTTAAACCGCGCCGCGTGCGCGGAGAACAACTAACGGGTGTTTCTGTTGAACTGAAGCGGGCCAGCGAGACAGATAGCCCCGAAGACCAGCGCCGACGAGTCGCATTTCCGTGGATGCCGGTTGTCGATGCGCTGCTTGAGCATGCGGGATTCCTTCCCGGTCAGCGCGTTTACTTCAGCGTCGATTACAGGTCGGGGCAAATCACGATTGCGCCGGATCGCGACTACACGATAGCTGGCAGGCAAATGACGCCAGAGGAAATCAATCGGCGCAGCAGTACTAAGATCGATTAACGCGAATTGGGCGTTGAAACTCAGGGCCACTTTGCAGCGTTTATCTGGTCTTTTATCGCAAGAATGACCCGCCCCCTGAAATAACGCCCCCCAATGCCGGCTTTTTGGTTGGGGAGTAACGAGACCAATTGTGCGAAAGAGGATCGAACAATCTGGCAAAGAGGTGTGCAATAAGCCGAAAATCTTTTACGACAGTAGAAAATAACCCATTAGGGAACTTCACGTATACATATGCTCAACGTGCCGTCAAACTCCGGACTCTGCGACATCTGGACGACGGACTTTCTTAAAAGATCTCATACAACTCGGTAACGCTCCTGAGACGGGTTGCCAAGTCCCGTCTGGAGTAGCCCCCTGAAAAGCCAATCGATGCGTGGGCTTTCAAGGGGCGCCCAAACTACGAATTAGTATCTTTGCGCAGTCCGCGTCTGATCGAGGAAACGAGATAATTGGTCGGTAGGTTGACGTCGCGCGAGGTATTCTGGATTCCATTCCATGGCCGCTCGTCATGCGGCGCGCGGCGCCGCTGACCACTCGTCCAAGCGGTGTATCCCCTCAAGCAGCTTGAGACCAGCCTCAGATTCTGCTCGGGTCGTCGCACCCTTACTGGATAGAGAAATTTCAAAACGAACTCCATGGCGACTACGCAAGCGCTGTGACACAAGCGGAACAACTTCGGGCTCGTACCAATCTATTCGCTCTTAATGACAATCGCTACGACCTCAAAGAAGGCATTCACAAATTCATGCGCTCGAGCCTCAAGTTCGCCATCCACGATCAGTTGCCAGTGTGGCTTCGACGCACTAGGAAGATACGAGTTTGCCGCTATCAGTGAGGGGGGCGTTGGCAGCGCGCACGTCGTGGATAATTGCACACCGCGACATCAATAATTTTTAGATTCGCGCACGAGATTAGATTTAACATGTTCGGCGTTAGCGGATTGCCCTTCGTCAATTGTTCGGAAGCACCTACACACTCCCAAAATGCATAAGATAACGATCGTACATCTTTCCGACCTTCATCTAATGGATGCGTCCATGCCCGACCAGCGGGTTGTCTTAGACGCCCTATTTAAAGACATCGAACTTGAAAGAAAGAGCGTTGGATCGATCGACGCCGTATTTTTTACAGGCGATCTAGTTGGCAAGGGCAAGTATTCATCCGAGACGCACAACGTTGTCTCTGACAGATTTATTCGGCCACTGTTGAAGGCATCTGAAATCGCCAGTGATAGATTTTTCATGGTCCCTGGAAATCACGACGTTGAACAAACAAGACTGCCAGACGCTCTGCGTCCAGTTTTCGGTAATCTCCAAAACACCGAAGCAGTTAACGGGCTTCTTGATCAAATTAATTCGATGCCGTACTTGTGGGCTGGGCTAGAAAATTTTAATAAGCTCCGTGAAAAATTCGTAGCCTCGCCTCGTATCGTAACAAATCCGTTATTCGAATCCTACCGGGTCACAATCGCGGGAAGAAGCGTTGGTATATGTGCAATAAATTCTGCATGGCGAGCCAGTGGAAAAGCAAATGATTTTGATTACGGAGAATTGCTAATAGGTCAGCGACAACTCGACATTCTTAGCCAAAGTGTATCTGATTGCGATTTTAAAATTGCGTTGCTACATCATCCAATTAGCTGGCTTGTTCAATTTGATCAATCGGTCACCTATCGGCATTTGTATTCAAATTTTAACGCTGTGTTCTTCGGTCATAATCACATGGCCGATCTTGCTGCCATGGCCCGCCCCTCCGGAAAAACATTTTTAAGCAATGCTGGATGCCTATATCAAGGGCGCAACTATTTTAATGGATACACTTTGGCCACCTACGACTTTGACAGCGACAAGTGGGATGTCAAAGTCAGGGAATATTATGAAGAAAGAGGAGTATTTTCCGCAAGTGAGCGATTCGCTCCTGGTGGAACTGCAACGTTTAACTTAGGTGGAGCATCTGCGCAGGCTGCTGAACTTCTCTTGCCAACTCAAGAATTTCTAGAGACTATTACCGAGACGATCAATTCACAATTATTGTCAAGTACAATATCGGATATAGCGCCACGAAATTTGAAGCAGCTCTTTGTTGCCCCACAATTATGCACAATATCAGAAAAAAAGGTCGGAAATAATGGCGGTGGCGAGAAAATAGAATATTGTGACCTACTTGAAATTATAAAAAAGTCCGAGCCAGTTCTTTTCGTTGGGCCGAAAGAATCTGGAAAGACAACCATTCTCAATTATATTTGCGCAAATGCCAATGAATTTCCCGACGCTAACGGGGTAATTATTGGTTGTTACGTAAACCTGCATACGCTTCCTAGGCACACTCGCGCAGCCTTTCTTGAGGCGATGACGTCTTTCGCGGGAGGCACATATTCTAGGGCGCAACTTCTTGAGTTGTTGAAGCTCGGGAGGCTGGCTGTCTGTCTGGATAATTTTGACCCCCAAAATTCCAAATTAACCAGTTTGATTAAAGATTTTTTTAATGAATTTAGTGGTAACAAGGTTTATATTTCGACCGTCGAAGACGTGCAGGCATCACTCAATGAGGCGACAGTTACTAAGTTTTTTGACTCACAACAAACGGTTTATATTCACTCCTTCGGCCGGCGACAGACTAGAGAATTAATGAAACGATGGTTCAATGAAGATGCAGAAATCTCGTCCGACCAAGTGGATGGAATCCTTGAATCATTGAAGCGTCTCAACATCCCGCGCACACCGTTTTTGGTTTCAGTATTTCTTTGGGTTCGAGAAAAGAGAATCGCCTTTGATCCCGTAAATCACGCGGAAATCATAGACACACTGATTGATGGAATGCTTGACAAGTTCAGCGAAGCGAAATCGAGAACCCGGCTTGACTCGACGGTCAAGCGCCATTTTTTGACGGACTTAGCGCATCATCTTTATCAGGAAAATAGAGATCGACTTACACACAATGAACTCGATCTATTTACTGCTGAATATTTCAAGAAAAAGCTCCTCACATCCGCGTCAGGTCCATTTATTGAAGAATTGAAGCAAAAAGGGATATTCCTTGATTTAGGCGAAGAGATTTGTTTCAAATTTGATTGTCTGAGAGCTTTCTTTCTGTCCATTCGCTTGCAAGAGTCGTCGTCGTTCTTTGAACTGGCACTCACTCCGTCAGAATTCTTAAAATTAGGTGAAGAATTAGATTACTTCACGGGAAAGCAACGTGGAAGGCAAGATGCTTTAGAGCGTTCCTTGGAGCTTTTGGACAAATTCTTCGAACCTATTGCCTTAAATATAGACTTGGCATTGTTTGATGAAGTGACTTTCACGGAATTTCCTATAAGTGACGAAGATCGAAAAGAAATTGGGAAAGAGCTATATCCACCGCGCCCATCAGAGGCCGAACGTGAAGCTATTCTCGATGAAATAGATGTGCATGAAGCCAAACACACAATCATCGTGACAAACGGGCAGAAACCAAAACTTCATGGAGCCGTGCCCGATTTTGTGGCCGCACTTCAAATTACTTCGAAAATCCTAAGAAATTCGGAGTTGATTGATAATGCGCAATTGAAAATCCACGCTTATCGAAAGATAATTCGATACTGGTCGCAAATTTTGCTTGTCGTCTTACTAGCAATCGAATTACGTGACGAAGCGGAGGAGTTGAAGGTACTCAAAGAGCTGGAGAAATCGCTGCCTGCGACAGGGCTGGATATAGGCGTTCTCTTCAAACTCTTCGCTCCTCGCTCGATCTTTGGGTTAACTCTAGATTCACTCGGAACCAATCAATTGGAGATCGTCATAAAAGAGCATGCTAATACAGCGGATCACTGCATCGAGCAGCTGTTAAGCACTATCTTGCAAATTGATCTTTCTTTGAACGATTATCTGGATTCGGTTGATAAGTTTTTAAAAAGAAACGAAAAACAACGCTTTTCTGCTGCGCTCATCATGCTGAAATTAATCGAGATTTACACGCTTAAGCCGATGTCAGATGCAAGCGCGTCGAGGATGCAAAAGACACTTAGTTCGCTACAGTCAATGATCGTGGCAGATGGAAATCTTAAGCTAGCGCAACGAAATGCGAACAAAATGCTGTTTCTCGAATCAATCAAGAAACGAAGGTCAGACGGCATGAAAAAAGCAAATGATTAAGGCTTCAATTTTTCGTAAGCGAGTCCGTAGCACCGTCTGGAACTGATCGTTGAGTTTGGCTACTTTGGTGTCCACCAAACTATGGTGGACACAACCGCGGACAGACCAGCACAACCCAAACTTCTCGGCGGAGTTCAAACGGCAGATTGTCGAGGCGACGCTACAGCTGGGTACGTCAGCCGCACTGATTGCACGCAAGCATGCCGTCAACGCCACGTAGTCACTATCTGGCTGGCGATTACGGCATGCCCCGCGCCGGTGACACCCGAACCGGCTAGCTGTGTAGTAGTTGCACAAGAACGATCGACAGGTATTTCTGTTGAACTGAAGCAGGCTCGCGAGACGGAGAGCCCGGAGGACCAGCGTCGCCGAGTCGCATTACTGTCCTTGCGCCATTTGAGCTTGGAGCGGGCGTAATGCGCTCGGTCTGTGTCTCGGTAATGGCCAAATTGTCGCCTGCCCCGGTCTCTTTTAGCTTCAATTGCGCCAACGGGGGTTGCGATTAACGAACAGCACGTAGTCGGCAGGGCCGGTGTCAGTGGAGTATTCGCGGACAGCCACACCGGTACCATTTGACAGATTGATTTGCCTGACTTCCTGCACAATTCGTAAGCGTGTAGCCAGTGACGTCTTGACGCGACGTTGGAGTTACCGAGTACTGGGCATCAGTGCTCTTTATAGTGGCGAAGGTCACCCAACGCAAAATACAGATGCCTCGGCGAAGACAGCGACAACAAATATGCGTATCGCACATTCTGATAGCTACCACTTCTACCAAGTCCTCCTAGCGTGTCACTGACACACAAGAATCGATCTCGCCCTTCACTCAACAACCACCACGCTGCCAAATTTGGATTGATCTCGACCGGCTCGTCTTTCCCGGCTAGCAATCGAGTCGCTGCGCTCGTTCGATAGAGAACCCCGTCGTATATCAGCGCATTTGACGCGGTGCCCTGTGCATATCCTATGTCCTTTCCCTTGTATTGAAAAAACGTCGCTTTATAACCAGGTTTGTAGTCATCCTCGTCAATGCTCTCGTTCGTCGGTATGAGCGTCAGGCGAATTTCTCGCGACATTGGACTCGCGCTCATGCAGCTATAGATCAGTGCATCCGATGGCTTTGCGGAATATGCCGCGCTGACTATGAACAAGCCGGGTAGAAGGAACATCCCTTTCATAGATATTCCTTTGAATGGGTGAACTTGACGTAATCGGGATTGAACTTCCAGAAAATGGTGCCGCCGTAAGCTGCAGTCGACTCATAAACGTGATCGTAGCGATAGAGCTCGGTTTTTTCGATGGTGATTTTTCCAGCGACCTTCTTTTTCGTGAACTTGTATTTGATTACCAGCTTCGTCGATTCCTTGATGTCGTAGATGTTGTGCGAGGGATCGGTGAATTTGATTCCAACCGCGACCTTCGGATGTGTGGAGTAATGTGACTTGATGTCGGCTCCGTCCCAGAAATAGGCGCCGTTCGACTTGTCCTGACCGTAAGCCAGTGCGTTTCGTGCTGCGGCGATGGCGGTCTTCATCCCGCGATCCTTCTCGATCTGAGCCTCCGTTGCCTTCATCAGTTGCGTATATCGGGGATTCCCGTCGCTTACCACAAACGAAAAGGATCTTTCTGACGAAACGAAGGTACTCATGTCCGAGTACCCTCTCGCATCACGCTGCCGCACTAGTACGCTGGCTAGAGCGAATATCTCATCAGCGTTGTTATCAGGTGATGACTCGCCATACGCCATCGCCGCGAGTCGTCGCGTCTGTGCATCGAGCGTCGCTTTCTTGTCTTTCATATTTTCGCCACCGAGTCACGCGCGAGCCACATGACGGTGCGCAGATTTGCGTCGCCCGCGACGACAGAGCTTTTCCCGCTGTCAAAGCTCGCAGCCTGTGTGTGCATTTCGCCGTCCTTGAGCAGGTCGTATTTATAGCCTTTCACAGGGTTCCCATGCTCGTCTTCCAGGCCGAACCACTGTTCGATCACTTGTTCCTCGTGATCGCCCCCTTCTGGCGGCCCAGACGTGAGGAGGTCAGAGCTCGAAGGACTCCCTCCGGATACAAGCTCAACTAGATCCAGATGCTGTGAAGCGATCAGAACGGCCCCACACGACGTCTTCATCCCTTCAAGCGCGATCGGTGTTCCTTTAAATGAGAAGCTGGCCACACCTTCGACGATCTGGTGATGGCCAGAGCACTTTGGACAGGTCACTGCATGGCCAAGGCCGGCGATCGGTTTGCCATAGCACTGCATCTCGGGAAAGCCTTCGATCACGGTACCACCGTGAGAGGTCTTGTCGCCTACGCGAATTTTTGCTCGTGCAACCATGCGCCATTTCCTCATATGAGACGTGAGAAAACTAGCAGAGGCGGTCCCTTCGCGCAACAATGACCGAGGTGCCCGGGTCGCGGAGCACCCCGTCAATCGCGTGGACGAACTCACGCCGTGGCGCGTTGCTGATCAGCTTCGCGTACACCGGTAACTCCAACGTCAGGTCAAGACGTCACTGGCTACACGCTTACCTTCGCGCCGGCTCTTTGCAAAATGCAATCCAATTCCCGACCACTTCGCAAGCCCAGCCGACGCACCAGATGGTATGAGACATAGGCATAGTTCAGGCAGCGATCTTGAGCAATTCCGGATGTGCCAAAAGATCATTTACCAACAGGCACAGCGCCTTTGGTGCCTGCTTTTCGACACACGCCTTTGCAACGGACGAGAACTCCTGATCCTCCGAGCACAGTTGCGCGAGGGCTCGTGCAGCCACTAGGCGTAGTGCCTCTTGTGTCTGTAGAAGCGCGTGTGAATCTGCATCTTCAAACTCCTTAATTCGCTCAAGACATTTGTCCCAAGTCTCGGCCCGGTTCTTGTTGAGCAAACGCAAGCGATTTAGGCCCAACACCTCGATAGTGAGCGTTACTCGATCCTCGTTCTGCTGTGACAGACCGGGGCTAGGCGTTGCTACGCACTCGCCATCGTCGAAGCGCTCAAACGACACAAACCACGCCTCATTTGCAAGCGGATCAATTAGCAGAGACCCTTCTGCCAGAAGAGTCGGCAAGACGGCTGGCAGGGCGACACCTGGTATCTGCACGGGGAAGAGATCCCGCTTCTTGACGTTAAGAAGCTGTCCAGCCAGGCGATAATTTTTCCAATCGAAGGTCAGCCACCAGTAGCCAGATCTTTGAGTTCCGTCCATCTGTGCCGCACGCCCTTTGGGTCGAAAATGATCGACGTGGTACGACGACACGGATTCTTTCGCTTCGCTGTACCAGCACTTGCGGTGATGGACGTCTGTCAGCCAATTCAAAAGTCTTGGATCGCGCCAAAGCTTTCTATGTGCGAATGCCAAGGCAATGCGCGTTTTGTCATCGGGCGCATTCCTGAGTTGCTCTGTTAGCGCCGCGGCTTCGTCTAGCCAGTCTTGCGGAGGCGAACTCCCAGGAGGAATGCGAACTGGCCTCATGCCTCACCCTCCTTCGTCGGTCTCAAAGCTTTTGCAAGCGACTCCATTTCACTCAAGCGCTTATCCGCAACCATGGCTTTGGCAATCTGCTGAGCTAACTGGTCTTGATGTGTCTGCTGCTCCTGTGTCAGCAACTGCGCCATTGGCAGACTGCGCGCCTCATACATCTTCTGGATAAACAATTGATAAAGCGGATCTCGGTACTCGCGCGAAAAGCCGAGATCAGTTAGATAGGCTTTCAGGCGCTCTAACTCAGTTCTCTCACCTGGAACAAGCTCGTTCCTTGCCTCCTTAGCGAGCAACTCGTTTCGTCGATCCAAATCTTCGATCGTGCGCTGGTCCAATGTAGAACTCAAACCGAACAGTTCGCTCTTTAGCAGCCCGGCTACGCCCATGCCACGAGGATTTTCATCTGGGACATCCACCACAGTCCTATCGGGGCCTTTGCGCAGTATATGTACTTGCTCACGTTGTAGGCTTCCAAGCAAGATCGGGTCATGTGTGGTCAGCAACACCTGAGACTCCCCCGACGCGCCTAAACCAGCCTCGTTCGCCATCGCATCCTTGATGTCATCGAACAGACGCAATTTCCACAGCGGGTTCAGATGGGTGTCCGGCTCGTCGAGCAGAAACAGGCAATGGTCTTCCCGCGTGATACGCATCAGGCCAAGCACCGTGAGCATCTGCATCTCGCCTTCGGAAAGCTGGGCGAAGCTTACTTTGCCGCCATGCTCGTCAACCTTTTTGACCGTGATGCGTACCTCGTCGATCAAGTCGCCGATGTAGGCACCTTCTGCGTAGCGAAAAAAACTGTCCGTGCCGGCAACCAGATCGCCCAATTTCTTCAGATCGGTCTGGCTAGGCACAAACAAGTAGAGCTGCTTCTGCTTCTCGGTGCGGCCGCGAAAATCGAGTTGTTTGAAGGTTTCCTGCTCGATGGGCGCCCAAGCCACCTGCCATAGTTTGTCCAGGAACTCACTCACAACGTTGCCCCGCGCGTACCAGAAGCGTGGATCCCCTTCGTTCAATTCGTTCTCGTCAAACTTCCCTTCACGGCGTTTGGTACGCAATCGATGCGGTTCCTTCAGCACGAACAGCGCAGACTCCAGCGATTCGATGTGCAGATTCCTCAGCACCTTCTGGAAAACCGGGTCGTCCGACAGCAAACATGCCAGCAGAACCAACTGGCTGTGGCCGCCGCGACAATAGAACAGTCGACGCAGACGATCGTCGCCGGCCTGTTTCAGCCGAGCCTCTCGCCGACGCTTGGCTTCATCCACTGCCCGGATGTCCGCATCGCTTGCAGCGAAGTTAGCAAGCAGCTGCTCAGGCAGCACCTCGTCCGTTGTGATTTCTTGGCGCTGGTTGAAGCGGCGCTGATGCTCCTGAAACAAGGCTTCGATGCGCTCGTTGCGGCCCGAGTAGTAAGCGAAGACATGGGTCGGCAACAAGCGCGGTCCGCGTCTCTCATCGCGCGGAGTCTTCTCGGGCGGGTCGTTTTTATTCAAATAGTCCTGGGTAACACGATCACCATCCACCCAAACATAGGGCCGCTTTTGCCTTGCAGTGTCGGCCTGAATTCGCACGATATGACCACGAATCTCGTACTCCAGCGTGTAGTCAAACGCAGCGTCTTGATTGAGATCCACGTCGCGAAAGATGGTGACCAGCGCCTCAATCAGGTTGGACTTGCCGGTACCGTTCTGACCGATCAAGGCATGGCTCCGAATGACCTTCGGCGTAGCATCGGTGGCCGCGCCCGGTATGGGCGATAGCTCCGTCGCGAAATCGATCGCTACCTCGCGCAGATTGCGAAAATGTGGAATGACCAAGTGTCGCAACTGCATACTCAGGCTCCCGCCGCGTCGGCGGCCTTCTCTCGAACCCCGGCCACCGAAGGCGTGGCAATCCAACCGTGTGCGACTTCGACCTTTAGTTGCGCGTAGAAGGCGTCGATCTCCCCGCCGAAGCGCTGCCAAAGATCGCGGGCCTGCATCTCGCCGTTGTGGCGGACCAGAAGGGTGGCCAGAGGGGCCTGAGCTTTCACGTCGGGCGGAGTTCCCAGCCGCAACGGAGCGATCAGTTCGGTTTGTGGGGTTTTCACGGGGGCGTCCACTTTTCGTTCGATGGTGATGCCAGTGAGGGTGGCGACTGCAGCAGTACACAGTTTTTCTGCAACATCGTTCATGGCATTGAGTTGCTCCACCAAGGCATCGCAAAGTTGCAGATGCCGGCGCAAGGTTGTCAATATGTCGGGAAGAACGTGCGCAGGCGGAACGGGAATTGGGACACTACCTACTTGGACAAGATTCAGGCCGGGCTTGTCTCCATAGATGTATCGTTCTAAGAACGCTCGGCCACCAAAAGCGTTGACCATCCAGAAGTGAATGAATTCGGACAGGCTCGGCTTTTGCAGTCTAATCAGAGCCACGTGCTGGCTAACATAAGCACTGTTTGGTAGATCAGGAACCACTGCACATCTGCCGACATTCCCGCCCGTGATCGTAAGCAAAAGGTCGCCTTGGCGAACTAAGGTTCTCTTGCCTTCAACTCGCTCCGGCAAAGTGACGAAGGCGGGATTATCGAAGATCAGCTCATCCTGTCGAATATCTTGGGAGCGAATGAAAGAATCACCCGCGCTAGCCATGTAGGCTTTCCAACCTCGCGATCCACTGGTGATGTATTCGGAAAGATCGGCTAGCGTTTTCCACTCCCATCCCTCAGGAAGCGGGCTACGGTCCTCGTTCGAAGAATCGTCGCTTGCAGTCAGTTTTGACTGCGCCAAAAGGATGCCCCGGAGAGCCAGATCGAACAGCATATCGCGGAGAAGCCGGACATCCGCTGGCACGCTGAACAGGGACTCGAAGTTAGCGTGCAAGCGTTGCCAGCTTTCTTGCAGTTCGTGCGGACTTTGGGCGCTGGTGATGGCTTGCAAGGTTGACTGGCGTAGGGCGTTTTGCACCTTGCGGCGATCGTGCTGCTGCGCTTCCAACTGGTCGCACAACGCCATCAGCTCATCGACTTTGGCGATGATGCGCGATTGTTCCCGTTGAGGAGGAAATGGAAACAGGGCCTCACGTGCAGAATCGGTGCCAAGCCGAGGGAGGTTCATTCCATAGGTAGAACCGTCGGCATAGGAGATGAAGTACGGCGACTTCAGATACCAACGCAAATATCCGGCCTCAATGTTTTCGAAGAACGAAATAGGACTGATCTCAGTTGTACAGACGCCAGGATATTCGGCTATCAGCACCTTGTCGAGGTAAGGGCGCAGCTTTCCGTACAGTACGGCTCCAGCAGGAAAGCCATTCTTTGTGCTTTTGAATTTCCGATCACGTGCCAGTACCTTGGACAAAAGTTTCGAAGTGCCTTTCTCGATGTCTTCGAGCTCAAGTACCCACGTTTCCTCGCTAACATCTTCGAACTCAATCTTGGGAGAATCCCCGTAGTTTGTAACATAGCCAAGGCGAGTCCACGTCCAATCGTCTGGCAAGACCCACGGCTGATCGCCTTCGACAACCTGCTTTGGATCGGGTTGTCGCTTGAGTGCCTTTTGGGCAACCAATGTCCGTTGACGCTTCCTGTTGAGTTCGATCAAGGCGCGTGCCGACGTGTCACCTGGGACACGTTCCGAGAGTCGACCAGAAATACCCAGCTGCAGCACCAATTCCCGCAACCGCGCCACGCCCCCCGGCGCTTCGGCGAAATGCCCAAACTCTGCCAAAAACTGCTGCGCATCCATCAAGCGTCCTCGCTGAGGAAGTGGTGCACCAGTGCGGCGGCGAGCTCGCTCTTCAGGCTATTTTCGGTTTCTTCGATCTGGCCAAGCAGGGACTTGTATTTCTCCAGCAGCACGTCGGGGTCGTGGCTCTCTTCTTCCGGCGCATTGGGATTCTTCAGGTCTAGGTTATAGATGGGCCAATACAGACGATCGCCAGCGACCTGGGCATCGCGGGCTTGCAGGCGCAGCCCTTCGACTTGCGGGCGCAGCATCTCAATCTCGTTTTCGACCGACCGGCGTTGTTTGGCATTGCTCACGCGCTTGATGGAATCTTTCAGATCACGGATCCGATTGTCCAGCACGCCGGCTTCATTGCTCAGTTGCTCGGCACGGTCCCAATGTGGTTGCGCCGCGGCCTCGGCCTCCTCGCGCTTGGTCTTAAAATCCACCTTCCAAGCGAATTCATTCTCTGCGCGCTCGGCAAAGTCGTTGGCCTCATTACCCCACCAATCCTGCTCCCGCTTGAACTCTTCGAACCGGATGGGTTTGGTCTTGCTGTAGCTCTTGTAGCCGGGCGGGTACGGGTGCTCGTAGTACCAGATCGTCTCGGTGTGGAAGTGCTCGGTGCCGTCGTCCACGGTCGCGCGCCTGGTGAAGAACAGCAAGTTGGTCTTAATGGTGGTATAGGGTGCGAACACACCTTTAGGCAGGCGAACGATGGTGTGTAGATTGCAATCGCGCAGCAGCAGCTTCTTTAGCGCGGCTTTGATACCGTCGCCAAACAAGAAGCCATCGGGCAGGACCACTGCGGCGCGGCCGTTTTCCTTCAGCAGCTTCTTGACGATCAGAGCCATAAACATGTCGGCCGTCTCGCGGGTACGAAGGTCGGATGGGTAGTCGCTGCCGACGCCGTCATCTTCATAGCCGCCGAAGGGCGGATTGGTGATGACACAGTCCACCTTGTCGTTGGCGCTCCATTCGTTCCAGCCGATGCCAAGGGTGTTCTTGTGCTCGATCTGACTAGGTACGTCGATGCCATGCAGCAGCATGTTAGTGGTGCACAGCAGGTGCGGCAGCTGTTTTTTCTCGATGCCGCGAATGGCTTCCTCGATGGCTTTTTGCTCTTTTGCGCCTGACTTGGTGGTTCGTTGATTTCGCAAATAGTTGATGGCGGCTGTAAGGAAGCCACCGGTCCCACACGCTGGGTCCAGAACAACGTCCCTACTTTTCAATCGCGGATCGACGCGATCTACCATGAACTGCGTGATGGCGCGCGGCGTGTAGAACTCACCGGCGTTGCCGGCGCCACGCAGATCGTTAAGCAATTGCTCGTATACGTCGCCTAAGTTGGCGCGCGTCTTGAAGTCGTGGAAGTCGATGGATTCTTCCAGCTTCTCGATCACTGCCAGCAGCTGGGTGCCAGACTTCATATAGTTGTTGGCATCCTCGAAGACGCTGCGGATCACCTTGTGCTGCCCACTCACATTGGCATCAAGTTCTTTAAGCGTGGGGAACAACTCGTTGTTGACGAAGCTGATAATCTCGCTGGCAGCTTTTTGGGGTGCCTTCTTGCCATCCGAGCCCGCGACATAGGCGGCCCAGTTACGCCAACGCGTGCGTTCAGGCAACGGGGACTGGTACTTTGGGTTGTCGTCTTCCCACTCTTCTTCACGCTGATCGAAGACCTTGAGGAAGAGCATCCAGGTTAGCTGCCCTAGGCGCTGGGCATCGCCGTCGACACCGTCGTCCTTGCGCATGATGTCCTGGATAGATTTAATGGTGCTGCTGAGGTTCATTCCGTTGTTCTCGTATCACGAGGCCTGAGATAGTTCAGGCCTGTTTCCGTTCGCTCTGGTCATACAGCGCTTGTTCGAGAGCTTGTACGGCCTGGGTGTATTGTTCGATGCTACCGAAAATGCCGCGCCGAATTTGCGTCTTGCTACCGAACTGGTCGAAAGGCGGTAATTCCAGCACCTTTGCGTCTTCGATGTCCTGTACTCCGTGGTCGGCAAACTTCTCGAGCAGTGCCTCGAGCACGGCGCGGGCTTGTTCGCCGTACTTGCCAAACACATCACGCCTCTTGACGTTGTTGGCGCGCTCGCGACGAGTCAGCGGCTTCTGATCGAAGGCGACGTGGGCAACGAGATCGAAGACGTCGAGCTCGGCGCCGTTGGGCACGGCCTGTTGCAGGACCTCTAGCGGCACTCCGTGTGCGGCCAATTCTTCCAGCACGACCTGCTTGCGCTCGGCGCTGTTCCAGCGGCGCAGGAAATCGGTGAGATCGCCAAACTCGGCTTGCAATGCTTTTTTTATATCGTCCTTCAGGAGGACGCGGTAATCCTCTGTGATGAGCTTACCGTCGGCATCGAGGTACTGCGAACGCTCGACGGCAACGCGGACGTTCACGTCATCGATTACATACTTAACCCGACCATTTCCGCCACTATTACCCGCTTTGCGACCGGGTAGTGTGCCGTCGCGGCCTGCAGTATCGGAGCTAAAGGGCGGTGGCTCGGGATCGACTCCGCTGGGTCCTTCAATGACTTCCGGCGGAACCACCGGGTCATCGGGCTTGGGTTCATAAATCACCACCGGTTCGCCGTCGAAGTCTGGGTCGGCGAACAGGCGCGTAGCACCCTTGAAATCCATGATGGTGAAATAGAGTTTCTGGTAATCCTCGCGTAGCCGTGTGCCGCGTCCGATAATCTGCTTGAACTCAGTCATCGAGTTGATATTTTGGTCCAGCACGATGAGCTTGCAAGTCTTCGCATCCACCCCAGTAGTGAGCAGCTTGGACGTGGTGGCAATGACCGGATAGGGCTCGTCGTTGTCGATGAAGTAGGAGAGCTGGGCCTTGCCTTCGTTGTCGTCACCGGTGATGCGCATCACATAGCGTCGGTTGCTGGCAGCGGCTGGGATGATTTTCACCAGCTCTTGACGCATGCGCTCGGCGTGGTCCTGATCGTCACAGAAGATAATCGTCTTGGCCATTGAGCCTGTGGCTCTTAGGTATTCCCAGACCTTGCTGGCCACCAAGCGGGTACGCTTTTCCAACACCAGGTTGCGGTCGAAATCTTTGGTGTTGTAAAGGCGTTGGTCGACTATCTGGCCGAGCTTGTCGACCTTGCCCTTTTCAGGCGTGTAGCCCACGGCATCGACATCGGTAGCAATGCGGATGACCTTGTAGGGCGCAAGAAAGCCATCCTCGATGCCCTGCTTGAGCGAGTAGGTATAGATCGAGTCACCAAAGTAGGTAAAGTTGCTGGCCTCCTTGGTTTCCTTAGGCGTAGCGGTCAGACCGAGGTGAGTGGCGCTGCTGAAATAGTCGAGCACATCGCGCCAGGCGGAATCATCGGCCGCGCTGCCACGGTGGCATTCATCAATCACCACGAGGTCGAAAAAATCCGCGGGGAATTGTCGGTAGATCTGCTTCCATTCATCCCTGCCCGTCACGGCTTGGTAGAGCGCCAGGTAGATCTCGTAGTTCTTCTTGACCTCGCGATTGGTGACCTTGTGCATCACCTCGCCAAACGGGGCGAAGTCCTGCTGCATGGTCTGGTCGACGAGAATGTTACGATCGGCCAAGAATAGGATACGCTTCTTGGCCTTGGCCTTCCACAGGCGCCAGATGATCTGGAAGGCGGTGTACGTTTTACCGGTGCCGGTGGCCATGACCAGCAGTACTCGTTGCTGGCCTTTGGCGATGGCTTCGATGGCGCGGTTGATCGCGACACGCTGGTAGTAGCGCGGTTCCCTACCGCTGCCATCGGTGTAGAAGGGCTGTTCGACCAGATTGACCGCGTCGGCGTCGGCAAGGCCTTTCCATTGCTGGTAAAGCGGCCACAAGTCGTTCGGCGACGGAAATTCTGTGAGCAAGAGTTCGCGCTCAACAGGGTGCGTTAGGCCTGTACGGTCATGCAGCAGGAAGCCATCGCCATTACTGCTAATGGCAAAGGGCGCATCCAACATCTCAGCATAAGCCAAGGCTTGCTGCATTCCATGCCCCAAAGAATATTTAGCCTGCTTGGCCTCAACTATGGCAATGGGGACGTTGGCACGGGCGTAGAGAACGAAATCGGCGCGCTTGGGGCCACCTTTAGCGTCGGGGTTTTTGACGCGCGCTGCGAGTTTGCCACGCACCATCACGCGGCCATCGGTGAGTTTCACTTCCTCGCGAAACTGGTCCTGCTTCCACCCGGCCGCCTGAATAGCGGGGGTAATGAACTTGGTGCAGATATCTCGTTCGCTCAACTCATTCTTATCCACCCCTGGCCCTCCCCTTGTTCCGCCGTTGACTCCCTGCTGGCAGCGAAAATACCTCGATCAATCATTTACCGCAGCGGCGTCTTCATCGGGTGCGTATTCCAGAAGATCGGCGACATTGCACTGGTAGTGCCTACAGATGGCATTGAGAGTCTCAAGGTCAATGCGCGCCGGAGTCTCTCGATAGAGACTGGTCACCGTGTTACGCGACAAGCCAGTGGTGGAGCGGAGGAGGATCGAACTCAGGACCTTTAAATCACGAATTCGAAGTTACTTTCCGCCATCAGTTAACCATGGCGCGCTCAACAGGGGGGCGCGTTCGACCGACCTTGCGGGGCGCAGTCTCTTTGGCGCAATGTAGGCCAGTAGCACTGATTTTGTCGCTCAGTAGCAAACTTGTGGCGCCAGTAGCAATTACTCTGGCGCCCCACGTCTGCAACCGTCATCAAACATCAATATTCCCCGCCCGCAACGCATTAGATTCGATGAAAGCCCTCCGCGGCTCCACATCATCCCCCATAAGCGTAGTAAAGATGCCGTCCGCAGCAATAGCATCCTCAATCTGCACTCGCAGCAATCTACGCACGGTGGGATCCATAGTCGTCTCCCAAAGCTGCCCAGGATTCATCTCACCCAAGCCCTTATACCGCTGCTTCGACATATTCCGCTCAGCATCAGCCAGCAACCACTTCATCGCACTCTTGAAGTCAGTAACCGCCATACTCCGCTCGCCCCGCTTGATCACCGCGCCTGCCTGAATCAGCCCCTTAAACGTATTAGCCGTATTAACAAGCTGCTGATAATCCGCGGTCAGCTGAAACTCTTCATCGATCACCGAAATCTTCTGATTCCCATGATGCGTGCGCGCGACGCGCAGCGAGCGCAGCTCCCGCACCGGGTCATACATCGTCGTAACGTAAACCTCGGGCTTCAGCGCATCGTCGCGCAGCTTCGCCTCGAGCGCGCGAGCCGAAGCCTCGGCCGCCTGCTCGCTGGAAAGGTCGATAGCGACACCATCCATCACCGCCTCGAGCGCACCCGCGTCATACAGCCGGCTCAACCGGTCCACCACCGCCTGCGCCAGCAGATAAGCCCGCGCGAGCTCACCCAACGCATCGCCGGTAATCGGCGTCGCCCCTTCACCCGACACCAGCTCCGAGCCCTGCAGCGCCAGCCGCAGAATATGCGCATTCACCTCCGACTCATCCTTCAGATACCGCTCGTCCTTACCCGCCTTGATCTTGTACAGCGGCGGCTGCGCGATATAGATGTAGCCGCGCTCGATCATCTCCGGCATCTGCCGGTAGAAGAACGTCAGCAACAGCGTGCGGATGTGCGCGCCGTCGACGTCAGCATCGGTCATGATGATGATGCGGTGATAGCGCAGCTTGTCGAGGTTGTAGTCCTCTTTGCCGATACCGCAGCCCAGCGCGGTAATCAGCGTGACGATCTGCTCGGAAGAAAGCAGCTTGTCGTAGCGCGCCTTCTCGACGTTCAGCACCTTGCCGCGCAGCGGCAAAATCGCCTGAAACTTCCGGTCACGCCCCTGCTTCGCCGAGCCACCCGCCGAGTCGCCCTCGACGATATAAATCTCCGACTTCGCCGGATCCTTCTCCTGGCAGTCCGCGAGCTTGCCCGGCAGGCCGACGCCGTCGAGCACGCCCTTGCGGCGCGTCATCTCGCGCGCCTTGCGGGCCGCGTCGCGCGCCCGCGCCGCATCGACGATCTTGCCGCAGATGATCTTCGCGTCGTTCGGCGTTTCGAGCAGGAATTCCTCGAGCGCCTTCGCGACCACTTCTTCCACCGGCGCGCGCACTTCCGACGACACGAGTTTGTCTTTCGTCTGCGAGCTGAACTTCGGCTCCGGCACCTTCACCGACAGCACGCACGACAGCCCTTCACGCATGTCGTCGCCCGAGGTCTCGACCTTCGCCTTCTTCGCGACTTCGTGATCGGCGATGTACTTGTTCAGCACGCGCGTCATCGCCGCGCGCAGACCCGTGAGGTGCGTGCCGCCGTCGCGCTGCGGAATGTTGTTGGTGAAGCACAGCACGTTTTCGTTGTAGCTGTCGTTCCACTGCATCGCGACTTCCACGCCGACGCCGTCCTTCTCGCCAATGATGTGGAAAATCGTCGGGTGCAGCACGGACTTGTTCTTGTTGATGTACTCGACAAAGCCCTTCACGCCGCCGACGAACGCGAAATCTTCTTCCTTGCCCGAGCGCTGATCGAGCAGGCGAATCCGCACGCCGTTATTGAGGAACGACAGTTCGCGAATGCGCTTGGCGAGAATGTCGTAGTGGTATTCGACGTTGCCGAAAATTGTCTCGTCGGCCATGAAATGCACTTCGGTGCCGCGGTTTTCGGTGTCGCCGGTCACCAGCATCGGCGAGGTCATCACGCCGTCGATTTCTTCGAGCACGCGGTTTTGCGGCACGCCACGGTGAAATTCCATGAAGTGCTTCTTGCCGTCGCGGCGCACCGTGAGGCGCAGCCACGCGGAGAGCGCGTTCACGCACGACACGCCCACGCCGTGCAGGCCGCCCGACACCTTGTAGCTGTTCTGGTCGAACTTGCCGCCGGCGTGCAGCTCGGTCATCACGATTTCGGCGGCGCTGCGCTTCGGATCGTGCTTGTCGTCCATCTTCAGGCCGGTCGGTACGCCGCGGCCGTTGTCGGTGATCGAGATCGAGTTGTCGGCGTGGATGATCACCTGGATGTCGTTGCAATGCCCGGCGAGCGCTTCGTCGATCGAGTTGTCGAGCACTTCGAACACGAGGTGGTGCAAACCGGTGCCATCCGATGTATCCCCGATGTACATCCCAGGACGCTTGCGCACGGCCTCCAGACCTTCGAGGATCTGAATGGACGAGGCGCCGTAGCTGTTATCGGGCTGCGTATTGTTCGTTTCAGTCATGGATTTTTTCCGGTTCTGCGTTGCTGCTTGGTTGCTGCTCTGGACTTTTCAAAACACCATAAAAACGCCAAAGGGGCGCTGCGCCCCTTGGTGTGTTCTTGGTGTTGGACGTATCAGATGCGCATCGGCATCACTACGTATTTGAATTCGTCGTTCTCGGGAATCGTGATCAACGCGCTGGAGCTGGCGTCGCCCAGACTCACTTGCAGCATGTCCACCTTCAGGTTCGCGAGCACGTCGAGCAGATACGTGACGTTGAACCCGATATCGACGCTATCGCCGTCGTATGCGATTTCCAGTTCTTCCTGCGCCTCTTCCTGATCGGCGTTGGTCGACATGATCTTCAACTGGCCCGGCTCGACGATGCAGCGCACGCCCTTGAATTTGTCGGAGGTCAGGATCGCCGCGCGTTGCAGCGAGCGCTGCAGTTCTTCGCGGCCAATCTGGAATTTGTTCTTGTGCGACTTTGGAATCACGCGCTGGAAGTCGGGGAACTTGCCTTCCACGAGCTTCGACACGAGTTCGACCTGGCCGAACGTGAACTTGACCTGCGTTTGCGCGATGTCGATCTTCAGCGTGTCGTCGATGTCTTCGAGCAGACGCTGCAGTTCGAGAATCGTCTTGCGCGGAATGATCACTTCCTGGCGCGCGAACGAACCTTCGATCTTCATCGACGAGAACGCGAGGCGGTGGCCGTCGGTCGCGACCGCCATCAGCTGGTCGCCGTCGACCACCAGCAGCATGCCGTTCAGGTAGTAGCGGATATCCTGCTGGGCCATCGAGAAATGGACCATGCCGAGCAACTGGCGGAAGGTTTTCTGCGGAACCACGAGGCTTGCGCCGTAGTCTTTAGCCTGAGCGACGGTCGGGAATTCGTCGGCGGCGAGCGTTTGCAGCGCAAAGCGGCTCTTGCCGGATTGCACGGTCAGACGCTTGTCGTTCAACGTGAGCGTGACCTGGCCGTCGGGCATCGCACGCAGAATGTCGAGGAGCTTGCGTGCTGCCACCGTGGTCGCGACCGAATCGTTGCCCACGCCAAAATCGGCGCGCGTGGTGATCTGCAACTCGAGGTCGGTCGACAGGAACGAGACGTCCGGACCGTTCTTGGTGATCAGCAAATTGGCGAGGATCGGCAACGTATGGCGGCGTTCGACGATGCCGCTCACGGTTTGCAGCGGCCTGAGGAGGTTATCGCGTTCGGTCTTGACCAGTTGCATAGGGTTCCTTCGTTGATATAACGGCCTGCACGCCTTACAGGACAGGCTTCTCCGGCATGCAGCCGCGGCTCCCCGCCGGCGCCACGGGAGCGCCCGACACGGCGTGAAATCCGCCCGTGGCCGCCGGGCGGTTAAACCTGTATTGTGCCTGAAAACGGGACCGCCTCACTAAATTGGGGGCGAGTTCGGGAATAAACAGGTCGATTTTCCCGGGTGTTTTCCGGATTGCTCGCGGGTTTTTGCTTCGGTCCGCTGGGCGGCTCATTTGGTGGGAAGTTTGCCGGGCCGGTTTCCGGCCAGCGTCGGTCCGCTTTCACCTCGTTTCGCCGCCTTTTTCTGCCTTCGCTCTCCACGGTTGCCACGCCCGGCGGTCTCTGCACGTTCCGCAGACCGCTTTTTAGCTTTCCGCCTTTCGCCTTTTCGCCGCTGACGTGGCCGTTGCCCTATCCGCGGTGCTTTCAGCCGTTTTCGGCCACCGCACTTAGCCCTTCAGCGTCTGCTCCAGCACGTGCAGTTCATGGTTCAGTTGCGCGTCCTTGCTGCGCTCGTCGGCGATCTTGCGCACCGCGTGCAGCACCGTCGTATGGTCGCGCCCGCCGAACAGCTCGCCGATTTCCGGCAGGCTCTTCTGCGTCAGCTCCTTGGCCAGATACATCGCGATCTGTCGCGGCCGCGCGATATTCGCCGGACGCTTCTTCGAATACATATCCGCGACCTTGATGCTGTAGAAATCAGCGACGGTCTTCTGGATGTTCTCCACCGAAATCTGCCGATTCTGCACCGTCAGCAGGTCTTTCAGCGCTTCTTTCGTCAGCTCGATCGTGATTTCGCGACCGTGGAACTTCGAATACGCGAGGATCTTGCGCAGCGCGCCTTCCAGCTCACGCACGTTCGAGCGCAAGTGCTTCGCGACGAAGAACGCGACGTCCTCGTTCAGGCTCACGAACTCCGATTGCGCCTTGCGCATCAGAATCGCGACGCGCATTTCGAGCTCGGGCGGCTCGATCGCGACGGTGAGGCCGGAGTCGAAGCGCGAGATCAGGCGATCGTCGATACCCGATATCTCTTTCGGGTAGGTATCGCTGGTGATAATGACCTGCGCCTTGTTCGCAACCAGCGCCTCGAACGCGTAGAAGAATTCCTCTTGCGTGCGCGACTTGCCGGAAAAGAACTGAATATCGTCGATCAGCAGCAGATCGAGCGAGTGGTAGTAGCGCTTGAAGTCGTCGAACGCCTTGCGCTGGTAGGCCTTTACCACGTCGGACACATATTGTTCCGCGTGGATATAGCGGATCCGCGCGCCGGCCTTGTCCATCAGCAGCTGGTTGCCGATCGCGTGAATCAGGTGGGTCTTGCCCAGACCGACGCCGCCATACAGGAACAGCGGGTTATACGAGATGCCGGGGTTGTCCGCGAC